>PBDS01000015.1 GCA_002718155.1 Pseudomonadota bacterium
CCGGCGGAATCATGCTCGCCGACAACGAACACAGAATGGATTGGCTTCGGAGTGCTCATGCCCGGGGCCGTTACCTCGGCATGGAAACCGAACTGCTATCGGTAGCCGAAGCCAAGAAACTCCTCCCGATCTTCGACGAGCAGTATTTCGTCGGGGCAATGTACGACGCTCACGAAGGTCACGTCGATCCTTCAGGAGTAACCCACGCCTTCGCCAAAGCAGCCCGAGATAACGGCGCTCAAATTCATCGGGACACCTGGGTCAGAGCATTAGATCATGACTCCAAGGGGAACTGGCGCGTTCACACCATCCGAACCAGCACCGGTGAAGATTTAGGATCGATTTCTTGTCAACACGTCGTCAACGCTGGCGGGCTTTGGGCCCGTGAAGTAGGACGGATGGTGGGCATCGAGCTACCGGTGCTGGCGATGGAACACACCTATATTCTCACTGAAGACCTCCCCGAAGTAGCGGCTTACAACGAAGCCAATGGACATCAGTTTCTGCACAGCATTGATTTCGGTGGCGAGATTTACATGCGTCAAGAAGGCGGCGGCTTACTGCTTGGCACCTACGAGCATGACGGCCGGGCATGGTCGCCTCAAGAGACTCCCTGGGACTTCGGCATGCAGCTCCTCCCCCCAGATCTTGAACACATCAGCGAAAACCTTGATGTCGGTTTCGCGCACTTTCCCATCTTCGCCGACGCCGGCCTACGACAAGTCGTCAACGGGCCATTTACCTTCTCTCCCGACGGCAATCCACTGCTCGGACCGGTCCGAGGACTTCCGGGTTACTGGTGCGCCTGTGCTGTGATGGCTGGCTTATCCCAGGGCGGCGGGGTGGGACTAGCACTAGCCAATTGGATGACAGACGACGACCCGGGCTTCGACATTTGGGGAATGGACGTCAGTCGTTACGGCGATTTTGCAACATCGGCTTATACGAGAGCCAAAGTCAACGAAAACTATGGGCGTCGATTTCGAATCACCTACCCAAACGAATTTCTCCCAATTGGCCGACCGTTACAAACGACCGCTGCGCACGATCGGTGGAGCGAATTCAACGCTGTGTGGGGTGATTCGTACGGCCTGGAAGTACCCCAATGGTTCCAGCGTCCTGGATTGGATCCCACCGAAGAGCTGACATGGCATCGATCAAACGCCTGGGATCGTGTCGCTCAAGAAAGTGACCTCGTCCGGAATTCTGTTGGCGTGACGGAGACGTCCGGGTTCTCCAAGTTTCGATTTAGCGGTCCCGGGGCTCGAGATTTCCTTTCATGGGTGCTTGCGGGACGCATTCCTCGCCACGGGCGGCTCTCTTTGACGCCGATGCTCAACTCGAAGGGCGGTCTGATCGGAGACCTCACTGTTGGGTGCCTGCCCCCCTCTCATGGTGAACCAGAGGGACCCGTTGGAACCGTCGTGGGTGGCGCAACATCCAATGTTGATGAGCTGGAACAATTCTTTGTCTTTGGCTCGGGCGTCGCTGAACGCTACTACGAACGCCATTTCGATCGGATGCTCGCGGAGTGGAACGGCGAACCGGCACGGTATCGGACTTGCGGCTATGAACTGGCGGGGCTATCGATAGCTGGACCGAACAGCCGAGAACTTCTCGAACGTTGCGTCTCAGTAGACGTGTCCAACGAAGCGTTTAGATTCATGGCATTTCGGCGGATGGAAGTCGGGTTTGCTCCCACAATTGCGGGTCGACTGACCTTTACCGGGGACCTCGGGTACGAATTTTGGGTTCCGGCTAGTTATCAACGCTATCTATTAGATCTTCTGCTCGAGGAGGGACGCGACTTTGGAATCCAGCCCTTTGGAGCAGCCGCACTAGACAGTCTTCGACTTGAAAAAGGATTCGGCTCATGGGCCCGCGAGTATCGTCCGATCTATGACCCATATGAGGCGGGACTTGACCGGTTCGTTGACACAACTCGCGACTTCATAGGCGCCGAAGCACTCTCGAAGACCAAGGGAAGGGCACACAGGAAAAGTCTGCGGTGTTGGACCATCGACCTAGCCCAGGACAAAACTGCGGCTGACGTACTCGGGGACGAACCAATTTGGCATGCCGGAACCGTTGTCGGATGGGTGACATCGGGTGGTTACGCCCACCACTCCGGCCAGTCGGTAGCTCTGGGTTATGTTCCGGCCGAACTTGGAGCAATCTCAGAAGGCTGGCAGATAGAAATTCTCGGTGTGCTACGCGGCGCCACCCTGCTCACTGAACCGTTACTCGATCCATCCGGTACGCGCATGAGGAACTGAGATGCCAAACAAAATCACCTCCAGTTTGCAAGCAGCGTTGCAGCGACACGCCACTTCACAGACGATTCAACGAGTCGGCGATGGAACAGCGGAATTCGTCAGCGCCGCCAACGAAGGACATCACCTCAACATTGGGCCGGGAGAACCGTGTATCTCCGAATGGAAACAGGNGGGACTAGAGCTACCGGATCTGCCAACAATGCGACAAGACCGACTCGAGCGGCTCATCCATACGCTTCAGCAATACGACTACGGCGGCATTCTGCTTTTTGATCCGCTAAACGTCCGCTACGCCACTGACACCACCAACATGCAGCTGTGGGTGATGCACAACGGTGCCAGATACGCGTACGTTTCAGCCGACGGCCACGTAATAGTTTGGGACTACACGAACACCGAATTCCTGAATGGGCACAGTCACGTGGTGGACGAAGTGCGACCAGCAGTCGGTGTCAGCTATTTCCTGTGCGGTCCGAGGTATGAAGAGATCGCTCAACGGTGGGCCGATGAGATCATCGCGGTGGTTCACCAACACCAGCGAGGACATCTCCGCCTCGCCGTCGACATGCTCCACGGCCCAGGGCATCAGCTTCTCGCTCAGTCAGGTTTGGAGATCGGGTTCGGCTATGAGGTGATGGAGGAAGCACGGCGCATCAAAGGCCCGGATGAAGTCAAAGCGATGCGCTGTGCGGTCCACAGTTGCGAAAGCACAATGCTGGAAATGAAGCAGGCGCTCCGTCCGGGAATGACAGAACGCGAGGTCTGGTCAATGCTCCATGCCGGCAACATTCGTCGAGCTGGCGAGTGGATCGAAACCCAACTCCTTGCCTCGGGCCCGCGAACCAACCCGTGGATGCAAGAAGCCAGCAGCCGCGTCATCGAAGAAGGCGACTTGGTCGGTTACGACACCGATCTTGTCGGCGCTTACGGCATGATGTGCGATATTTCACGCACCCTTATCGCCGGTGACCGGGCACCAACACCCCAGCAAGCCAACCTGCACTCGATTGCCAATGAGGTCATCGCCACCAACTGCGCGTTGCTGACACCCGGCCGGTCGTTTCATGATCTAACCCATCAGGCCCTGCTCCCAGATCCCGACAGGTACCGGCACTATTCGTGTCTGTTTCACGGGGTCGGCCAATGCGACGAATACCCAGACATTGTGATGCCAGCGTCTTGGACCGCTCGCGGTCACGATGCTGCGCTTGAGGCTGGCATGGTTCTCAGCGTTGAATCATTCGTGGGCGACCGAGCCGGAGGTGAAGGGGTAAAGCTAGAAATCCAGGTCCTGGTGACCGACGAGGGTCCAGAACGTCTCGATTATTCGTCGCTGGAATTAAGCGATTAGCTATTAGCTACCTGTTCCACAAAAAGATCCATCGTTCGTAAAGCTTCCTCGCCAGTGATGTCGCCCCAAGCTGGCGAAATTGTCACGTGATCCAAGCCGGATTCCTCCCCGAATCTTTCGAAGTATTCACGCACACGCGAGGGTGAACCCGCGATTAATGATTCCGTTCCGTGAGCCATACCGACGTCTCCCAGAAAGCTGGGGACAAGACTTGGAGGCCACAGGTCATACTTCCGCATCAATTTCGTGAGATTGTGGTCAAACCGCTGCCATGCCCGCTCTCCGATTGCAGTGGCTTCTTCATCGGTCGGGGCGACTACCACTCGCCGCAAGGTCGAAAGCAACGGTGTGTGGCCGCCTGCTTTGCGACCATCAGCTTCCCTCAGGTACGCCTCGACCTGCCCTGGGATCACCGGGATTGGTCCTGGGAGGATCGTACTCGCACCTAATTGAGCCGCAGTCGATAACGTTCCGGGACGCCATAGCGGCGGATGGGGAGTTTGGTATGGGCCGATCTCTAAAGGACGTTCCACCGAGGACCAGTAGTTGCCCTGGTAGCTGAATAGGCAGCCAAGGCCTTCTGTCGCTGCGAGTCGCATCGCTGACAGCACAAAATCCAAGCTCTCTTCGGTCCTGGCTGCTGCTTCTTCGCTCGGCACACCCCAAAGCAGCTGCTCGGCCGGACTGATTCCTTTGCCGAACCCGATTTCAAGCCGACCTTCACTTAAGTGGTCGAGCATGCAAAGCTCTTCATAAAGCCGCATCGGTTCATAAAACGGGAGCAAATGAACCAATGACGCCACCTTGATTCTTTTGGTTCGCTGAATTACGGCACTGAGAAATACGTTGATGCTTGGCGCAATATCGAGTGGCACGTGATGGTGTTCTGACTTGAACCAATGGGTGAACCCNGCTTGATCTGCGCGTTCCGCTAAATCCAGGTGATATCGGTAGGACTCAGCTATAGCGGTCGATCCGTCGTTTTCGAGTTGGTCGAACAACGCGTAATCAAGTTGATTGCTCATTCGATCAGCTCAGGAAGCACCTGGGGAGTTGCNGATGCCGACACCCGAGCGAGGCCGCCATCAACCACCAGAGTCTCCCCCGTCACATATCTTGAACTGTCGGTAGCGAAGAAGGTGACAACATCAGCGATGTCGTCACCGAAACCCCACCGTTTCAGTGCGATCTGCCCCTCCATCTCTTCAATCAATCCGGGGATAGTGTTCCGGCTTTCCTCCCAGATAGCTGTAGCTATCAGGCCGGGAGCGATTGAGTTCACTCGGATTCCGTCTGGCCCCCAGTCCGAAGCCAGCGCTCGAGTCATTGCGTCAACAGCACCTTTAGTGCCCGCGTAAGCGACTCGTGCTCCAGGGCCTCGAACACCAGCCACCGAACTGACGTTGATGATGGAACCACCGCCTCGCAGCTTCATGGAATCGGCGAGACCAATGGACAAGGTGAGAAGAGACCGGACGTTGACAGCGAACACTAAATCAATGTCCTCTTCAGTTAACTTTTCGGGCATCCTACGCATCGGAATTCCGGCGTTATTCACCAGTACGTCAACCCCCTCCACCTCTTGGAGAATCCGGTTCGCTAATTCTGTCCCGGCTTCCGGCTTCGCTAAATCCGCTGGGATGACAATTGGTTCGTTCTCCAAGNCCCCNGCCACACGCTCCAAATCGTCGACGGTGCGGCCCGTCAGAACTACTTGGCTTCCGATCGAGTCCAAAGCCCGAGCGCTCGCCTCGCCAATACCTCTACTTGCCCCTGTGACAACAGCAACTTTTCCTCTTAGATCGCTCATTCTTGGACGCTACCGCGTACTAGTCGTCGTCGGCGGCCCCCTCAACCAAGAAGTCATGAAAGGCGGTCATCGCAGAATCTAAAGCCGCTCCAGATTTCCACTCACGTATCAGCGTTGTATTTTGCGCCAACTCCGCCACTCGCAACGAAGCGTCCGATGGGTGGTACAGATCGTTTCCTTCGAAAATCAGTAAGGGTGTCCCAACCGACGAAACGAAAGTTTCATCAACGTTAAAGAGAAACTTGTCCGAGTCATACATGTTGCTCCGAAACTGTGCCCAAACATCTTCGCTTACATCGGGGCGAACAGTTGAGAGTGGCTTCGCCCAGGAATCGAACATCTGGTGGAACGCTTCCCGGTTATTGCTCAGGCCAATGGTTTGGAACAGCACGCCGGCGGCAACTCGCTCCGGCGCGGCTTCGATCAGCCCCATCACGTACGGCCCACCGATACACATTCCAACCGCGTGAAACTCGTCCACTTCTAAGTGATCAAGCAGCGCCAACTGGTCTCGGGTGTAAGTGGCCCAGCCATCGGATGCAGCGATCGGTCCGCTAGACCGTCCGGCATTTCGCTGATCCATGGCGATCACTCGAAAATTCTCCTTCAGTTGATTAATCGGGTTCCAGGGTGTGGATTCCCAAAACGAAGCCGCCGATTGCATACCGCCCGGGGCAATCAGCAGCACGGGGAAACCGCTGCCGTGTTCATCAAAGTGAATTTCTGTGTTCTCATATTCAAAGGAAGCCATCCTCAATTGTCGCGCATAGCTATTCTCATTTGCGATGCATCTTCTTCAAGGCGGCGACGGTGAACACGGAGTCCTTCACGACTTTGGCGGGGAGGGCCCTCCCCTCTTGCTGACTCATGGGAATGGGCTCAACGCTGCAATGTGGACGACGGTCCTACCGGTGCTGCAGAGACACCGTCATTGTTTCGGGTTGGATTTTCGCGGGCACGGTGCCTCCCGCACACAAAGTTCTCCGCTGGACGTCGAGCGTTCCCGCCTAGTCACAGAGATCCTGTTAGCTGTGGCGGTTGTCGGTGATGAGCCCATAGACGCGGTTGGACACTCGCTGGGCGGGGCGACTCTCGTGCGGACAGAACTCGAGAACCCGGGCATGTTTCGGCGTATGTGGCTTTTTGAACCGGTAATGGTTCCCGAGGAGTACGAGCGACCCGACGGCGATCACCCCCTCGTCATTGCGGCTCGGCGCCGCCGCAACGAGTTTCCCTCGTTGGACTCTTTCGTCGAGCGTCTGCGCAGCAAGCCACCGTTTTCTCAATGCGAGGAAGCCGCTGTGTGGGGGTATGCGACACTCGGAACGCAAGAGACGGCAAGTGGAGTTTCACTGACTTGTTCAGGGGAAGTCGAAGCTCAAATCTTCAGTTCAGGAACAGCGACTGATTTCACCGAATTGAAATCGATCACTGCACCAATAGTGGTGGCAAGGGGTGAGGTTCTTGGCACTGGGAACGAAATGCCTCCAGCAATGGCCGAGCCAATCGCAGTGCATCTCGGATCTGGAACACTATTCCCAATGGACGGCCTTACTCATTTCGGACCGATGGAGGCAGGCGCGCGCGTGGGTGACGCCATTATCGCTCATCTACTTGCTTGAGATCAGGCAGCGGACGGCAGAGTGTCGGGATCTATCCCATACAGGTCGACGACATTTCCCCACACCATCGCCTCCTTTTCCTCCTCTGGTAAACCCTCAAGGATCTCGTCAAGAATTGGTCTCGAATTAGGCCATATCGAATCGTGATGTGGATAGTCGTTACCCCATAAGAGGTTGCTGACACCAATCGCGTGACGAGTTGCTATGCCTTCTCGGTCGTCTTCGAAGGTCACCCAAAAATTTCGATCAAAATACTCTGATGGCTTCATCGTTAATTCGTCGGAAACTTCCCACGGCGTTCGATACGCGGCATGGTCCAACCGTTGCAGGGTGTGCCCCACCCAGCCGGTTTCATATTCGCTTATAACGAATTTCAGTTCGGGGAAACGTTCGACTACACCGCCGCAAATGAGATCGATCATGGTGTTAACGGCGGTCGTGTGAGCGAGGGTGTACCCCTTTAGATGCCCCCCTGGTGTTCCCCAATGCTTAGGAAGCCCACCGTCGAGCGTCTGCCCAGTAAAGATATGCATTGTGAGGGGAACCCCGTATTCCTGGGCCCGAGCCCAGAAGGGATCGAAGGCGGGGTCACAGTACGGCAACGATGGATCGACGTGAGTTGGGATAGCGAAACCTCGGACCCCGCGCTCAGCGGACCGTTCTATTTCAGCTATCGCTCTATCGACGTCAGGAAGAGGAAGGCATCCGATGCCGATTAGTCGGTTTCGGTCCACGGAGCAGTAGTCCAGTACCCAATCGTTGTGCTGCTGCAAGGCGACATCGCGCACTTCAGGGTCGGGAATAGCGAAGGTAAACATGCTCAGACTGGGATACATGACTTCACCAACGATGCCATCGGTGATTTGTTCGTCCAATCGAGCGGTTGGGTTCATGACCCCCGGATTGAATCCGTCGTAGCCCATCGCTATTCGTTCGTGAGTCGCCGGATCATCAAGTCGAGCGCCTGCTATTCCAAGGCGGCCTACGGGCAACGTCTGCATTCCTCCAGGTAGCACTAGCCAAGTTCCAGGCTTGCCTTGGTAGTCCTTTTCAATGAAAGGCGCACGATCACCAAATTTGTCGGTGAGGCCGTCGTAGATTTCGGCTGCTTCAACCACATGCGAATCACAGGAGTAGTACCGCATAGATTCCCCTTTGAGCGTCGAGCGCTCCACGTCTTTTGGGGAAACCGTATCAGTCCAGACTCCGCGTATTCGAAGTGAACGCTTCACGACTATGAGTCGAAATCTGTCAGACGCGATAGTCGAGCGCGCTGATCAGCGCCACTTCTCGGCAAGTCGAGCCATCTCGACCGCGACGAGCGCCGATTCCTCTCCTACGTTGTGACCACCAGCTTCTTNGGACCGGGCCAATCCCTGGGCCCGGGACTCAACAGTCAAGACGCCGAAGGCGATTGGGACTCCCGTCTCTAGCTGTACCGCTTGCACACCGGTTGCCACCGCATCAGAAACAATTTCATAATGAGTGGTTTCGCCTCGAACCACCGCGCCAACAGCGATAATTGCATCAAATGCCGCTGATCGCGCCAGCGCTTGGCACGCTAAAGGAATTTCAAAACATCCAGGCACCGAGACGCTTTCGGCAATGTTCGCATCGACCATCGCCAAACCCCGCTCAACGCCGTTAAGTAGGCGGATGACAATCTCCGAGTTCCACAAAGCACTGACAACGGCTATCCGAAGGCCCTTGCCACTCAACCCATCGGGAGGGGAAGCTCGTTGGTCGTCGCTCGCCATAGCCAAAACGTTATCGAAGGCGACATCAGTTCCCATTGACCNCCTAACGTCGAATCATGATCTTGTCAGCCGAGCAGGAAGCAATTCGCCTTGTAGCTAGAAAATTTGCCGTTGGTGAGATCGCCCCGCACGTGCGCGAGTGGGAAGCCTCAGGCGGTCCCCCGCGAGATCTATATCGACAGATGGGGCAGCTGGGACTGATGGGCATGATCATCGACCCTGTTTACGGCGGGTCGGGCCTGGATTTCGTTTCNTACGCCCTTTCCATCGANGANATCGCTGCNGTCGACGGCGGGATNAGCAACATGATGGCAGCNAACAACTCGCCGGTAGCGCTCGCCATAGAGCGTTACGGTTCNCCNGANCAACGACAGCGATTNTTNCCNCGGCTCTGTTCAGGCGAGTGGCTNGGTTCGATCCACNTAACCGAACCCCACACCGGCTCAGACGCTTCTGCAATTTCCACACGNGCGACNCGNGANGGAGACCAATACGTACTCGACGGACACAAAGCCCTCATTACCGCTGGATCATCCGCAGACGTTGCAATGATCGTTGCTGTAACCGATTCCGCAGCCAACAAATCTGAGATCAGTGTTTTCATCACGTCGACGGATAATCCCGGCTACCAGGTAGTTAGTACTGAACGAAAACTCGGTCACCGAACCAACGACACATGCCAAATTCGTTTTGACGCTATGCGAATCCCTGCCACAGATCTTTTAGGAGCGGAAGGGCGCGGTTTGGCGATCGCACTTGAAGGGTTATCGCTGGGGCGAATCGGCGTAGCAGCACAATCGGTCGGCGGCGCCCGACAGGCGCTCCAGCTATCGAAACGGTACGCAGATGAGCGTGAGACCTTTGGGAAGCCGATTTTCGAACATCAAGCTATAGCTTTTCAGCTCGCGGAAATGGCTACCGAAGTAGAGGTTGGTCGGCAGATGTATCTACACGCAGCCGACCTGCATGATCACGCCCTTGACTCAGCAACAGCGGCTTCGATAGCAAAGCTGTTTGCTTCAGAAATGGCTGAACGAGTTGCTTCGCGCGCCATTCAGATCCACGGCGGCGCCGGATTCCTCGAAGATCATTTGGTTGAGAAGATTTACCGAGACGTTCGTGTCTACCAAATATACGAAGGCACATCAGAAGTTCAAAAGCTTCTAATCTCTCGTCAGCTCGATTCCCTCGATATGTGACCATCCGGGTCTGACCTAGGCTGCGGAGGTGACTTCTGTACGTGTCGCCGTGGATATAGGCGGAACCTTCACCGACGTTGCTCTCGAGATCGAAGATCGTCTAATAACCAAAAAGCTTCTTACGACGTCCCAAGCGCCGGCCGGCGCGGTACTGGAAGGCGTCACCCACGTATTGAGAGAAGCATCGCTCGCTCCCAGCGACGTTGATGTCTTTGTTCATGGCACCACCCTCGCGACCAACGCCCTAATCGAAAGACGAGGCGCAAAAACGGCGCTACTGACGACAGCTGGAATGCGTGATTCCATCGAAATGGCCCACGAGAATCGGTTCGAACAGTACGACCTAGCGATGATGAGACCCGACCCGCTCGTGCCTCGAGATCGTCGCATCGGCATCCCCGAGCGTCTCTCTTCAACAGGCGATGTGCTGTTGACGCTGGATGAGGACCTACTAGCGGCGAAGGTAGTGGCGTTGCGCGACGAGGGCGTTGAAAGCATCGCTATCGGCTTTTTACATAGTTACCTGGATTCCCGCCATGAGATTCTGGCTAGGGGCATTGTCGAGTCGTTGTGCCCCGATGTCGCGGTGACACTTTCAAGTGAGGTTTGCCCAGAAATTCGCGAATATGAACGGTTTTCGACGGCCTGCGCAAACGCATACATTCAGCCCCTCGTAGCTGAATACCTAAATGATCTGGAATCGCGGCGCAGAGAGCTCGGAATGCGTTGTCCAATGCTGTTGATGCAGTCGGGTGGTGGCCTGGGAACGCTCGATGACGCCCTCCGTTTCCCGGTAAAACTTGTTGAGAGCGGACCGGCAGGCGGCGCTCTCCTCTCTGCGGAACTCGCTCGCTCATTTCAAATCGACCGGGCGCTGAGTTTCGATATGGGGGGAACGACAGCGAAACTGTGCATCATCAACGGAGGTCAACCCCGGACCTCAAGGGAATTCGAAATAGGCCGGGAGTACCGCTTTCTCGCTGGGAGCGGCATACCTCTACGGCTACCGGTTATCGAGATGGTCGAAATCGGCGCGGGAGGCTCCTCAATTGCTCGGCTAGATAATCTCGGCCGAATTTCTGTTGGCCCGCTAAGTGCCGGCAGCGATCCCGGACCTGCCTGTTATGGCCGAGGTGGGATCTCGCCGACCGTCACCGACGCCGATGTTGCTCTTGGTCGCATCCTGCCGGATCGGTTTGCCGGGGGCGACTTGACCTTCACCAAAGAAGCTTCCTTCACCGCAATCGAATCTTCTCTAGTGACAGACGATGGGTTTGATCTCGATACCGCGTCACTGGGGATAGCCGAAGTCGTAGACGAAAACATGGCGACAGCCGCCCGGGTCCACGCAATCGAACAAGGGTGCGACATCACCAAAGGAACTCTCATCGCCTTTGGTGGAGCAGCTCCCCTCCACGCCGTCCGTGTTGCCGAAAAACTCGGTATCGAGGACATCCTGATACCTAGCGGCGCTGGTGTCGGGTCCGCAATAGGGTTCCTCCACGCTCCCGCGTCGCACGAAAACGTCCGAACGCGACATCTTCGACTCGATGATCTCGTAGTGGAAGAGCTGTCCTCAATGCTCACAGAAATGCTCCAAGAAGCAGAAGATGTGGTCCGAAGAGCAGCAAAACACGCAGAGCTAACACGCGGCGCTAAGGCGTTCATGCGCTATAGGGGTCAGGGCCATGAGATAACAGTCGATCTGGACCTTCATGAGATTTTCCAAACGCCGGCGCCTGACGCGTCACACCTTCAAAAAGTATTTGAGGAGGCGTTTGTTGATGAATACCGCCGCCTCTACGGAAGGGAAATAACGGGTCTCGCCGTCGAAGCCCTCAGCTGGGTAGTTACTGTCACCTCCGTTGAGGAGGAACGGCCTCTCGAAAAGACCGAACGACCTCTCCCAACCGCTACCGATCTGCCAACGGTGTTGGTTTCAGATATCGCCACGGGAGTGAGTGGTCCGGCATCCGTAATCGATCGCAATCACCTCGCAAAAGTCCGAATTGAAGGCCCCGCGCTCATAGTGGAAGACCAAACAACCACGGTCCTTCCCGCCAATTACGAGGGATGGCTCACAGAGAACGGGCACCTCCAAGTTCGCCGTCAGAAAGCGACGCTCAACCACAACGACCGCGAAACCTCACACAAACTGAAAGATCTACAGCGAGACATCATGTGGAATCGATTGATCGCTGTTGTGCAAGAACAAGCGACGACACTCGTCAGATCCGCTTTCTCCACATCAACGCGAGAAGCTGGTGATCTGTCAGCTGGTGTCTTCGATCCCCAAGGTCGAATGTTGGCGCAGTCAATCACTGGGACACCCGGGCATGTGAATTCAATGGCGGCCTCGGTCCAACACTTCATTGACGTCTTCCCCGCCCACACCATGCGACCCGGAGATATCTACCTCACCAATGACCCATGGAAAGGGACCGGTCATCTATTCGACATAGTGGTCGTCACACCAGTTTTTCGACAGGACCAAATTGTTGCCTTATTCGCATGCACCAGCCATGTCGTCGATATAGGCGGCGTCGGCTTCAGTTCAGCGTCCCGCGAAATCTTCCACGAGGGCCTGCAGCTGCCAATAATGCGTTTCGCCGTCAACGAAATATTCGACCCCAATGTTGTTGCCATCATCGAAGGAAACGTCCGCGACAGTGTGCAAGTCATGGGTGACATCTATTCCCTAGCTGCATGCAACCGTGTCGGGGCGGACCGTCTACTTGAAATGATGGCCGAATACGACCTTGAGAACCTTGAGGTTCTGGGCGACTACATAATTCGGACTTCACGGTCAGCGATGCTCGAAGAAATCCGAGCGCTCCCGCAGGGCTCTTGGACCTCTTCCATGCGAGTCGACGGCGTCGACGCGCCATTGGACATCGTCACCAAGATGTCCATCACGGCACAGGCAGTAACTATCGACTTTCAGGGAACGAGCCCCGTGCAACCCCAGGGAATCAATGTTCCGATGTCCTATACCGATGCCTACACATCGTTTGGGGTGCGCTGCATAGTCGGCCCCAATATTCCCAACAACGCTGGCTCCTTGGAAGTCATCCGAGTGACCGCCCCTGAAGGCTGCATTCTCAACGCCCAAAGGCCAGCAGCAGTAAACATCCGCCACGTTATGGGCCAAATGCTTCCCGACGCTGTATACGGGTGCCTCGGCCAAGTGCTGCCCCACAAAGTCCCCGCCGAAGGCACCAGTTCACTATGGAACCTGTTGGCCAGCGGTCAATGGGACCAAGGAAGATCAGAGTCTTTCATGATGATGAGCTTCAACTCGGGGGGTGCCGGCGCCCGTCCCGGCCAGGACGGGCTGTCAGCCACAGCGTTTCCAAGCGGCGTAAGGAACATGCCGGTGGAAATCAACGAAGTAGTCTCACCGCTGATTTTCTGGCAAAAAGAATTTCGAGCCGACTCGGGAGGCGACGGTGAATTTCGAGGCGGCCTCGGCCAAGTTGTTGAACTGGCCCACAGAAGCGATGGAGAATTCGTCTTTAGTGCAACTTTTGAAAGAGTCCGACATCCTGCTCGCGGCCGACACGGCGGCGAAAATGGGATGACCGGGCGGCTGACCCTGGACGATGGGACGCCAGTGGCAGCAAAAGGGAATACGATCGTCCCGTCAGGACGCCATCTAATCATTGAGTTCCCAGGGGGTGGGGGCCTAGGGAACCCCAGCGAGCGCAGCAGTCAAGCTCGGAAACGTGATCGACAATTGGGATACGTCACCCACGAAGAGAAAGAGGGCAAATAGGGGATGTCAAACACCACCAGTCAATTGCCGCTCGAAGGTATTCGCGTTTTTGAACTCGGGATCGCCATTGCGTCCCCCTTCTGTGGCCGACTCATGGCCCACTTCGGCGCGGACGTAATCAAGATCGAATCCCAACTCAGTCCCGACGTGGTGCGAATTATCGGTTCCGCTTGGGTTAGAGAACGCGATGACCTCGCTGCCGCCGCTCCAGACACAAGCCCATATGTGCCCGAAATGAACGCTTCAAAGCGAAGTGTAGGACTTGAGCTGAAAACTGACGCTGGACGCGACGCGGCCCTTCGCATTATCGCTGAATGCGATGTGTTCCTCGCTAACTTCGGAGCCCGAGCTCTCACCGAGTTGGGACTCGACTACGAATCAGTAGCGGCAGTTAACCCGAATATCGTCTACGTCCAGTTACCGGGCTTTGGAAGCGACCCGGCGATGCCCTACTACCCGTTTGTGGCCTGGGGCCCTAACCAAGCACCGCTGGTGGGTCTCGACGACTTCACAGGCCATGCAGCCGATCCTCCCGCAGGAATAGCGACCGTCGCTCCCCCCGACTACATGTCGGCCCTCCACGCGGCAATAGCAACGCTTTCCGGACTTGAGCAGCGAGAGATAACTGGGCAGGGAGTACACGTCGATATCAGCCAATTCGAAACCACGCTCGCGCTTCTTGGCCCCTTTGTCATGGACTACGACCTAACCGGGACCATTCACAGTCGAATCGGGAATCACTCATCGTGGGGAGCACCTCAGGGGGTTTATCCGTGTGCGGGGCATGAGCGGTGGGTCGCTATCACGGCGACCGATACTGAAAGTTGGGAGGCTCTCTCATCGCTGATGGGAGCAACCAGCAATGAATTTGATAGCGCGGACCACCGGATGTCTCAGCGAGAAGAACTCGATCGGATCATCAGTGATTGGACGTGCACTTTCGACCCCCACGATCTCGCTCACCGACTGCAAAGCGTCGGTGTAGCGGCCCACGTCGTATCAACCAACGAAGATCTACTTCATGACACCCACACCATGAGCCGCAACTGGTACCAGGTTGCTCCACACGCTCGTCTTGGACGAGATGTTTTCAGCGGCTGCGCGGTGAAGTTGAGTGATACCCCGGGACGTTGGACTGATGCAGGGCCCTCACTGGGTCAGCACACGAGAGAAGTATTGTCTGACGTTGCGGGCATGTCCGACAACGAAATCTCCGAGTTGGTTGCAGCGAACGGGGCATTCGAGCAGATCGAACCCGAAACTCTAGTTTCGCGTCCATGGAATGATTGGATTCACCTGTTCCTACCGGGCGTCGACGACGCGAGGGACCTGTAATGGCGGGCCCATATAGCGGCGTGCGGGTGGTCGACACCACAGGTCTTGCAGGCGCCTACGCAACCCGCCTGTTTGCTGGACTGGGGGCGGAGGTCATTCGGCTTGAGCCACCACATGGCTCGCCGCTGAGAACGCTCGCACCGTTCGCCGAGTCGATCGAACCACCTGAGAACAGTCTCTGGTGGGCCTACCTTGGGATGGGAACCCAGAGTGTGGTTGTTGACCCTGACGACGGAGATGCACTAGCACAAATTTTGTCCGAAGCCGACGTCGTGTTCGAGGATCGACTGCCGGAACAATCACCGATCACGGCGGACCTTTTGCCCGACACCGCCATCAGAACCACCATCGTGCCCTTCGGATTGACCGGCCCCAAACGTGCTTGGAAAACTTCCAACCTTGTCAGTTGGGCGGCCTCCGGGGTTCTATATACAACTGGCTTTCAAGACAAGGTGCCAGTGGCCCCAGCTGGGCACCTTCAGCTCGCCCTGCACGCATCGGCCGCTTCCGCCCTAGTGGGGACGCTTCTAGCTTTACGTGCACGTCGTACTAGCGGCACAGGTCAGGAGGTGGAGATCTCTATGCATGAAGCGGCCTTGATGTTCGCTCCTGAAACAGGAGTTCCCGTTTTCCTCGATGACCGAGTTCATCGGGAACGTTCGGGCAACAGACGAGATCTCGGCCGCCCTTTCGGTCTGTATCCATGCAGTGACGGCTTCGTATCCATCATTGTGTTAATGCCCCGGCACTGGAGCGCAATGGCCGAGTGGGTGGCCGAAACGACCGGAAATGAAACCATCATGGAGGAAGTGTTCCAAGATCTCGGGGTCAGAATGGAGAGTCAAGACCTGATCGACACATGGGTAGAAGAACTGACTGTCGGTCGGACCCGACTTGAGCTATTTACTGAGGGCCAACGTCGCGGGATTCCAATTACACCGGTAAACACCGTCAGCGCTCTAGTCGACGATCCGCATCTTCAAGCAGCTCAATACTGGAGCAAAACTCAGTTACCCAACGAAGTCGAAGTTACGGTTCCTGGCGCTCCGTTTAGAACCAACAGCGACTGGTGGAACATCACACCAGCGCCATTGCTTGGGCAACACACTGAGCTGCATCTGGGATGAGTTCACCGCGCGAGGTGGAATCGTAAACCGCTGATTTCGACGGTTTGCTCATAACACTGCAAGCCGTAATCCGCTGCACGTTCCAGAACAACTTCAGGCGTTGACACTTTCACATTGATGCCTCCCAGCCCTTCAGGACGTCCATCTAATGGTTCAATGAAGGTCACCGGTCCATCGGCGGTCGGAATCGTCGGATCGCCATCGATGATCTCTGTGGAGACACCGAGCACCTCAGCCCACCTCAACGCCAGGACCATTGGGTCAGGCGTCTGTATTTCTGCGCCACAGATGGCGGTCGCGAACTCGGTATTGCGGTGACTTTGCCATTCTCTTTCGACTGGCCACCAATCCCCATCTGGCTCCTGTTCGTTTTCACACCATCGCAGTTCAACAAGGCATCCAGGCAAATCTTTCGGGTGAATATGTATCGCTTCGCTTTCTTGTTCGCTGATGTCACCTGCGGCCACCACCCGGACATCGAGCTCAGCCAGACGTTGTTGGTGCAACGCATAGTCCGCTCGCGGGACTTGGAACAAAAGCATGTAGCCGCCC
>PBDS01000016.1 GCA_002718155.1 Pseudomonadota bacterium
GCCCAGGTGATCGGCGAGGACCCGCGTGAGGCTCGAGTGGCCGATCTCTTGCCGGAGGCGCAAAACAACCCCGTCTGGGCGGACGTCACCATCGGTCATTGCCTGGACATGGCCACGGGGGTCGGGACGGCGGCCGCTGATGACGAGCAGGCCGGCGTATTTGCTGACTATCAGATCGAAGACTGGCAGTCCAAGGAATCTGAAGAGGCGCTGAGAGGCTATACCCACTACCACGAGTGGTTTGTCGCACCCAGTCAGCATGAGAAAAATGGGGCCGCATTTGCCTGTTCCGGTTACCCCTGGCCAGCCGGGACCGTCGTACGGTATCGCGACCAGGATCTCTATATTGCCGGTGCCGCGCTGGATGCGCTTTTAAAGGGACATCGCGGCCCCGATTCACGTATCTGGAACATGGTTCGCGACGAAGTCTACCGGCCGGCTCGGATTCATCACGCGGTGAATTTTCATACGATCGAGACGGATCCTCAAAAAGAAGTGCCGCTCAGTGACGCCGGGTTGTTGTTGAGTATGGACAACGTTGCCCGGCTTGGAAAACTGATTCTCGAGGGCGGCATCATCGAGGGTCAGCAGATCCTGGCACCCGGGCTGCTGGATCAGTTCTTTAATGTCAGAACGAAAAAAGGCTTGCCGACCGGTATTGAGACCACCGATGGGGAAGTCCACTATTACGGCGGGATCTGGCATCTGCCGTACCGATCACAAAATGGCGAGGCGTTCTGGATCCCGACCATGAAAGGCTACGGCGGTCAGCTGATTCAGCTGCTGCCCAACCACACGATCGGGTTTCGCTTCGCATACGATTCCTACGAAACCGAAGAGCGCTACGATATGCTGAAACTGGTCAGGTTGTCGGATGCCATGCGGCCATTTCGTTGAGGGAATGCCCCGCAAGCACGGTATTCATCTTTGCTTTGGCTGATCAGGCATGCGGGATCTGAACCGTGCAAAATTGGCCAGTAGTACTATTTACAGGCCAACAAACTCTCGGCTGGTTGGGGTATCGGGTGTAACGGACCCCAGCGCACCACCAGCCAGGAGAAGCCGAGGAAGGTTACAGCATGTCTAGAAAACCCAGGCGCGACTTCGTTGACGAGGAAGGGCTCAAAGATCCCGATCTGAGCGCCCTCGGGCAGCTTTCTCCGCCACCGGAGATGCCCTTCACCATCACCAAGCTCGGCCACGTCGTTGTGATGGTCAAGGACGTTCAGCGCTCGGCTGATTTCTATACGAAAGTGCTGGGCTTTCGGGTATCCGATGTCTATCCGGAAAGCATGATGCCGGGAAAGATGGTGTTCCTGAGATTCAATCACGATCACCACGGCGTCGCGCTGGTTGGCGGGTCGCAGCGAGAGGTCGACAATTGCGAGCTTCATCATATGGCGTTCCAGGTGGAGACTCTCGATGAGGTGTTTCGGGCGCGGGACCATCTTGAAAAACACAACGTACCGATCGAGTTTGCCGGCCGAAGACGCTCCGGCTGCCAGGTCGCAGTCGAATTTCGTGATCCTGACGGTCACGTGCTTGAGATCTACTGGAACATCGATCAGGTGGGCCCAGAAGAAAAGGCCCGTTCGGCGGACCAGTGGCGGGCGGCGGTATCTCTGGAAGAGGCCATCGACAATGCGCCGCCCGGGCAGGACGCAACACTGGCGGACACCTCGCTCCGGCGTTAGCTCGAGCGCAATGCCATGAAGGGTATACACGAGAACCTGATGCAGCAAACGGATCGTGCCGGTATCGGATTCAAGAGTCAGAATGCGCTGCCACACGACAGGCATCCGTTCGGTCCCTTTAACTCAAGCGGACAGTAGATTGAGCACAAACTCGTTACAGCGCTGTTGGCTGCACTTTTGCGTGTCTAACTTCTAACCAGGTGGTCGCAGGTTTGATTCCTGCACGATCCACCATCAATGGTTCTACATGCTACACCAATGGGAATAAAAGAAGATCTCGCTTTCGAGCATTTGGAGGGCCGCGGCATCGAGTTTGGCGCGCTCACCAATCCATTGCCAGTCAACAAAGACCAGGCTGAGGTCGTATATGCAGATAGATTGTCAAGATCAGACGCTATTGTTCTTTTCCCTGAACTTGGGGAGGTTACAGAATCTATTGTCGAGCCGGAACTTATTATCGACTTTAATGATGCTGTCGCTTTGCGTTCATTGGCTTCGGAGAATTTTGATTTCCTCATCGCCAATCATTTCATCGAGCATTTGGTGAATCCCATCCGGTTTCTGGTGGGATGTAGTGAGATGCTGAAATCTGGTGGAATGCTGTTTTTGACTGTGCCTGATAAGGACCGCACCTTTGATAAGAACCGAAAGCTGACCTCCAACCATCACCTCTGGCGGGATTTCAGGCGGGGTGAGTCGACAATCAGTAACTCTCATTTGCGTGAATTCTTAAAGAGTCTTCCTCTCCATACACCTCCTGATTCTGTCATTAATTGTTTCAAAGAAAATAATCTCCCTCTGGAATATTATGATGATATGAAACTCCCGTTAAATCCATTTAAACGTCAAAGACTTTTTAATTGGCACCGTGAACGTAGTATTCATGTTCATGTATGGAATCGGGAATCCTTTGACGGGTTTCTCAACTGGATCATTGCGAAACTTGAACTGGGGCTGGAGATTAAACCCACCCATTCACCGGAAGATGTAGAGGGTGAGATGATCTATGTGTTGAACAAGATCTCCTAATTGAGGAGACTTGTTTGTCATTATTTATCGTACTGGTAGTCTCAAGTAATGATGAGCACAACTGAAAAACCTTCACCTTATCGTTCTTCCTGAAAACATTAAATCAATGTGTTGGATGGTGTGGCCACTTGATTGCGGTAGATTTGCGGGGGTTTTTTTGCGGGTCTGCTTTTTTTCTCGTGGATCTCAGCACTGCCATTTGTGCTTAACTAGAGAAGAATGAAACTGTTCAAAGCCGGCCAAAACATCTCGCGTGGAACTTGAACTCACGACAAAGCGCCTGATCTTAAGGCCCCTTTCGATTCACGATGTGGGCCTGGTCACAGAGATGTTCACGGACGAGCAGGTCATGACCTATGCCGGAGGCGTGGTTCCAGAGGAGAAGATCAAAAACAAAATGAGGTTGTACACGCGTCGGGGCGGCGATGGTTGTGTTGGCGTTTGGTGTGTCTGCAATCAGATTACTGGTGAGCGTCTTGGCACGGTCGCATTGCTGCCTCTTCCAACGGACAGGGACGATACCGACTGGGAACTACTGATCGAAGGTCGGTTACCAGAGGGCGAGATAGAGATCGGATATTTTCTGAAACCAGCTGCCTGGGGAACGGGCTATGCAACGGAGGCTGTCGAACGAGTGTTGCGATTTGTATTTGAGGATTCCCCTCTTGAGGAAGTCGTGGCTGTTATCGATCACGAAAATAATAGTTCAAGGCGGGTGCTCGAGAAGAGCGGGTTTTTGAACACGGGAATCCGACATGCTTATGGGGAAGACATACCGGGGTTCCGAATTACACGTGAGCAATGGCGGGCTCGACAGTGACCGATCCGGTCTGTCGGTCACCGGCAAGGTCACTTTGGTATTGATTGAAACAAAATAATGGCAAACGTCTCCCCAATGAGCCTTTTCACGAAAGGCGGCAACAGTCGTTTGGACAACCACGCTAAGGATCGGGCCCTGTGAGAATTCTAAAGTGCACACCATGACGCCAGCCCAGATCGAACAGGCGGCTCAGCTACTGAAAAAAGCACGCGTAGAAAAGTCTGTTATCGAGAGTATTCCTCTTCAGATTCGGCCTCAGACTCTTAAGGACGCCTATGCTGTGCAAGACCGTTTGGTGGACATCCTGGGCTTGCAGACCGCGGGATGGTTTTGTGCCTGTACCAATGAAAAGATCCAGCAGATGCTCAAACTGGAAGAGCCGTACTACGCCCGGTTGCTCAAGGATTATCTGTTTGCCCAGCCGGCGGTCCTTGAGTCTTCGGATTACCCGCCCATTGTCATTGAATGCGAATTCGGCTTTACGCTGGGCCAGGATTTGCCGCGCCGCTCGGCGCCGTACCAACGAGCGGAAGTCGAAGAGGCTGTTCATGCAGTTCACCCAACTATCGAAGTCGTCGCCGGTCACCTTGAAAATTGGCCGGAGCAGGAGGTGTGGTCGGTTATTGCAGACAACGGAACAGACGGTGCCCTGGTCTATGGTGCCGGTGATCGAGATTGGCGTGATCTCGACCTGATCCAGATGCAGGTGTCTCTTCTCGTCAATGGCAAGTGTCTGCGCAAAGGATATGGGATCAATGTACTGGGCGATCCACTGCAGGCGCTGGTATGGCTAGCTAATGCCAGGTCACGCGATGGAGACGGGCTGAAGGCCGGGCAGATGCACAATACCGGAACGGCGACGGATATCTATTGGGTGACACCCGGGGATGAAATCGTTGCACAATTTGAGGGCCTGGGGAACGTATCCCTGCAAGTGATGGAATAACGACTTATTGTTCTTGTTCTATGGCGTTATCTGAAGCCAGCCAGCAAGAAAACCCCACCGAGCTCCGGGGCAAAGATCGGTCTGAGATCCCCGAAAAATTCGTCATCCCTAAGTCGCCCTCAAAGATCACAGACGAGGATTGTGGAGGCTCTGTTGATTAGGCCCCCCGGGTTGTCCTGGCCATAACGGCGCTGTTATTTGGGTTTAAGATAGCGGGATGTCATGAGCGCACCCGTTCCGCGGTGGGCGACATACGGACACAATAGATCAATGCCTCTTGAACATCTTGAGCACTTTCTGATTCAGCCCAAGAACCTCGAACAGACCGCGGCGTGGTGGTGTGAGGTGCTGGGCTTGAAAGAAGGTCCACACCCGGATTTCGGGTTTCCGGTCAAATGGCTTTATATCGGGGACCGTGATGTCGTGCACATGACCACCGGTGGCCCGAACGTCTCAGATGCCCGCAAGAGTTATCTCGGCCAGCAGTCCGAAGCCGTGCACGGGTCGGGCGTTGTTGACCACGTCGCTTTTCGTTGTACGGGACTCGCCGAGATGCTGGAACACCTGCGCAGTAAGTCGGTTTCTGTTCGGAAGAGACAAGTTGATGACCAGGCGCTTTACCAGCTGTTTCTACTCGATCCCAACGGCGTCAAGGTGGAACTCAACTTCGACGCGGAAGAGGTCAAAGACGTTGACCCGGAATATCTTGACGACAATCTCGCAGCAGAGTGAGCGCATTGCGGTTCTGCACCTCGAGACGATGCCCGTCGCCGTAATCATGCGCTGGATTCCAACGACGACGCACCATGCTTGCAGAAAATTCAATTGACGTCGCCGAAAAATTCGCCAGCGACGGGTTTGTCTCACCCCTCGAGATCCTGAGTCAAGCGTTACAACCCAGCGTCAATAGGGAAGTGCGCTACGAACATGAGTGGCAGGAGGGGGATTTTGTCGCCTGGCTGAATACACTGGTACTGCACTCAGCTTCGGATCCTTCACATATTGAAGGCCAAAGACTGATGCACCGGGTACGCCTGTCGACACCCAGGATCTAGAGTGATGAGCGAAGGAGCCGAATCATGCCGGTAGCCAAGGTCAATGGCCAGTCGATCAATTACACGGACACCGGAGGCGAGGGTCCGGTGCTGATCTTCAGTCATGGCTTTTTCCTTGATCTGACCATGTTCGATGCGCAGGTGGCTTCGCTTTCGGCCAGCTACCGGTGCATCGCCTGGGACGAGCGCGGCTTTGGCGAAACACCGGCAACGGGCCCTTTCAGCTACTGGGACTCGGCCGATGACGCCGTCGCACTTCTGGATCATCTTGGTATTGGTGAGGCGGTGTTTGTCGGCATGAGCCAGGGCGGTTTTCTATCGCTGCGCGCGGCGCTCACCCACCGTGACCGGGTGCGCGCCATCGTGCTGATCGGCAGCGAGGCCGGCGTCAACACACCTGAAGAGATCAAAGAGTACCAGGAGGTCCTGGCGCACTGGCAGAGCGGCGAACCACTCGGTGAAGTCGGCGAGTTCGTCGGCAATCTGGTTCTGGGGGAGCCTGCGCTGATCACGAAATGGCAGGCCATCTGGGACGCCCGCGACCGCTCGTCCGTGGCGTATCCGGCTCAAACACTGCTGGCACGCGAGGACATCAGCCACCGGCTGGGCCAGATCCGCTGCCCGGTACTGCTGATCCACGGCGAGGACGACCAGGCGATCACCCTGGACAAAGCGCAGATTGTCGAGGCCGCGCTACCGGATTGCCGGGGCCTGGTGCGGGTCGCCGGCGCCGGTCATGCGCCGAACATGACCCACCCGGACATCGTCAATGCCGCTATCGAGAAATTTCTCAGCGGGTTGTGACGCCAGGCGGGTCACCAGGGGTCTCAATCCACGATAAACAGTTTGACGCCGGTTTTGGTCGACGATCGATGGGGTGAGTCGCCGGCATCGGAGACCTGATAACTCATTCCTGGGGTCAGTCGAAATCGCCGGCCGTCTTTGAGCTCGCTGATCAACTCGCCTTCCAGGACGTAAAGCACGTGCCCGCGGTCACACCAGTGATCGGCAAGGTAGCCGGGTGAGTATTCGACCGAGCGAACGCGCAGTTCTCCTGCATTGAATTCGCGGATGGTCGAAAACCCCTTCTCTCCTGGGCTGACTTGCGGGTCAATGTCTTTCCAGGTCGTCACCGTAAAGGGCATAGCTGGTAATTGCATGGTCTTCGATCTCAGTCTGTAAGGGTGTAGACGGGTGTGGCCCTGATGGTAACGGGTAGTTCAAGGGCGAGACCACTACCGGCAGCCCATGGGCTCAAAAGTACGCGTTTGAAGTAAGATTCAGGACCGTCTTTTATTTTCAGAATTCCGCTCTGTCCAGGCAACACTATGGATTTCTCACAATCTCGCCACAGTCTGAATCACATCGTGTGAGCGGCACGACCACGCCTCCTGAAGCACTGTGAACGAGCGATTCACGGGGTTGCCGNCGGTGCTGGGCATACTTCGTGTCCCGAGCGCGCTGGCCCTGGTGCTGGTGAATCTCATCCCGCTTCTGGGCGCAATTTTCCTCGGCTGGAACGCATTCGATGTCATCTTTTTGTACTGGCTGGAGAACATCGTCGTCGGGTTCTATACGGTGATAAAAATGCTCTTTGCCAGGGGGAGATCAGAAACCAAGCTCACTCTGAATGGCAGGGCGGTAAATCCCAGTTCTATGAAGGATAAATTNGGNGTGACTGTATTTTTTGTNTTTCACTACGGGTTGTTCACCCTGGTTCACGGGGTATTTGTTGTCTTGTTGTTCGGCTCGAAATCCAGTTTCTGGATACAGCACGATTTTCTGGCACTCACGGTGTTCTTCGCCGCTTTGCTTGTCAGTCACGGGTTTTCATTGTGGCGCAATTTTTTTGGCCGGCAGGAATACCTGGAAAAGGGGTTCGCCAGTTATTTCTGGAAACCCTATGGTCGGATCATCCTTATCCACCTGACCGTTCTGATCGGTGCCTTTGCGGCGCAGTCCGTGCCGTTATCCGTGACGGCGATCGTGGTGTTTGTCGTGATCAAGATCGTGATCGATCTCGCTATGCATCTGGCNTCACATGGCGTTTCGTTAAAGCTCAGGGCGGGCTGAGGTTTCAGTGTTGCCTGGCATGGGCAAAGGCCAGGGGTGTTGCCCCTGTGCCCGGCAGGTCCCATGGCCGGCAACTGGTAAAGGTGCGCAATCCGTGGCGTATCGTCCNGCTCCTGCCACGAGACGGGAATCGGGCTAATCCGGTTTGCTGGTCACCCCTCTGGGGCTTGCGGTTCGCCCGCCATCGACCACGTACTGTGCACCGGTCACGTTGCTCGCAAGGTCCGAGCACAGAAAAAGCACTACATTGGCCACCTCATCCGCCTGGCCGTAACGGCCCAGCGGAATGTTCGAGTGGTAACCCTTATGCACTGTCTCCGGGTCTTGCGGGTTGATCTGCTCGGCAAGGCCCTGGATCATGCGCGTTTCGATCGGACCTGGACAGACCGCGTTGACGCGCACGCCTGCGCCCGACACCTCCCCGGCCGCGACCTTGGTCAGGCCGATAACAGCATGCTTGGAAGCGACGTAGGCCGGCATGCCGGGCGCACCGACCAGCCCCGCGATCGATGCGCTGTTGACCACTGTGCCGGACCCTTGTTCGAGCATGACAGGCAGGACGTGCCGCAGCCCCAGAAACACGCCCTTGACGTTGACCGCGATCACGCTGTCGAAGACGTCCTCGTCATACTCTGCTGTCGGCGCAACCCGACCCTCGATACCGGCGTTGTTGAAAAAGCAGTCGATGCGGCCGTGTTTGTGCACGGTGGCGGCCACGTATGCCTGGACCTGGTCGCTGCGTGATACATCGGCCGCTACATCAAGGGCGTCCCCGCCCTGTTCGGTAATGCGTCGGGCGGTGTCAGCGGCCGCTGTCGCATCGTTGTCCACCACCACCACGGCAGCCCCGAGTTCGGCAAAGCGAAGTGCGCTCGCGCGCCCGATGCCGTTGCCACCGCCGGTCACCAGAGCGATCTTGTCGGTGAAATTCACAGTGTTCTCCTTTCCTTTGTGCGTGTCTGAATTCTGACTCTTGTCTTACTTTGCTGTGCCAGGGGTCTAGCTGTGCATCTTGGCGCCCTTGGTGATCTTGTCGACCAGTTTCTTTTCCTCGTGCAGCGCAAGGCCAACGATCGGCAGGTCTTCGGGTTGCCGGGCTCTGACGGTCTCCCGGTTGGCCGCATCATGGCCAGTCGTAAACATGTCCTCTATATAGATAGACAGCTGCACGCCCCGGTCCATGGCCCGTCGGTAGATGGTCTTGATTCTGTTACGGTCGGCCGAGAGCACGATGATCGGTTGGATCAGTAACGGCGAATAACTGTTGCCCACGGCATCCTGGTAGTCTTCACCGAGCAGTGATTGATCGGTACCGGTTACACCAGAGGTCAGAAACGCGGTGACGTTCAGCTTCTGCCAGGTGGCGAGATCATCGCGGACGACGATGGCGATCTTGGTGTCGAAGTCCATTGCGGGAGGGGTCTTTTTGAGATCGGCAGGGCCTGAGCCCGTCAGATCTCCGGTTGCTGTTCAAACTTCGGAATCGACGCGAGCTCTTCCAGCCAGTCCTGGGCCGAGCGGGACCAGACCTGCATCTTNGGCGTCAACTGGTCGCGCTGGGTTACCGTACCGAGCCGCAGGCCGAAGAACGACGAGCCCTCGCCGACTGTCTGCGCGTGAATGCGNGTGCCACATTCCGGGCAGAAAGCGAGCGCCCGCCGTGTGCCGCTGTCGGCGATCTTCTCAAAGGTCTTAAGTGTGCCGCTCAGCAGGCGAAACTGGCCATCGGTGACGCCCACCACCACGCCGAAGGCGGTCCCCGAATTTGTCTGGCAGTCCGTGCAGTGGCAGATCGCGACCTTGTCGGGATCCACCTCGGCCTGGTAAGTGATGTGTCGACAAAGACACCCGCCGTCAATTTTCATGTTTGTGGCTCCTCATTACGTGTTAATCGGGTTCTTGTTCTATTTATCTTCCAGCTGGGATCAGCATGGGAATGGGTCGAGNACCTTGCATCAACGCAGCAGACAAAAAAAATGCCGGTAGATCCGCTTTAGGATTAAACCCCACAGACCAGCATAAGCCAAATCGTACACCTGTCCCGGGNAAAGGCTCTCTAGCCAGGNGTCTTACCCGGGGCCATGAGCCGCTCGATGTGTGCCGCTTCATCCAGATCTATCCCGAAGCGGTTTCTGAGCAAAGCCCGGTATTCCACTGCCGCCGTCACCTCGCGTTCCGTCTGCTGCCCATCGACCGCCGCGATCAGTCGGTTGTTGGAGAGCGTGATACGGCCGGTCTGTGTTGCCAGTGAGCACACCGACTTCCGCGTGAAATGAGACAACGCCGACGTCTGATGGTGCTGGCACATTGCGGTGAAGTCATCCAGCCGACGGGGGGTCAGTGAGAAGACGTACTGGGGNGCCCACTTGGATTCCAGACGCCGCTCGAGGCGTTTCCCGGATTCTGGTCCTGTCAGGCGGTAGGCACAGCCCGGTTGTTGATCCCCCGCCTGCGTTTCAAGTGACAGCGGTTCCAGAAACGAATCNCCGAATCCGACGTCGGCAATCAGATACTCCCCGGTGTCGACCATCAGAACCATGTGGCCGAACTCAGCCCCGAAACGACCCTGCTCGTAGACCCGGGCAGACAGCATTGTTACCTGAAATCCAACCTCTTCCAGCAGCCAGCCAAACAGCCCGTTGAGTTCATAACAGAAACCGCCGCGCCGATTCCGAACGATCTTGTCATAGAACATCGGCAGCGAGAGGGCAATGGGCCGGCCGAGCCGAATGTCGAGATTCTCAAAAGGCACCGCGAGCAAGTGCGCCCGGTGCAGCTGACACAGCGTCGCAGCGCTGGGTTCGAGAGATCCCTGGTAGCCAATGCGATCCAGGTACGCGGCTGCCAGCATCACTTTTCAAGCACTGGCCAACAGCAGGGTTTGAACAGACTCATTCGGTTGTCTCCGGGTAAAAAGAACTGTCCGGTACCGGCTATCCTACGCCTGTCCCCGGGTCAGGTTAAGCAGCGTAAGATCTGATGGTCGCAACCGTGGAAAACGGATAGACAATGCGCTGTGCAATCGATAAATTGGGTCGTGCAGTTCAGGAACCGGGGAGACACCATGGCGCGTGGAAGAACGAAGTTCACCTGGACCAACTACCTGCTCCGGCTGGTGGCAGCACTGGTGCTGGTGTTTGCTACCTACAACCCCTCCCAGTGGTCTTTCTTTCACTGGGTGCGGCCGATTGTCCATGATCTCAGTCAGGGAAACGTATTGATGGCGCTCGCCGGGATCGTGCTGCTGATCGGCTGGGCTATCTTTCTGCGCGCCACGATGCGTTCATTGGGCTGGATCGGAACGACCCTTGCGGTGGCTTTCTTCGGGATCCTGATCTGGATGATGCTGACCTACCTGCCGATCCCCAGAGACGATCTGGCAGCGGTCACCTGGCTGGTGCTTGCCGGGCTCTCAGGCGTTCTTTCGGCCGGCATCTCCTGGTCCCACATACGCCGACGCATGACTGGACAGCTCGACGTCGACGAGACAGACAGCTAGCGTGTCGTGAGCGAGCATATCGTTGCGGCGCGGGAAGGCCGGGCCTTCAATGTCAGCCAGGGCCAGCAGCTGCGCATCACCACGCCGCACGGTCAGCAGGCGGCGGATTTCTTTGCCTACAACGCACACAGCACCGACGAGTGGCTGTCGCCCAATCACACCTGGGTCAAGACCGGCAATGTGCACCCGCGCCAGGGTGACGTACTGCTCAGTCGCTTCCGCCGGCCGATGCTGGTTTTTNTCGACGACGGGGCCGGTGGTACGCACGACATGATGATTGCGGCCTGCGATCAGTTTCGCTACGAACAGCTGGGCTACCAAGGGCCGCANGCCAGCTGTTCAGAGAACCTGCAGGTCGCCATGCGGCGGCTGGGTCACGCGATCGAGGTGGTACCGCAGCCGATCAATTTCTTCACCCACACCAAAGTCGAGGATGACGGCACTTTCGTGTCGCCGCCCAATCCGGTGCCGGCGGGCGGCTACGTCGCGCTAGAGGCGCTGATGGACCTGATCTGTGTGGTCTCCTCATGCCCGTTCGATCTCTCGATCGAGGGCTGGAGCATCAACGCTCCTGCTGGGCCTACCGAGCTCAAGGTCGAGATCAGCTAGTCAGTCGCGACGCGGTCTATTTACAGGATCACCTCCGCCAGGGCCTTGGGGTGTGTGGTCAGCGGCTCATAGCCGTCTTCGGTCACGATGAAGCTGTCCCCCACCTGGGCGCGGAAGGTTTTGGCAATACTCACCGAGCCATCGACCGCCAGCACCATGCCGGGTGTCAGCACCGTCTGGTCGCCAAACACCAGCTGTGGTTTCTCAAGAAAGCTGTAGCCGGTCGCCCGGCCGCAGCGGAACGGGTACTCGTAACCCGCCCCTTGAATGACCTCGGCATAGGCCGCGTGCACCGACTCGGCTGTGACCCCCGGCCGCAGTGCCGCCAGTGCGGCCGCCTGGCTGTCGAGCGCGGTCTGGTAGACCGCCTGTTGCGTGGCATCGGTCACCTCGCCGATCCAGAAGGTGCGATCGAAACCCAGTTTGAAGCGGTGAAAGTTGGTCATCCCGCAGAAGCACAGGAAGACCGGTTCGCCACGGCGCATCACCCGGGTGCTGGCGCGGTGGTGCGGCATGGTGATCTCTTTGCCTGATGCCATGATCTGCAGGAAGTGCGTGTTGGGTGACATGCGGGCATCACAGTAGTGTGCCCCCAGAAGCTCGGCGGCCTTGCGGGTGCCGGCTGCGGAGGTTGCAAGCGCCACTTCGTACTCCGGGACCCCGTCACCGATCGCGGCACGGCCGGCGTTCATCATGGCGTTGGCGACCTCGCCGGCGTGGCGGGCAAGATCGAGCTCTTCAGCTGACTTGATCATGCGCATATCGGCGATGATCGGTGTGACGTCGGCCAGGCGCCCGGCCTCGACCAGGCTACCGACAAACGCACGCACCACCGGCGGCATCAGCTCCGGTTCAATGGCCACCCGCCCGACCCCTGCCAGAGCGCCCGGCAATGCCTCGCGCCACTCCTCACCCAGACCGTCGTTCCACGGTTCGATGCGGTCGACAACCGCTGAAGCCTCGGCCATGTCGAGCTCCATGGTTGGCGTGATCAGCAGGCTTTCGCCGTCAGCCGGCACCACCAGCAGCGTCGGCCGGCCGAATGTCATGTGCAGGTAGTCGTAGAAGCCGGTCAGGTAATAGACGCTGTCATCGTCGCTGACCAGCGCCACATCCAGCCCGGCGGCGCCGAGCGCCGCGCGCAATGTCTCCATCCGGGAGGCAAACAGGTTCATGCGGGGCTCCTCTGGTCGTGGGACTGACCCGTGCGGTGACCGGTCTCATTATGTCACGCAGTGCGACCGATGCCTTGTCGTGGGCCGGCACCCGCTCCACAATCGGTACTGTGTCGAACAGAAAACGCCTGCTGATCGTCGCCCACGCGCCGTCGGACAACACCCGGCGGTTGTTCGATGCCGTGGTGGGTGGGGCGCAGTCACCCACCATTGAGAATGTCGAGGTGATCGCCCGCAGTCCGTTCGACGCGGGGCCCGATGATGTGCTGGCCGCGCAGGCGGTGATTCTCGGGACCACCGAGAATCTCGGCTACATGTCGGGTGCCCTCAAGGATTTTTTCGACCGCATCTATTCATCCTGCCTAGACAAGACCGAGGGCCTGCCCTATGCGCTCTATATTCGCGCCGGTCACGACGGCACCGGCACGCGCCGCGGCATCGAAAGCATTGTCACTGGGCTGCGCTGGCGGGCGGTGCAGGAACCGGTGCTCTGCCGAGGCGATTGGCAGGACGACTTCGTACCGCAGTGTGAGGAGCTTGGCACGGCGCTGGCCGCGGGCCTGGATCTGGGGGTTTTCTAGGGGCGCTGTGCTGTGCGGAGCTGTTCCTGCGCGGGCGTTTGCCCGGATTCTCTGTCCTCCATGAGTCCGGCCACAACCGGGAAAAACGACCGCTGAACCAGAGTTGAACCGGTCGCCCACCAGGAGTAGAGTCCGCCCTCTTCTGTTGCGTTTACGCACCTGCCAGACCCGAGCGGACCAGACGGGGAAAACACCCATGAGCGAAGACCACGCGGCTGCTTCAGGCAGACCGCGCCACATCGTACTCAACTCGCACCCGACTGGTGACCAGTCGCCGATCGCGATGCACTGGGGTGCCTCGGAGGCGGTCGCGCGCGGCCCGATCGTCACCAACCTGTCCGGCGATGGCCGGCACAATGCTATCGGCACCCATTCGGGGTCCTACAGTATTTATCGGGCACTGGCCGTTGCGGCCGGCGCGCTTGACCCGTCACACCGGCCGGACCTCACCAACACCGCTCCGGTGACCGCCATTGGACCCCACCCGCAGTGGTCCGATCCCAACTGCATCGTGTCGCTCGATCCGTACGGTCATCTCGTCTCGCAGTGTTTCGCCGAGCAGCTCGAGACCGGGCTCGACGTGCGCCCCAGCATCGCGGTGACCCGGGCCAGGCTGTCGCTGCCGGAGTTGATTCACAGCACGCAGTCCAACCTCGCGGTGGACGGCAAAGTCCTGCTCGAGAGCGGTGAGATCAACGTGACCAAGGTCGCGATCGAACCGGTCTGGCACCTGCCCGGTGTGGCCGAGCGCTTTGGTCTTAAAGAACGCGAACTGCGGCGCATTCTGTTCGAGCAGACCGGCGGTATGTTCTCCGATCTNGTNACNCGCAANGACCTCAAGGTGTTCCTGCCGCCGATCGGNGGTATGACTCTNTATATCTTCGGTAATCCGGATTATCTGGTCGACGACAGTCGCCGGCTGACCTGCCGCGTTCACGATGAGTGCAACGGCTCGGATGTCTTCGGTTCGGACATCTGCACCTGCCGGCCGTACCTGGTGCACGGNATCGAGGAGTGCGTGCGCGAAGCGCAGAANGACGGTGTCGGCCTNGTGGTCTACAACCGCAAGGAGGGTCGGGCACTGGGCGAGGTGACCAAGTTCCTGGTCTACAACGCCCGTAAGCGCCAGGACGGCGGTGACCGCGCCGACGCCTACTTCGAGCGCACTGAGTGCATCGCCGGTGTCCAGGACGTACGTTTCCAGGAACTGATGCCGGATGTGTTGAACTGGCTGGGCATCACCCGGATTGACCGTTTCGTGTCGATGAGCAACATGAAGTACGACGCGCTCACGNTGCAGGGTATCGACGTCGGCGAACGCGTGTCGATCCCCGACGAGNTGATCCCGGAAGACGCCCAGGTCGAGATGGAAGCCAAGAAAGCCGCCGGCTACTATTCGCCGGACGACGTGCCGAGCACCACCGACCTCTCGAGGACTCGTGGCCGGCATCTCGAAAACTACTGACGCCGCGCCCGCGGCAGATCCCCCTCTGCTGAGTGCGGCTGCCGTGCGCCAGCGCTGTGGCTGGTTCCTCGATGCCGCCCACGCCGGTACGCTGCGCCACTTTGCCCTCGACGAGGGCGCGCTTGATCAGTGCGCGCAGCTGGTCGCCGACGAGACCCGGGCCAACTACCCCGATCTCAAGGTGCCCTATCACAGCCGCTGGCGGCACTTCGAGACGCAGCATGGTGATCTTGCCGGTGTGCTGCCGGGCAACGCCGAGCATGTGGACGATGTGCGCTGTCGGGCAGCGCTGGATCTGGCGTTCGTCAGCGTGCTGCTCGATGCCGGCGCCGGCAGCGGCTGGCAGTACCGTGATCTGCAGACCGATTCGGTCTATCGGCGTTCCGAGGGTCTGGCGGTGGCGAGTGCCCGGATGTTTGCCGCTGGTCTGTTCTCGTCCGATTCAGACCAGCCGCACCAGGTCGATGCCGTCGCTCTTGAAGCGCTGGACGTCGAAGGGCTGGGCCGCGGACTGCAGGTCGATGAGGNCAACGAACTACCCGGTCTCGCTGGCCGGGTCGACCTGCTCAAGCGGCTGGGAGAAACACTCACCAGCCTCTGCGGCCCCGGTCAGCGTCCGGCCGATCTGGTGCTGGATGCCATTGGCCGGGGGCCGGTCAGCGCCGACGCGCTGCTCGGCCACCTGCTGCAGCGGCTCAATTCGATNTGGCCGCAGGGCCTGGTGCAGGACGGGGTTGCGTTCGGCGACGTGGCCCGCCACCCCTTAGCCGGCTGTGCTGCGACCGACAGCGGTCTGGTGCCCTTTCACAAGCTCAGTCAGTGGCTCGCCTACTCGCTGATCGAGCCGCTCGCCTGGGGNGGTATCGAGGTCANTGAGCTCGACGGCCTGACCGGCCTTGCCGAGTATCGAAACGGCGGCCTTTTCATCGACGCGGGAGTCATCCGGCCCATAGACCCGTCGCTTGCCGAACGCCCGTTGACGGTCGACTCAGAACCCGTGGTCGAGTGGCGCGCCCTGACCGTGGCGCTGCTCGACGCGCTCGCGCCGCGGGTCCGCGACCGGCTCGGCGTACAACGGGAACTGTTTCCACTTGCCTGCCTGCTGCAGGGCGGCAGCTGGTCGACTGGAAGGCGCCTGGCGCAGGCCCGACACCCCGACGCTGCACCACCGCTGACACTGCACCTGACCGGAACCGTGTTCTAGAATCGACCCGGTCACCACTCTGAGACCTGAACNATGGACAAGCAAATCACTATAGTTGACCATCCGCTGGTGCAGCACAAGCTCACCCTGATGCGCGACAAAGACCAGCCAACCGCCTACTTCCGGCAGCTGCTGAGAGAGACTGCCCTGCTCCTGGCCTACGAAGTGACCCGCGACCTGCCGCTGGAGACCCGGCGCATAGAGACCCCGATCGAGTCCATGGACGCACCGGTGCTGGCGGGCAAGAAGCTGTGCTTCGTGTCGGTGTTGCGCGCAGGCAACGGGCTGCTCGAGGGCATGCTCGACCTGCTGCCTTCGGCACGCGTCGGGCACGTCGGCCTGTACCGGGATCCCGTGAGCCTCGAGGCTGTCGAGTACTACTACAAAGTGCCCCAGGACATCGGTGAAAGACTGGTCATCGTGGTCGACCCGATGCTCGCCACTGCTAATTCAGGTATCGCCGCGGTCGACCGTCTCAAGCAGGGCGGCGCCCGGCAGATCAAGTTCGTCTGCCTGCTGGCAGCACCCGAAGGGGTCGAGGCGTTCAGCGCGGCCCACCCGGACGTGCCACTGTTTACTGCGTCGCTCGACCGGCAACTCAATGATCACGGCTACATCCTGCCGGGTCTTGGAGACGCCGGTGACCGCATCTACGGCACCCGCTGAGCGGTTTCTGGTNCGCTTANCAGGGCTCAGTCAATGACCAGCAGTGCTGCCGCCGTCGATCTGCAGTGCTGAACCGGTGATAAACAGCGCGTCCTCGCCAGCCAGATAGGNGATGGCCTTGGCGATCTCGGCCGGTTTGCTGATTCTTTTGAGCGGCGCGTAATCGACGATGGCCTGTTCGGCCGCTTGCGGGTCGTCGGCCTGGTCGATGCCGTCGCGCCGCACCATNTCGGTGTCGACGTAACCCGGGCACACGCAATTGACACGCACTGTCGGGGCGAGTTCCAACGCCATTGCCCGGGTCAGNTTCACCACCCCACCCTTGGAGGCACAGTAGACCGAGAGACCTTTCTCGCCGATGAGCCCCGCGTCTGAGGCGACGTTGACAATATTCCCCCCGCTGTCGCGCAGGGGGCCGGCCGCAGCCCGCATGCAGAAAAAAGTCCCCTTGAGGTTGGTGTCGAGCGTCGCGTCCCAGACTGCCTCATCCGAATCCTCGAGCGGTAGAAAGAATGCGACCCCCGCTGAATTAACCAGGATGTCCAGTCCGCCGAGCCCCTCGACCGCTGCAGCAACGACTGCCTCGCAGCCTGCGACGCTGCTGACGTCCCCCGGCGCTGCGACCAGACGGTCGCTGTCACCCAGTGCCGCCATGCCGGCAGCTGTCGAATCCGGCGTGCGGCCATTGACGGCGACCTGCGCGCCCGATTGGAAAAATTGCCTGGCCACGGCCTGGCCGATACCGCGCGACGACCCGGTGACCAGGACCCGTTTACCTGAAAATGCCATGTTGCCTCCTTGGTGTGCCGCAGACTCGAATTCTGCCGAGCAGACCCACGGCGCGTTGTAACCACTTGCCGGTTTGGGAAAGGTACAATTCTCAGGTGCCCGACGTGATAAAGGAAGGGTGACCGACGGCCGCCGCCTGAACGTTAATCTGGCTGGCAGTCAGCTGGCCTTCCCCAGGAGGACCCTGACATGAGTTACGACCCGTTGACTGCGCCCGGCCCCGGCGAGGGGCTGGCCCACGTCGAGTCTTACTGGGCGGCAACGGCTGGNCCCGCACCTGCCGACGACGGACAGCTGAACAGTGGAATCGATACAGACATTGCCATCATCGGTGCTGGCTACACCGGGCTCAGCTGTGCTTATNATCTGGCGCAGCGCTACGGTGCCCGGCCGGTGGTTCTGGAGGCCAACCAGCCGCTGTGGGGCTGCAGTGGGCGAAACGGCAGTTTTGCCGGCCCGGCGCTCGGCCGGGTAGCGCTCAGGGAGTGGTCAGCGCGCTGGGGAGAGACCGGCGCCCGGTCACTCTGGGACGAGGCCCTGGCAGCCGTGGGGACCGTGCGTGACCTGATCCAAGAGGGCGGCATCGANTGTGATGTGCAGCCCGACGGCCGGATGCGCCTGGCCCATGCTATGAGCACCGTGAAGCTTCTGGAAGACGACGCCCGGGTGCTGCAGAGCTTTGGCAGTAACTGCGAGATGCTCTCGGCTGCCGACATCGCCGCGCAGCACTTCCGGGGCAACGAGGCCTACGCGGCACTGCGGACCACCGACGGCTTCTGCCTGCACCCGATGAAATTCGGCTACGGTATTTTGCGCATGGCGCGCGAGGCCGGTGCCGTGGTGTACTCGGCATCGCCGGTTCTTAAATGGACGCGGCACGGTGATGTGCATCACTTGGGGACCCCTGCGGGTGAGGTGCGGGCCAAGCGGATCGTGTTCGCGACCAACGGCTACACCAACGAACTGCTGCACCCGGCACTGAAGGCGAGACTGCTGCCGGTACTGTCGAACATCGTGGTCACGCGCCCGATGANCGAGGCCGANCAGGCCGAGTCGAACCTCGTCACCCGCGATTCGATCAGCGATACCCGCAAGTTTCTCAATTACTATCGCCGACTGCCGGATGGCCGGCTGATGCTCGGNAGCCGTGGTGCGATCCTGGAGAGCGGCAGCGCGCCACACCGCGAACGGTTGCTGCAGATCGTGCGCCGCAAGTTTCCGGCCCTGGGGTCGATCACGGTCGATTACTTCTGGGGTGGCTGGGTCGCGCTGACCCCCGACATGATGCCGCACGTCGGTCACGCCGAGGAGGACGCNTCGGTATGTTTTGCTCTGGGCTACTGTGGCAGCGGCGTGACCGCGGCCAATCACGCCGGGCGGCGCCTCGCCGAGTATCTGGGCGAAGGCCGGGCTGTGCCGGTGCACCTCAATCAACCGCTACCGCGCTACCCGCTGGCCCGCTTGCGGCGCCTTGGCCAGTTCGCGGCCTTTCAGTGGTTCACCATGAGTGACGCGCTGACCTGAGCGGCTGTGACCGCACTGCCTCGGCGACCGGTCAGCCCGAGCAGTAGCGGGTCAACGCGTCCTGGATCTGGACCATCGCCAGGGTGTCCAGCTGGCAGTAATCCCNCAACTGCTGACGCNGGGCCTGGTCGTCCTCCGGGCTGTGTGGGTCGAANACCAGCGCGGCGAAGGTATTTGACGCATCGGTGCCCTGGCTGACACCTTGCAGGCCATCATAGGACAGCCCCGGCACCAGCACGTTCAGCACGTTCTTGATCGAGTAGGTGCCGCTGTCCAGCGAACGCTGCGAGACGAACCCGGGGNGAAAGAAGTGCTCACGCACGACCGGCAGCAGGTCTACAACCCTGGNGCTGATGGCGTCCAGCCCCTCGGCAAGATCGGGCTGCAGCGCGGCCAGGTCTTTCAGTACACCGCGTTCGAATGACTGGTTGTAGACCACCACCGGCTCTGTTCCAGGGCCCAGGGCGTCNAGCAGTGTCTCGGCAAACACCCGGCGCGGGTCTACATCGCCTGGGGCAAGAAACCCCCGGTGACTGAGTGAGCCGTCTTCTTCGCGGTGGTGCAGTGACCACTGAAACGGGATCCGCTCAAAGGGGCGCGTGCCGGAGTAGGGTGGAATGCCGGGATTCAGCGTCTCAAAGTCCATGTACCAGGCCGGTCCAGCCAGTGGTGCCAGCTGTTCGGCAAGGCCCGCACCGACGTACGTTTCGCCGGAGACGATCGCATTCAGCGCCAGCGCCTGGTGATTCGGCAGCTCGAAGTCGCCTGGGATATCGCGGATCGATTCAATGCCAAGAGCATTCAGGGCAGCCAGGCGGTTGGGGTGCATCCGGTAAAGAAATCCCGTCCAGTCGTCGGGCCTGGCGGCAATGCAGCGGTCCCAGTGCGGGCAGCGATACGGGCGGAAGCAGAGTTGCCGCGTGGCGTCGGCATCGGGTTCTGCATCTTCGGCGAGGACTGCGAACATCGAGGCGCTGCGCGGTTTGACGGTGGTCAGCCTGGCTGTTACCTCGGCCGTCAGGTCGCAGCGGCTCAGCAGTTGCGGCCACTCGAGCGGCCCTTCGCTGCGCCGGTAGTCCCGGTTGATGTGGATCAGCTGCGCCGATTCGACCGTCAGGCCGGCACGTTGAAGTACGTAGACCTGCACTGCAATGTCGTCGATATGGAAGTGGCTCTCGCTGGGGGCGGTTGCGGCCTTGACCTCGCAGAGACGCCAGCCGCCGGGCTGGCGCTCCAGGATGTCCACCCTTACCCGCACCCCGTCGGCCTCGAAGGCCGCCTCGAAAAGAGCCGGCACCTTGGGGTTGTCGAGCAGCGCACGAGTGTTGTCGATGGCCCGGCTGTACNCGCCGGATTCTTCGGGTACCTCGACGCCGCCAGGGAACAAAATCCGGGCGCCGCGTCCGACCCGGTTGCCGAGATCAATCGGGGAGAAGGGCCGGACCGCAGCCTCGGGAGCGGGCTGGTGCACTCCGCGCCANAGCTTGCGCGTACACCACAGCCCGTCCACGTAGCGCGACTTGGTCAGGTAAGCTTTCTTCTTAGTCGCCTTTTTGGTGACGTTCTTTTTAGCCTGACTACTCACGGGGTGCGACGGCTTTTCATCGGACCAATTGGGATTCCGATGGACCGTTAGAGAGCCTGGCACCGTCAAGCAGCAGGCAGCCCATGGCGGTGCCAGGCCGCTCGCACCACGAGCAGTTGCATCGGTTNAAGCAGAGANATTCCTCGTCCAGGTTCACNTCGAAAACAACGGCNCCGCANTGACAGGCACNGGTTCGGNTGNCGCTCATGGTNCCCCCTCGGGCAACTGCTCGATAGGATCCCATCATACGCGCTCACTGGGGCCGCCGGGCTGTTGTGCACGCAGGCTAAACGTGATTTATTGGTATCCCTCTGGTCAGCCTGGCAAGGGGTCGGGGNTGCGGCAGAAAAAAAGCCGGCCACAACAGGGCCGGCACAAGTAATGAAGAATGAAAACCTGGAGGAGACTGGAAGTGTGGCCGCAGCACATGACCCGGGTGTGACTGCCCTGTGGCGAAGTGGTGACTTTATGGATGAGATTGTGTGCAGGCTTGCCCCGTTGACTGCGGCCCGTGGGTACCGGTCGCCGTGATTCCGAGTACCGGAGTCTGCGGGTGGATCCGGCCCGGTGTTCTGGCCACGTTGTTCCTCGTGCTGTCGGTAGCTGGATGTGCCGGAGGCGGTTGCCGCTGCGAGCTCAAGCAGGAAACGCTTCAGGAGGACCCGGACGAGGGCACCACCCCCCGGGTGCGCATCGTTCTGCCCGGGTCGGGTTGAAGCACAAGCGAGCGCATGGCAGCGAAGAAGAAACCCCGATCAAAGCCCCGCAACCCGGTCGCCCGGCACGCCCCGAGTTTCAACAAGCCGGCNCGCCACCGGCTGCGGACCGGCTACCGGCGAAAGCCCCGCGACAATGACCCGCTGTCTGAGTGAGGCCCGCCGGCCCGGTGCCGGAGGCGGATTCGGTCGTGACGGGCAGGGCCGGTAGAATCGCACTNTTGCCGATCCTGGCTTATTCACCTTCCGACTTGGACGACCAGTATGACTGACCCACTATGGCAGCTGAGCGCCTGCGACATCGCCGAGGGTATCCGGCGCAAGACCTTCTCCTGCGAGGCCGTCATGGCCTCGGTCACGGAGCGAATCGCTGAGCGCAACGGTGCGCTCAACGCGATCGTCTACGATCATTCCGAGCGGGCCATGGATCAGGCNCGGTCCGCCGACCGAGCGCTGGCCGCAGGGACCGAGCCGGGCCCGCTGTACGGGGTGCCGNTCACCATCAAATCCAACATCGATGTCGAAGGTGAGCCCACGCCCAACGGTCTGCCGGTGCTCAAGGACNCGATTGCACCCAGCGACTCGCCGGTGGTAAGCAACCTCAAAAACGCCGGTGCGATCATCGTCGGGCGGACCAATACCCCGGAATTTTCGATGCGGATGACCACCGATAATCCGCTCAACGGCCGTACTTTCAGCCCCTGGCACGAGGATGCCTGCCCCGGTGGGTCGTCAGGGGGTGCCAGCTCGGCTGCCGCGGCGGGCTTCGGGCCCATCCATCACGGCAATGACATCGGTGGTTCGCTGCGTTGTCCNTCGTCCTTCTGCGGGCTGGCGACGGTCAAGCCGTCGTTTGGGCGAATCGCTAATTTTGTAGGGTCGGCCATGCCGCCCGAGCGTGGACTGCTGGCGCAGCTGATGGCGGTGCAGGGGGCGATCTGCCGCGAAGTGCGGGACGTACGCGTCGCTACCCGGGTCATGGCTCAGCACGACCCGCACGACCCGTTCTGGGTGCCGGTGCCGTTCGACGGCTGGCCGGATCCCGGTACGCTCAAGGTGGCGGTAACCCGTGAATCCTACGGTTATCCGATCCATCCCGAGCTCCTCGCCGGGATCGACCGTGCGGCCGGTTATCTCAGCGACGCCGGTTACCAGGTCGAGGAGGTGACGACGCCGTCGATCGAGGCCGCTGCCAAGGGCTGGTTCGATCTGCTGGGCAGTGAGCTTGAGACCTTCATGATGCCGATGGTGCGTGAGCACGGCAGCGCGACCATCCAGCAGATCTTCGAGTGGTACTTTCAGATAGGCCAGGTTGCCAACGCCGACGAGTACCGGGTCGGCATCAAGGAGCGCTCCACCATGACCCGGGAGTGGGAGCTTTTCCTGGACCAGTACCCGCTGGTGCTGACGCCGTATTTCATGCGCCCGACGCCGGCGTGGGACTGTGATGCCCAGTCGTTTGAAGAGACCTACGACGTATTCCGGGCCGCGATGTACAGCACCGGTATCAACTTTGTCAGCCTGCCTGCGGGGGTGGTGCCGATCGGCCTGGTCGAAGACCTGCCGGCTGGAATCCAGGTTGTCGGCCGGCGCTATCGCGAAGACCTGATCCTGGACGCGATCGAGGCCATCGAGGCGCGGGTCGGGGTGCTCGCCCGCGAACTCTGGGCACGCGAAGGCTGAATCCGTAAGACATTGTTAACAAATAGAAAAATCCATTAAGACATCGGGATTGCTCTTGAAAAACCCGCTCCTCGACCGCATATCTAAAGTTAAGTCCACGACAGGAGCACTCGCTTGAACCCACAACAGGCGTCGAACCCTACGGTCCGGTCCGCACAGATCGCTCAGGAAGCGGTCATGACGGCTTACAGCCTGACGGGTAACCTGTCCTCGGCCACGGCTCTTTGTAAGGATCTGCTCGACGAAGATCTGCCAGCCGAACACCAGGCGATGGCGGTGCTGATCAAGCTGCACAATATCGCCATGCGCCGTCCCAAGCACTAACGCGCCTGCGGGCCAAGCCCCACGACCCGGGACCCGGGCAGCAAGCACCGGCCGCTCAGCGGTCCTGATTCAGCACCATTACACCGTCCACCCAGACCTTGCGGATATCAGAGCGGGTGAGATGGTAGAGCACCTTCTGGAACAACGCCTTGGCAGTGTCACTGATGCCAGGGTGGCAATGGATGTTGCTGTGTGGCCCGCTGGGGTCCACCAGCAGGGCATCGAAACAGCAGCCCGGTTCGAACCGGCCCACCGGAATGTCCAGCACCTGGGCGCCCCCGGCAGTTGCCAGCCAGTAGGCCTCCATAAAGTCGATCCGTGATCCGGCCCGCCCCCGTTCTTCAGCGGATCGAGCGGGATCCACGCCGTCCTCGAGCATCCGTGAAGAACTGATGGCGTAGCGGCAGTTCTCGAACAGCGAGGGGCTCGGCCCGCCGGCGATGTCCGTACCCAGTCCGACTCTAAGGCCCAGGTCCAGTGCCTGGCGCAGCGGGAAAACGCTGTTGGCCAAGTAGGCATTGGAAAGCGGGCAGTGCGCAATCCCGGCTTTCTCCTGAGCGATGGTCTGCATGTCGGGCCCGGACAGGAAATTCGCGTGGGCCAGCACCGAACCCGGTCGCAGCAGGCCGAACTCACGCAGCATGTAGGTGTCGCTGTGGCCGAATCGGTCGATCACGAACTGGTGTTGCCAGTCACCTTCCGAGCAGTGGGTCTGGACGCGGCACTGCTGGTCGCCAGCCATGTTGCCGAGTCCTTCGAGGGCCTGGTCGGTGCAGCTGGGAATAAAGCGCGGGGTCACCATCGGTTGCACCAGAGCGGACTCGTTACCCGTCATCGCGCGGACGAAGGTGATGAAATCCAGCGTGCCGTCAAGGCCGGTGCGGGCCGACGCATCCCGGTAGTCGTCCGGGCAGTGGCTGGGGTCATCCATCACGACCCGGCCGACAAAGGCTCTCTGACCGGCATCGAGGCAGGTCTTTGCCAGTACCTCGCTGGCTTCTTGGTGGATGCTCGAGAAATAGACCCCGGTGGTAGTGCCGTTGGCGAGCAGCGTCTGGACCAGTTGCGGGTAGACCGCCCTGGCCAGAGCCGGGTCGAGGTAGCGAGCCTCGAGTGGAAAAGTGTACTCGTTGAGCCACCGGTCCAATGGCAGGTGCAGGGCCTGGCCGAGCTGCGGCCACTGCGGCGCATGGATGTGCAGGTCAACCATGCCGGGCAGAAACAGCGAACCCGGCCCGCCTTCGATCAGCTGGCCGCTGGTGGCGGCCTGTTCTCGGACCGCCTGGTAGCGCGGTTGATCGGGTCTGATGACATCCGAGATGATGCCGGATGCGTCGACGTGTACGAGCCCGTGCTCGATGATCTCCAGATGCCCCCGCTTCGGGGTATGGGCGAACGTCCCAAGCGCGGTGAAAGGCGCTGATCGCATTATTCCGACCCCGCGGAATCAGGCAGTCTGCCCACACACTGTGACAGGGCCGGGCCCTGTGCTTTCGATGTTCCTGACAGGCCGGATGATATGCCGGGTTGGTTCAGCAGAAGTGTTTTCAAGCAGGTGACATCCGAAAAATAATCAGCCGCCCCATATAATCGCATGACTGGAGAAGTCCCGGCAAAGCGTAAGGCCCACCCCGGGAGAACTGGACGGGCGTGAGCACAAGACGGCCTCTGAAATCCGAGCGGCAGGAGCCAGGACAAAAACATGGAAGTGGCTTTCAGATTCATCCAGGTCTTTTACAACGGCCTGGTTCACATCTGGCCAATTCTGGGTCTGTTACTGGTCATCATTCTGCTGGGTGCATGGATCATTTACCGTGTGGACTCCCGGCCATTCGGTGAGACAGTTTACCTGGCGTTTATTACCGCGTTTACGATCGGTTACGGTGACCTGACGCCTCAGCGGCCCCTGTCACGACTGACGGCGATCATTCTGGGCATTATCGGCGTTGTCTTCACCGGTATTATCGTGGCGTTGGCGGTGTACGCCACCAGTGATGCACTCAGCCTGAGTCTCACGGGTGTGGAAACGGGCCACTGACGGGTCACTACTGACCGGTACCACCGGAAGGAGAAAGCACCGTGACAGCGAAGCTGGAATTTCACAACATCGATGCGGCACCGACGCACGTGGCACCGTTCAGCCACGCCGTTGAGTGCGATGGCTGGATACAGTTGACCGGGCAGATGCCGACTGACCCCGACGACGATGACGCGCCGCTGCCCGACGGCGTAGCGGCCCAGACCCNNCGGGTNATGGACAACCTGGTAATTGTCCTGGAAGGAATCGGCCTGAGCCTTGCCGACGTGTTGTCCTGCCGGGTCTACCTGACCGAATTCAAACGAGATTACGCAAAGATGAACCAGGTCTACAAAGGCTATTTCCCGCCGCAGCGATTGCCGGCCAGAACCTGTATTGGTGTGACCGGACTGGCGCGCGACGCACTGGTCGAGATCGACATGGTCGCCCGGCGCCTGCGATAACGGATCGAAGGTCCGAAGATGTCCGGCGACGAACTGATCCGAATGACCGCGACCGAGGTTGCCAGGCGGCTTGCCGCCGGCGATGTGTCGCCGCTGGAACTGGTGGAGGCGGCTGCGGCGCGTATCGAGTCGGTCAATCCGACGGTCAACGCGCTGCCGATCCTGTGTCTGGATAAAGCCCGCGACCGGGCGATCAGTATGACTGACCACCCGCCACCGGTCTCAGAGCGTGGTCCGCTGTGGGGTATCCCGATCGCGGTCAAGGACTATAACGACCTGGCTGGAGTCCGGACCACCTACGGCTCACCTATTTTTGCCGACTTTGTTGCCGAGCGGTCCGATGCCACCGTTGCCCGGCTGGAAGCGTCCGGTGCGATCCCGATCGGCAAGTCCAACGTCCCGGAATGGGCCGGGGCACACACGTTCAATCCCGTGTTCGGCCACACACGCAATCCCTGGAACAGTGCACGCAGTGCCGGCGGGTCGTCGGGCGGATCGGGCGTTGCCCTTGCCACCGGTATGGTATGGCTGGCGACGGGCAACGACCTGGGCGGCAGCCTGAGGGTCCCGGCGAGTTTCAACGGCGTGGTGGGATTACGGCCCAGCCCCGGACGCGTACCCCGCAACGCCCGGCTGCCGGCCTTCGACACGTTGTGGGTCGAAGGCCCGATGGGCCGGAACATTGCCGACGTAGCGCTGATGCTCGATGGCGGCAGTGGCCACAGTCCCGGTGATCCTCTGTCTTTTGATTCTGCGGGGCCGTCGTTCAGCCAGGCACTCAGCGGTGCGGCATTGCCGCGTCAGGTGGCCTTCAGTCCGGATCTGGGCGTCGTGCCGATGGAACCCGAGGTCGCGGAGATCTGTGCCGGTGCGGCTGAAGGTTTTGCCGCAATCGGCGCCACGGTCTGTCGCGATACACCGGATTTCTCCGGCGCGATCGAGGCGTTTCAAACGCTGCGTGCCGTGCTGATTGCGCTGATGATGGAAGATCTGCTGGAAGCGCACCGCGAGCAGATCGCTCCGGAGATCGTCTGGAACATCGAAAAAGGACTTGCGGTGAGCAATGCCGAACTGCTCGAGGCCGAACGGGTGCGCTGGCGGCTGGCGCAGGATGTGACGGCGTTCTTCGAACAATACGACCTGCTGCTCTGCCCGACGGTCTCGGTGCCGCCGTTTCCAATGGAACAACGCTATGTTGAGACCATTGCGGGCCAGCCGACAAAGACCTACATCGACTGGATCGCGATCACTTTTGCAGTGACGATGACGGCCTGTCCGGCGCTCAGCCTGCCGGTTGGTTACACCAGCAGCGGGCTGCCGGTCGGGCTGCAGGTGATCGGCCGCCCCCGCGCTGAGGCCGACCTGCTGCGCGCCTGCCAGCACATGGAGGCCGAGCTGGGTCTGGCGTCTGCGGTGCCGATCGACCCACGCCCGTCAGGCTGATTCTCCCTTGCCGTAATCACGGACGACTTCCGCCACCCGGATCCGGTAATCACGAAAGATGTTGCGGGACTTGGCCTCGTCCTGGGCCGCACTGTGCTGCAGGTGCTCGCGCCAGCGTTTGACCGCCGCCATGTCCTGCCAGGTAGACAGCGAGACGAAACGCCCGGCGTTGTTGATGCTCTCGAAGCGCTCGACCGAGATGAAGCCATCGATCTTTCCGACCTCCTCACGCAGGGCCGTTGCCAGCTCGAAGTAGCGGTCCTTGAGAGACTCAATCGGTTCGAACTCGAATACGACGATCACCATGTGCCCGTTCCTCCCGCTGGTCCGTTAACGCCGGTCGCTCTGAGTGCTCGATGGATCTTTGATTCTAACCAACCCGGTGGTCTCGAAGGACGCGGGCATTTGTTATGCTGTGCGTTGACTTCTCTTGTGAGTAGCTGTTGCCGTAAATCTGGTGAAAACACCCCGAAAAACCAATTTTCTTCGGCCGCTCTACCGGCTGGGGTGGCTGGCGATCTGGAGTAGCTGGCTGGTGACGATACTGTTGCTGGTGCCGGCCCTGGTCCCGCGTCACGACACCTTCCAACGGCTGCTGGTCAGCGTGTTACTGACACTGCTCGCCTATTTTCTGCAGCGCCTCTGGGACCGGCACATTACCGGCCGGCCGCTGCCCCGGGGGCGGCGCGGCGGCTGAAGCGGCTTTTTTGTTTATAGTATCTGCTGGCCAACGGCAAGACTGACACTCATGGCTGAACGCTCGTTCAAACAGGAAGTACAGAAACTGCGACTCGGGGCAGGAGAAGAGTTCCGCGGCGAGGGAATCCTGGCGGTCACCAAGGCCCTGCTGCAGTGTGGCGTCGGTTATGTCGGGGGTTACCAGGGTGCCCCAATTTCACATTTGATGGACGTGCTGGCTGATGCCCAGGACGTGCTGGCCGAGCTCGATGTGCACTACGAGGCTAACGCTTCGGAGTCGGCTGCCTCAGCAATGCTGGCCGCCTCTGTGCATTACCCGATCCGCGGTGCGGTAACCTTCAAGGCGCCGGTCGGCATCAACGTGGCCTCCGACGCACTGGCCAATCTGTCCTCCGGCGGGGTTACCGGCGGGGCGTTGATTCTGATCGGCGAGGACTACGGGGAGGGCTCTTCGATCATGCAGGAGCGCAGCCACGCCTACGCCACCAAGTCACAGATCTGGCTGCTGGACCCGCGACCTAACCTACCCTCTATCGTCAAGGCGGTCGCAGACGCTTTCGAACTTTCGGAGGCGTCCAACACGCCGGTGATGCTGGAGCTTCGGATCCGTGCCTGTCACGTCTATGGCTCGTTCACAGCCAGTGATAACCGGCGGCCACCGCTGACTGTGAGCAAAGCGCTGGACGCGCCGCGCCGCCGGACAGACCGTATCGTTCTGCCGCCGGCCTCCTACGCGCACGAACAGGAAAAAATCAATCAACGCTGGCCGGCTGCAGTGGAATTCATCCGCAGTCAGGGCTTGAACGAGACCTTCGGTCCGTCCGGTGGGCCGGTAGGCATCGTNATGCAGGGCGGCATGTACAACGGTGTGATCCGGGCNCTGCAGCGCCTGGGGCTCGCCGACGTCTTCGGCGACAGCCAGATTCCGCTGTACGTGCTGAATGTGACCTACCCCCTGGTCGATTCCGAATTTCTGGCGTTCTGCGAGAGCAAGCAGGCGATCCTGGTCGTCGAGGAGGGCCAACCCGCCTACATTGAAGATGCCCTGGCNGCGATTCTTTACAAGGCCCGCGGCACCGTACACCTGGTCGGCAAGGACGTGCTGCCGCCTGCAGGTGAGTACATCGGCCAGCATGTACTGACCGGGGTNAGTGAATTTCTTAAGAGTCACGCCCCGGACACGCTGCCGGCTCGCGGAAACGGTTCCGGGGCATTGCCTGCAGCCAGCGCNGCGATGAACGCTCTGGCTACCAGCGTGCCGGTCAGGCCGCCGAGTTTCTGTACCGGTTGTCCCGAACGGCCGATCTTTGCGGCGCTGAAACTTGCACAGAATGACGTCGGACCGCTGCAGGTCTCCGGTGACATCGGCTGTCACCTTTTTGGCAGCCTGGCACCGTTCGAGATCGGCGGCACCACGATGGGCTACGGTCTGGGACCNGCCTCCAACGCGGCNTTTGACGGGGGTGGCAGTCGACGGCCCGTNTCGATCATCGGTGACGGTGGTTTCTGGCACAACGGTCTGACCTCGAGTATCGGCAATGCCGTTTTCAACAAGTCCGACGGTGTGATCGTGGTGGTCGACAATTTTTATTCTGCNGCAACAGGNGGTCAGGACCTCCCGTCTTCGCGCGCCGAAAACCGGTCAAAATCCACCCGCCACCCGATCAGCGCGGCGGTCAAGGGTATCGGCGTCGANTGGGTTCGGGAGGTCGATCACACTTACGATGTCGGCAAGGTTCGGGAGACACTCAAAGAAGCGCTGAGCGTCGAACACGAAGGACCGAAAGTGATCGTCGCCTCGTCGGAGTGCATGCTCAACCGGCAGCGTCGCGAAAAGCCACTGGCCAGCCAGGCGATCACCGACGGTCAGCGCCTGGTCAAGCCGCGCTTCGGCGTCGACGAAGAAGTCTGCACCGGTGATCACGCCTGTATACGCTTATCCGGCTGCCCCTCGCTGTCACTGAAGACCCTCGATGANCCGCTGCGCGACGACCCGGTGGCGCATATTGATCAGAGCTGTGTCGGTTGCGGCAACTGCGGCGAAGTCGCCGAAGCGGCAGTGCTGTGCCCGTCCTTTTACCGCATCGATGTGGTGCACAACCCGGGCTGGCTGGAACGTTTGCGGCAGCGACTGGCCGACCGGTTCATCGCGCTGCTGCAACGGCGGCGCGCGNGNCGGGTGCTCGGGNTCGGGCCCGCCTGAGCGCTAGGTATCGACCGACAGTCATGGACGCCACCCCTGCCATCATCAAGCTCGCCGTTTTTGCTGTCGGAGGCCAAGGTGGCGGCGTGCTCTCGAACTGGATCGTGGAGGTTGCCGAGCGCAACGGTTTCCGAGCGCAGGCGACGTCCATCGCCGGCGTTGCCCAGCGTACCGGGGCGACGATCTATTATGTTGAAATGGCCGAGGACACCGGTCGCGCCCCGGTCTTTGCGCTGGCACCTTCGGCCGGTGACGTCGACATCCTGATCGCTGCCGAGCTGATGGAATCCGGCCGGGCCATGATACGCGGGCTGATCAGCCCTGAGCGCACCACCCTGATCACCTCCACCCACCGGATGCTCGCGATGTCCGAGAAGATCGTTCCCGGCAACGGCATCGCCGACCCGGCGCCGGTGCTGGCGGCCGGCAGAGCAGCGGCCAGACGCTATATCGCACTCGACATGGAACAGATCGCAGTCGCGGCCGGCAGTGTGGTTTCAGCAAGCCTGTTCGGTGCACTGGCGGCATCCGCGTCCCTGCCGTTCAGCCGCGAGAGCTACGAGGCGACCGTACGGGCGTCAGGTCGCGGCGTAGAACCCAGCCTGCAGGCATTCAATGCGGCTTTCACGGCGGTCACTGAAGAGACCTCGGCGAACGGCTCGGCTGCGGTCAAGCCGGCTGCGCAGCCCACTGCAACCGGGCCGGCGTCCCAGGTGCAACTCTGGCAGCAGCTGGAGCGGAGACTCGCGGAACTGCCACAGGCGGTGCACGAGACTGCCCAGGCGGGTTGCCGCAAAGTGGCCGACTTCCAGGATGTGGCCTATGCAGGCGAGTACCTGGACCGGCTTGAGGATGTCGTTCGCTGTGACATCGCCCACGGCGGTGAGGGGCACGGCTTCGCATTGTCAGTGTCTGCTGCCAAGTATGTCGCCAATGCCATGGCCTACGACGACGTGATCCGCGTTGCGGATCTCAANACCCGCGCCGCCCGTTTTGCCCGGATCCGACAGGAGAGTGCTGCAGGAATCGATGGNGTGGTCCNGATCACCGAATTCATGCATCCCCGGGCTCAAGAAGTCTGCGGCATGCTGCCGGCAGGTCTTGGCCGGCGAATCGAGGGCAGCGCCCGTCTTTTCGGACTGCTCGACCGGGCGGTCAGCCGCGGGCGGCGGGTCCGCACCGATTCGGTGTTCTGGTTNAGTGTGCTCTATGTGGTCGGTGGCTTGCGGCGCTGGCGGCGCCGTCTACTGCGTCACAGCGTGGAGCAGGCGCACCTGGCCGCCTGGCTGAAGGCAGCGCTAGATCACCTGGAGGTGAATTACGATCTGGCAGTTGAAATCGTCAAGTGCCGCCGGCTGGTCAAGGGCTACAGCGACACCCACAGCCGGGCGTTGTCAAAGTTCGACCGGGTGATGGCCGCCGCGGTGAGGTTCGGTGGGCGGGCTGATGGGCCGGACCAGGTCCGTCAACTCCGCGACGCAGCCCTTCGCGACGCAGACGGCAGATCGCTGGACGATGCGCTGCAGGCACTGGAGGCCCTTCCCACAGCGGCCCCCGATCGGCTGTCGGCTTAGGACAGTTGGCGACCGTTGCGTAGTCCGGCGGCAAGCACCAGCAAGCCCCCGAGCAATATGAACCAGACGAGCACCCACCAGGGCATACTCAGTCCCAGGAAGGTCCAGTCCACCGAGGCGCACTCACCGGAACCGGTCAGTGTCTCGCGAATGGTCCGCGACAGCGGAAAGGCGTTGAGCATGTACGCGAGACCAGGGCCGCATTCGGGCACCTGGTCGGCCGGCAGGCCCTGCAGCCACACGTGGCGGCNGGCGACAGCTGCTCCCGCGGCGGCGAACAACACTGCGATCAGGGCGTAGGCTTTGCGACCCCAGCCGAGAGGATTGTGAAGGGCTGCGACAAGAGCAGTAAGGCCGAGGGCNACAAAGGCGACCCGCTGCAGGATACACAGCGGGCAGGGATCCAGGAACTGTGTGTACTGCAGCCAGTAGGCGTATCCGAGGAGGCCGGCACAANNCAGTACGGCCAGGCCATTGAGGCCCCGAAAAGTCAGCAATTGGGTGGAACGNGCCATGGTGCTATTTTACGGGATGGCTGGTTTGTGGTTGATGAACATTCCGTCATCTAGAAGGTGTTCGGTGGGCGTGTACGTGAAGCGTTTCACGCNGGGATCGTAAATTTGAGCGCTGATGGTATGGACAGTGGTAACCGACTGATCAGACGGGTGGTTGCCGCCGGCTGTCGGGCATGGCTGTTGCGCAGTATCGTGNTNGTATTGNCCGTTTTTNCCGTGCCGGNACTGGCTGAGGTGCCGGAGTGCGGNACNGAAAAGNAAGCGGACAGTGNGGCTGCCGATNTGCTCTGCCGGGTCAAGCAGTACCGCTGGACCTGNCTGGTNCTCAAGGGGTACGACGTCAGTGGCAGCAACTGGACCGTNGCCCTGGCNGATNACNACGACTGCACGATCCGGGCNTGCAACCNGATTCTGGACGAACTCGGAGAGNTCCCGGACCAGATCCGTGTCGAGTGCGATGTGCCGAAATTCGATCGGCCCTAGCCGTGCACGCCCCAGTCAGTTAACCTCGCGCCGACTAGGCAAGGAGCAACAGTGATGACGTGTTACCGGATTACGCGCTGCAGGGTCCCGGATGTCGAGGCAGCCATCAGTGCAGTCAAGGTCCATCGCGAGCGTCTGGAATCGGCCGGCGCCCGTTTCATCGACATCATCGAAGATGGCGAAGGCACGGCCATGGTGGTTGCCTGTTACTCGAGCCGGGAGGCCATGGAATCAGCGACCGTGGTGGCCAACCATGTGTTTAGTGAGTTGATCCGGAACGGCCTGGTCGAAGGCGACTCGGTGGAGATATTCCATGGTAAAACCCGGTTTTCGGTGCCGGCGACTGCCTGAAGCGGCGAACTGNAACGCCCACCGCGAATGGACGAGTTCGTCGAACTCAGCGAAGATGAGCGTCGGGCCCTAAAACAGCTGTACCCCCGTTCAGACACCAGGGGTCTCAAGCACCTGGCTGGCCACCTGCTGCTCATCGCAGCAGCCACAGTGCTGGTGTACCAGTCTGCCGGTAGCGCGCTCTACCTGCCGGGGGCATTCGTGCTTGGNATGGTGGTCATATTTCTCTTCGCGCCGTTGCACGAGACCATTCACCGCACGGCATTCAGAAGCCGATTTCTCAACGACACTGTTGCAATCCTGGCCGGATTCATTCTGCTGTTACCGCCCCGCTGGTTCCGAGCGTTTCACCTGCACCACCACCGGTACACTCAGATTGAGGGCCGCGATCCTGAGCTGACCGATAAGAAGATCGCCTCACCCGGGCAGTACCTGACTCACGTTTCGGGTCTGCCCTACTGGCGGGATGCGGTGGTCACTCTGATTCGTCATGCCTTCGGGTACGTGAGTGCACCGTACATCGTTGAGCGTGCCACGCCGCCGGTCATCCGTGAAGCGCGCGCTTACCTCACTGCTTACCTGCTGATCGCGGTCCTTTCGATCGGATTCCAGAGCGCCGCCGCGGTCACCTTCTGGCTGATACCGGTGCTGCTCGGCCAACCCGTATTGCGGCTGTACCTGCTGGCCGAGCACACTGGATGCCCGCTGGTCCCGGACATGCTGCGCAACAGCCGCACCACCATCACTTCGGCTGCGGTGCGGTTTCTTGCCTGGAACATGCCGTATCATGCCGAACACCACGCCTGCATGGCGCTGCCATTTCACGCACTACCGAAGGCGCACACGCTGTTCCGGAACCGTATCCACACCCTGACCCCGGGTTACCTGGCATTCAACCGCCAGTTAGTGCGCGATATTAGAGAACGAGCCGGCTGAGTTTCACCCGCGGTCTGTATCGTNNCNCGGGTTTCGCCTTGTCTTTACCCCGCGTAAAGTATCTCCCCGAGCCGATCATCCGACACCGTGGCCGGATCGCAGGCGGAGCGGTGCTGATTGCCTTATCTGGCTAGAATGATGGGCAGGTGTTGAACGCGGTGCAAGGGAGAAAAGATGAGCGATCAGGACGAAGCCGAGGACCATCTGAGCGAAGAAGAGATCGATCAGCAGTTCCGTGAGATGGCGGACAAATTTATCGATCTTGCCAACGGCCAGGCCGAGCGGGTNAACCGTGAGAACGTCAGCCTTGCCCTGCTCTACGCGGCGGCCCGCTTCAATGCCTTTGTGGTCGCCTCGCATGCAAAAGATATAACAGCCTACGATGCGGATCGTGAGCGGGCCGCTGAATATTTCCGTGGCCAGTATCAGAGCATGCTGGATGAAAATATGCGAGATTACCGGGAAGCTTTCGAGACGTTGCCCTACGCCCACCTGATACCCGACAAGTCCAGCTGACCCGACCCGGCCGGAAACAACACGACCTGGCCGGATGCCTGGCCAATTCAGTTGACCAAGGCAGGCAAGCTGGCCGGAGTACTGCGAAACACGGTCCTGGCTCTGGCCCTGCAGGTTGGNCCCGTCGCGGNAGGTAGTACNTGCGAGGCCAGCGCACCGCGGGGCGTGACCGTTCTGGGTCTTGCTCAGGACACCGCGCCGCCGGTTTATCGGGTTCTGGTGGAAGGTCGNTGTTCAGCGGCTTTTTTTCGCTGTGGGTTACTGCCAGAATCGTGAAGTCGCTTTTCAGGACGTACCAGTGGTCCTGCCGGAAAACATCGGGAATCTCGCTGGGAGCCATCAATCAGGAGCAGGCCATGGACACGTCGACAATCGTCATCATCGTCATCATCGTGCTGGTGATTTTTTACCTCATCAGGATTTTCAACCAGCTGGTGGCCCTGAAAAACCGCTACCAGAACGCCTTCGCCCAGATCGAGGTGCAGCTCAAACGCCGCTACGATCTGATTCCCAACCTGATCGAAACGGCCAAGGGCTACCTGAGTCATGAGCGCGAAACGCTCGAAGCCGTCACCGAGGCTCGTAACGCCGCGGCGAAGCTGCTCGATGTTGCGGCCAAGAGTCCCGGCAGTGCAGCGGCGATGACCGATCTCGCCGGCGCCGAGGGCGTGCTCAGTGGTGCGCTGGGCAAACTGAACGTGGTCATGGAAGCCTATCCCGATCTGAAGGCGAACGAGAACATGATGCAGCTCAGCGAGGAACTGACCACCACCGAGAACAAGGTGGCATTCGCCCGTCAGAGTTTCAATGACCAGGTGATGGAGTACAACACCTACCGCCAGAGCTTCCCCCAGAACGTGCTGGCCAACAGTCTTGGTCACAGCCAGGACGCGTCGCTGCTCGAATTCGAGGATTCGGCGGCAATCCAGGAAGCGCCCAAAGTCAGTTTCTGACCGCCAATGAATTTCTTCCAGGCCCAGGATGCGGCGCGGAGAAGCACCTCGCGCCTGGTCGTACTGTTCGGCTTGGCCATCGTTGTGCTGGTGGTCGTCTCCTACCTGCTGGTGAGTGCGGTGTTGTGGATGTACCGCCATGAGGTGCCCTCCCTGTACCACGCGACTGTTTCCTCAACGCAGAACTGGGAGTTTTTCAGCATCGCGATCGCAGTGGTCCTGACGCTGCTCATTACGGGCAGCCTTTACCAGATCCTGGTACTGGCCGGTGGGGGGTACGTGGTCCCCGTCGTCTCTAACTTGCTGGTGTTCTGGGTGTTGTGGATGTACCGCCACGAGGTGTTCTCGGTGTACCGCACGACTGTTCCCTGGGCGCAGAGCTGGGAGCTTTTCATCACGACTAGCGGGGTGATTCTGGCGCTGATCATCGCCGGCAGCCTCTACAAGCTGCTGGTGCTGTCGGGCGGTGGCCGGGTGGTTGCCGAGGCCCTGGGCGGTGAGGCACTGTCACCGGATTCGAAGGACCCCTTACAGCGCAGGACGTTGAATGTGGTCGAAGAGATGGCGATTGCCTCAGGTACACCTGTGCCACAGGTCTACGTTCTGCCGGAGTCCGGAATCAACGCTTTTGCGGCGGGTTACAGCCCGTCCGATGCGGTCATCGGGCTTACCCGCGGGGCGATGAAGTCACTCAGCCGGACTGAACTCCAGGGTGTGACTGCGCATGAGTTCAGCCACATCCTCAACGGTGACATGCGGCTCAATATGCGGGTCACCGGGCTGTTACACGGAATCCTGCTGATCAGTCTTTTCGGCCGGATGCTGATGCGGGCCCGCGGGCGCAAGGCCGGAGCCGTCGTGTTTGCCGGGTTGGGGCTCTTTATCGCCGGCTGGGCCGGCTTTTTCTTCGGCAGCCTGATCAAGGCCGGTATCAGCCGGCAGCGCGAGTTTCTGGCTGATGCCTCAGCCGTGCAGTTCACCCGCGACCCGCAGGGGATCGCCGGGGCGCTGAAAAGAATCGGCGGTTACCCGGAGCAGTCGATTGTGGCTGAGCCGGCTGCTGAGCAGATCAGCCACAGTTTCTTTGCCCAGGTATTCGCCCGGTCTCGCTTCTCGTTCGCAACCCATCCGCCGCTCAAAGAGCGTATCAGGAGGATCGACCCGGGCTGGGACGGGCAGTTCCCGTCACCAGGCAAACCGACAGCAGATGCCGATAGGGACCCGGACGAATCTGCCGCTCCCGTCACTCCCGTCACCGCCAGTATCGCAGCGACAGCAGCATTGGCTTTGTTGAACGAGGCCGGCCAGATGGATGTGGCCCGGCTTGGTTACGCAAAAGGCCTGATCGACACACTGCCCGACCACCTGCTCGAAGGGGTACGCGACCCGTATTCGGCGCGGGCCATCATCTATGCCCTGATCGTCGCGCAGTCGGACCGGCAGTGGCATGAAGCACAACTCGCCCACCTCAAAGAACACGGTGACCAGGGTATCCATGACCTGACCCTCGATTTTCTGCGCGTGGTACCCGGCCTGAAACAGACCGACCGCCTGCCGCTGGTGGACCTGGCCCTGCCGGCCTTGCGCAGTATGTCACTGGCGCAGTTCACGCGTTTCCGTCAGAACCTCGTCAAGCTGGTGTCGATAGACAGCGACATCCAGGTTTTCGAGTGGGCGCTACACAGGATCCTCATCCATCACCTCGACTCGGCGTTTGTCCGACCCAGCGCCAGGACCCGGACCATGAAGTCATTACAGCAACTGTCAGGCCCGTGCCTGACGGTGCTCTCGTTTCTGGCCCACAGTGGTGCGGCCACTCCAGAGGCGGCAAACAGCGCCCTGAAAGAGGCCCTCGACTCGGCGGGCCTGAGCGGGGTCGACCGACAAGCACTGACGGCAAAGCTGGCCTCGTTCGACGAGTTGGGCCAGGCCCTCGATGCACTTGCCGGGTTGAAGCCGACGGCGAAACAGGGCTTTCTTCAGGCCTGTGTTGCCTGTGTGGTTGCCGATGACCAGGTGGTGGTGGAGGAAATGGAACTGCTGCGCGCTTTTGCCGACATTCTCGACTGTCCGGTACCACCCGTTGTACTGGGGCAGAACCCGCTAACGGGTTGACCCCGGCCGCGACCCGCTCAGCCTGGTTCGACGGCGAGCCCTTCGATGATCGTGGTGTTGGGTGTCAGGTTAAAGACTGCCGGTGAGACCTTGATCTTGATCGAGCGGCTGCCACCGCCGAGGATCACGTAGTCCGGCTGCATCACCCGGCTGTCCACCCACAACGGCAGCGACGCGGGCAGGCCCAGAGCAGTAACGCCGCCGATCTCCATGCCGGTCAGCGCCCGGGTCTCCTCGGCAGAGGCAAACGAACACTTCTTCACGCCCATCCTTTTGCGCACGCTTTTGTTGACATCCAGACGCGTGGAGGCGAGCAGCACGCAGGCTGCATACTGCCTGGGGTTCGACTTGCCAGCGGCAACGATGACGTTGGCCGAGATCGACAACGGGATACCGTAGTGCTCGCAGAAAACGGCCGTGTCGGCAAGTTCCGGATCGCAGTCGAGCACTTCGTGTTCGATTCCGAAGTCGGCCAGTGCAGTCAAAGTCGCGCTGGCGGCGTCGCTGGAACTGGATTCGCTGTGCTGGTCTTTCACGGTGGCGGCCCGCTGGTCTGGGTGCTGAAATGGAAGGCTATTCTAGCCGGCTGGATGTTGCGATACAGTACCCACCCCGGAAACCGTTATAACAGCCGGGAGACAAACCATGAACCGCTACAGCGACATGACATGTGAGGCCTGCCGGGTGGGCGCCCCACCGGCGAGCGAAGAACAAATCAAGGTGTTCCTCGATGACAATCCCGACTGGGTGCGACTGGTGGTCGCCGGCGAACCCAGGATTCAACGGGTCTTCCAGTTCGGGGACTTTGAACAGGCCCTGTCATTCACCAACCGCGTGGCTGCGCTGGCCGAAGAGCAAGGTCACCACCCGGCACTGCTGACCGAGTGGGGCAGGGTGACGGTGAGCTGGTGGACCCACAAGATTCGTGACCTGCACGTCAACGATCTGATCATGGCAGGCAAGACCGACCGGCTGGCTGCTTGAGGTTCGTGCCGCGACGCTGTGGACAGAACCGAACGCTTCTACACCATCGATCGTCTGCTGCGTAGCCGCCGGGCGGTCTCGCTGCGCCAGTTAATGGCGGAGCTTGAGGTCTCCCGCGCCACGGTGCGGCGTGACCTGGAGTACATGCGCGACCGGATGGCCGCACCGATTCTGTGGGACCCGGGCCTTCGGGGTTATTGCTACCGGCCGGATGAAGACAACGAAGACAGTCGCTATGCTTTGCCGGGGCTCTGGTTCAACGCCTCAGAGGTCTACGCACTGTTGACCATGGATCACCTGCTGACCAGTCTGCAGCCTGGACTGCTGGAACCGCACATCGAACCGTTGCGGGCACGGGTACGCCGACTGCTCGACAGCGGTGACCATTCGGCACGGGAGGTCGAAAAAAGGATCCGGGTNCTGCACATGGCGTCCCGGCAGACCGACAGCCGCGTGTTCGGCTCCATTGCCCATGCCCTGCTGGGCCGGCGGCGGCTGATGATCCGGCATCTGAACCGGCAAACCGGTGAANACAGCGAACGGCTGGTGTCGCCACAGCGGNTGGCCCACTANCGGGACAACTGGTATCTCGACGGCTGGTGCCACCTGCGCAAGGGATTGCGCAGCTTTGCCGTTGACGCGATCGAGCGGGCTGAACTGTGCGAGACGCAGTCGGCAAAGGAGGTCAGCGAAAGTGCGTTGGAGAAGGCCCTCGGTACAGGCTACGGTATATTCGCAGGCGAACAGACCCACCAGGCGATCCTGCGGTTCAGCCCCGCCGCGGCCCGCTGGGTGGCTTCTGAAAAGTGGCATTCGCGTCAGGCCGGATATCTTGAGAGCGACGGCAGTTACCGCCTGACCGTGCCGTATTCCAAAGAGACGGAACTGGTCATGGATATTCTGCGCCACGGTCCCGATGTCGAAGTGCTCGCGCCGGTAAGTCTAAAAAATCGCGTGCAGGAACAGCTCGCTGCTACCCTTGCACAGTACTGAAGCGCCGCTCACGCAGGCTCNCCCCGGTTTCGTCACAGGAAAGTCGACTGTTTCAGAGTAACGTCAGGGGGGTCGGATGGATGCTGGTCAGCGGTGTCCTGTTCGTCGGGGTCACCGGGATCGTCCGCTACCTCGGCAGCGAAATGAACCCCATACAGGCGGCTTTCATCCGCTATGCGTTCGGTATTGTGCTGGTGATACCGGTGATTCTGCGACTCGGCCTGCCCGTTTTGTTTGCTGCCCGCATCCGTATGCACGCTGCTCGAGGTCTGGTGCACGGGATCGGGGTGATGCTGTGGTTTTACGCCATGAGCCGNCTGCCGATTGCCGAGGTTACNGCACTCGGNTTCACCGCCCCGATCTTCACCGCTGCCGGCGCCATGCTGCTGCTGGGCGAACGCCTGCGGGCTCACCGCGTGGCGGGTATCGTGCTCGGTTTTGCCGGGGCCCTGATCGTGCTGCGCCCGGGTCTTAGGATCATCGATGTCGGGGCACTGGCCATGTTGACGGCGGCACCGCTGTTCGCCTGCTCGCTGCTGCTGGCCAAGGTCGCGACCCGNACCGAGCCCAGTTCCCTGATCGTGGTCCTGCTTTCGCTGTTCTGTACCGTGACGCTGTTGCCGCTGGCGCTGGTCGTCTGGAGGACACCGACGCTGGAGGAACTGGCCCTGCTGTTTGTCACGGCTGTGCTGGCTACCTCGGGGCACTACACCCTGAACCGGGCATTTCAGGNTGCCGAGTTGACCGCTCTGCAGCCGTTTTCGTTCCTGCAGCTGGTCTGGGCCACATTGCTTGGGCTGTTGATGTTCGGTGAACGGCCCGATTTCTGGATCTGGGCCGGGGCCGGGCTGATCGTGATTTCTGCTACCTGGATCGCTCGCCGCGAAGTCAGCGAAAGCCGCGCCCAACGTAACCGTTGACACCACGGGCTCACCTGGAGAGCCACTCGGTGTGGACAATGCGCGGTAAGATGATGTCCATGTCGCACTTCGCTGACAGGCACGAGTTTGCTCCACGTTTGTTACGGTAACCGGCTGGAGGCGCTCGCCGAGCGCCTGGTCCAGGATCGGGAAAGCCCCTTCGGTTCAGCGCTTGAGCCGGAACTGATCGCGGTCCAGGGGCATGCCGTGGCGCGCTGGCTGTCCCTGCGTCTTGCTACGGCGCAGGGTATCGTTGCTAATACCGAGATGCTGTTTCCGGCGGAGTTGCTGTGGCGGTTGTTTCGCCAGGTGTTGCCGAACGTACCGCAGGTCAACAGCTTCAGTGCCGAGGCGCTGACCTGGCGGGTACTGGCGCTGCTGGAAAAAGACTCTTTAGTCAGCCAGCACGGCGCTTTGGCGGACTACCTGCAGAACGCTTCGCCGCTACAGTACTGGCAACTGGCCGAACGCCTGGGCCGGCTGTTCGAGCAGTACCTTATCTTCCGGCCCGACTGGATCCGTCGTTTCGAAGGCGGCGACGCCGATCACTGGCAGGGGATGCTCTGGCAGCAGATGGTCGCCTGTGGCGACGATCGACACTGGCTGAAGCTGGGCGAAGAGTTGCTGGCCGTTCTGCGCGGCAATCCGGCGTGTCGCGCCCGGCTGCCGCAGCGCATCAGCTTGTTCGCCCTGCCGCGACTCTCCCGTGTGTATCTGGAACTGCTGGTATCTGTCGCTGCCTACTGCGACATTCACTTGTATACCCTCAATTTTTCCCAGGCGTTCTGGGCTGACATCGTCAGTGACAAGGAGAGGGCACGGCTGGAACTGGGCAGTGACCAGGCGCTCGGGGGTTACCTGGACACCGGTAACAGCCTNCTCGCCTCCATGGGGCGGCAGGGCCGCGAACACTTCGCCCAGCTGGTGGAGCTGGATGCGCTCGAGGAGGATGTATTCAGTGCGCCTTCGGCACAGAGCCTGCTGGGGCAACTGCAGTCTGACATCTTTTACCTGCGCGAAGGGGGCGCCGGGCAGCCGACCAGCAAGGCTCAGCCCGGTGACGGCTCCGTACANCTGCACGTCTGTCACGGGCCGATGCGCGAAGTCGAGGTTCTNCACGACCAGCTACTCGAGCACTTTCAACAGGATGCATCACTGACGCCGGCCGACATATTGGTGCTGGTACCGGAGATCGAGAACTACGCACCCTATATCGATGCGGTCTTCGGCGCCGCGGACGAAGGACGAAGNATCCCATTCCGGGTGGCAGACCGCGGAGCACTGGGGCAGTGGCCGCTGGTGGAAACTTTTCTCGCNTTACTGGATCTGCCCACGGGTCGTTTCGACGCTGACGCTGTCAGTGCGCCGTTGGATGAACCGGCTCTACGCCGGCGCTTCGACCTGTCCGAAAGTGACGTCGACCGGATTCACCAGTGGATACGTGACACCGGAATCCGCTGGGGCGTCGACGCTGACGATGTGACGGCCCTGGATCTACCGCTTGGTGCAGACCACACCTGGCGCAACGGCAGAGACCGGCTGGTACTGGGCCAGGCACTGCCGGACAGCGATGTGCTGTTCGGCGGGATCTCTCCCTGGGCGCTGTCTGACACAGCGGAAGCACAGACCGTGGGTCGGCTTTGCAGCTATCTGGAACGGGTCTTCGCCCTGCGCCGCCAACTCAGCGGAGTACATACCGTNGCCGACTGGACAGAACGGCTGAACGGCCTGCTCGACCGGTTTTTTGTGACGAGTGCCGACAGCGAGCCCGGACTGAGGGTCGTGCGTGATGCGCTGGCGGCCAGCGCTAGGATCGCCAGTCATGGCGGCTATAGTGGTGTTGTGGACCTGGCGGTGTTTCGACAGGGCCTGATTCAACGGCTGGCCGTGCCAGGCAGGGGCCATTTCTTAAGCGGCGCCGTGACCTTTGCCGCACTGGCCCCGGGTCGCTGCCTNCCCGCGCGGTTTGTCTGCCTGCTGGGGATGAACGACGAGGCCTTCCCGCGCCGCGATATCCGCTGTGGTTTCGACCTTATCCGGCTNCAGCCCCGGGCGGGTGACCGACGGCAGCGCGACGAGGACCGCCAGGTGTTTCTGGAGGCACTGATGTCGGCACGCGAGTGTCTCTACATCAGCTGTACCGGACGTGATGTTCGCGACGACAGCGTGAAGCCGCCTTCAGTGCTGGTCAGTGAACTGCGGGACTACATCGACCGCAATTGTACCTGGCCTGCCGGCGACCGGCCGAGCGATGGCATGACCGTTGAGCACCCAATGCAGGCTTTCAGCCCCCGCTATTTCGACGGCAGCAGTGTCGGGCTGTTCAGTTATGCACGCGAGCTCATTCGGCCGGACACGACGTCCATNGACAGGCCCCGGGCGTTGCTGGCAAGTGCCCTGCCGGTTGCTGAGCCGGCTGAAGCGGTCACGCTGGAAAACCTGGTGCTGTTCTTCTCCAACCCGGCCCGGGCCCTGCTGCGTGAGCGCCTCGACGTGCGCCTGGAGACAGTCGCGGGCCGGCTTCAGACCCGCGAACCGACTGTTCTTGGTTTTTACGATGTTCTGGCANTGCGCAAAATGATTCTGGCTGCTCAGCAGCGTGGAGACAGCCTTGATACCGTGAAAACCCGGCTGCGAGCAGCAGGTCACCTGCCCGGTGGTACGCCCGGCGACNGGGTGGCCGAGGTCGAGTGGCAGCGTCTGGGCCCATTGACCGAACGNCTTCTGGCGGTGCCATCCNAANAACCGCAACAGCCNCTGGAGCTGAGTTTGGACATCGCCGGTACCCGGCTGCTGGCACGCCTCCAACCACTGAGTGACGGGGGAATGGTCGATTACAGCGTGATGAACCTTGCCGCCCGCGATCGACTCCGATTCTGGCTTTCACACCTTTGCCTGAACGCCTGTGACGAGGTACCTGCGGCCCGGAGCACCCTGATAGGGCCTGACCGGGTGCTGGAATTTACTGCTGTCGGCCGTCCGGCCGACCTTCTGGCCGGGTTGCTGGCGCTGTACCGAGAGGGCCTGACCCGACCGTTACCGTTCTTCCCGCGCAGTGCCTGGGANTATGCCAGCGCCGGGGGTGACCCGATGAAAGCNGCCCNGAGGNNCTGGCAGGGNAGCNCGTTCACGCGGGGTGAGAGCGAGGATGCCTACTTTCAACTGGCGTTCCGTGATGCTGACTCTGACCTGCTCGATGGTGAGTTTGAACAATTGGCGCATGAAGTNTTCGCGCCACTCATCGAACACACCCAGGAGGTTCTGTGAAGGCGCTTGTTCCAATGGACAGCTACACGGTACCGCTGACAGGCTCAAATCTGGTCGAGGCNGCGGCCGGTACCGGTAAGACCTGGACGATCGCCGCGTTGTACCTGCGTCTGGTGCTGGAAAAAGACATTGCCGTCGGAAATATCCTGGTGGTGACTTATACCCATGCCGCAACCCGGGAGCTGCGCCAGCGTATCCGCTCACGTCTGGTCGAGGCGCTGGAAGCCTGCCGTCAGNGAAATGCCGGTGTGGACCCGCTGTTCGCAGCACACTCGGATATGGACCTTGTCCTGCGGCGTCTGCAGCGTGCTGTGGTCGATTTCGACGAGGCGGCGATCTTCACGATTCACGGTTTCTGCAGGCGGGTGCTTGCTGAGAGCGCATTCGAGAGCGCCTTACCTTTCGAATCGGAGTTGCTGACCGATGAGCGCGAAATCCTGGTCGAAGTGGTCGATGATTTCTGGCGCCGAGAGCTGTATCCGGCCGGTATTCTCTGGGTCGACTGGTTACACGCCGGCGGTGTCAGCGAACCGGAGGCACTGCTCGAGGTGCTGGACAACCTCAGCGGCAAGCCGTACCTGCGGGTCGCCCCTCTGGCGGAACCCGCTGCGGCCGGTCCGGCTGAAAAGACGCTGATGAAACGTTTTGATACGCTCGGTAGCCTGTGGCGGACCCATCGCCAGGCGGTGGAGAAATCACTTCTCGAAGACAAGCGCCTCAACCGCACGCGTTACCGCCTGACCAGTGTGCCGGGCTGGCTCAGACAGATGGACCAGCTGCTGGCCGGTCTGCGGCCCGATTTTGGCCTGCTGCGAAAGTTCAAACACCTCGACCGTTTCCAGGCCACAGTGCTGGCGCAGCCCGGCTCGCTCAAAAAGGGCAGTANCGCGTTGTCTAACCCGTTTTTTGATGCCTGCGATGCCTTCGTGACGAGTCTGGAAGAACTGGAGTCACTGTATGAGCANCGCTACGCTGTATTCAGACACCGGCTGCTGGACGTCGTGACGACCGAGTTGCCCAAACGAAAAGCCGAGCGTCACCTGCAGGCCTTTGATGATCTGCTGACCAACCTGGCGACAGCCCTGGATGGGNCATCCGGTACGGTNCTGGCCGAGAANATCCGGACCGATTACCCGGCGGCCCTGATTGACGAGTTTCAGGACACCGATCCGGTCCAGTACCGAATCTTCAGGAAGATCTACCACGGCACCGGTCAACCGATGTTCATGGTCGGTGATCCGAAGCAGGCGGTCTACAGCTTCCGTGGCGCTGATGTCTTCACTTACCTTGGGGCGCGACAGGATGCCGACCGCGGCTACACCCTGGGCCANAACTGGCGCTCAACCCCGGCCCTGATCAACGCGGTGAACCTGCTCTTTGAGCGCCGCGCTGAAACGGGTGCTTTTCTGCTGGGCGAGATTGATTTTCATGACGCTCAACCGGCCCTGGTGGACAGTCCCCATCTGACTGAGCACGCCCTGGAAGGGCCGGCGGTGGTCATCTGGAAACTGGACAGAGACGATACCGGGAAACCGATCCCCAAGTATCAGGCGGGCGGTCGCTGTGCAGCTGCAACCGCCAGTGAGATCGGACGGCTTCTCGCCTTGCCTGCCCGGATTGAAGATGCACCGCTCAAGCCCGGCGATATTGCTGTTCTGGTGCGCACTCACGCCGAAGCCACAACGGTGGAGGATGCGCTGTACAGCGCTGGCATACCAAGCGTTCGGCAGTCCCAGAACAGCGTCTACCGGACAGGCGAGGCCCAGCAGCTCGGACGGTTACTGATTGCAATCATTCAGCCCGGCCGGGAGTCACTGGTGCGGGCTGCCCTGCTGACTGACCTGATGGGCGGTGACGGTACCTTGCTGCATTCGCTGGCCGCGACCGAGCGTGACTGGGAGACGTATGTGGTGCGCTTTCACCGTTACCAGGATCTGTGGCGGGATCACGGGTTCATGCGCATGTTCCGCGAACTGGCCTCCTGCGAAGCCCTGTATCAGCGGCTGCTCAGCTTCGACGATGGTGAGAGGCGCTTGACCAATCTGCTTCAGTTGGCCGAACTGATTCATGCCCAGGGTCAGCGGCGCGGCGGCATGAGCGGTCTGCTGAAATGGTTCTCGGCTGTCTGCCACGATCCACCGGTCGGAGATGAACCGTCATTGATGCGCCTTGAAAGTGACGAGGATCGAGTTCGGATCGTTACGGTGCACAGCAGCAAGGGCCTGGAGTACCCGGTGGTTTTTCTGCCGTTTGCCTGGAGTGGCGGCCTGCGCGTGACTCACCGCCAGCAGTTTGTCTACCATGACAGCCGCTCTGGCAACCAGGCCACCGTGGATTTTGGTTCCAAGGACTTTGAACAGAACTTGGCCAGCGCCTGCCGGGAAGAACTGGCCGAGAGTCTGCGTCTTCTGTATGTGGCGCTGACCCGCGCTCGCAGCCGCTGTTATCTGGCTTGGGGCGCGGTCAACGAGGCCGCCACCTCGCCGCTGGCCTGGCTGCTGCACAGGCCCATAATCTCACCGGGCGGGGANCCTCTGGCGGNGCTNGCAACGCATTTCAGGTCGCTGAGNGATGCTGACATCGGGCACGACCTAGAACGCCTGGCCAGACGTTCCAAGGGCAACATTGAATTGACTCAGATCCCCGCGGACCAGGCCCCGGCANCACCATCGGCCACGATATTCAAGACCCCCCTGGCCGCCCGTGAGCTGAACCGAGCGCCGCAGCAGTCCTGGCGGCTGGCCAGCTTCAGCGCCCTTGCNACCGGGCACGACAGCGAGTTACCTGATCATGACAGCCGGCTGGTCACCGAGGCCCAGGCCGGTGAAGGCGAGGGCATCTTCGCTTTTCCGCGTGGTGCCCGGGCTGGCACCTGTCTTCATCAGGTCTTCGAGGAACTGGACTTCAGCGATCCCGACAACCGGATTCGCGAGGCGGTGATCGAACGGGTGTTGAAGGCCCACGGGTTCGGCAGCAACTGGATCACCACTATTGCCGAAATGGTCGAGCGGGTCCTGAACACGGCGCTGGATCCGCGGGAGGAGTTACGCTTGGCTGCAGTCAACCGCGAGCANCGGGTCGATGAAATGTCGTTCTATTANCCGATGGCCGGCTTCCATGGNCGCGGCCTGAGTGATCTGATCGCCCGCCATGGATTCGGCGACAGTAAGATGATCGCCGACAGTCTGCAACGCCTGCGATTCCAGGCCAGTGCCGGGTTCATGCACGGTTTCATCGATCTGGTTTTTGAGGCTGCTGGCAGGTACTACCTGGCAGACTACAAGTCGAACTTTCTGGGTGCGACGCCCGATGGTTATCGACTGGCACAGCTGAACGAAGTCATGGNGCGCGAACAGTACCCTCTGCAATATCTGATCTACACCGTAGCTGTGCACCGATACCTTCGGACGCGGCTGCCCGATTACGATTACGAGCGGCATTTCGGAGGTGCCTATTATCTCTTTCTGCGCGGTATGGACCCGGCTCTGGGTCACCGCTGCGGCGTGTTTTTCGATCGGCCTAAAAGGGCCCTGGTCGAAGCACTGGACAACCAGTTGCGCGGCGCTGAATGAGCGCGGTACTCAAGCAGCTTCGCTCGGCCTGCCGGCGTGGGGAACTCAGTGACATTGCCTGGCATTTTGCCGAGTTGCTGGACCGGCTGGACCCGAGCGCCGGGCCTTCGGTGTTGCTAGCAGGAGCGCTGGTCAGCGAGCGCACGGTCGCCGGTGACGTCTGCCTGCGTCTCGCCGACGAAGCCGGCCGGCGGTTGCTGTCGGACACAGCCGAAGACGAGATCGTGGCACCGGCACTGGCCGAATGGCGCAAGGCACTCGAGCACTCGGAATCAGTCGGGCAGCCAGGTGAGTCCTGCCCGCTGATTCTCGAACCTGACGGGCGGCTCTATCTGTACCGCTACTGGGAATGGGAAAAGCGGCTGGCCGGGGACCTGCTGGCCCGTGCGGCGCTGGCTGACTTCGAAGTGGACGATACCGTCGTGGCGCGGGCTGTGGATATGTTTTTTCCTGTGCAGCCGGAAGCGATGTGGCAACGGGTNGCAGCTGCCCTTGCCATACTCCGTCCGTTTACCGTAATCACGGGCGGGCCCGGCACCGGCAAGACAACCACTGTCGTGCGGGTTCTCGCCCTGCTGCAGAAACTGGTCGGTATCGAGGCGGAGGAGATCGCACTNGCGGCGCCGACTGGCAAGGCGGCGGCCCGCCTGCGCGAAGTCCTCGCTGATGCGGCAGACCTGCCCGGGCTCGAAGGAGTGAGATTTCCCACCGAGACCACGACCNTGCACCGCCTGCTCGGCATCCGGGCGACCGGCGGTACGCCACGCCGCCACGCCAACAACCCGCTGACCTGCAAGGTACTGGTGGTCGACGAGGCATCGATGATCGATCTCGGCCTGATGGTGAAGCTGGTCGACGCCATTCCCGCCCACACGCGGCTGATTCTGCTCGGCGACAGGGACCAGCTTGCTTCGGTGGAGGCCGGTTCGGTGCTGGACGACATCTGCGCCGGCAGCGAAGGACTGCCGGCCGATCTGGCCGCCAGGATCCACCGGCTGACCGGGGCCGATCCGCCCGCAGTCAAACGAACTGTGCCGCTTTCCGGGTCGGTGGCGGTGTTGGAACAAAGCTGGCGTTATGCCAGCGACAGCGGCATCGGGCGACTCAGTGAGGCCGTGAAAGCCGGTGACATGGGTAAGGTGCTGGAGTGCCTGGAAGAACCGGGCTCGGTCGACACGACCCTTCAGAATTGCACCACAGTGGGCGAACTCTCCCAGCTCCTCAAGGTGCATGCTTTATCGCACTACAGCCAGAACCTGCGTCTGGCNGCTGACGGCGCACCAGCCGGGGAGATTCTAGACACGTTCAACAATCTACGAATTGTCTGCGCCCATCGCGCCGGNTGGGCCGGTGTCAGCGGTGTCAACCGGCTGGTCGAGTTGCAGCTTGTCGATGCCGGACTGATCCAACCGGGAACCATCTGGTATCCGGGCAGGCCGGTCATGATTATGGCCAACGATTATGCCCTGGGGCTTTTCAACGGTGATGTGGGTGTCGCGCTTGATGACCCGGACCGGCCAGGACAGGTTGCGGTGTACTTCCCATTGCCTAATGGGCGATTTCGCGCGATCTGGCCAGGGCGTCTGCCACCGCACGAAACGGTTTTTGCGATGACCGTGCACAAATCCCAGGGTTCGGAATTTGATCGGGCGATCCTGGTGCTGCCCGACCGGCGCTCGCCCGTGCTGTCGCGCGAGTTGCTGTACACGGCGCTCAGCCGGGCGGTCAGCAGTGTTGCCATCTGGGGCAGCCGAGAGATCCTGGCTGCTGCCGTCAGTCAGCGTGCGCGCCGGGCGTCAGGCCTGCATCATCGTCTCTCGCTGCCAGTGCCGGTTGACTGATACGCCAATCTGCCGAGTGGGTTCGGTCCGCTTCCATTACTGCAGCAGGTGCTTCAGGGTGTTGGGTATTCCCCGGGCCACTTTAGAATAGGGCCTTCANCCACCTCTGGTACAGACGCGTTTGATTCCACTGCACGACGACAATCCGACCCAGACCGCACCGGTTCTGACGGTAACTCTGATCGTGATCTGCATTGCGGTCTACCTGTGGCAGTGGTCACTGGGGCCTGTCCAGGCACAGGCTGTGTACGCCCTGGGGGTGATACCGGCGATCATCTTCGACCATGCCAGGCTGCCCNCGGAACTGGAGTGGGTGGCACCGGTTCTGACACCGGTTACTTCGATGTTCCTGCACGGCGGCTTCATGCATCTTGCCGGCAACATGCTCTATCTTTGGATCTTCGGCAACAATATCGAAGATGCCATGGGTCGGGGTCGTTTCCTGGTGTTCTACCTGCTCTGCGGCATCGCGGCGGTACTGGCACAGGCACTGCCCGACACCCACTCGAGCGTGCCGATGATCGGCGCCAGCGGTGCGATCTCCGGTGTTCTCGGGGCCTATCTGCTGCTTTATCCCCGAGCCCGGGTGCTGGTGGTCGTGCCGCTCGGATTCTTCCTGCACACGATGCGCCTGAGCGCCGGGATCGTACTGGTCATCTGGTTCGCAATGCAGATCTTCAGCTCGCTGGCAGCCGGCAGTGGCCCTGGTGTGGCCTGGTTCGCCCACATCGGAGGATTTGTGNCCGGTCTCGTCCTGGTGCCTTTGTTCAAACGGCGCGATGTGCCGCTGTTGCAGTCCGCCCGGAGTCGGGGCGGGTGGCATCAGACAACCCGCCGTCGCTGAAGCCGAACCACCGGACCCGGCGCAGCAGATGTCTCTCCCACCTCACCCCGGGCTTGGTGCTGAGCGCACCTGGTATGCCCGCAATGCGCCGGAGGCGCAGTTGCACTCGGTATTGCAGGGTCACAAGGCAACCGATGTTTGTATCGTGGGAGGTGGTCTTGCCGGGCTGTTCCTCGCCCAGTCGCTGGCGCAGCGCAGCATTTCGTCGATCCTGATCGAGGCCCGCCAGATCGGTGCCGGTGCTTCAGGGCGCAACGGTGGGTTCTGTAGCCCGGGCTGGGCAGCAACTCACGCGGCGATCGAGAAGAAACTGGGTGTCGCGTCGGCGCGCGAACTGTTCGAGCTCTCGCGGGAAGGATTTTCGATGGTCCGCGACACGCTGCAGGCGGTCGACGCCGAGTTGACCTGGGGCAAGCTCCAGGTGTCGACTTTCGATGCGGCTGACGCGCTGCAGCGCAGCCGTGACCACCTGGCACACCGTTATGGATACGACATCGAATACCTGGACACCGAGTCGGTGCGCAGCCGTCTTGACAGCCGGCGCTATCACCAGGGGCTTCGTGATCCTGGGGCTTTTCACTGCGACCCATTGCAGTTGTGTCGGGCGTTGATGTCGTCACTGGACCCTTCGAGTACGGAGTTGTTCGAGGCGACGCCCGCGCTGGGTTTCAGCCGGATGCCCGCTGGNTGGCAGGTCCGGACCCCGCAGGGTTCGATCCAGGCACGACGACTGGTACTGTGTTGCGGCGGTTACGGTGGGCGCGAAGTCGGCAGACTGCGAAGGATGTTCCTGCCGATCACCACCTACATCGTTGTGACACCGCCATTGGCGGCACTGGGCCAGGTGATCCGGACAACCGATGCGGTATCCGACGACCGGAGAGCGGGAAACTATTACCGCATCGTGGCNGGTGACCGGCTGCTGTGGGGTGGCGACATCACGGCCTTCGGTCGGCACGCTCCGGAGCGGATCGCGACCAGAATGGGTCGCGACATCGCCGGATTCTTTCCGGCTCTGGCCGGCAGAGACGGTAGCGTTGCGGTGGAGATTGCCTGGTCGGGGCTGATGGGCTACGCCCGCCACATGATGCCCCAGGTGGGGCCACTGGCCGATGATCTTTGGGCCTGCACCAGTTTTGGTGGCCACGGCCTGAACACGGCGCCGGTGGCGGCGCGACTGGTGGCCGAGGGCATCAGCGGAGAATCCGATCGCTGGAAGCGGCTTGCACCGTTCGGGTTCTGTTGGAACGGTGGTCTGTTCGGGCCGCTGGCTGCGGAGTCAGTCTACCGGCTGATGAAGCTGGCCGACCGCTGGCGGGCCCTGGGATTCAAGTCTGCCTGACCCTTAAGCTGCATCCCGTCGTTCTGGACCCGCCCNCCTGTGGAGTGACAGTCACAGGGCAGGTGTGGTGAACTGGAGCAGACGCAACCCTCGCCCGAGCCGGGTTCCACCAGGCCATGCCTCCAACTACGCCAGAGCCGTCCTTATCCGATCTGATCGCTGACCTGCAACGGGTTGCGCGGGCCAACAACCATCGCTCGGCGCTGGTCCTGTGTGGAGAACAAGCCTGGTGTGTCGATGCGGCCCGCGGCATAGCCGGTGCGTATCCCGCTGGCGGTGTCTTGTGGATCGGCAGGCACATCACCCCAGGTGTGAAAACGCTGTCCGCATCGCACGCCGACCGGGTGCTGGGCCAGGGGTTCGACACGGTGATCTTCGATGGCTGGTCCGGGTTCAATGTCGACGCNCTTGGCGCTGTTAGCGGCACCGTGCGGGGCGGTGGGCTGCTGTGCCTGTTGATGCCGCCCGTGCCGGACTGGCCGACCTACGCCGATCCCGAGCGGGCCCGTATCGCGGCCTGGGGGCATGCTCCTGCGGCAGTCTCCGGGCGTTGGTTCTGCTACCTGCAGCGGCGGCTGCTCGAGGCGACCGCGGTGCTCATAATGGCACAAGGCGGTGGCGTTGAGGGAAGCATACCTTCTGTGACCGCGGTGCCGTTTTCGAGCACCGGGGCAGACCAGGATCCCGACTGCCTGACGCGTGACCAGGCTCAGGCGGTTGCCGCCGTGATCAGGGCGAGCGACGGCAAACGGCGCAAACCAGCGGTACTGATTTCCGACCGGGGACGCGGCAAATCGGCAGCTCTGGGTATCGCAGCAGCCCGCTTGTTACAGCAGGGACGACAGCGGATCATCGTAACCGGGCCGCGCCGCGACAGCGTCTCAACGCTGCTCGACCATGCGGCCCAACTGCTGCCCGGTGCACGAAGATCAGCTGCCCGAATTCAACTGGGTGAGGCCCGCATAGAGTACCTGGCGCCTGACCGCATTTCAGATCAGGTGGACCGTGCAGACATGGTGATGGTGGACGAAGCGGCGGGAATCCCGCTGCCGGGACTGGCATTGATCATCCAGCATTGCAGCCGGCTGGCNNTGGCGACGACGGTGCATGGCTACGAGGGCACTGGGCGNGGTTTTGAACTGCGGCTCAGCCGGCANCTCGGCGATCACAGCCGTGGCCTTCGCCGGGTGGTGCTGACGACGCCGGTGCGCTGGGCCGAGAACGATCCCGTCGAACGGTTCGTCTTCCGGGCGTTGCTACTGGATGCCGATGCGAACGATCCGCTGTCTGACCATGCCGTGACGCCAGCGCACTGTGTCCTTGAGCAACTCGACCGCGACCTGTTCNGCGAAGACCCGGAGCTTCTCGAGCAGGTGTTCGGGCTCCTGGTGGCGTCTCATTACCGAACCCGGCCCAGTGACCTGCGTTATCTGCTCGACGCGCCCGGCGTGTCGGTACATGTCAGCCGCTGCCAGGGCCGGGTTGTGGCCGCAGCGCTGATGGCCGACGAAGGGGGCTTTGACAGTGATGCGGCTCGGGATATCGTCGATGGGCGTCGCCGACCCCGGGGGCACCTGGTCCCGGAGTCACTGGGTGCACACCTCGGAATCGCCGATGCTCCGCGGCTTCGCTACCGGCGTGTGGTCCGGATCGCCGTCCGGGAAGATGCCAGAAGGTGCGGGCTGGCCAGGCAGTTGATCGGGGATGTGACCCGCAGCGCCGGCGATGCCGGCGTGGACTGTCTGGGGGTGAGTTACGGCGCCGATCCTGAACTGGTGGCGTTCTGGCGCAAAATCGGCTTCAACCCGGTCCGCCTCGGGATCACCCGGGGTGCTGCGAGCGGGGCCAGGTCACTGATGATGCTGAAGCCGTTGTCCGAAACCGGCCGAGACCTGGCGGGTCGCTGCGCTGAACTTTTCAACCGCCGCTTGCCTCAGCAACTGGCCGATCCGTTGCGGACCGTCGACCCACGACTGGTTCTGTCGCTGCTTCAAGATGGGCCGCAGGCAGCGCTGCCGGATACCGGTACGTGGTGCACAGCGGCGGGATTTGCCTTCGGCCGTCGGGGTTACGAGGACAGTGTCGCTGAGCTGATGGCCGTTGCCTGGTACAGCCTCTCGGTGGAATCAATGCCTTCGCTGGATGACAGTGGCCGGATCGCTTTGATCGTCAAAGTGCTGCAGAAACGCCCGTGGGCCGAGTGTGCCCGGATTCTAGGACTGACCGGCCGGCGCGACGTGCTGCAGGATTTGCGCCTGGCATTCGGTTGCTGCTGTGCAGCGTTGCCAGACCGTGCCCTGAAAGCTGAGATCGCCCGTCTGAAATCGAACTGATGGCCGGGTACAGGTTAAGATAGCGACACACTTGATGATCTGNTGCCAGCATCACGAATGACACAAGTCATGAGGGATACGGCCGGTCCGGCCGCACTACCGGGTCTCGAGGTTTTCCCGAACGCCCCGCAGGGCTGGTCACCACGGGGTTGTCAACGAGTTGCCGAAGCGGAAAGATCGGACCTGGCTGNACTGAAACGATCGCCGCGGAGCATCGATGTTTCGTTCGCCAANGGATATTGAATCTTGCCCCGGTCTACGGTGTCAACCATTCGCTTTTCAGGTCGTTGTCGGCAGTCCAGCTGAAGCGTGCGCGTCGGTGTCCTCGCGCGGCAAGATAAAGCCACTCCAGGGTATCTATTGTTATCAACAAAACGGCGAATTTGCTAAACCCTGGTTCGGACTCTGATGCATCGGGCACACGGCCTGCAACGGCTTCCGGCAGGCCGGAGGTGGGGACCGGGCTGGGGGTACCCGGTGGGTGTTCGGCCAGGTAGCAGCGCCGGCTCGACAGGGGCGTGTCGTTCCAGATACTGCGGGCAGTCGGGTCGGCGTTGTGGATTCTGGCATTCGCCTCCATGCGCAACTGGACTTTGTGGCTGGGGTGATAGGCGATGACCTGGCACTGTGATCGGTCCAACAGTTGGGCGACTTTTGGAGATCGCATGTCGGTGTGGATGCGCAGCTGGTGGTTTTGTCGATCCACGTGACGCAGCACTGCAGTTCGCGCTGAGGCCTTGCCGTCAGTGCTAATACTGGCCAGGACCGGGGTATGCATCGGCGAATGCCTGTCAGTTGCGGCCTGGGAAAGCAGCATCCAGGCGGTTTCCAGGGTCTGTTGCAGGTCGTCGTAGAAGCACTCGTCCTGTAACACGCTGTTATTCGGATCAGACATGGGCAATTTGATGCGGGTTGGTTTTTAGCGCCCCCAAAAAGAGGCAGAATACATGTATCAGCGTAATGTAACGCGTCCGCTACCGCCACTGCGGCCGANCGACAGGTCTGTCAGGGTAGAGAATACGCTGTCCGGCAACAAATTCACGCGCCAAGGTTGCGCTGAGAGGACTTGAGCTCCCGTTGAATCACCCTGAAATCTCGACCCCGATCGCCGCGGTTGTTGCGACTTTCAACCCGGATCTGTCGGTTCTGCGCGATCAGATCAGTCGTACCGCCTGCCAGGTCGCCTGGCTGATTGTGGTCGATGACGGTTCCTCGAATGTCAAGCAGGTCGCCGGGCTGGTGAACGAGTTCGACGGTGCCGAGTGCATCGCGCTGGGGGACAATGCAGGTGTCGGGCATGCGCACAATGTCGGCATCCGCCGCGGGTTGCAGAACGGNGCCCGGGCCGTTCTGATACTGGATCAGGATACTCTGCCCNGTACGNACATGGTCAGCGTGCTGGCCCAGAAACTGGAGGAACTCCAGCGCGATGATCAGNGCATTGCTGCGGTTGGCGCGAGATACCTCGGCGAGCAACCCGGGCACCAGTCGTTTTTTGTTCGATTCCGGCGATTGCGTTTCGAGAAATGTTTTTGCAGCGACCACCGCAGTGGACAAATGATCCGGGCAGACATGCTGATCTCGTCGGGTACGCTGTTCTCGGCCACGGCGCTGAACGAGATCGGCGACATGGAAGAGGGTCTGTTCATCGACCATGTGGATACCGAATGGTTTCTTCGGGCCGAACATCGTAACTGGCGTTCGTACGGGGTCTGTGATGCGCTGATGGAGCACAGCCTCGGTGAGCGGACCTTTCGCGTATGGCTGGGGCGCTGGCGCCACCTGCCGGTGCACAAGCCCTTCCGTTACTACTATATCTACCGCAACAGTGTCCTGCTCTACCGGCGGGTCTACCCTGCTGCGCGCTGGAAATGTGCCGACCTGGTGCGCCTTGTCCTGATGGCTGTTGTCTTCTTGGTTTTCGCCGACCAGCGGATCACCAACCTCTTTATGATGTGCCGGGGAATCGTGGATGGACTGCGGGGCCAGACAGGTCGCAAGTGGCAGGTCCACCCGAATTGAACCGATGANGGTGGCGACCTGCAGACCATCAAGTGGATGAATCCNTCCTTTCAGGATAAATGATGCGTGTATCTTTCATCGTGCCGGTCTTTGACACTGAAATCGATGTCCTGCGTCTGTCTGTCAACAGCATNCTGAAAGCTGCTGGAAGCGAACACGAGCTGGTACTGGTCGATGACGGGTCGCGGCGGCCTGAAACCCGAGCGTTCGTTGATCGTTGTGCCGACAGCGGTATCGCGAATCTTGTCGTTCTCAGAAATGCCGAAAACAGTGGTGTCTCGTACACCCTGAACAGTGCCGCGTCTGCTGCAACAGGCACGATGCTCGCGCCGGTGGACCACGATGATGTAGTGGTCAGTCAGGGGTTCGAGCAGTTGTTGCGATGTGCCCGCTACTATGACTCAGCCTGGGCCTACTCGGACGAGATCCAGGTCGATGCCAAGGGCTTTCTCATTCGGCGTATGTTCAAGCCGGACTACAGCCCCCAGTTGCTGCGTTCGACCATGTACATCAACCACCTGCAGATCTTCTCCCGCGATCTTTTCGAGCGTGCTGGCGGCTACCGGGAGGGCTTCGAAGGCAGCCAGGACCATGACNTGGCGCTGCGGATGAGCGAACAGGTGAGCCCGGTACACGCTGAGGCTGTGGCTTACCACTGGCGGATCATGGACCAGACCCAGTCACGCTCGGGTGAGACCCTGTCCAGTGACAGCCGGGACCGTTCGCAGCTCGCCCTTCGCGAACACTTCGAGCGGCGGGGCCTGGTCGCCCGGGTCGAGCCGGTCCTGTTTGCCCGCTCCGGCGCCCGGCAAGCCGAACATATTGGTGTCTATCGGTCACGGCTGGTGCCAGCCCGGGTGCCGATGATTTCAATCCTGATTCCCTGCAAGCTCGGTACCACCCGGCTCGTGAATGGCACCCGGCGGCCGCTGCTCGAAGACTGCCTGCGATCGGTTCGTGCCTCGCTGCCGGCAGAGCCCCGACCTGATCTCGTCTCGCCGGACCTTGAGGTGATTCTCATTCTGAATCACGACGATGACAGTGCGGCGGCCGATCAGATCCTTTCCCGGCAGGATCTTCCAGGGCACGCGATCTGTGACNGGCCAGNATTCAATTTCTCACGCAAGTGCAACTTGGGCGTATCAGAGGCGTCCGGCGACGTGCTGATCTTTCTCAACGACGATACCGAGATCAGGAGCCCGGAATGGAGCGCGGCAGTGATTTCACTGCTGGCAGAAGACGATGTCGCCTGTGTCGGNGGGATGTTGCTGAACGATGACGGAACAGTGCAGTCCTGTGGTGACAATGTCGGCCGGAACTCTGCGGTGCACTATGCACCGACGCCGGATGCCGATGATGTGGGAGACCCCATGCACCGTTATCTTGCTGACCACGAAACCACTTCGATCAGCGGTGCGTTCCTGTGCTGTTCGAGGAAGACCTTCATGAATCTGGGTGGTTTCTCGTTGGCTTTCCCGAACAGTTTCCAGGATGTTGATTTCTGTCAGCGGGCGCGCCAGCGTGGACAACGCTGCGTGGTGTCGCCGCAGATTCGGCTGGTACACTTCGAGTCGGCAACGCGGGATTCTGAGGTGGACTACCAGACCCTGAGTGCGTTCCGGTCATTTCACGGGCCTGAACTCGCTGGCACTGACCGCTATGCGCTGTGGCGTTACCAGCCGATCTACTTCTCGGTCTTTTCCTACAACGGGCTCAAGGTCAGGCTGCTCCGTGTGGCCAGGGTCTTTGTCAGGATCACCCGCCGTCTGGAGCGGTGGTCGACCCGGCGTCCAAGATGCTGGCGCGGGGTGCTGAAAAGATCCGAATTCCGGGTACACTGAAAGAGCAGGCGATGCGCTTGGCATTGAGTGATGCGCCATTCAGACCTGCGGGAGAGAGGATTTTGAACCAGGAACTGCTCTGCTGGGGTTGCGGTGCCAGGATTGAAGACGAGCCCATGCCGTTGTCCACCTATGCGGCGTGCCCCCAGTGCCGTGCGCAGTTGCACACCTGCCGCATGTGCCGTAACTGGAATCCCAGACTGCACAGCGACTGTGACGAACCGCGGGCCGAGTCGGTCAGCGACCGGGAGAGAGCGAATTTCTGTGACTGGTTTGTCCTGCAGCCCGATGGTTACAGTCCTGTGGATTCAAAACAGTCAGTGGCTTCGCGTTCCGAACTCGACAAACTGTTTGGCGATGAGACTGTGAGCGACAAGTCTGCCCTGCCTGATCACGCCCGCAGCAAGCTCGACGATCTATTTGGGGGTGGGCAGGATGGTTGATGCCGCGGCTTGCAGATGGATTGCCCAGTCAGAACCAGCGTTCGGCCGGACAATACGATGACACGGGACCCCAGATACGACGTTCTGTTTGAGCCGGTGCAGATCGGGCCGGTCACGGCCCGCAACCGGTTCTATCAGGTGCCACACTGCAACGGCATGGGACACGTCATGCCGAACAGTGTGGCCGCCATGCGGGGGATGAAAGCTGAAGGCGGTTGGGCCGTAGTCGCGACGGAGGAATGCGATATTCATCCCAGCAGCGACGTGTTGCCCTATCGCGAGGGCAGGCTGTGGGACCGGCAGGACCAGGAGCGGCTGGCGTTGATGGTTGATGCGGTCCATGCGCACGGTTCACTTGCAGCGATTGAGCTGATGCACCACGGCCATGCAGTGTCGAACCGCTATTCCCGCCTGCCGGTCATGGCTGTATCCGACATGGCGGTCGCCGGCTACGATCCCGTCCAGGCCAGTGCCATGACCCGGCGTGACATAGCCAATGTCCGGCGCTGGCACCGCAAGGCAGTACTGCGTGCGCGCGACGCCGGCTTCGATATCATCTACGTCTATGCCGGTCACGACCTGACCCTGCCGATGCACTTCATCAGCCGCCGCTACAACAGGCGCGGCGACGAGTATGGCGGTTCGCTGGAGAATCGGGTGCGGCTGACCCGTGAACTGCTGGAGGACACGCGGGACGCCGTCGGCGATACCTGCGGGGTCGCATTTCGCTTTGCAGTTGACGAACTGATGGGGGACGAGGGCATCTGCAGTGCCGGCGAGGGCCGCGAAGTTGTGCAGATGCTGGCCGAGTTGCCCGACATCTGGGATGTGAACGTCAGTGACTGGGCCAACGATTCGGTGACCGCGCGTTTTGGTGAAGAGGGCGACCAGGAACCCTACGTGTCCTTCGTCAAGCACTACACCAGCAAACCGGTGGTGGGTGTGGGCCGGTTTACCTCGCCGGACGCTATGGTGACCCAGATCCAGCGCGGTGTGCTGGACATGATCGGGGCTGCCAGGCCGTCAATCGCCGATCCCTTTCTGCCCAGCAAGATCGAGCAGGGCCGGCTGGAGGACATCCGCGAATGTATCGGCTGCAACATCTGTGTGGCCAGCGACTGGACCCAGAGCCCGATCCGCTGTACCCAGAATCCCACCATGGGAGAAGAATGGCGGCGCAGCTGGCACCCGGAGTCCATGAACGAGCGCGGTGCTTCGAAGACCGTGCTGGTGGTCGGCGCGGGACCGGCTGGTCTCGAAGCGGCCATGTCGCTCGGCCGGCGGGGTTACGACGTTGCCCTGGCCGATCGTACTGAAGGTGGAGGTCGCGCCGTGGCAGAAGCCCAATTGCCTGGTCTTGCCAGTTACCAGCGCGTCGCCGATTACCGGCTGGGGCAGATTGGCCGGTCTGCGAACGTGCGCTTCTACCCTGGAAGCGAAATGGACGCGAGCAGTATCTGTGAATTCGGTGCTGATCACGTGGCCATTGCGACCGGTGCGCAGTGGCGGCGCGATGGCATGGGTCGGGCGACGTGGCAGCCGGTTGCCGGCTGTGAGACGCACCCGGCGCTGTACACGCCCGACGACATCATCGCCGGCCAGCGACCTGAGCGTGGGCCGGTGCTGGTTTACGATGACGATCACTACTACCTGGGCGGCGTGATCGCCGAGTTGCTGGCAGAGACGGGGCTGGCCGTTACGCTCGTAACGCCGGGCCCGGAAGTCTCACACTGGACCCAGAACACCATGGAACAGCATCGCATCGAGCAGCGGTTGCTCGAGATGGGCGTCATGCTGGTGTGCAAGCAGACCCTCGCTGCAGTGTCGCCCGGTCAGGTCCAGACCCGCTGCAACGTAACGGGTCGGATGCAGCAGCGCGATGCTGTGTCACTGGTCCTGGTAACAATCCGTGCGCCGGAAGACGCGCTGTATTTCGCAGTTGCCGGCCAGGACGAGGCACAACTGGCCGACCTGCCATTCACTCTGATGCGGATCGGCGACTGCCTGGCACCGTCCACCATCGCCCAGGCGGTCTACGACGGCCATCGCTTTGCCCGGGAGATCGATGAGCGCCCCGATCCCGACGCGGTGCCATTTCGGCGTGAGCAGTCGCTGATCGAATCGGGGAACAGCTGAGCCGAGGTTGACCCGCGACCCGTGGGGATAACCCGGATCAGGCCTTGTTGTGGCCGCTGATCTCGGCGTGTAGTGGTTTGGTCTGGTCGAAAAGAGTCTTCTGTTCGGCGGAGGCTTCTTTCTGGTGGGTGGATTTCCACGTGCCATAGGTCATGCCGTAGACTAGTTCGCGGGCCTGTTCATAATCCATTTCCACGCCGCGTTCACCGGCGGCTGCCAGGTACCACTTGGACAGGCAGTTGCGGCAGAAACCAGCAAGATTCATCAGGTCAATGTTCTGGACATCGGTTCGCTTCTGCAGGTGCTCGACGAGTCCCCGAAAGGCGGACGCTTCCAACTCGATTCGGGTCTTTTCATCCATGGCATATCCTCTGGGTCTGCTGACATCCGCCAGCGCGGTTGCCTTAATTGTTGGTGTTATGGCCGATTCTAGCACCGGGTCGGAATGGTTCTGATGTGCGATTATCCGTTCAACCAGCGTCGGGCGAGGAGAACCTGTTTATGAAATTCAACTCAGCACAGGCGGCCGAGACGGCTTTTTATGATGCGTTCCAACGCGCCGATCTCGAGGCGATGATGTTGATCTGGCACCAGCACGAAGCGCTCTGCATTCACCCGTTCGGGCAGCGCATCGAGGGGCGTGACGCGGTGTGCCGAAGCTGGCGCGATATCTTCTGCCACGAGATCGAACTGTGTATTACGCTCAGCCATGTCCGTTGCCTTGAAAGTGACGGTCTCGCGGTTCACCTGGTCTATGAGAACATCGCTGTCGTTCAGGTCGACGACTTAAGCCAGAGCACCGTGCTGGCGACCAACGCTTATCGCCTGGTCGAAGACAGCTGGCAGATAGTGCTTCACCATGCTTCACCGGTACCGCCGGGCGCTCAGGACAGCGGTGTGGGCCCAGGGCGGATCCACTGACCGGACACGAAGTAGTCCTGGTGCACGGCGTCCTGATGCCGGGTTGGGAAATGCTGCTGCTCCGACAGCGTCTCCAACGCAATGGGTTCAATTGTTGTCTTTTCCGTTACAGCAGCCGCCGGCGGTCGCCAGCAGAAAACGCAGCGCACCTCGAGAAGGTCCTGCAGGGTTCAGCACGCGGAAATCCGCTGCACTTCGTTGCACACAGTCTGGGCGGGATCGTGCTGGCACATCTGTTTGCGGGTGACAGGTGGACCGCTGACGGTCGAGTGGTCCTGTTGGGGTCTCCGCTGGCTGGAAGCTGTACTGCCCGGCAGCTTGATCGCTTCCGGTGCGGTCGTTGGCTGCTCGGGCAGTCCCTGGACGGTGGACTTGCAGGTGGCGCTCCCGAATGGCCGGCTGGACGCGAGACGCTGGTGATTGCAGGAAACCGTGGCCCTGGCGTGGGTCAGCTGCTCACCTGCGGCCGCCTGCCGCATCCTAGCGACGGTACCGTGACGGTGGCCGAAACCTGGAGCCGCCACATTAGCAATAACCAGCTGATGCCGGTGAGTCACAGTGGGTTGCTGTTGTCGCGCCAGGTGGCTGACAGCGTCGCCAGTTTCCTGAGGAACGAATCTGTATAATCTACTTAATAATATAATTAAACATTTATATTGGTATATATCACATAACTTATTTAAAGTTGAAAATGAAGAAGTCCGATCTTTCGTCGGCTGATTGGCTCAGGCTGCTACGGGTGGCCGTGGTTCTGGCAATTGCCGGCCTTGGTAGTGGTTGCTCGAGTTCTTCAAGCAGTGGTGTTGAACTCACGGTTCGCCGAGGTGACGCGACCGGTGACTACGCCGGAACTTATATCGGAACGCTGACACTGCATTCTACCGCTGACCTGGCGGGTGGGGGTTCAGGAACCGACGACCGGACCGAGGCCGCTGTTGTCGAGGTCAGCAGAGATGGACTGGTCCAGCTGAAGATCGATACGCTGACGATCCTGGGTGTCGTCAGCAATAGCGGCGAGTGGGGTGTACAGGCTTCGATCAACGATTTCGAGGCGATGATCAACGCTACGTACATCGATCGGTTGGACGATGCCGGCTGTTCGATGACTGACAAGGTCGCCAAAATCGAGGGGCAGATCTCCCCGCCAGACATAGCTGGCGAGGTCAGCGGGCAGTTGATCTGCAGACGGGCAGGTATAACCCTCGCGACCCTGACAACATCGGGCCAGCTCAGGGCTTCAAGGTGAACGCCCAGATGCGGGCAGAATTGATCGGTCGGCACAGATCTCGCTACCCGGGTACCCGGAAAGAATCGGCATGAACAGTTTCTTTGTCGGTTGTGGCTATGTCGGCAGCCAGGTGGCACGCCGTGAACTGACTGACGGCGGTAGCGTCGGGGCGTTGGTGCGACGGGTCAAAAGCGCAGCGACGTTGAACAGTATCGGTGTCGATACCCAATCGGTTGATCTCAATTCCTTGGCCTTGAAGCCCCTGCCGGATCTGACGGGCCGGGTGCTTTACTGGTTCGTGCCACCGCCGGCGCAAGGGCTGCTCGATTCGCGACTGGCGGCGGGCCTTGGAGCGATCCGCCGTGGCTTCGAGCCTGTCCGTATCGTGCTGATCAGTACAACCGGTGTTTATGGCGATTGTGGCGGGGAATGGGTAGACGAGTCCCGGCCGGTGAATCCTAAGAGCGATCGGGGTCAGCGCCGGGTAGACGCTGAACAGAAACTGCAAAAGTGGTGCCAAGGTCGCGATGTCAGTTCAGTCGTTCTCCGTGTCCCGGGTATTTACGGACCCGGAAAGCTGCCTTTGAAAAGGTTGCGCGCCGGCCACCCCGTGCTGGCGCCACAGGTGTCACCGTGGAGTAATCGTGTTCACGCCCATGACCTCGTTGCAGCCTGTCTCGCTGCTGCCAGGCTCGAAAAGCCGGCACGGGTGTACAACGTCAGTGACGGCAATCCCAGCAGCATGACTGATTTCTTTTTCAGGGTCGCTGATGCGACAGGACTGCCAAGGCCTCCCGTGATCGGCCGCGCACAGCAAGAGGCAGCACTCAGCGCCGGGCTGCTGTCCTATCTGGCGGAGTCAAAACGCATCGACAACAGCCTGATGAGGGAACACCTGGGTGTGGTGCCGCGTTACCCTGATCTTGCGACGGGTCTGGATGACCTTAACTGCGAGGTGTTGGAGTCTTCAGGATAGAGTCAGTTTCTCGCAGGCGAGCCGGATCCGGTCACAGGCTTCCACCAGGTTTTCGATTGCGGTGGCATAGGAGACCCTGAAGTGGCCGGGCAGACCAAAGGCCTCTCCGGGCACCACCGTCACCTTGGCGGCATCGAGCAGGTAGCTGCCGACGGCGGTGTCGTTTTCGAGCCTTTCACCTGTCGGCGCGATGGCGCCCAGCAGCCCTGCACAGGAAGGGTAGACATAAAACGCACCGTCCGGTGTGGCACAGGTGATGCCTTCAATGTTGCCGAGGAGCTTGACCACGGTGTCGCGCCGTTCCTCGTAGGCAGCCAGCATTTCTGCCAGAAATTCCCGCCCGCCGTTCAGCGCCGCCGTGGCCGCATACTGGGAAATACTGGTCGGGTTGGAGGTTGACTGGGACTGCAGTTTGGCCATTGCTTTGATCAGGGGCTCAGGGCCGCCAGCAAAGCCGATCCGCCAGCCTGTCATGCAGTAGGTTTTGGACATCCCATTGCAGGTCAGCGTCCGGAAGATCAGCTCAGGTTCGACCTGGGCCAGGGTAAAAAAGTGTGCGTCGCCGTAGATCAGGTGCTCATAGATGTCATCGGTCATGATGAGTACATCGGGGTGACGCAGCAGCACACCGGCCAGCGCTTCCAGTTCCGCTCGACTGTAGACCGAGCCGGTCGGGTTCGACGGGCTGTTCAGGATCAGCCAGCGGGTGGCCGGTGTGATCGCCGCCTCCAGATCCTTCGCTGTCAACTTGAAGTTGTTCTCTGCCGGGCAGGGAACGAACACCGGGCGACCTTCAGCGAGCACGACCATGTCCGGATAAGACACCCAGTAGGGTGCCGGAATGACAACCTCATCTCCTGGGTTCAACGTTGCCATGAAGGCGTTGTACAGCACCTGCTTGCCGCCGGTGCTGACCGAGATCTGGGACTGATCGTAGGAGAGTTGATTGTCCTGCTTGAACTTTGTACAGATCGCACTCTTGAGCTCGGGTATGCCGTCCACCGAGGTGTAGCGTGTGTGCCCGTCGCGCATGGCCTTAAGCGCGGCTTGCTTGATGTGATCGGGTGTCTCGAAGTCCGGTTCACCCTGGCTCAGGCTGATCACGTCCTCACCAGCCGCCCGCAGTTCGCGGGCCTTGTCCGAGATGGCCATTGTCGGCGAGGGCTTGATCTGTTTCAGGCGTTCTGAAAGATATGGTTTCATCGGTCACGTAGTCTCAGTGATAAGCGGGTCTGGAGGAAGAACAGGATCGATCCAGCGCCGCCACAATGAAGGGAAAAGGCAGGGCCAGAACAGAGCATAGTAGCCGGCCGGAAGCGTTGGTGCATCTGCGCTGGGCTTAAGTTGCCAGAATTTGAGCGAGGGTTCAAGGTGATGGGCCGGATGAAGGGGTAGCTCGAGCAGGGTCCAGCGTGACCACCGCGCCTCGCTCTGCCACGCGTGCTGCTCGCTGACTGGCTGGTCTGGGCTTCGGTAAAGTCCGTAGTGCTGGATGTAGTTGACGTATTCCAGCAGGAACACTGCGACCAGCGCCTGGACAATGATCGCCAGCGCACACCACCAGGACAACGCAAGCCACAGCAGCGCCACCAGAGTCACTTTAACCAGCAGGCCGTGCAGTACTGAATTCGCAGGACCGCGCCGGCCGCTGTTGTTGGAGATCTGCCAGGCGCTTGCGAACTGTCCCGGCACGGACCGGGTGAGGTGTCGCCAGAAGGCCCGATCTCGTGGAGCGCTGGCCGGGTCAGCAGCGGTCGCTACGGCCGGGTGATGGTGGCGGTTGTGTTCCATGGTGAAATGCAGATAAAGAGCGGTCAGGAGATTGAACCTGGCCAGCCACCAGCGCAGGGTCAACGGCCGGCTGTGCCCCAGTTCATGAGCCACGACAATGGCACTGGTTCCAGTGTTGATGCCGCTGCTCAGAGTCGCCGCCCAGGTGGTCCAGGCATTGCCGTCCTGTTGTACGCGCCAAAGAAGGGCTGTGATGACCGCCAGTTGCAACATCACGTGCAGGTAAGGAATCGCATCGAGGGGGCCGGCGCGTGTTCGTGGTGGGCAGGCGGGACGGGCCACACCGCTGGCCAGATCAAGGATCGGATAGACGACCAGCAACAGGATCACACCGGCCAGGGTCCAGATGCCGCCGGTGAGGTTGCCATACAGAATGACCCCGGGTGCGATGAGCCCTAACAGGTGCCACGACCAGGCTTCGGGACGGTTGCTCGATGACATCGGGAGAAAGATGATTGTATTGAAGTTGTGCCTGCCCGATGCCGCCTGTGATGGGTCGGCTTTCTCGCACGGTTATCGCTCGTAGGATTCGCGGCGGGATGATTCCGACAGCGGCACCAGGAAGCGCAACGGGTCGGGAAGAATCTTTTCCCGGGCAGCCGCCAGGGAGGACTCACCAGCATAACTGACAGCCGATCTTAAGTGCCCGCGTATTCTGTGCAGGATGTCGACCACGCTACCTTTGTACGGGACCTGGATTTCCTGACCTTCAGGCGGTGTGTCCAGGGCCGCATCGACCACCTCGCCGTCGTCAGTGTCGTACAGAGATTCGAGAACGGCCTCGGGAGAGGTCATACCGCGGTAGATTTTTTTCTTGCTGTGCGTTGCTGGATCTTCGATCACCCGGCCCGGCGCCTCGTCGGTGCCCGACAGTGCGCTGCCCAGCATCACGGTGTCTGCACCGCAGGCGAGTGCCAGGAAAATGTCCTTGTCGTGGCGTATCCCGCCATCGGCCATGATCATGATGTCACCGCCGACGGCAGACCAGGTCTCCCGGATCGCCTGCAGCTGCGGAACGCCTGCGGCCGTCTCCAGTCGTGTGCGGCAGCCGCGCCCTGGCCCGACTCCGACCTTGACTGCATCGGCCCCGATGTCGCGCAGAAAACGGGCACCGTCAGTCGTGGCCACGTTGCCACAGACCAGCGGTATACCCGAAAACCCTGACTTGAGGCGGTCGAGGGCTGTTTCCATCACCTGTGAGTGGCCGTGGGCAATATCAATGAAGAAACAGTCACTACCGGATCTGAGCAGCTGGTCAGCGCGCTCCAGGTAATCACCCGTACAGCCGACGGCCGCGGCCGCCAGCAACCTGCCCTTATTGTCCTTGCTGGCGAAAGGCCGTTCGCGCAGGAAGCGGACGTCCTTGCGGGTGATCAGCCCATGGATTCGGCGTTCGCTGTCGACCAGTGGCAGCCGTTCGAAACGACCTTCAAACATGATTCGCTCGGCGTCGTCAGTACTGACATTCGGTGGTGCAGTCTTGAGGCGTTCAAAGGTGGTCATGAAATCAGCGACCGGTCGATCGTCGGCATCTCGCTGCCAGGGAATGTCACGGCGGGTGAGTACGCCGGCGAGGATCCCGCTGCCGGAGCGGGTCTCGATAAGGATACCGTTGATGTTGTGGCGGCCGGCGAAGAACCTTGCCTGGCCAATCGTCGCCGACACAGGCAAGCACAACGGGTTCTCGATCACGGCACTGTGGCTGCGTTTGACCCTGGAGACCAGCTCGGCCTGCCGGTCGATACTCTGGCCGCGGTGAATCACCCCGAGACCGCCCTCCAGCGCCATGGTTTCGGCCATGTCCCGTCCCGTCACGCTGTCCATGTTGGCCGACACGATCGGTAGTTCGAGCGATATGTTCCGGGTCAGTTGCGAATTGAGAGAAATCAGCGAACGGCTCTCGATCCGCCCTTTGCAGGGCCGGAACAGGAAGTCATCGAAGGTTTTCCCGATCCATCCCGGATCAAGGCTGTTCTGGTTCATGGGTCAAGAGCAGGCGTGGTTAGGTGATGCGCACCGCTGTTTCGCGGAAAGCCGGCGAATAATAAGGTGCCGCGCGCAGCGACTCAACCCGCAGCTGCGTCGGCTTCAAGGCCGCTCCTTGTTTCTGAATAGCACCTTCTCATCGGCGGCGTAGAATAGGCCGGGTGAAGACTCCGGGCAGGTCACCCGGCAGGGGCTGGTCACAGTGGAAAATCACAGCAAGGAACTGGTGGTGTACGTACGTTCGGAATGTCACCTGTGTGAGGACATGGTGGATCAACTTCGCGAGCTGCAGGCCGAGAGCACTTTTGGACTGGATCTTCGGGATGTGGATACCCGGCCGGACTGGCTGAGCGCTTACGGTGAACAGATCCCGGTGCTGTTTGCAGACGGCATCGAGATCTGTCGTTATTTTCTGGACCTGCGGGCGGTCCAGCAGGTGCTAGGAGCTGTTTCTCAGGGTACGGAGGGATAGGCGCCTCAGAGAGTGGACTGCAGGTGCCCACCGTCGACCGTGATGATGCTGCCAGTCATGTACGAGGACGCATCCGAGGCCAGCAGCAGCAGTACACCGTCAAGCTCCCCGGGGTCCCCGACCCGGCGCATGGGAATGCGCTTGATCATGCGGGCGCCGGACTCGGTACCGAAGAATGCCCGGTTCATGTCGGTCATGATGAATCCGGGCGCGATGGCGTTGACCCTGATGTGGTGCTGTGCCCACTCCAGGGCAAGGGTGCGGGTCATTTGCACCAGCCCCGCCTTGGAAACAGCATAGGGGGTCACGGCCTTGAGTGCCCGCAGACCCAGTATGGACGCGATGTTGATGATGCTGCCGGGTTGTCCCGCGCCCACCAGTCTTTTCCCCGCCTCGCGGGCCACCAGCCAGGCGCCCCGCAGGTTGGTGTCGATCACCCGGTCCCAGTCGTTGCTCTTGATGTCCAGCGCCAGCTCGCCGTGGGCGATTCCGGAGTTGTTGACGAGGACATCGACACAACCAAAGATGTTCTCAGCGTAGTCGAATGCTTTGGCTACAGCACTCTCGTCGGTCACATCCATCGGGATGACAGAAGCCTCGCCGCCAGCCGAATGGATGTCCTCGGCTGCCTGTTCGAGCTGTTTGGTGCGCCGGCCGGTCAATACGACCGTGGCACCGGCAGCTGCCAGGACGCTGGCGAAATTTCTGCCAAGGCCACCCGATGCACCTGTGACCAGTGCCTTGCGGCCGGCCAGCGAGAAAAGTCGGTCATTCATCAGCACAAAGGAAAAGCCCCGTTGAAGGGCCTCGTTCCGGAGTACGGTCCACCCCGACAGTTTACCCCATCCATCTCTTGTCGGAGACCACCGGCTTTGGTTGGCGGTGCGTGCCGGCCGGTTACACTTGGCAGATACTGCCCTTGTAATAACCTGGCAGTGAATTGAAGGACCGTTAGTGGGGGTCAAGGCAAATGGCGATTCTGTGGAGCCACCGGTCAGGCGACACCCGCTACGAAGTTCGGGCCGCGGGGTCGAGCCTGCGGCTGTACAACAACGGGGTTCTGCACAGCCAGTTCAGTGAGCGCTGTCCGGCAACCGGGAGTGTCTGGGACCTGCTCTGGCTTCCGGCACTGTTCCGGGTCAGCGGCATGCCCCGCCGGGTCCTGTTGCTGGGTGCCGGTGCCGGAACTGTGATCCGGCAGTTGACCACGGTGTTCGGTCCACTCGAGATCACTGCTGTCGAGAACGACCCCATCCATCTGCAGGTTGCGCGCGAGCACTTCGGGGTCACCGATTCGATGGCCACGCTGGAGCTGGCCGACGCCGGGGAATTTGTTGGCCGTTACGCCGGCCGCCCTTTCGACCTGGTAATCGACGATCTTTTTGGCGGCAGCGGTGGTGTCGCGGCTCGTGCCCGCCCTTTTGACCGGCCGTGGTTCAGGAAGCTCAAGCGCTGTCTGGCCCGGGACGGCATCCTCAGCATCAATTTTGCTGATCGTGAAGAACGGCTCGATTCGGTCGTCGGCAGTATTTTCGGGCCTGACCAGCGGTTCCGCTCCGGATTCGAGTTGCGCGCGCCCGGTATCGAAAATGTGATCGTAGGCCTGCTGCCGTTCGAGGCACAGAGCGCGGACCTTCGTGCTCACCTGCAGGTGACCCCTGGGCTTGCGCCGCTGCTGCAGCGCGACCGGCTGCGTTTCCGCATCAGGATGATGAAAAAGACCCCGCCTGGGTGAACGGGTTACTGGCTCTGACCCGGTGCCGCGGTTAAACTGACCGTCCATCCATCGTCCGGAGGCCGAGTCAGAGGCACTCCGGGACCGCCTGGAAATCTCTGCCAATGAGTAACGACAGCAATACCCGGAATCTGGCCTTGTTCTGTGATTTCGAGAACATCGCGTTGGGTGTGCGTGATGCCAAGCACAAGCGGTTTGAGCTCAAGGTGGTGCTGGAGCGATTACTGCTCAAGGGCAATATCGTGGTCAAAAAGGCCTATGCCGACTGGACCCGCTACACCGAATTCAAAGCCGTTATGCACGAAGCGGCCTTCGAGCTGATCGATATCCCCCACCTGCGGCAGTCGGGCAAGAATTCTGCAGACATCCGTATGGTCGTCGATGCGCTCGACCTGTGTTACACCAAATCGCACGTTGATACGTTTGTGGTCATCAGTGGTGATTCCGATTTCTCACCGCTGGTCAGTAAACTGCGTGAGAACAACAAGTATGTCATCGGCTTGGGGGTCAAAAACTCGACCTCTGACCTGTTGACAGCGAACTGTGACGAATTTATTTTCTACGACGACATCGCCCGGCCGAAAGCCTCGTCGACACGTAAGAAAAAGACCAGGACTCGCTCGACCGATAAGAAGAGCCCGTTGAGCGAGGATGACAGGCGCCGTCAGGAAGCCATCGACATGGTCATGTCGACTCTCGAGGATCTGTTCGAGGAACGCGGTGACAGCGAGAAGGTCTGGGGATCGATGGTCAAACAGGCCCTGAAACGGCGTCAGCCGGGGTTCAGTGAACGCTATCATGGGTTCAGGTCGTTCGGCGGTCTGCTGGAAGAGGCCGAGTCTCGCGGTCTGCTGCAGCTCGAGCACGATGAGAAGTCCGGCGGACATGTGATACAGGCGATCGGGCCAGAAGCACCCTGATCCGGGTCAAGGCGGATCAGGTGATTCGCGGTAGAATGCACCTTGCGGCAGAATTTGACAGCTGACGGCCTTAAATTGATCCCTGGGGTACCTGCTATGCGGCTATTTGCTCATTTGTTGCTGGTCATGCTGATCATGATCTCGCCAGCCAGCGCCGACGAGGTGCCGAGTGCCGTGTTGGAAACGGCTGCTGGCCTACTACCGGGGGAGGCGCCGGATGCGGTGTCAGCCGCACCAGTTAAGGGCTTCTACCAGGCAATCTACGGTCCGAAAGTCGTTTATATCTCGGCGGACGGGAAATATCTGCTCTACGGTGACCTGATCGATCTAGACAAGAATGTAAATCTGACTGAAGACGCCCGAAAGACCGGGCGGGTCGAGATTCTTGGCCAGCTGGACGAGGCAGGTATGGTCGTCTTCGAGCCGGCCCGTGTGACGAGTACCATCACGGTCTTTACCGATACCAGCTGTGGTTACTGTGTCAAGCTGCACCGGGAAATGGCTACCATCAACGCCGGCGGTGTCAAGGTTCGTTACCTGGGTTACCCGCGGGCCGGTACCCAGTCGCCCACTTTTGAAACGCTGGTTTCAGTCTGGTGCGCCGATGACCCACAGCAGGCAATGACCGATGCCAAGGCCGGGCTGTCGATAGAGAAAAAGTCCTGCCCGACCGCAATCGGCCGGCACATCGAGGCGGCTCAGCTGGTGGGCGTACGCGGCACGCCGACCATCGTGCTCCAGGATGGGCAGGTCATCCCGGGCTATGTGCCAGCCGGCGAATTGGTCGAGATCGCCAATGCGGCCGCGGAGCAGGCCGTCAACTAGAAACATCTAGCGAAGTCACACCGTTGCGGTGCTTTGTAAAAGCCCTTTCGCTGGTGTTGGCTCTGTGCAGCGTTACCGTGGCCGATGCCCGGGAGTTGGGAACCGACTTCAGGCTGTTTGCCGGTCGCGATGCTGTCGCGCGGTTCGCACTTGAGGATCTGACCGGCAAGAAACGGACCCTGGCAGACTACAGCGACCGCGTGCTGGTGGTGAATTTCTGGGCGAGCTGGTGCAGTTCGTGCATGGCCGAGTTCCCGACCCTGCAGGTGATGCGGGCAGAGTTGGCGGGGGAGCGGTTCGAGCTGCTGGCTGTCAACGTCGGTGAAGACCGCCTGACGGCCAAGCGGTTTCTAGACGGACTGATCCCAGGATTCAGTTTCCCGGTCCTGCTCGATGAGAACATGCTGACGACTCGCCAGTGGCGGGTGCGGGCTCTACCCACCAGCTTTATCGTCGACCCGCAAGGCAGGATCGCGTTCTTTGCAGAAGGGGGTCGGAATTTTGCCAGCCCAGAGGTTGTCGACCGGTTGCGAACTCTAATGCCCACAAATCAAGCCGAAGCCCCTGCCGCCGGTCGTGATGATGACTGAGCGGGGGTCCAGGTGCTGGGTTCTAACCAGGCCGGGGCCTGAGGGGAAAGGTGTTTGGCTATGAAGTCTGCCCGTTTTCTGCTGCCGCTGGCCGTTTTTGCCGTAATTGGCGTATTCCTTGCAGTGGGGCTTAAACTCGATCCGCGCGAAGTGCCCTCACCCCTGATCGACAAGCCGGCACCGGTTTTTCAACTACCCCGAATGCTGGCGCCAGGAAGTATCGGCCCTGCTGAGATGAAGGGCAGAGTCTGGCTGCTCAACGTTTGGGCCTCCTGGTGCGTGTCCTGTCGTGCCGAACACGCGTTGCTGAATCAGGTCGCGACCAGCGGCGAAGTCGACATTATTGGCCTGAATTACAAGGATCTACCCGAGGATGCCCGGGCCTGGCTGAAACAACTCGGCAACCCCTACGCCAGAATCGCTGTCGACGCCGATGGACAGGTCGGCATCGACTGGGGTGTCTACGGGGTTCCCGAGACCTTTGTGATCGACGGCCAGGGTGTTATCCGGCACAAGCATATCGGCCCTTTGGATCTCGAGTCTCTGGCCGAAACGATTCTGCCGCTGGTGCGCAGGTTGAAGAAAAGCTAGCTCTGCTCCAGCTGGGCCACAATTTGGGTGAGGACGGCCCTACACTCACCGTCGACCTTTGCCGTGCCATCGTGATCCGCCCGGGTCTGGCCGCGGTTGATGATGCACAGGGGCAGATCGTGCGCCATTGTAAGCTGCTCGGTCAGGTGCTCGATCTGGCGGGTCTGAGGGTCAGCTTTGCCTAGACAATCTTGCGAAGCTCATACTCCAGTATCCCCTGGGCACCGGCCTGGCGTAGTCTGGGAATCAGATCTCTGACCAGTTCACTGTCCACGACCGTTTCCAGTGCCACCCAGGCGCCGTCGGACAGTTCGCTGACGGTCGGGGCCTGCAGGCTGGGCAGCAGAGCCATGATCGGTTCCAGCTGGCCCCTGGGGGCGTTCATCTTCAGCGCCACCTTGCGGTGGGCCTCGAGTGCGGCCTTTAGCAACAGGGCGATCTGGTCAATTTTTTTCTTCTTCCAGGGGTCAGCCAGGGCGTTGCGGTTGCTGATCAGTCGGGTGTGGGTCTGCAGCAGGTCGCAGACGATGCGCAGGCCGTGGGCACGAATCGTGCTGCCGGTCTCGGTGATCTCTACGACCGCGTCCACCAACCCTTCGACCGCTTTGGCTTCTGTGGCACCCCATGAGAATTCGACCTGGCATTTGATCTGGCGGTCAGAAAGGAATTTCTTCGTGAAATTAACCAGTTCGGTGGCCAGTTTGCGGCCTTCGAGGTCTGCAACGGATCGGATCGGGGAGTCTTGCGGTACGGCCAGTACCCAGCGGCAGGGCGTGTCGGAACTCTTGGAGTAAACCAGGTCGCAGACCTCCTCGACCTCGGCGCCGGTTTCAAGGACCCAGTCCAGGCCGGTCAGCCCCAGGTCTAGTGTTTCGTTGGCGACGTAGACCGGCATTTCCTGGGACCGGACCAGGGCACAGGAGATCTCGGGATCGTCGATACCAGGGAAATAGTTACGAGACCTAGAATGGATTCGCCATCCGGCACGCTGGAAAAGCGCTACGGTGGGCTCCTCCAGACTGCCCTTGGGTATTCCGAGTTTGAGTTCATTCATGCCGAATCAGTGGGGTCATAGTGCCCAGGCGCGGGTTCTGAACCTGCAGCAACTGCAAAAAAGCGCGGGGATTATGGCATAAATCGATAAACCCGCGCTGTTTCACCTATGATCTGGCGCAGCTTTCGAGGAGTTGTACACTCCTCTTGTTATTGATCTTTGAACCAGCTGACCGAAGTCGACTAGGTATGGACCAGACACAGCAATTGGCTCGATATTTCTCCGGTTTCGGGGAAACCGGCGGGGTTTTAGCAAAGGTACCTGCCGCTGAGGAGCCTCACGTGGCGCACTGGCGACAATATCTCCAGGAGGGGGGTGGCACAGGCAGCGGCTTTTTCCAAGCTCTACAAAGCAAACTGCCTCAGCTGTGTATCCCCCAAAGAGAAGGAGTCTCCGCATCGCCAGCCTATGCCAAGGTGATGAAAAAGGGCTTGCCTTTCGAGGAGAAGGATTTCGGGGGGTGTCTCGAGTTGGAGTGCCCGGAAGTACTGGAACTGAAGATTCCAAGCCATTTTGCCGGGGCGCTGCCGGTTCTCCAGACACCCCACCGGGAGGACTTTCTGCGCCTGGTCCGGGCGATCGGCGGCCGTTGTGAGCCGCGGATCTACCCCGAGGGGATGCACGCAATGTGTATTGGCGGGATCAACAACTGGGATCGCGTCAGGCTGCTGAAAGAACAATGGCAACGAGGCCAGGTCGATCAGACCCCCGGGGAACACTGGGGATCAGCATTACAGCGCTTTGTGCAGCAAAAACCTGAACTGATCCGTGATCGAGTCCTGGTACTGCACACGGCACCTTACGGCAGCGTCGCACACACGCTGGTGCCGGGTATGCACGATGCGTCGACCTGGCTGGCGGCCTCCAACACACTGCGGTTGGAGCACGAATTTACCCACTATGCCACGACAAGGTTCTACGGGTCTATGCGGTCTAATATGCTGGATGAACTGGTAGCAGACTGTATGGGGTTCCTGGCAGCGCTGGGTACGTTTCCAGCCCAGTTGTTCCGCCGGTGCATGGGGATCACAAGCGAGGGCTGGGCCCCCAGCGGTGCGCGGGCCAGGCTCTATATGGCCGATTTTGACGATCCGGTTATCGACAAGATCTTGGGGATTACCTTAAAGGCTGCGGCGAACCTGGAACAGGCTCTGGAGCAGCACGCCATTCGTTCGGCCGGTCCGGAATTGTTTTTCGCCTTGACCGCCCTCACCTTGCCCGACATGGCGTCACCAGAAGGCGTCCACTTGATCGGGGCTGGGCTGGCTCGGACCGATCCATAAAGTCGACCGATGATCTTGTCTTATCAGCAACGTCAGAACAACGCGTGATCAGTTCGTCTTTGAGTTGGCTGCATACGGGTATCGACTGCTGCCGATGGCGGGCAAGAGTTTTTTGTTTGTGGCGCAACGCTTGGAACAGACCGGGTGTCGAACTGAAGTTAAGACATGAAAATTTTGTGCGCTTCGTTATCTTTTCTGGCTTTGCATGATGTCATTTCTATGCAGTGCAAAGAGCGTCGACCGACCCGCAGATTTTTCGCAAGTGCTGCGAACTCCACCATCTAAATGATTGATCATTAACGATGATTAGGATACTGCCTTAGGGGCTTTGGCAGTTTGAACAGGCCCGCTTTATGCACATCGGCGTCGCTCTCGCTGCTCCACAGAAGTGGGTCCGGCCCAGTGGGCTAGATTCGTCGAGCCTGACCGTAAGCCGTTGAAATTCAACCCACATTTAGTTGCTTAATTTTTGGTCAGTTGATGGAACAGGCGAAATGGCGGGCTGCAAAGGACAACCACGGTCTTTTTGTACACAGAGTTATCCACAGCTTCTGTGTACAAAACCGAAAGCTTTTTTGGACTCAATAATTTATCTTGTCTTACTGTGAACTGACAGAAAGTTTTCAAGTTAATCGCCATGAACCAAAACCGAAAGTGAATCGTTTCTGATGGCCATTAAAGACGCACTGCGTGTTGCGTTGCCTGTACCACTGAGGCGGACGTTTGACTACAAACTGCCATCGAGTGCTGCCGGAGTTGTTCCGGGTTGCCGTGTCCAGGTGCCACTTCGAAAGCGTTCAGTGGTTGGCGTGGTCTGTGCAGCGCATGTCAGGACCGATCTATCGGCTCGCAAGCTTAAGACTGTGTCTCGTGTGCTCGATCAAGAGGCGGTCTTTCCAGAGCCGTTGTTCAGGCTTCTACTCTGGGCAGCCGAGTACTACCAGCACCCTGTCGGTGAGATTCTGCATGTCGCGTTACCGGTGGTGCTGCGCCGCGGTGGGTCATTGCAACCGGCGAGATCCCGCCATTGGCAGATCACTGCCCAGGGCATCGAGGCACTGCAGACGCTGGCTAAACGATCAGTCGTTCAACGAAGATTGCTGGAGAGCCTCAAAGCCGCTGCGTCGGATGGGCTCGGCGACGGCGATGTCCGGTTTCTGGCCGATCGGGCACAGCCGGCTCTGGCTCGACTTGTGACCCGCGGCTGGGTGACCAGCACAGAATCGGATGATCACCCGTTGCTGGACGCCGCACAGGGTGCTCGTCCCCGACTGAACGACGCGCAATCGCAGGCTGTCGCCCGGATCAATGCATCTTTAGGGCGTTACACGTCCTATCTGCTCCATGGAGTGACCGGCGCCGGGAAGACCGAGGTGTACCTGCGCAGTGCCGCTGAGGCTATTTCCCGTGGAGGACAGGTCATGGTACTGGTACCCGAGATTGCGCTCACGCCCCAGCTGGTTGAGCGTTTTCAGCACGGCCTGACAGGAAAACTGGTGGTTCTGCACTCAGGGCTGGGCAGCCGTCAACGCCATCGGGCCTGGTGGGCCGCCCGTCAGGGGGCAGCCGACGTGGTTCTGGGTACCCGCTCCGCCGTATTTACGCCGCTCGAACGACCCGCGCTGATTATCGTTGATGAAGAGCATGACGCATCCTACAAACAGCAGGACGGGTTCCGGTACAACGCCAGGGACATAGCCGTCAAGCGGGCTCAGCAGGAGAAGATCCCCGTGCTGCTGGGTTCGGCCACGCCGGCCCTTGAAACAGTGGAGAATACTCGCCGCGGGCGCTATCGGCTGCTGGTCCTGCCGCAGCGGGCAGGTGGTTCGGCGATGCCCAGGGTACATCTGGTCGACCTCAAATCGGTGCCGGTCCACAATGGCCTGTCTGCCCCGGTGGTCAAGGCCCTGGCCGGGCGGCTGGAGCGCGAAGAGCAGAGCATCGTTTACGTTAACCGCCGCGGTTTTGCCCCCGTGGTGCTGTGTTCTGACTGTGGCTGGCAGGGCAAGTGTCGGCGTTGCGACGCCAGTCTGACGCTGCATCAGGGCAGTGGACGGCTGCGCTGCCATCACTGCGGGGCTGCCCGGAGCGCACCGGTGTCCTGCCCCGCCTGTGGACAGCAGGGTCTGTATCACGTCGGAGAAGGCACTCAACGGGTCGAAGGTGAACTGAGCAGGCTTTTTCCGGCGGCCAGGGTCCTGCGGCTGGACAGCGACAGTACTGCCGGCAAGGGCCGCCTGGAACAGGCGCTGTCGTCAATTCACTCCGGGCAGGCCGATATCGTGGTCGGGACACAGATGCTGTCGAAAGGGCATCACTTTGCCGGGGTGACCCTGGTCTGTGTCCTGAATACAGATCGCGGGCTGTTCAGCTTCGATTTCAGGGCCTCGGAAAGGCTGTTTCAGCAACTGACCCAGGTCGCGGGGCGGGCTGGTCGGGGGTCCCGGCACGGCGATGTTGTCGTCCAGACGATGTTCCCGGAGGCGCTGTCTTACGTTCAATTGAACCGGCATGATTTTGACGGGTTCGCCACGGCCTGTCTGGCCGAGCGCAGAGCAGCGGGTTATCCCCCTTATGCCCAGTTTGTGCTGCTGAGGGCCGAGGCGCACCAGCAAGAGACGCCGATGCGTTTTCTGACGAGTGCCGCTACCACAGCCCGTCGCTGGTTGAATCAGCACCCGGTTCCGGATATACGGTTGATGGAGCCGGTTCCCTCTCCGATGGAGCGTCGAGCAGGGCGTTTTCGGGCCCAGTTGCTGGTTTCCGGGACCCGGCGGGGATCATTGGGAGAGTTTCTCAGGCACTGGCTGGCTGAACTGGAGACACTCAGGCTGGCCGGTCGTGTACGCTGGTCCGTCGACGTTGACCCGCTGGATCTCTACTGAATCGCCGGGTGTAGCGACTCACAAGATCATTAAAGTAGCCGGGTCTGTCGGCCTAACGAGGGGGGACTATGTTCAGGAAATCTGAGTTCGAGCGCCTATTCCGGTCCGTTGAGGAGGCCGAATCGCTGCCGCCGGTGTTCTACACTGCCCCGGAGATCTTCAACGAAGAGATGCGGCTGGCTTTCAGGGGCGGTTGGGTCAGTGCAGGGCGGGCAGAGGCGCTCGTTGAGCCGGGCGATTACCTGTCTCTGGAGGCCGGCGGCACCCCTGTGGTACTGATCCGAGATCAGGCCGGCAGGCTGCGTGCTTACGGGAACAGCTGCCGTCACCGCGGCATGCGGTTGCTCGAGCCCGGGCCTGGCCACTGCGAACGGATCGTCTGTCCGTTCCATGCCTGGACCTACGGTCTTGACGGTCAGTTGCAGTCAGCCCCGCGGATGGGCGACGCAGTCGACTTCTGCAAGGCCGACTATGGGCTTGTTTCGGTACCGGTGGCTTGTCGGGCAGGGTTTGTGTTTATCAACGTAGATGGCAATGCCCCGCCGATAGACGAATGGCTGGGTGACTTCGAGGCGCTTCATCGACCCTGGCAACTGGAGACACTGGTGACTGGCTCAACCCGGGAATTCGATGTCAGGTGTAACTGGAAGGCCTTCCTGGAGGTGTTCAACGAGTACTATCACTTACAGAAAGTACACTCCGGCACGTTTTCCACCTATTACGCACCGCCGGATGCACCCGAGGCCGTTCGCGGAAATTTCACGACGCAGTTCGGCGAACATCGTTCCGTCTCCAGTACCGGCAAACTTGATGACGGCACGCCGCCCCTGCCCCCCATGCCAGGTCTTTCCGGGCGTGAACTGACTGGGACCCGCTACAGCTGGGTCTATCCCAATCTCACCTTTGCCGCGTCGATTGACGCACTGTGGGCGTTGGAGGCGGTTCCGCTGTCACCCTCGTCGACCCGGGCCACCCTGACCTTGTGCTTTCCGACCGAATCTGCCGGCCGCGAGGACTTTCCGGAACAACTGGACAAGTACCTGTACCGGATGGAAGCGGGGCTCGCCGAAGATATTCCCATCCTTGAAGGACAACAGCGAGGGTTGTCCTCGTGCCTGGCTCGACCCGGACGCTTTTCCCCGCGGCTGGAACCCAGTGTGCATGCCTTTCAGTGCTGGATCGCGTCCAGACTGACGGGCTGACCCACAGAACGGTTATCCACACCGGCTGTAGAGTCAGGGCCGGTGGGGCAGGGCGATGTAATCCGCTGACTGGAAAGCCATCAGCCGGCTGGTTGAACGGTTGAATGGCAATGTCAATCGTGATCCCGTGTAAAGGGTCTCAGGCGGTCCGGCAGCAGAGACGATCACGTTGACCCGGCGATCATAGAACTCATCGATCAATTCAATCAGTCGGCGCACACAGTCGTCCTGGTGGGAATGCAGCTTTGGAATGTTGGAGAGTAGTACGGTGTGACAGGCGCGCGATAACTCTACGTAATCAGCTTTGGAGCGGGGGCCCTCGCACAGCGCCGTGAAATCGAACCAGCTGATGCCCTCCGCGGTCGCCCGCACCGGAATGAGGCGGTCATTGATACTGACGCTGGTGTCGAACTCGCCCGATCCCGAGGCAATCTGCAGAAACAGGCGCCGGAACGTCTGGTCGGTTGTTGCATCATGCGGGGTGTAGAAAACGTCTGAGCGACCCAGCAGTTCCAGGCGGTAATCAAGTTGCCCGCCCAGGTGGGTGACCAGGGTGTGCTTCTCAATCAGCGCGATGCTCGGCAGGAAGCGATCGCGCTGCAGCCCATCCCGGTACAGGTCAGTCGGCCTGTAATTCGAGGTGAATGCCAGGCACACCCCGGCGTCGATCAGGCCGCGCAGCAGGCCGCCAAGAATCATGGCATCGCCGATGTCCTCTACGAACAACTCGTCAAGACACAGCAGGCGCGTTTTACGGCTGATCGCCCGGCTGATCTGCTCCAGGGGGTCTTCCTGGTCCCGCAGCTGGCGCAGCCGTTGATGGATCTCCAGCATGAAACGGTGGAAATGGGTGCGGCGCGTACCGGGCCCGGCCAGCGACTGATGAAACACATCCATGATCATCGTTTTGCCCCGGCCAACACCGCCCCACAGGTAGATCCCGCGCGGGCCATCATGGGTTCTTCGGGCCAGCCGTCTATGGAGCTGACTGAAAAACCCCGGGTACGGTACCAGATGATCGCTTCGGGTCAGTTCATGGTGCAGGCGGTCAAACTGGCCGAGGACTGGCTTCTGGTCGGGATCGACCGTCAGGCCTTTTGCTTCGAGAGCCTGGACAAACGCCTGGGTGACTGTCGGTTGCGAAGACGAACTCACTGAAGTCACCACGTCTCCTGAATTCAGCCGGGTCACTCTCGGCGCCGGTTCAACCGGGTCTGGCATCAGCTGCCAGCTGACCGATGCCGGGCACGTAGCCCGAGGGCTCCGGTGTTGCAGGTGCGCCCAATTCTAACGGTGATGAGGCATGACCGTTAAGGGACTACTGCGTTTTTGCCTTCGGCTGAGTTATGCTCTGTCGGTGCCGGAAGCTTTAGCGAAGTCGTTGCGACTGTCTCATGAATGATCTCCCTCAGGTTCTCAATGTCGAGACGCTCGCCCAGACGAGACTGTTCCACATCGAAGCTGTGGATCTCGCCTTTTCGAACGGGCGCAAGGCCCGCTTCGAACGGTTGATGGGCAGCGGCTCGGGTGCGGTGCTGGTTGTGCCTATGGTCGATGCGCAGAATCTGCTAGTGGTACGCGAGTACGCCGTTGGCCTGGAACGCTATGAACTTGGTTTTGTCAAAGGTCGAATTGACGGCGGCGAAAGCCCGTGCCACGCAGCACAGCGGGAAATGCAGGAAGAGACAGGATTTGCTGCCAGAAACATTCTGCAGGTGGCATCCGTTGCGCTGACGCCGGCCTACTCCAACTATCGGACCTTTATATTTCTGGCCCGCGATCTTTACGCCGATTCACGTCCCGGTGATGAGCCAGAACCGCTCCAGACTCTGGCCTGGCCGCTGACAGATCTTGCTCGTCTGAGATCCCGGGATGACTTCAGCGATGCGCGTAGCCTGCTGGCGACCTATCTTGTTCAGGATGCACTGAAGGAAGAATCATGACTGACAACGGGATTGTGGAGCAAGTTCTTCAGATCGCAGTTGAGGCGGGTCGGGAGATTCTCGACATTTATGAGAAGGACTACGACGTGATCGAGAAGGCCGACGGCTCTCCCGTTACCGTTGCAGATCACCGCGCACATGAACTGATCAGCCGGCGACTTGAACCGCTGATTCCGCTGACACCGGTATTGTCCGAGGAGTCGTCCGGTATCACTGCCGCCGAGCGCATGGACTGGCAGCGATTCTGGCTGGTTGACCCACTCGACGGTACCAAGGAATTCATCAAGCGCAACGGTGAGTTCACCGTCAATATCGCACTGATTGAGGCTGGCCTGCCGGTACTGGGTGTTGTCCATACCCCGGTCCGAGCGATGTCGCACTTTGCAACTGTCGGGCAGGGTGCCTGGCGGCGCACCGAGGGATGCGACAACGAACGGATCGAGTCCAGCCACTACAACGGCGGTGCGGCCCGGATGGTCGTCAGCCGCTCTCACTCCGGTTCGGCGGTCGACCGTTTCCGCGAAGCACTTGCCCAGTGCAGCGGGCATGGTGTTGAGACCGTCAGCATGGGCAGTGCGCTCAAGGTGTGCCTGGTGGCCGAAGGGAGTGCTGATGTGTACCCGAGGCTTGGCCCGACGTCGGAGTGGGACACCGGTGCCTCTCACTGTATTCTGAACGAGTCGGGCGGCAGGATCATGGATTGTGCCGGCAACAATCTGCAGTACAACAAACCCAGCGTCCTCAATCCCTGGTTCATCGCCGTCGGTGATCCGCGCTACGACTGGATAAGCGTCTGCCCGGACCTGTCCGGCTGAGGGCCTGCCCCGTGGGGGTCCGCACAGCCTGCGAAGGTGCCTCTACCCTATAATCGCCTCACCCCAGTACCCTGGATGTCTATCCGGCGGGAATTGTGCCCATGGCAGCGTTTACCAAAATGCAGTCCCTCGGCAACGATTTCATCATGCTCGATGGGATCCGGCATGCGGTTCGGCTGGACTCGGCTACCGTCCGCCGGCTGGCGGACCGCCACACCGGGGTCGGCTGCGACCAGCTTATCGTCGCTGAGCCTGGTGATGACTCGGTCGATTTCCACATGCGTATCTTCAATGCTGATGGCAGCGAGGTCGGCCAATGCGGTAACGGCGCCCGTTGTTTTGCCCGTTACCTTATCGAGTCCGGACTGACCGCCAAGCGGCGGCTTCGGGTGAGGACCCAGACCAGTCATTTGACGCTTGAGGCAGATGATGACTGGCAGGTGTCGGTGGAAATGGGGATACCGCAGTTTGAACCGGACGACATTCCGTTCCGGGCACCGGCCAGGGCCCGCGAATACCAACTCCTGGTCGGCGGGGAAAGCATCCGCTTGGCGGTGGCCTCGATCGGCAACCCTCACGCGGTATTGCGGGTCGATCAAATCGCGAACGCACCGGTGTCCAGGCTGGGGCCGGCTATCGAACAGCATCCGGACTTTCCCCAGAGGACTAACGTCGGATTTGCCGAGATTACGGGCCGGCGGCACCTGCGGCTGCGGGTCTGGGAACGGGGTGTCGGTGAGACGCGAGCCTGCGGCAGCGGTGCTTGTGCCGCCATGGCGGTGTACCGGGATGAGGGGTTGGTCGACGACGTCGTACAGGTTGAACTGACCGGAGGCGTTGTTGAAGTGAATTGGCCGGGAACGGGTACACTGCACATGCGGGGCCCTGCCGAGACGGTTTTTCGGGGTGAGATCGAACTAGCGGTCCCGTGAGAGCCTGATTATGAGTGGACCAAGCGAACCAGTTACCGCGTTTCTTGATCATCTACGCTATGAACGGCGGCTTTCGGTCAATACCGTGAACAGCTATCGGCGTGACCTCGATAAGCTTGTTGCCTTTGCAGGTCACCAGGGCGTGGTTGATCTGAAGCAGATGAGATTTGCCCAAGCCAGGGCTTTTCCGGTGTACCTTCATCGTCTTGACCTTTCCGGGCGTTCAATCCAGCGGGCACTGTCTGCGGCACGGCAGCTGTTTTATTTCCTGCTGGGCGAGAACCGCGTTTCCCGGGACCGCCTCTTCAGCGAGCAGCTGCATGCCAGCAATCCATTCGTCGGTGTCAGTGCCCCNAGGCTGGAACGCCCTCTGCCTAGGACGCTGAGCGCGGATCAGGCCAGGCAGTTGCTGGAAATTGATGTCTCAGACAGTGATCTTGCGTGTCGGGACCGGGCCATTCTCGAGTTGTTCTACTCTTCTGGCCTCAGGCTTTCCGAGCTGGCGGGGCTGAGTCTGCGGGATATAGACCGAGCCGACCGGCTGGTGCGTGTGACCGGCAAGGGATCCAAAGACCGGGTCGTGCCCATTGGAGGGAAAGCGCTGGATGCGCTCGACGAGTGGCTTAATCGGCGCGCCACACTCACGGCTCAGCGTGAGCAGGCGGTTTTCATCCGGCTCGGCGGCCAGAAGAACCACAAGGGCCGGCGCCTGGGCCGTCGTTCTATTCAGAAACGGGTCGGATACTGGGCCCGGAAACAGGGGCTCGGGCGCAGCGTCCATCCCCACATGCTGCGTCATTCCTTNGCCACCCATCTGCTCGAATCCAGCAGTGACCTGCGTGCAGTACAGGAACTGCTTGGCCACGCCGATATCAAAACCACCCAGGTCTACACCCATCTCGATTTTCAGCATCTGGCAAAAGTCTACGATCGGGCCCACCCCCGGGCCCGGCGGCGCAAGATGGGCGGCTGACAGCGACTGGCGACGATTTCTTTCCGGTTAAGAGCGGGTTCCGGCTACCTGGCAGACGCTGGAATTCCCTTTGCTGCGTGGTAGAATCGCCCGCTTTCGTCCGCAGAAACCATCTTTGAGCGAATCGATTTCCTTTAATTTCAAGGAGTTACAATGTCCCCAGTCGCATTTGTTCCCATCATACTCGGCATCGTTGGCCTGATCGCCGCTTTCGGCATCTATCGCGCTGTGCTCCGTTACGCACCGGGCAGTGGAAAAGTCAGTGAAATCGGAGAGATGATTCACCGCGGTGCCCTGGTCTTCATACGCCGTGAGTATTCCTATCTGGCGATCTTTGTGGCTGTCGTCGCCGTGCTGATCCTGATCTCGGACCTGGGCTGGCGTTCGATGGTCGCCTTCCTGATCGGTGCATTCTGCTCCGCGCTGGCTGGCTACATCGGTATGTTCACCGCCACCAGGGCCAACACCCGAACAACCACAGCGGCGGCCGAGAGTGGCGCGCCGGCCGCATTGACGGTCGCGTTCTACGGCGGCTCGATCATGGGTTTGACCGTGGCGGCGATGGGACTGCTGGGTCTGGGCGTCCTGTATCTCTATTTCGGGGGTGACCCGGCGACCGCGCACGTTATCCACGGTTTTGGTATGGGCGCATCTTCAGTGGCACTTTTCTCAAGAGTGGGCGGTGGAATTTTTACCAAGAGCGCCGACGTCGGCGCTGATCTGGTCGGCAAGGTGGAGGCCGGCATACCCGAAGACGATCCGCGCAATCCGGGTGTCATCGCCGACAACGTCGGAGACAATGTCGGGGACGTGGCCGGTATGGGTTCGGATATATTCGAATCCTATTGCGGCGCCATGATCGCCTCTATTGCCATCGCAGCAACCCTGTCTCCCGAGGTGATCAGCGCACTGGCCGGCGGTGATCAGCAGAAGCTCATGTTTCTGCCGCTTGCTCTGGCCTCGGTGGGTATCGTCTGCTCGCTGCTCGGCATTCAGGTGGTNCGGAGCGCCTCCGNCAAGTCACCCGAGACGGCGCTTCGCATGGGAACGATCGGTGCCTCGGTGATTTTCATCGTGGCTGCGCTGGTGCTGGTTTACTTCGGTGGCACCAGCATCCGAATCTGGTTTTCTGTCGTGGTCGGNGCCCTCGGNGGGATCGTGATCGGCCTGGTTACCGAATACTACACCGCGGGTAAACCCGTGCAGAAGATCGCAGGTTCAGGCGAGACCGGCCCGGCTACCGTCATGATCAGTGGTCTGGCGATCGGCATGCAGTCGGTCACCGTTCCGGTCTTGACGCTTTGCGCGATCATCCTGATCNCCAGCAATCTGTCGGGTCTTTACGGGGTTGGTATCGCCGCGGTCGGCATGCTCGCGACTGTTGGCATCACCATGGCGATTGATGCCTATGGGCCAGTGGCAGACAACGCCGGAGGCATCGCTGAGATGGCCGGCCTGGGTGAAGAGGTTCGCGAGATCACCGACAAGCTCGATGAGCTGGGTAACACCACCGCTGCGATCGGCAAGGGCTTTGCGATCGGTGCCGCGGCGCTGGCAGCGCTGGCCATTATCTCAGCTTATATCGAAACGGTCGCTCATCACGTTCCCGACTTCACGCTCAGAATCAGTGATCCAACGGTCCTCGCCGGCATGTTTCTCGGCGGTATCTTTCCGTTCCTGGTCAGCAGCATCACCATGACCGCGGTCGGTGACGCGGCTTTTGACATGATCCGTGAGATCAGGCGCCAGTTCAAGGAGATACCCGGCCTGATGGAAGGGACAGCAGAGCCCGACTCGAACCGCTGTATCGAGATTGCGACCACCGCGGCGCTCAAGCGAATGGTGCTGCCTGGCGTACTGGCTGTCGGTGCACCGGTGGTCGTCGGATTTGCTCTTGGCCCGGCGGCCCTTGGCGGNATGCTGGGCGGGGCGCTGCTGGGCTGTGTCCTGCTGGCGCTCACCATGGCCAATGCCGGCGGTGCCTGGGACAATGCCAAGAAATACGTCGAGAAGGGCAACCTCGGCGGCAAGGGCTCGGAAGTCCACAAGGCGGTCGTCGTGGGCGATACAGTTGGGGACCCGTTCAAGGATACCTCTGGCCCTTCAATGAATATCCTGATCAACGTGATGGCGATTGTCTCTCTGGTGATCGCGCCGCTGCTCGGTGCGCCGCTGCTCGGCTGAACCATCGAAACCAACACATCGGGGGAGGATGTGGGAAACTGGGGCCGGCACCTTGCCGGCCTTTTTTTTGGTCAGAGCCGGGCGAAAACTGCAGGGGATGATCCCATCAGGCAATGACATGAGCGAGTTCCTGATACGGTCTGCCAAGGTCGGCGATCTGGAGGCTATCCGGTCGATTTATGCTATCGAGGTGCTCGAACACAGCGCCTCGTTCGAGATCACCGTACCCGGCGTTGAAGAGATGAAAACCAGGTGGCTAGGTGTCACAGAGGCCGGCCTGCCTTACCGGGTCGTGGAGGTCGACGGTCTGGTCTCCGGGTATGCCTACGCGACCCCTTATCGCCCAAGGCCCGGCTACCGCTACACGCTGGAGAATTCGGTCTACGTCGCCCGGCCGCTGCAGCGTCAGGGTCTTGGCTACGCGCTGCTGACCGACCTGATAGGACGGTGCGAGGCTGTCGGCGCCCGTCAGCTGGTCGCGGTCATCGGTGACTCAGAGCACCTCGCGTCGATCCGCCTCCATGAGAAAGCAGGCTTCAGAACAGTCGGTGTTCTGGAGGCGGTGGGATGGAAATTCGAGCGCTGGATCGATTCGGTGATCATGCAGCGTTCTCTCACTGGGGCTGATCCCGGATCGCCCCGTCAGGTGGCCCAGGCGGGTCCGAATCGGCGCGCCGCGGGAGCCGGAGATGCTGCTTGACTAACGGCCAGGTGGGCAGATGACAAATGGTTCGGCAGCCTGGGCTGATCCCGGATGGCGAACAGGCCTCACCAGCTGGTTGGCCACCCNGCGCCTGCTGATCCGCTTCCAAGGCAAGAACACTGACCCGGCCAAGTACCCGGTGAAGGTTCCGTGTGGTAGGTACCAGGTCGATCAGTACCTGCCGGCCGGTAAGCCGTCGGGGACGGTGATTTTTATTCATGGCATGGCAGCGCTCGGCGCTGAAGACCCGAGGGTTAAACAGCTTGCCGGAGCCCTGACTGCGGCCGGTCTCAAGGTCCTGATTCCACACCTGCCCACCATCCGGGAGCTCAGGATCGAGCGCAATCAGCCGGCCGAAGTCCAGAGCGTGCTGGAGCAGATCGCGGCTGACCGCGGGCTGGTCCCCACTGGGCGGTTTGCAGCCATGGCAGTGTCATTTTCGGGTGTTTTTGCTCTTCGAGCTGCCTGCAGCAGTACGCTCGGGCAGCGGATCACTGCACTGTGCCTGATTGGCGGCTACTACGATGTCGACCAGGTGAGCGACTTTCTGGTCAACGCCCGGCGCTCAGACCCTTACGGGCGTATGCTGATGCTGCGCAGTTATTACCGCGAGGTCGAGCCCGAGAGCGGTGATTTTCACCAGGTGCTCGAGCGCTGTATTCGCGAAAACGCCAAGCTTGAAGGTGGCTGGAATCTGCGGGCCCTGCTGGACCCGGCCGACCCACTGCAGGAACGGCTCTACCAGCTACTGGACGATGCCGANCAGCGCGAACAGTTTCACCGCAAGGTCATCGCAGCGTTTGGCAATGATTGGCGCGGCTACCGGGTTTCCCTTGATTTTGTGAATCGGAAGACCCCGGTTTTCCTGCTCCATGGGCGCGCCGACCGNGTGATCCCGCCGGGTGAATCCAGGCGGCTTGCGCGGCAGATGACAGAGCGCGGTATCCCCAATTATCTGTGCATCACACGCTTTCTCAGTCATGGTGACAGCGCCATCAGCATCGCCAGGTTGCCCGAGCTTTATCGTTTGTTGAAAGGGTTTGCCGGGTTCGTCAGTGGGGCCCGGGATTAAAAGNCCTCGAGGCCGTCTGAGGAGCGGGCGTTGCGGGCCGCCACGACAGAAAAAGGGCGCAGCTGCGCCCTTTTTCCGCGACCATGACCAGGTCAGATGTAATTGACAAGTCCAGCCATGATCACCGTGAGGATAATACTGGAGATAATTACGGCATTGACCGATTGGATGACGCTCAGCATCTTGCCCCAGATTGCGTTCGCCTCGATGACANCGATGATGACAAGGCCAATGATCAGAGCAGGCATGCTCGTCTCTGCACCCCATGTGCCACCACTGGCTGCAAGTCCATGTATCGAGGCGACCATGAAGTAGAGCATCGGTAGCGAGAACAAGGTGTTGGTCCGGGAGGCCAGGCCGGCCTTGGGTCCAGCCGCAGCCTTGTCGCCCTCGGCCAACCCGATCACGATCTTCTGATTGGGCCAGATGATCAGCCACACATTCAACATCATCAGGGTCCCCATCAGGGCGCCGAGCGATATTCCGAGGTTGTAGCGTTGCTGACTTGAGACCCACCACAGCAGTACAAGACCGGTCAGAAACGTGAACATGGCCGCCCAGCGGAACCACCACAGAGCACGTGGCGCAAGTTTCGCCATTACATCCGCCTTNCCCGCGTCTTCAGCTTCCTTGACGTATTCGGTCTGTACGAAGTTGAAGTAGTACAGCAGGCCGATCCAGGTCACGCCAAAAACGATATGGGCGTAGCGGAACAGTACGTCGAGAAGGTATGCCATTTATTCCCCTCCAGGGCTTGTTGATGAAAGTGAGANAAAGGACCCCGGCATGAACATTGCCTGCCGGCAGGTCATTGGATTCTCCAGGCGCTTGCGGGCTGGGTCCGACTGGTGCTCGACTTTGGAAAGTGGCCGGCCCCGGGNATCTCGATCAGGTCGCGATTCACGTTCTTTTAGCATTCCGTCTGGTACGCATAAACCCTAATAAAATCAAGATAATACAGGCAGATCACAGCGTAGTCTAAAGCAGGTCAAACCTTCGGGCAAGACTGTCGTCAGGCGACCGACGGCAGGCCNGACAGGGCCATGGCGACCTCGGACGCATCATAAGGATGGTCTGCCAGTTTACCGGCGGCGTAGTCCATGTAGGCCTGCATGTCAAAGTAGCCNTGGCCGCAAAGGTTGAACAGGATCGCTCTGGATTCGCCTTCTTCTTTACATCGCATGGCTTCAACCAGTGCCCCTTTTACGGCGTGGTTGGCCTCCGGCGCAGGCAGGATGCCCTCGGCCTTGGCAAAGGTCACCCCGGCCTCAAAGCACTCGGTCTGACTGTAGGCAGTTGGTTCGACCTGCCCCAGGTTAACCAGCTGGCTGACCAATGGCGCCATACCGTGATAGCGAAGCCCCCCGGCATGGGAACTGGGCGGGACAAATGACGAACCCAGGGTGTGCATCTTGACCAGTGGGGTCATTTGAGCCGTGTCACCAAAGTCGTAGGCGTACTTACCCTTGGTCAGGCTGGGACAGTTAGCCGGTTCCACGGCGACGACCCGTACGTCCTGCTCACCGCGCAGCTTGCGGCCGATAAATGGGAATGACAGCCCGGCGAAGTTACTGCCGCCTCCGGTGCAGCCGACCACGACATCCGGGTAGTCATCAGCCAACTCCATCTGCCGCAGGGCTTCCAGTCCGNTAACAGTCTGGTGCAGCAGGACATGGTTCAGAACACTGCCAAGCGAATACTTGGTGTCGTCTCTCTGGGCAGCCACCTCGACCGCTTCACTGATCGCAATGCCAAGACTGCCGGGGCTGTCTGGATTCTCCGCCAGGATCTTTTTGCCAGCCTCAGTCAGGTTGCTNGGGCTGGGATGACAAGTGGCATCAAAGGTCTCCATAAAAGCCCTTCGGTACGGCTTCTGGTCAAAACTTACCCGGACCATAAAAACCTCNATCTCCAGCCCGAAGAAAGANCCCGCAAGAGCCAGCGAAGACCCCCACTGCCCGGCGCCGGTCTCAGTTGAGATCCGTTTGACGCCCTCTTCGCGGCAGTAAAAGGCCTGGGCCACTGCCGTGTTTGGCTTGTGACTGCCGGCAGGACTCACTCCCTCGTACTTGTAGTAGATCCTGGCCGGGGTATCCAGTGCGGCTTCCAGCCGGTAAGCCCGGTACAGTGGGCTCGGTCGCCACTGACGGTAGATGTCCCGGACGGGCTCCGGGATATCGATCTGCCGCTCGGCACTGACCTCCTGCATGATGGCCGCCATGGTGAAGAGCGGGGCGAGATCATCCGGGCCCACCGGCTGGCCGGTACCCGGGTGCATTACTGGCGCGGGTGGCTCGGGAAGGTCAGAGACAATGTTGTACCAGGACCTCGGTATCTCGTTCTCATCCAGTACGTATTTCACACTGTCAGTCATTGTGCAGTCCTCTGGTGTCGTGTATTTGCTTTCCGGCCTCTGGCTGGCAGGCCTCTTGTTACTCCTGCAGTTGACGGTAGCTTAATGGCGAGCCCACCGGCAGGCCATCTTAATTGATCTGGCTGCCGCTGTGAAATCGTACTTTTGATTCTGTCTGGACTGCTGTAGGAGTGAGAAACAACTGATTAAAACACTGGTCGGTGGCAGATTANCGGACCTTTCCCTTTCAGGAGGCACTTAAGATCGTGTGTCTCTCTGAGCGTCGGCAGCCTGACAAAATGGCTGCGGCAGTTACAGTCGGACGCTCCGAGCTTTTCCAGGGGAATGGCCGACGCGGGGTAGTTGAGCATGGACTCGGCCCAGACATGCTCAAGATCGCGGCGTCCGGTGTGGAACCAGACCTCCCGCACGCAGGTTGCCGGTAACAGGTAATCGAGGTGCCAGTGCTGCGTCTTGTTCTCGCGCAGGTGCCGCCCCACGCGGGCGGCCAGTCCACCCGGGCCGAACGCACTGCCGACATACAGATACCAGTGGCGGCCAGGCTTGAACGATCCGAGCCTGCTGATCTGGCGGGCAGGCCCACCTGTGCCCCGCATCACAATGATGTAGGTGCCGGATTCGCGCGGCAGCTGCTGTGCGGAATCAGGTTTCAGCGTCGGCCCGGTCCGCTGCGGTTGTCGCGGTTGTAGCGTGGTGCCGGGCCGTGCAGTTCGGCCCACACCTCAGACAGACCCCGTGCCTCGTCTGCTGTCAAAGCGGGTTTATCGAGCGCTGCGATGTTCTGCTCCAGCTGTTTCGACGATGTGGCGCCGATCAGCACTACGTCTACTGCCGGATGATCCAGCAGAAAGCGCAATACGAGTTCGACCGGTGTACGGCCTGCCTGGTGGGCGATCTCGGCGACTCGCTCAGCCGCCGCCCGCTGACGGTCATTCCAGTAGCGATTCCGGTAGCCGGTGTTGACCGCCAGCCGGGTGTCGGGCACGGCATCTTCACCGGCTCGATGTTTACCGGTCAGCAGGCCGCCTGCCAGGGGGTTNTACGCACAGGTGCCGATCCCGTAGGCCTGGGCCATCGGCAGCAGTTCGTTTTCCACCCCGCGGGAGATGNTGTTGTAGAGTGCCTGGGTGACGGTCGGCGGNGCCCAGCCGCGGGCCCGGGCAAGGTGGATGATCTCGACGATCTGCCAGGCCGCAAAGTTGGAAAGGCCGAGACAGCGAACCCGACCTGAAGCAACCAGCGCGTCCAGGCAGCGCCAGGTCGTCTCAATCGGCGTGTCGTCGTCCGGCTGATGGAGGAAACAGATGTCGAGATAGTCGGTGTCGAGGCGTTTCAGCGAGTTCTCGAGTTGCTGCAGAATAGTCTTGGGAGACAGGCCAGCGCTGTCGGGATCGTCACCAACGCGGTAACGCAGCTTGCTCGCGATCACCAGTTGCTGCCGGCCACCGTGAGCCTTGAGCCACTCGCCGATGATCTGTTCAGTCAGCCCTGCGTTGTAGCTGTTGGCGGTGTCGAGAAAATTGATTCCGNGATCAACGGCAAGGTCNAGCAGCGCNTAAGACGTGTCGGGATCCACCTGATCACCAAAGGTCATGGTGCCCAGTGCGATCGGTGAGACCGACATACCGGTGGCTCCAAGGATCACCCGTTGCACGGGGTTACCTCCAAAGGTCGACTGTCAATTGAGCGTTCACCTGTGCTGCTGCCGGTTGCAGGTTCAGGCCAGGCAAGGTCAGACAAGTCTGCTGGTGAAATCATTCGCTGTGGCTAATTCGTCGAATCACAGTTCTGAATCAGGTAACGGATGATCGCATCCGATTCAGAGAGCCACTCGACCTTTCCGTCGGGTGTTTCACGGCATAGCACCGGCACTGAACTGCTGCCACGGGCGTCAACCAGTTGCCGCTGCCATTCACTGTTTTCCCATATGTTGCGTTGTTCTATGTCTGTACCAAGTTCCGAGATGACGTCCTTGACTGCCTCACAGTAGCCGCACATGTCACGTTCGTAGAGGATCAGCTTCTCGGTCATGTGATCATTTTCGACGCGTTACCTTAAATATCACTGGCGAATGCCGTGGCCGTGTTTGAGCAGGTAAAGATTAACCGCGAAAAGCACCGTGATAAAGCCACCGATCACCAGATAGGAGAACAGAAGGTCCATGTCCGATACGCCCAGAAAGCCGTAACGAAAGGCGTTGATCATGTACAGGATCGGGTTTCCCATGGAGGCATTCTGCCAGAACTCGGGGAGCAGCTTGATCGAATAGAAAATGCCACCAAGGTAGGTCAGTGGTGTCAGCACGAACGTCGGGACAATGGAGACATCGTCAAAGCCCTTGGCGAACATGGCATTGAGGAAGCCGCCAAGGGAAAAAAGCAGGGCCGTCATGACGACTACGCTCAGAAGAACCGCAAGATCATGCACCCTGAGATCGCTGAACAACAGGGAAACCGCGGTCACCACCATCGCTACTGTGACACCCCGGGCAACGCCACCGACCACGAAGCCCAGCAGAATGATGTAGTTGGGTGTCGGGGATATCAGCATTTCCTCCACGGAGCGCTGGAACTTGGCGCCAAAAAACGAGGTAACCACGTTTGAGTAAGCGTTAGTGATCACCGACATCAGGATCAGGCCGGGAACGATGAAGTCCATGTACCTGAAGCCATCCATCTGCCCGATCCGNGGNCCGATCAGGTTGCCGAAAATGACGAAATACAGCGACGTGGTGATCGCCGGCGGCAGGAGGGTCTGTTGCCAGATCCTGAAAAAGCGCGCGATCTCCTTGATCACGATGGTCTGGAATGCGATGAGCTGGGCACGCGGATTCATCGGGCCTCTCCAGGCCCATTGGNCCGGTCGATCAGGTTGACGAACAGCTGTTCGAGCCGGTTCGACTTGTTCCGCATGCTGCGCACCCGAATACCTGCTGCNGACAGCTGGGCATAAAGATCGTTCAGGCTGTCTTTGTGCTGGACGTCGACCTCGAGTGTGTTCTCGTCCACCAGTNTTGCCGATACCAAGAGGTCACCTGGGAGCTGGTCCAGGGGCTCATCCAGATCGAGGACGAAGATCTCACGGTTGAGCTTGCGCAGCAACGCGCGCATGCTGGTGTTTTCTACCAGCGAACCCTGATCAATGATGGCAATATTCCGGCACAGGCTTTCTGCCTCCTCCAGGTAGTGGGTCGTGAGAATGATCGTAGTGCCCTGGGCGTTGATTTGCTGAAAAAAGTCCCACATCGAGCGGCGGATCTCGATATCGACGCCAGCTGTAGGTTCATCCAGGATCAGTAACCGTGGCTCGTGGACCAAGGCTCTTGCGATCATGAGTCGACGTTTCATGCCGCCGGAAAGGTCTCTGGAGCGCTGGTTTCGGTTCTCCCACAGGCCGACCTGCCTGAGGTATTGCTCGGCCCGCAGCCGGGCGCTGCGCCGGTCNATGCCGTAATAGCCCGCCTGGCAGAGGATGATCTGCAGCGGGGNCTCGAAGACATTGAAATTNAATTCCTGTGGTACTACGCCGAGGANCGACTTGGCCCGGGCAAAGTCCTCGTCGATATCGACCCCGAAGATCTGAACGCTGCCACCGGTTTTGTTGACCAGTGAGCTGATTACACCGATGGCCGTTGATTTTCCGGCACCGTTGGGACCCAGCAGGGCAAAGAAATCCCCCTCCGCAACCGTCAGGTCAATGCCTTTCAGGGCCCTGATGCCACCGCCGTAGGTTTTGCTCAGGTTGTTCGTCTGGAGAGCGTAAGCCAAGATGCTGAAGCCGTTAGTCGAAAAAGCACCATATGGTGTCGGCAGTGGGTCATTTCAATCGCGTTGTCGGCCGGGCTCACTGGCGCAGCACGCATTTCTGGTACAGGCCCTTGAGTCGGTTGCCGGGATCATATTTCTGTTTGAGCCGCTGGTAGCTGTCCCCGTCGTAGATGGACCAGAACTCGTCCTCCCCGAAATAGGCATCGGAATACAGGGACTTGATGCCGCCAAGCTGGCTGACCTTGTTCTCCACCAGGCGGTTGAAATGACCTGACGGCATGTTCTTGGCTGTCGCGACAGCGTCCCAGAACCCAAAGTTAATGTAGGTGGATCGACTGGTTATCGGAAACAAGGGGTAGACCTCGTCGGCTGAGGGATGCCCGACTGGGCAGATCCAGACCGGCCGGATACCGATCTCGCGATGGAAGAATTCGAGAAATTCCGNCGCCCGGTCGATCGGGATATCCACATCCTGAATGACCCACTCACGGTGATGCCTGGCCAGCCGGCCCAGTGCCCGGGTCAGGCCCCAGCGGCTGTTCCAGCGCTTCACCTTCTGGTAGGTGATCGAATTCAGTCGCTCGCGGCCCAGCAGCCGCCGCATCGGCCGGTACTGCAGAAAAAGATTCTTCGAACACCAGAACCAATCGGTGTCCCAGCGCCACAGGTAGTCGCGTGTGGTGAGGAAATCCTCGCTGCGGGCCCGAATCGAGGAATAGTAGATCTCCAGGTAAGTGTAGTCGCTGGCGTAGGGTGCCTGGTCGACGAAACGGCCGAGGGTCAGGACGTGATCACCCGGTGCAAAGACCGTCCCGTCAATGAAATCGACGTCGCCTGCGGACCACTGGTCAATGGCACGGAAGAGGGATTCGCTTTCATCGAANCGGATGTGGGTCANCTGGACGAAGGGTTTNACCGGTACCGCCAGTGCGGTCAGNCGCAGAATGTAACCCAGCGTACCGTAGGAGTTAGCGAGNCCGTAGAANAGATCGNTGTGGTCGTTGTCCGGGGTACAGGTCAGTACGTCGCCGCTGGCCAGCAGTACATCCATCTCGCCGATACTCTGGTGAGGGAGCCCGTAACGAAACGAAGACGACTCGATGCCGATGCCAGACACCGCGCCNCCGATGGTAATGGACTTCAACTGTGGGACGACCGCCGGCATCACCCCGTGAGGCAGGGTGGCGTCCACCAGTTCCTCGTAGGTGGTCATGCCTTCGACTTCGATCAGGCTGTTGTCCGGGTCGACCTGCAGTACATGATTAAAGTCACTGACGTCGAGCAATTTCCGCGTAGACGTATTGGTNCGNTCNCGGAACAGGTTNGAGGTGGTCTTCCCCAGNCGNACTTCNGTCCCGGCATTGTCTTTCAAGCTGTCGGCCAGTCGCTGGCGCCTTTCGTTATGGGTCATGACTGTCCTTGGTTGGCGAGTCAGTAGCCCACCGCCTGGCCATCCTTGCGTGGGTCAGAGCCTGTGACATAGCCGTCACCCTCCTTCAGAACGATCTGGCCGCCCCCGAAAGAACCGATCTTCGGTTCGTTGAACTGCTGACCGCGGCGGGAGAGGTCTTCATGCAGNCCGGACAGGGCCGGTTCAAGGCACAGCGAGAAGTCCTCGTGGATGTGCCAGCGTGGTGCATCCAGTGCCTGCTGCGGNGATGCCCCCTGGCAAAAGAGCCGAATCATCACCTGGGTGTGGCCTTGGGGCTGGTGGTGGCCGCCCATGACCCCAAAGGCCATCAGGGGCAGGTCGTCGCGGGTGACGAACGCCGGAATGATGGTGTGAAATGGACGCTTTCCCCCGGCGACCTGGTTGGGGTGGCCGGGCANCAGGGAAAATCCCCGGCCGCGGTTCTGAAGGCTGATGCCGGTGTTGGGAACGACAATGCCCGAGCCGAAGCCGTGGTAGTTCGATTGGATCCACGACACCATCATGCCGCTGGCATCTGCCGTGGCCAGGTATACGGTTCCCTGGTCTGGTCTGATCTGCGCTTTCGGGAAAGCGGCACGTTGCAGGTCAATGCCCTCTGCGCAGCGCTGCAGATGGGCCGGGTCAAGCAACTGTCCGACCGTGACCTGCATAGTCTCTGGATCGGATACATGGCGATGGGTCTCTGCGAACGCAGCCTTCATGGCCTCGACCTGTAGGTGCACACTGTCGGCGGAATCCGGCGCGTGATCACCGATGTTCAGGTGATCAAGGATGCCCAGGGCAATGAGTGCNGCAATTCCCTGGCCATTTGGCGGAATCTCGTGAACAGTCAGGTCCAGGAAATCGTGACTGACGCATTCGGTCCAGAACCCCTCGTGGCTGGCAAGGTCATCGCCGGTCATTACGCCGCCCAGCCGCGCAGCATCTGCCACCATCAGTTTGGCCAGTTCACCCCGGTAAAAACTTTCCCCCCGGGTGGTGGCAATCTCGCCAAGGGTATCGGCCATCGCAGAAGACTTAAAGGTCTCACCAGCGACAGGCGCACGACCGTGGGGCATGAACGTTGTTCGAAACCCGTCGAAGTGGCCGTATTCCTCGGCGGCCCGGGCCCAGCCACGGGCGACGACCGGCGATACCGCGTAGCCGTTGGTCGCGTAACCGATGGCGTCTTCAAACAGGCGTTCGAATGGCAGGCGGCCGAACCGCTCGGAAAGCCTGACCCAGGTGTCGACGGCACCGGGCACAGTAATGGTGTCCCAGCCGTATTCAGGCATTGCTGGCAATCCGGCGAACCTTTCCGGTGTCCACGCTGTGGGTGAGCGCCCGCTGCCATTGAAACCGTGGATCCCACAATTGTCGGCAACGATCACGAACCCGTCACTGCCGATACCATTCATCGTCGGCTCGACAACTGTCAGGGTAATGGCAGTGGCAATGGCAGCATCTACAGCATTGCCGCCATTGCGAATTGCCTGCAGCCCGGCCTGGGCAGCCAGGGGCTGTGAGGCCGCGACAACATTGCGGGCATAGACGCTGGAGCGCCGAGATACGTGACGATGATCCGGGTCTATCCTGGTGAACATATCTTGAGTTTTGCCTTCAGTTGCGCTTTGTGCAGACCTCAATTGTAGTCTTGAGAAGGATCATCAGGCTCAGTTACCCTTGCTGCAGGCCTGCGCGAGACGCTCGAGTTGCTCGGCGAAGTGTCCAGCATATTTCTCCATATCTCGGCGCAGGCGGCTGTTGCAATGGGATTCGAAGGGCATCGCCAGTTCCTCCCAGCGATAGCCCACTGCCTGACCAGGGGTTACGTCGCCAACCAGTATCCGGGCGACCTGCCTGCCATGCACGATATCGCGGTGGGCGAGCCCCTCCCCGGCTATCCAGACATTGAGTTGACGGTCCTCTACTTCGAATGTGTTGTGGATATGGCCGTTGAGGACATTGCTGACGCCGCGGCGGGTGAGCTCTTTGTACAGCCAGTTGTCTTCTCCCAGCCTCTTGATGCTGTGGTCGCTGGGCCGGGAATCCACGGGCCGCGGATCACTGATCGGACGGTGGGTGAAGACCACGTAGTCGCGTATTCCCGGATTGTCGGCAAGGGCCGGCAGGGCTCGCAGCAGCCGGCCCCGGCCACCGCCCGACCAGGGAATGGTGTCGGCTGCGCTGTCCAGGTTGACGAACTGGATGCCGCCCAGTTGGAAAGTGCTGTTGGTGGGGCCGATGCGGCTGAGGAACTGATCGGCCAGCGACCAGTCCAGCCCTTTGTGCACGTCGTGGTTGCCGGCGGTGGTGTAGACTGGCAGCGGCGAACCGGCCAGGGCAGCTACCGCCTGGTCGTAGTCCCCCAGTTGGTAATAGATGTCGCCCAGGTGCAGTATGAAGTGCGCACCCAGCTGCTGCGAGCGCTCGAGAGCCCAGGCCAGTTCACGGTCACCACCGGTGTCACCGATTGCAGTGAAGCGATAACTCTCGTTGTGTGGCAATGTCCAGCGCAGGATGGCGGCGCCATTGTCGGTCCTGCCTGTCACCTGCCGGAACAGGCCTTGGGCCTTTTCACTGAACAGGCTGACCTCACCTTCGACGGTCAGGTGTGCCTGGGGATGGATGTTGCCCACGCGCAGGGTGAACGTTCCGTTGGTGCGGAGGATCGGCTCCGGCACAAAAGCACGCCAGACGAGNTGATCTTCATCCTCTCGCTGGAAATATGCACCGTTGCCCTGGGCGCCGAATCCCAGACGACTGTGCCGGGCTGAACGGGGTACAGGATCGGGGTCGAACCGCAGGGGCGGGAAACGGACGCCCCGCATCCCGGCGGCCCCGGCCAGCACCGTGGCGCCGGCAAGGGCGGTATAACCCAGAAAGGCTCTGCGGGTGCCGGACACTGTCAGTCAGGGGTCTGCGGCAAGAGTGTTTATGGCGTCGCGCANTGCCAGCAGTCGGTGNGCATCGCGAACATGCAGTGCCTCAACCAGCCGGTTGTCGACGACCAGCACACCACGTTCGTCTCTGGCTGCCGCATCCCAGGCCTCGATCACCCGGCGGGCGTGGTCTATTGAGTCGGGCTGCGGTGAGAAAACCCCGTTGGCAATGTCGATCTGGCCGGGATGAATCAGACTCTTGCCGTCAAAACCGAGTTGCCGTCCCTGCTTACAACTCACCCTGAAGCCAGCGCTGTCGGCCAGATCGAAGAACACGCCATCGATCACGTCCAGACCGCTGGCCCGTGCCGCAAGAACGCAGCGGGAAAGGGCATAGACCAGGCCGAATCTGTCCTGGTCAGCACCTGTGATCCGCATACTACTGGCAAGATCCCCGGTACCAAGGACCAGGCAGGCCAGCCGCCCGCTGGCGTTGGTGATATCTTCGATGCTCTGGATGCCGCGGGGCGTTTCTACCATGGCCCACAGACCGATATCTGCCGGTATTCCTTGCGCACTTAAGGTTACAGCGGCTCGGAACAGCTCGTCAGCTGACTCGATCTTGGGCAGCAGGATCGCATCGGGGTGCACCTGGGACAGTACCGCAAGGTCGTCAACACCCCAGGGCGAATCAAGCCGGTTGATGCGAACAACGACTTCCCGCTTGCCGAAAGGGCTTTTCCCAAGCGTCGACAGGACCTGATTGCGGGCCACCTCCTTGTTCGCCGGGGCTACGGCATCTTCCAGATCCAGAATGATGACGTCCGCGGCAAGCCCGCTTGCCTTTTTCTGGGCACGGGGATTGTCACCTGGCATAAACAGAACCGATCGGCGCGGGCGCGATATCATTGCGGGCTGTGGCTGGACGTTGACTTCGAAGCAGGGGTGGAAACAAGGCCTGAACTTAAGTCGAATGTTACCACCGGCAGCCACGATTTAATGATGAGCGCTCATTATCCGGAACGAATNGTCTGTCTGACCGAGGAAACCACGGAGACTCTTTATCTGCTGGGTGAAGAGGGCCGGATCGTCGGGATTTCGGGATATACGGTTCGACCAAGCAAGGCGAGAAAGGAAAAACCCAGAATCTCGGCATTTACCAGTGCAAAGATCGAACGGATACTTGACCTGGCTCCCGACCTGGTCCTTGGCTTCTCAGATCTGCAGGCTGAGATTGCCGCGGATCTGATCGGTCGGGGAATCACGGTGCTGGTTTTCAATCATCGTTCAGTAGACGGGATCCTCAAGATGATCCGGACGCTGGGTGGAATGGTCGGTGCCGGTAAGCGGGCGGATCAGTTGGCAACCGGCTATGAGGACAGGATCCTTGAATGCCGTCGCCAGACAGCTCGCCGTGCGCGCCGGCCAAGGGTCTATTTCGAAGAGTGGGACGAACCACAGATCTCGGCGATCCGCTGGGTCTCGGAACTGATCAGCATCGCCGGCGGCGAGGACATCTTTCCGGAACTTGCTGCCTGTGCGGATGGTAAGAGCCGGATCATCGCGGATCCCAGCGAAGTCATCCGGCGGGCACCGGACATCATTATTGGTTCGTGGTGCGGGAAAAAATTCCGCAGCGAGAAAGTTGCAGCCCGTCCGGGCTGGGATGTGATTCCGGCTGTCTCTACAGGAGCGTTGCACGAGATCAAGTCAGCGGAGATCCTGCAACCCGGGCCTGCAGCGCTAAGCACCGGCCTGGATCACCTGCTGCGCATCGTGGGTCAGTGGCAAAATCAGCTCTCAGGGTGATTCCCCGGTGGTCCGCCACGGCTGAGGCCCTTGTTTTCCGATAGAATTTGCAACGGGGTTCTAAGGGACGGTCCGGGGTGATTGGCCGGTTCAGAAAAGCCTGTCGGCATACGAAGGGGAAGGGAAAAAGGGATGAAGAAAGTACTTTACATGCTGGGTGAGTTTACCGACCAGGACGTCGACTGGTTGATCGGTGCCGGACGGCGTCAACACGTGACCGAAGGCACGATGCTGATCCAGCAGGGCCAGCCCATTGAAGAGGTTTTCTTCGTTCTGCGTGGACGTTTTGGAGTCTCGATTGANGGTTCAGTCGAGATCGCGCAGATCGGCAGTGGTGAGATCGTCGGCGAGCTTTCTTTTCTGGATTCCAGGCCACCCAACGCGACTGTCGTCGCCCTGGATAACTCGATCGTGATGGCTGTGCCCAAACAGCGGGTCGACGGCCGGCTGCGGACCGACACGGCCTTCTCGAGCCGTTTTTTCCGGGCTCTCGGCCTGTTGCTCGCAGATCGGCTGAGAGAATCGGTTGGACAGCTTGCCTACGGTGGCCAGCAAGGCCTGAGTGATGACGATGATCCGCGCGAACTCTCACCTGAGCTACTGGATCGTCTTAATGTTTCCGCCCAGCGTTTCGAGCAGATCCGGCAACGCCTGCTCGACTGACGCCTTCAGTCAGTCGTAGAAGCTCCGTATGGAGATTTTCCGAAAAACCTCGCTTGAGAGGTTGCGCTCACCGGAACAGCTGGATGAGCCGCTCCGGGTCATTGGCCGCAAAGAGTCCGTTGCCCTGCTGGGGCTGGGCGTTCTGGTCGCGCTNGGGCTGCTGTGGGGGTTTTTGGGCAGCATGCCGGACAGTGGCCACGGCGAAGGTGTTCTGATCGCTCCGGGCACGGTTCGACCGCTGGAGTCGTCCAGCACCGGGCGCCTTTCAAAGTGGCTGGTCAAGGTCGGTGATAGGGTGGAGGCCGGCGCCGTCGTCGCTGAACTGGAACAACCGGAAACACTCAGAAAACTCTCTGATTTAGAGGCCGAGCAGCAGGAACAGCTGCAGCGGAATCGTCTTCTCGGGCGGCTGCGCGAAAAACACCTAGAACTGGCCCTGGCGGCCATCAAAGGTGAGGAGCGAATGATCCGGGCCTCCATCGAATATCTGGGTGCTTATGTTTCAGAGGCAGAGGCGTTCCTGGATGAGATGACCCTCCAGAATCGGACGTTGATGGAGGCCCAGAGACAGGGGTTATTGAATGCCAGAGCAGTCCGCGTGGAATTGAACGGCGCCCTGGCAGAGCGCCATGACAGTTTCCTAAAACTCAAGGGGAAGGGCCTGGTCTCGGAGAATAACGTCGAGGATGCACGGCGGCGCGTCGACGAGGGCGAGATCAAGCGACGCAACATCGAGGTCCGGCTGCAGGAACTCGAGGTCCAGGGTGCGGAAACCACCAAAAGTAATCTCAACGCGAGGAATGCACTGTCGACACGTCAGCACGAGCTGGCGGAACTCGAGCTCAAGCTGGGGGAGTTGAAAAACCGCAGCGCACGGTTGCGTCGAGACGTGCTTGAGGCCGCACTGGGTGACGAGAGTGCTCTCAGAGAAATCGAACGACAGATTGCCACATACAGAACCCAGCTTGAACGGGATCGCGAGATCCGTGTTCAACACGGTGGCAAAGTGCTCGAGCTTAATATTGCTGCCGGTAGTCAGGTGGAAGTCGGCGAGCGAATCGCACACCTTGATCATACCTCTGGCACTGATCAACTGGTTGCACTGGGCTATTTCAATGACACATACGGCAGGCGTTTGTTTCCCGGTATGCGCGTCCGGGTATCTCCCGTAGCGTTTCCCAAAGAGCGCTACGGGAGCATTGTCGGGCAGGTGGTATCGGTCGCCGAATTTCCTGTCTCGCAGGCTGCTGTAGCCAACAGCATCGGTAACCGGCAGCTCGCACGGGAACTGGTGGCCGGTGGCCGGGTGATCGAAGCGCACATCGCGCTGCTGGGCAGCGAGACCAGTCAAACCGGCTATCAGTGGACTTCAGAGAACGGTCCCGATGCAGTGATCCTGCCTGGTACGACCGCTGCGCTGCAGGTTACTTATCGCCGCCCAGAGACCGTTCGCGCGCCTGGCCGCACTTTACCGTCTTGGCGTTGACCGGCCCATGGCGGGGGGNCAGTAACAGTGAAACGCGTGAAAACACCGCTGCTGCTGCAGCTGGAGATCACCGAGTGTGGCGCTGCAAGCCTNGGAATCATGCTGGAACACTTCGGCAAGGTGCTGCCGTTGACGGAGTTGCGAACAGCCTGTGGTGTCTCCAGGGACGGCGTCAAGGCCTCGAACATTGTCAAGGCAGCGCGGGGTTACGGGCTCAACGCCAAAGGGCTGAAAGTGAGCCTGGACGATGTTGCGGGCCTCNAGTTTCCGTTTGTTGTGTTCTGGGACTTCAATCATTTCCTGGTCGTCGAAGGCATGGACCATCGTAAAGACGTTGTCTTTCTGAATGACCCGGCTCACGGTCACCGCAAAGTAACACTGGCGGAATTCGATCAGGGGTACACCGGCGTGGTGCTCACCTTCGAGGCCGGCGACGAATTTACCAGGGGCGGGCGGCGCCCGAGCCTGGTCCGCGCGGTGCGTGAACGGTTGCAGAACTCCGGTACGGCTATACATCACCTTCTCTTTGCGGGACTCCTTTTGACCGTTCCCGGCCTGGTGCTGCCGGCCTTCACCCAGGTTTTCCTGGACAGGATCCTCGGCGAACAGCGTGTCAGCTGGCTACTGCCCCTGGTCCTGGCGATGGGTGGCACGGTCCTGTTTAAGATGCTCGCAGAAGCGACAAAATTTGTCTTTCTCAGGCGATTGCGAGTGCACCTGGCAATTTCCATGGCCAGCCAGTTCTTCTGGCACCTGCTCAGGTTGCCCGCCGGGTTCTACTCACAGCGTTACACCGGAGAGATCGCTTCGCGCCAAGGTCTGAACGATGGTCTTGCAGAGACACTGTCGGGCCGAATCGCCGATACCGTGCTCAGTGTCGTGATGATGGTTTTCTACCTCTTCCTGATGCTGTACTACAACTGGGTGCTGACACTGATCGGCGTGGCCTTCGCGGCTGTCAGTTTTCTGGCCCTGCGCCTGCTGCGCTCGAAACGAGTCGATGCCAATCTGCGCCTGGTCCAGGACTTCGGCAAGGTGAGTGGTGATTCGATTGCAGCACTGCAGTCGATGGAAACCATCAAGGCAGCCGGGCAGGAGACCAGTTTTTTCCACCGCTGGTCGGGTCGCTACACCAAGGCGATCAACAGCATGCAGGACCTGGAACTGTCTACCCAGACACTGGGCATGCTGCCGGTGATCCTCAACTCTCTGAATACCATGATCATCTACCTGATCGGTGGCCTGGCTGTCATGGACGGGGACATGTCAATCGGAACCCTGATAGCGTTTACCGCCCTGATGGGGAGCTTTCAGGCACCTGTGGGTAGCCTGGTCAGCCTCGGGGCCGAGATCCAGGAGCTGGAAGGAGATCTTCGTCGGCTGGATGACGTGCTGGATGCACCGCTGGACATTGAAGCGCCGAGTGGTCCAGAGCAGAGCGCACAGGTTCCTGCGGATGACTGGCCGCTCGCGCTTAAAGGGGAGGTGAACGTTTCCGGAGTGACATTCGGTTACAGCCCACTCGAGCCACCGCTGTTCGAGGACATCTCGATTGACGTCGCACCTGGGAAAAGACTGGCACTGGTCGGTGGCAGCGGTTCGGGTAAAACGACCCTGGCACAAATCATTTGCGGGCTCTACCAGCCGTGGACAGGCACTGTACTGATCGATGGTCACGAAAGATCTCAGATTCCTCGGGATGTCATGGTGGCGTCTCTGGCGGTTGTCAGCCAGGAGGTTTTTCTGTTCGCGGGGACCGTTCGTGACAACCTGACCCTGTGGGACGCCACCGTGTCGGAAGAATCACTGATCCGGGCCTGTGCCGACGCAGAGATTCTCGACACCGTCCTGGCCCTGCCGGGCGGCCTCGATGGNCAGTTGATTGAAGCTGGTGCCAATCTGTCGGGCGGACAGCGCCAGCGGCTGGAGATCGCCCGGGCACTGGTGCGCAATCCGAGCATACTGGTGCTCGATGAAGCGACCAGCGCACTCGACGCGGAAACAGAGCATCTGATCGCCGGGCGGCTGCTGGCCCGCGGTTGTACCTGCATCATGGTTGCCCACCGGTTGAGCACGATTCGCGACAGTGATGAGATCATCGTGCTTGAAGCTGGCCGGATCGCTGAACGCGGAGCCCATGCCGAATTGTGGCAGCAGGGTGGCTACTACGCAGCGTTGTTACATGCCAGTGAAGGCACTGGTGAGACCGAGTCCCATGGCTGAACTGCAGACAACGTCAGAAGGGCCAGACGGCCACCGCTACGTGCTGCGGCGGAACCAACCCCTCGTGGCCGACCGGACGGGGATGGCCTGGCAGGTCACCCGCGGGGTGGTCGAAGTCTTCGGTACACGGTTTGAGAAGGACAATCCGGCCGGTCACAGGCGACACCTTTTCCGGGTTCCAGCCGGACGTACGCTTTTCGGGCTCCGGCCGGTTTCTGAGGATGGCAGTTTTGGCATCCTGGCCGTTGCCGGGGAAGAGACCGAAGTTATACGGATCGACACGGGCTCGTTGACCCGCGAGCAAGNTGACGATATGCAGGTCTCGATCATCGCCTGGGCGGAGCAGATCGGTCAATACCTGGCAGGCGACACATTGTATCCAGCNCCGGTGATACAGGCCGAACAAGGCGTTATTGAGGTACCCGGGTCTGAAGGCGTCGCGTCAGTTGCGGGCCAGGGGTATTGTTTCCGTGTGCTGGACGGCCGGGTCACCCTGGGCGATAAGGCGCATCTTGAGATTGACCCGTCGACCGGTTGGGTGGTCTGGCCTGATCCTATGGCAGTGATTGCCGGCGAGGCGCCGGCACAGGTCGAAGCGCGAGCGATCGAGGCNCTTTGGGGTGACGGTGAGTCGATGGCACAGGCCATTGAAGGGCTGCAGGNTTGTCTGATCCGCCATCTTGCCTGGCAGAGCGCCGATGACGAGGCGCNNGAACTGGCCAGGAGACAACAGGCCCGCTCACTTGAGCGTGAGCAGACTGCGACGGCATTGTCGGAACTGGCCAGTGTCCTCAATCCGCATGAGACGTTCACCTCCGGAGAACCCGACCTGGTCAGCGTTCTGCAGGTGCTGGGTGAGGCTGTTGGCTTCGAAATCTCTTTGCCTGCTGGCTCCGAGAACATCGAGCGTGCAATGCACCCCCTTGAACCGATCGCGCGCGCGTCGCGCCTGCGCTGGCGGGAGGTTACNCTGACACCGGACTGGTGGAAACGGGATGCCGGGCCCTTGCTGGGTTTTCTGGGAGAAGAGCAAAGACAGCCTGTGGCACTGCTACCGGCCGGGAGCAACTACGATGTGGTCCTACCTGGCGGCAAGCGCCAGCGCCTCAACGATCAGCTTCGTCAACAATTNTGCCCTGACGCCTGCATGATCTATCGTCCTCTCCCGCAGCAGGTCAAGAACATCTTCCGCCTGCTGCTGTTTACGGCCCGCGGCCAGCTGCGTGATGTTTCGTTGATCATTCTGTCTGGTACAGCAGCGACCGTGCTCGGAATGCTGGTGCCCTGGACCGTGGGCGTGTTGTTCGATACAGCCATACCCGAGGCAGATCGGAGAATGCTGTATGAGATCGCAGCCCTGTTGCTGGTTGCGGCCCTGGCCGGAACAGTGTTCAGTTTCGTCCAGGCGATGGCATCGATTCGGTTGGGCATACGCCGGGAGATCATGTCGCAGGCGGCAACCTGGGATCGGGTTCTGCAGCTCAGTCCGGCATTTTTCAGAACTTATTCGAGCGGCGACCTGCAGACCCGTGTCGACGCGGTCAGTGACATCAACCGNGAACTGGGCGTGGCGACATTGCGCCCGCTGGTGTCGGGCATCCTGGCGCTGCTCAATTTTGGCCTGTTGTGGCACTACAGTCCCGATCTGGCCGTCATCGCTTTCTGGATCGGAATTCTCGTGATGGCCGTGACTATCGTTTCCAGTTATGTCATCCAGCGCCTGTCGTTCCGCTTGATGGAAATGGCCGGAGCCTTCCACGGCATGGTCATCGAGTTGATTGGTAACGTTCCCAAACTGCGNTTGACGGGGAGCGAGTACCGGGCCTTCAGCCACTGGGCATCACGTTACACGCCACAACTCAAACTCGAACTGACCATCGATAAACTATCTGACGCGGTTGCATTGTTTCACATCGCTCTGTCGCCTGTTGCCACCGGTCTGCTGTTCTGGATCGCGACGGATCTGCTGGTCGGCTTGAGACCGGCGGGCGCGANCACAATGACGATGGGTACTTTTATTGCGTTCAACACGGCATTTGTTCTCTACCTCTCCGGCTGGTCCGCAATCAGTAACACCATCGTCAGCATCATTGACACGATGGTCAAAGCCAAGCGCGTTAAGCCGATTCTCGAAGGAGAACTNGAGGTCGGCGCCGATGCTGTGGATCCGGGACGTCTAAGCGGCCGCATCACACTGGACAATGTGGTTTTTCGGTACCACGAAAACGGACCGGTGGTCCTCGACGGTGTGAGTCTGGATATACAGCCTGGGGAACTCGTCGCGATCGTCGGTTCATCGGGCTCCGGCAAATCCACCTTGTTGCGGTTGTTGCTGGGTTTTGACCGGCCGGAGGAGGGCCGGGTGCTCTACGACGGTAAGGATCTTGTCGGGCTGGATGTCATGGCCGTCCGGCGGCAGATCGGTACGGTGCTGCAGAACGGTCGGCTGAACTCGGGCAGTATCTTCGAAAACATCGCCAACCATGTCCAGGTCTCCCATTCTGAAGCATGGGAGGCTGCCGCCGACGCAGGTCTTTCCGACGACATCGATCAGATGCCAATGGGAATTCACACGGTGGTCGCAGAAGGCGGGGCCAACCTGTCTGGCGGTCAGCGTCAGCGTCTGTTGATCGCTCGGGCACTGGTCGCCAGACCTAAAATGGTGTTTTTTGATGAGGCTACCAGTGCGCTTGACAACCGGACCCAGTCGGTGGTGACAGAGGCGCTCGACCGACGCCGTGTCACACGCCTGGTGATCGCCCATCGTCTCAGTACCATACGAAACGCAGACCGGCTTTATGTGCTTGACCGAGGCAAGCTCGCCCAGCAGGGCACCTTCGCCGAGCTCAGTAAAACACCCGGGATCTTCCGGGACCTGATCAGCCGGCAACTGGTTTGAGCGGGTGGCTCATCAACCAATCTGAACGCACCAGAATCGCATGACAGACCAATCGAACCGTTCCGATCTGCGTTCACCGGAAGATATCGCCCGGTTTCTGCCCGTGGTGCGATCAACGGGCACTCTCGTTGTGGCTGTACTGGGCGTGATTCTGGTCTGTGCGCTCGGTTATCTTGTGATGGGNCGCTTACCGATCACCGTCTCCGGTAACGCTGTTGTGGTCAGCCGTTACTCTGTCATGGCCCTGGAGTCGAGCACCCACGGGCGGATTGAAAGCTGGCAGGTCCAGCCGGGCGGTGACATCCGGCGTGACCAGGTTTTGGCACTGGTGGGACAGCCGCTGCTGGAGAAGGAAATCGAATCGGTGCGGGAAGAGCTTGCTGAACTGACAGCCGCACAGGCTGAAGCCAGGCTGCTGTATGACAAAACCGTGGCCCTGGAACGCCAGAGCCTGCTTGCCAGGCGTCAGGCTATTGAAAAACGGATCGAAGTTGTCGAGAGAGAATCCCGAGACCTGAGGGTAGCAACGCGTTCATCCATAGACGAGGAGCGCAAATTTTTCAGCCAGCAGGAGAAGGAACTCCTGCGTCTGANAGAGCTCGAGTCGCGGCAGGATCGTGANCTGAAAGCNCGGCTTGAACGTGCCCGNCAGTTGAGAGCAAAAGAGCTCTTGACCGAAGAGGATCTGTTTGCTGTCCGGGAAGCAACTACCGATCAGCAGGTCGTGCTGGCGCAGGTTGATGTCAAACGGTTGGAACTCAACCGGTCACGGATTGCCGCGGCAGACCGGTATCTGCAGACCGCTAAGGAAGCCGAGGAACGTGAACAGACCATAGAGTCTCTCCGGCAGGAACTGTTAAGCGCCCTGACCGAATCAGCNNGGCTCGACCAAGAAGTGGCAGAAGTGGATCACCAGGATCGACTCAAGCATGCCCGCCTGACCCGCCATCTCGATGGGCTGAGCGAGCGTCTCCGCGAGAACAGTGAGATTCGCAGTCCCGTACAGGGTCGGGTTCTCGAACTGACAGTTGGGGAAGGCGCGGTCGTCGCCCCGGGCGGTGAGATCGCCGTACTCGACACGCGCGAGGATTCCGATGTACTGGAGGTTGTCGGTTATTACCCGATCAGTGCCGGAAAAAAAATCGAGCCGGGTATGCATGTGGAACTGCTGATGCCGGTACCTGCAACCGGACCTGGTCCAGCGACCTCGGTGGCTGCCACAGGCTCAAGAACGCTGCTGGCGATGGTCAAATCGGTCTCCAAGCTGCCCGTAACTCCTGAAGCTGCCGCGCTGACCATAGGTAACGATTACCTGGCAGCCCAGCTGGCAGGCGCCGGATCGAGGATCGAAGTAGTGGCAGAACTGCGGNTTGATAAAGGCCATCCCAGCGGCCACCTCTGGTCGCCTGGCGGCGGTACGGAATTTGCTGTTGCTGCCGGCACCACACTGGTTGCCAGGACCGTGATCAAACGGCGACCACCTTTGTCCTTTGTCGTGCCGGCGCTCAGAGACTGGCAGGGTTTCTGAGCGAATCACACCACGCCACGGAGCTGACCCGGACGTTAATGNTCTACCACCTCGTGCACGATCCGACTCAGGGTGTCGATGTCATGGATCACCAGGTGATGCCGGTCGGCCTCCAGCAGGCCGATTTTTTTCAGGTGGCTCAGTTCACGGGTCACGCTTTCGCGGGTGGTGTTGGTTCTGCTGGCGAGATCGGCATGGGTAGGCGCTGGTGAGACCTTGAGCAGATCACCTTCGCGGGTAGCTTCGCGGGATAGTCTGAGCAGTTCTGCGTGAATGCGGTTGCGGGCGCCCAGCGTGCTGAACTCAAAGATTTTTTCGTCCATGTCCCGCAGCCGGCCTGCCAGATCCTCNAGCAGGTTCCAGANGACAGGTGGATTTTTTTCNAGGAATTGTCGGAAAAAGCTGTCACTGACTGACGCAATCAGACTCTCTTCGATGGCAACGATAAATGCCGATCGTGGCTTTCCGTCGATGGCAGAAAGCTCGCCGAANACAGCTCCCGCAGTCAGTTCGGCGTAAGTCACTTCTTTCCCGCTGCTGGAATAAGTCTTAGCACTGACTCGCCCCTGGCAGACAAAATGGATGTCGCTGGTTTCTTCCCGCTCGGCGACGATTTCCTCACCGGTNCCGTACCTTTTCCACTGACAATTGCCGGCAAGGTCGGTCAGTTCACCGGAGTCCAGCGACTGGAGAATCCTGATCTGGGTGAGCGCCTGATAGCTGACTGTGTGAGAATCGGTGTGGTCCATTTCAGCCTCCTGCGATCTGCTGTTGAGCAGCCAATGGGGGTGCCACCCACGCTTGACCGCTTGAGATTAGTTTAACGTTGTTTGTTCCAGCATTGAACCGATATCACAGGNCGGCGGAACGGTCGATCGAATGGTGTTTATTGTGCGATGGCAGATTCGTCTGACACTGCGAGGTCAAAGGCTGCCGACATCAGGGCACGGGTGTAAGGATGAGTCGGGTTACTGAAGATTGTGTCGGCATGACCCTGTTCCACTACTTTACCCCTCCGCATCACGATAATCTGATCACTCAAGGCACGAATCACCCTGAGATCNTGGCTGATAAAGAGATAAGCCAGCGCGTGTTCCTGCTGTAATCTTTGCAGCAGATCGATCATCTGTACCTGTACGGAGCGGTCCAGGGCCGAGGTGGGTTCATCGAGCACCAGCACATCAGGCTGCATGATCATGGCTCTGGCGAGCGCGATCCTCTGGCGCTGGCCGCCGGAGAATTCGTGGGGGTAGCGGTGGCGACTGGCCTGATCGAGCCCCACTCCCTCCAACGCTTCAATAACCCNGGCATCACGTTCTGCTTCCGTGCCGATCCCGTGGGCCACAAGGCCTTCGGCGANGATCTGGTTAACGGACAGCCTTGGGCTCAGACTGCCATAGGGATCCTGGAAGACGACCTGCATTTTGCGGCGCAGCGGCTTGAGNCGGTGCTGGCGCAATGCCTGAAGAGGATGACCGTGCAGTTCGATCTCGCCGCGAGATGATATGAGGCGCAGTAGCGCCAGGGCCAGGGAGGTCTTTCCGGAACCACTCTCTCCAACCACCCCGACCGTCTCGCCCGCGCGGATGGCAAGGCTGACGTTGTCGGTGGCTTTGATGTGATCGACGGTCTTTCGCAGCACGCCCTTCTTGACCGGAAACCAGACCTGGATCTGATGGCCCTGTAGTACGATCGGGGCGTTTTCCGGGATCGACCGGGTCAGCCGATGGGGTTCTGCTTCGATGAGTTGCCGTGTGTAGGCCTGCTTGGGGTGACTAAAGACCGAATCGGTGCGGCCGTCTTCGATGATCTGCCCACGGCGCATCACGTAGACCCGGTCAGCTGTTTTCCGCACCACGTCCAGGTCATGGGTAATCAGCAGCACACCCATGGCGAGGTTATTTCTCAACTCGGTGATCAGATCGAGGATCTGGGCCTGGGTGGTGACGTCTACTGCCGTGGTCGGCTCGTCCGCAATGAGCAGATCGGGTTCGTTGGCAAGCGCCATCGCGATCATGATTCTTTGGCGTTGACCACCGGAAAGCTGGTGTGGGTAAGCCGTCAATCGGGACTCGGGTTCTGGTATGTGAACCAGGCGCAGGAGCTCAAGAACTTTCTCGCGGGCTTGTTGATCGTCCAGATTTTTCCGCAGTTTCAGCGTCTCGGCGATCTGTTTTTCAACGACGTGCAGAGGGTTCAGCGACGTCATCGGTTCCTGGAAAATCATCGCGATCCGGTCACCGCGGACGGACATCAGTGTTTTCTCACCGGCGCCGAGCAGCTCCTGATGGTCAAAGCGTATGCTGCCGCCTGGATGACGGGCCTTCGGATAAGGAAGCAGCCCCAATACTGAAAGAGCAGTCACCGACTTTCCGGAACCGCTTTCGCCGACCAGGGCGACCGTCTCACCTCGACTGACAGTGAGACTGGCATGGCGCACCGCCTCGATGGGTCCCGACGCTGTGCTGAAGGTCACCGACAGGNCGTCGATCGTGAGCAGAGGTTCCGGGTGAGAGTAAGGCCGTGCCATTTTCAAGCTACGTTTTTTCTGGGGTCAAATGCGTCACGGACCGCTTCACCGACAAAGATCAGCAGGCTCAGCATCAACCCGATGACAAGGAATCCTGTCAGGCCAAGCCACGGGGCCTGCAGGTTAGCCTTGCCCTGCCCAAGCAGTTCTCCCAAAGAGGCCGAGCCTGGTGGCAGGCCGATACCGAGAAAATCAAGAGCGGTGAGTGCCGTGACTGAACCCGCCAGTGTAAAGGGCATGAAGGTGATCGTTGCGACCATCGCGTTGGGCAGCACGTGGCGTACGATGATGACTGCATCGCTGACCCCGAGTGCGCGTGCCGCGCGTACATACTCAAAGTTGCGGGCGCGCAGAAACTCTGCCCGAACCACGCCGACAAAGCCCATCCAGGAGAACAGCAGCATTAATCCAAGCAGCCACCAGAAGTTCGGTTCGACCACGCTGATCAGAATGATCAGCAGAAACAATGTGGGTATGCTGGACCAGACTTCTATGAAACGCTGAAAGGCAAGGTCGAGCCAGCCGCCAAAGTAGCCCTGTATCGCACCGGCCGCTACGCCGATGATCGCGCTGACGATCGTCAGGGCAAATCCGAACAGTACCGATATCCGGAAACCGTAGATCACCCGAGCGACCACGTCGCGGGCCTGGTCGTCGGTGCCCAGCCAGTGGGTGCTGTCGGGCCGAGACGGTGCCGGGCCGGTAAGGTCCCAGGCGACGCTACGGTGGTGGTAGCGGATGAGTGGCCACATCATCCAGCCGTCACGGTTGATCAATTCAGCAACGAAAGGGCTGCGGTAATCGGCTTCGGTCAGAAAATCACCGCCGAACTCAGTTTCCGGGTAGGCCTTCAGAACCGGCACATAAAAGCTGCCGTTGTAGCGGATCAACAGCGGCTTGTCGTTGGCAACAAACTCGGCGAACAAAGACACCAGGAACAGCACCAGGAAAATCCACAGCGACCACCAGCCCCGGCGATTGGCCCGAAAGTTCTCAATGCGCCTCTGGGTAATGGGGCTGAAACTGCCGTGTACATTCTTCATACCTCACGACCCTCGAAATCAATTCGGGGATCGACCATCGTGTACATCAGGTCACCGGCCAGGTTCATGATCAGGCCGAGCAGGGAGAAGAAAAACAAAGTACCGAACATCACGGGGTAGTCGCGCTTGAAGGCCGCTTCGAACCCCAGCAGACCCAGGCCATCGAGGGAGAAGATGATCTCGATCATCAGTGAGCCTGTGAACAGGATGCCGACAAAAGCACCCGGAAAGCCCGCGATCACGATGAGCATTGCATTGCGGAACACATGGCCGTAGAGCACCCGGCCCTGGGAGAGTCCTTTAGCTCTGGCGGTCAGCACGTACTGCTGGTTGATCTGATCGAGAAACGAATTCTTGGTCAGCATGGCCAAGGTCGCAAAACCACCGATCGTCATCGCGATGACCGGCAAAGTGACGTGCCACAGGTAGTCGGTGATCCGTTCCCACCAGGAAAGCGTATCCCAGTTCTCCGAGGTCAGTCCGGCAAGGGGAAACCAGTCGAGGTAGCTGCCACCGGCAAAGAAAACCAGCAGAAAAACGGCGAACAGGAATCCCGGAATGGCCATGCCGATGATCACGACCATACTGCTCCAGACGTCGAAGCGGCTGCCATCACGTACCGCCTTGGCGATGCCCAGTGGGATCGAGATCAGATAGGCCAGCAGTGTGGTCCAGATACCGAGCGATATGGAGACCGGCATCTTGTCGAGCACCAGGTCGATGACCTTGCGATCGCGGAAGAAGCTCTCGCCGAAATCAAAAACCAGGTAGTTTTTCATCATGATGGTGAAACGCACGTGCAGCGGCTGATCAAAGCCGAACTGTTCCTCAAGCGCCTTGATGAAATCCGAATCCAGACCCTGCGCGCCGCGGTATTTGCCGGTGCTTGTCTCGCTGGCGGAAGGGGCCAGGGTCTCGCTGGTGCCGGTCCGTGTTACGCGCTCGGTAATGTCGCTGCCGACACCAGTCAGCTGGGAGATGACCTGTTCGACCGGGCCACCCGGAGCGATCTGGATGACCACAAAGTTGATCACCATGATCGCAAGCAGCGTGGGGATCATGAGCAGCAGCCGGCGAACGATGTAGGCACCCATGCTCTGTCTCCGGTCTTCGTTGTCGCTACGACAGCACCCTCAAGTACTGTTGGTCGGCTGCTATTGTCGGGCCTGCTCCAGGGCTGCTGCTTTTTGTGCGTCGTACCACCAACGAGTAGTCATGACGCCGCTGCGTACCGGCGATGGAGGGCGGCTGAACTTGTCCCAGTAGAGCACCCGGTCGGCCCGGATATGCCAGTGGGGCACGACGTAGTGCCCCCACAACAGAACCCGGTCAAGCGCGCGCGTGCGCACGTTCAGTTGTTCACGGGATTCTGATTTGACGAGCAGCTCAATCAACTCGTCCACAACCGGATCTTTGATCCCAGCCAGATTGCGACTGCCGACAGAATCCGCCGCGTCACTGCCCCAGTATTCCCGCTGCTCGTTGCCAGGTGTTTCACTTTGGCCCCAGACCGCCACCAGCATGTCGAAGTCCTTTTGCCGGTAGCGTTCGATGTATTGGGTCTGGTCCACCAGCCGGATTTTGGCCTCGATGCCAA
>PBDS01000017.1 GCA_002718155.1 Pseudomonadota bacterium
GGAGCGGTAGTTCAGTTGGTTAGAATACCGGCCTGTCACGCCGGGGGTCGCGGGTTCAAGTCCCGTCCGCTCCGCCAATCTTGAGACAAGTAACCAGGCGCGCACCGTATCCGTGTGCGCGCCCAGTGGGCTCCCCACCGGTTTCCAGATACTGTGAACCGGTGAGGATTTATCTTGATCGCGCCTTCCTATATACAATAGGGCAGTGGAACAGCTGCCTGGGAAGAGGAAGCTTTTCGGTTTTGGCAGCTTAAACCAGGGTGAGAAACGACAACAATGCTGATTACAATTCGAGAAAGAGCATCCGGCGTCATAGGCTGGACCGTCGCCGGTGTCATTATCCTTGTCTTTGCAGTGTGGGGGATTGGGTCTTATTTCGAAGGCGTATCCAAGATCATCGTCGCAACTGCAGATGACGTCGAAATAGACCAGGAGATGTACCAGCAGGCGTTGACCGAAAGCCGTCGCCGGATGGTCCAGAAGATGGGGCGTAACGTCGATACCGAACTGTTTGCGAGCACCGTTTTCAAGCGCCAGGTAATCGAGGACCTGTTGAGCAACACGCTACAGAAGGAATATCTTCTTTCTACCGGTTACCGAGTCAGCGACGCTCAGTTGGCGACAATCATACAGAACACGCCTGTATTCCAATCAGATGGGGTGTTTGATCGTGAGCGATATGAAATTCTGATCCAGAATGCGGGGATGTCAGTGCTGGGGTATGAGCAGCAGCAACGTCGGCAGGGCGCTGTAGATCAATTGATGAATGGCTTTGCACAAAGCGCATTCGTGGCTCCGAGTTCTGTTGACAGAGCCTGGAAGCTTCTTGGGCAGCGACGCAAGGCAACCTATACCACGCTTGAACTCGACCAGTTCCTGGACCAGATCGAGATTTCCGAAGCATCTATAGCGGAAGAATACCAGTCTAATCGAGATGCTTATTTCAAACCTGCCGAGGTTCAGGTTGAGTATCTCAAGCTGTCGGTCGAAGAACTTGGTGAAAGTTTAGAGTCGGATGAGTCTGAACTTCGGGGTGTCTACGATGAAAACCCAGAACGGTTCGTTCAACCCGGGAGTCGCAGCGCTAGTCATATCCTGATCAAGATCGAAGAAGGTGCAGACGAGAGTGCCGTTGATCAGGTCAGGGCCAACGCCGCTGAAATCGCGAGTCGCGCTCGCGGTGGCGAGTCATTCTCGGAGCTTGCAAAAAGTTATTCAGAAGACACCGGGTCAGCCAGGCTTGGCGGAAAACTCGGTATCGTCAGGCCCGGAACCATGGTCAAGCCGTTTGAAGAAGCGGTCTTTTCATTGCGCGAAGGAGATATCAGTGATCCAGTCAGGACCGAGTACGGGTTTCACGTCATTCAACTGGATAAGGTAACGGATTCCCGTGTCCAGCCTTTCGATCAGGTGCGCGAAGAGATTGAAAAGGAGGTCCGGCGGCTCCGGGCCGAGGAGCAGTTCAACGAGTTGGCAGAGGTCTTCGGCAACGTGGTATTTGAGCAACCCGATTCGCTGGATCCCGCGGCGGAACAGGTGGGCCTGGACTTGAAACGCAGTGGATGGTTTGCCCTCAACGACGGTAAAGGTATTGCCTCCGCTAATGCCGTACGAGATGCCGCGTTCAATGACGAGGTTCTGGTTGACGGGCTGAATAGCGAGCTGATCGAACTCGATGCCGACACGCTGGTTGCTCTCCGCAAGCTGGATTACCGAGAGCGCCGTCAGCTNTCCCTGGCCGAAGCCAAGCCGGAAATTGAAAAGTTGCTGCGTGACCAGAAAGCGTCAGTGGCAATGGACATTGAAGGTCAAGCCTTGCTGGACCAGCTCGGGTCCGGTGCTGATTGGGATCAGTTGCTGCGGGAAAAGCAGTTGGGCAGTGTCAAGCTGCCTGAGAATGAAGAGGGTTTGGTCGAGCCCCTAGAACAGGCGATCGCAGCTCAGGTCTATGAGCTAGCAGCGCCGGATGGTGGTGCGGTCGCCTATGGCGCTGAGAGGATCAGCCCCGCCCGGTTCGCTATCTTCCGGCTGGAGCAGGTGGTCTATGGTGACCCGGCCACGATGAGTGACGAACAGCGTCTCGCAGTTGAGAGATTGCTGCTTGCNCGGCGTGGTAACGAGCTGATTCTGGGCTGGCGTCGAGGTTTACGCCAAAGGGCCAACGTTCAGATCAACGAAGAGCAACTGTAACAGCCCACGGCTGAGTGCCGGCCTAAAGCGGAGCCACAAGCCNGAAATCAGGGAAGCTCGGCAAAGTGCGGGCTGATCCCTACGCTGTTGAAACCGCCGTCTACATAGGTAATTTCCCCAGTGATCCCAGAGGCCAGGTCTGAACATAGGAATGCTGCCGCGTTGCCGACTTCATCGCTGCTGACCCCGCGGCCCAAAGGTGCTGTATTATCGTAAAAGCTCATCATTTTCTTGAAACCCTTGATACCTGAGGCCGCTAGTGTTCTGATCGGGCCGGCCGAAATGCCATTGACCCGGATGCCCTGTGGGCCCAGCGATTGCGCCAGATAGCGAACGTTGGCTTCCAGGCTCGCCTTAGCCAGGCCCATCACGTTGTAGGCTGGCATCGACCGCTGGGAACCGATGTAGGTGAGGGTGAGCAGGGCCGCATTGCGACCCTGCATCATCGGCAGTGCGCTTCTGGCAAGAGCTGCAAAACTGTACGAGCTGATCTCGTGAGCGGTATTGAACCCTTCTCGCGTCACGGCATCCAGGTATAGCCCGTCGAGCTCTTCACGTGGCGCATAAGCAATGGAGTGTACCAGGGCGTCCAGCCCTACCCAGTGCCGACCAAGATTCTCAAACAGGTCGTCGATTTCGGTATCGCTNCCAACATCACAGGGCAGGGTGAGATCGGACTCGAGCGCTGCTGCGAATTTTTCTACTCTGGTTTTAAGTTTTTCATTCTGGTAGGTGAAAGCCAGTTCTGCGCCTTCTCGATGCATNGCNTGGGCGATTCCCCAGGCAATGGACCGATCGCTGGCGAGTCCGGTAATGAGTACGTGTTTGCCATCAAGGAATCCCATGGTCCATATTTGCTCTAGCTGGTTTCAAATTCCTGTCACTTGTAGCCGAACCGATGGCCTGTTGTCAAAGAGCCACTAGAGCAACGTCGTTATGAACCAAACTATTGTCAAGCCTGTCCAGGCCGAGGCGAATATTCGGGCCGGAGAAATTGCAGCGCGGCTCGGTCTGCCGCTCACAACTGGTANCGTCGAGGGCCACCGGTTTGTACTGGAGGTCGCTGAAAATCAGCTGGCCATTCGCGATCTTCACCAGGCCCGCACGCGACCGGTCAGTATCCGTCTGCTAAAGCCGAGGGCACCGGGTAGAGGACGGGACTTGCTGGCCCGGGCGACGGGGCGGGATAGTAAGACCATTTTCGATGCCACCGCCGGCCTGGGCCGGGATGCGGCACATCTCGCCTGGCTGGGACGGAAGGTAACAGCAGTGGAACGCTCTCCTGTCCTGGCTGAGCTGTTGCGTGATGCAGTTGGTTCTCTTGGCCTCGGTTCAGGCCAGGGTTCGATCACGGTCCACTGCGGTGACAGCCAGTTGCTNTTGAAANAGTTTCCNCAGGCAGATGTCGTCTATCTTGACCCAATGTTTCCGGGTCGCGGAATTCACCACGCTGCATCCCGCAAAGAGCTGGAACTGTTACGGGGACTGGTCGGCTGTGATCCAGATGCTAAGGCCCTGGCGAAACTGGCATGGACCTGTGCCGGTCGTCGTATGGTCGTGAAACGGCCACGCTATGCAGAGCCGCTGGCTGGCGCTCCGGATTTCGTTGTGGCCGGTAGGGCCATTCGCTATGACGTTTACCTTTCGGTGCCGCAGTGACTGCCCCGCCGTGGTTCTATGGTCCAGGATTGAAGGAGCGGCCAGCTTTTTTTGACCTTGCACCTGAAGAGTCCAGACATCTGGCGGGATCCAGGCGACTGAGAGTCGGTGACGATATCACCGTATTTGACGGGGTCGGTACAACGGCGGCTGGGCAGGTGCTCGAGATGGATAGCCGACAGCTGAAGGTGCGGGTGGCACTTGCAGGCTACCAGAGCGTGGACGAGGATCTGCCCCGGATTCACCTGATGAGCGCGGTCCCTAAAGGGGATAGGCAATCTACGTTACTGGATATGGCGACCCAATTGGGAATGTCCGACTATACGCCACTGCTTTGTGAGCGAAGCACCTCAGTACCGGGTGAACGCGCTGCAGCCCGGTGGCAGAGAATCATGATCGAGGCCTGCAAGCAGAGTCGGCGGCCCTGGATACCCAGGATCCATTCAGCCACGGGTTTGAAGACGGTCACCACTGGGAAGCGGAGTGTGCGGCAGATGATGATCGTGGCTGANCTGACCGGTGGGCGAATGAGTCAGCTTTCAGCGCTCTACCTGGATGAAATTGTACTGCTGGTGGGGCCTGAAGGTGGTTTCAGTTCAGCCGAGATTGACCAGATCCATGAAGCAGGTACCACACTGGTCGCTCTTGGTTCCACGGTTCTCCGAACCGAAACAGCGGCAGTAACCCTTGTATCGGCGACCCTGAATTTCCTGAGAGGAAGATCCTAGATTCCTTCGACTCGTCTTTGTTGTGCTTCGAGCTGAGCGATGGAGTGGGCCATGGAATGTGCACGGTCCTGCTCCCGGGACACGATCTCTACAGGGGCCTTGTCGACAAAACTGCGGTTGGCGAGTTTGCCCTCGGTGCGCTGAAGGTCCTTTTTGAGTTTATCGATCTCCCGGNTCAGTCGCGCCAGTTCTGCGTTACGGTCTATGACAGCGCCCAGCGGCACTAGCACGGTCAGGGAGCCGACCAGCGCGGTNGCGCTTTCCGGGATCTCATCGTCACTTGTGAACTGAATGCTTTCCAGCCGCCCTAGCTCAACGAGCAGTGTCTTAAAGGCCATTGTACGGTCCCGGTCGGTCGACTCGCCTCCTTGCAAAAGAACGGGCAGTTGCCGACGGGGGTCGATGTTCATCTCACCGCGNATGTTGCGCAGGCTTGAGACCAGTGCCTGTACCCACTCGAGATCGCTCAGCGCATCGTCATCAATCAGAGCAGGGTTTTTGGTGGGGTATGGCTGAGTCATGATGGTCGCCCCGGTGGATCCACTTCGAGCTGCCACCCGCTGCCAGAGGGTCTCTGTAATGAATGGCATGATCGGGTGAAGTAACCTGAGGCAGGCATTCAGCGTGCTGGCGAGCGTCCACATTACGCTGAGTTTGCGCTGATCCGACAGGTTGTCGTCGGCTAGCTGGATCTTGGCGATCTCCAGGTACCAGCTGCAGTATTCGTCCCATACAAACGAGTGCAGNCCGAGCGCAATCTGGTCCAAACGGTACTGGGCGATGGAGGTGCTGACGTCGCCTGCGATCTGCTGTAGTCGGGAAACGATCCAACGCTCGGCTGGCCCCGGCTCTCCGGGATCTATCGGGGCTCCCAGAAGGGGTTCGGTGTTCATCAGCACAAATCGGGTGGCGTTCCAGAGCTTGTTACAGAAGTTGCGAAATCCCTCGATCCGGCCCAGGTCAAAGCGGATGTCCCGGCCTTGTGTTGCGAGGCTGGCAAACGTAAAGCGCAAGGCGTCCGTGCCATAGGATGGAATGCCTTCGGGAAACTGGCGTCTCGTATCCTCGGCGATGCGTTTCGCCATCTGTGGTTGCATCAGTCCAGATATTCGTTTCTCGACCAGCGCTTCGAGCCCTATACCGTCGATGAGGTCAAGCGGATCGAGCACATTGCCCTTCGATTTGGACATTTTCTGACCGTCTGCATCCCGGACCAGGCCATGGACGTATACATCCTGAAAGGGAACCTCCCCGGTAAACTTCAATCCAAACATGATCATTCGGGCGACCCAGAAAAATATGATGTCAAACCCGGTCACCAGTACGCTGGTTGGGTAGAAGGTTTTCAGTTCAGGGGTCTTCTCGGGCCAACCCAGAGTAGAAAACGGCCATAGTGCTGAGGAGAACCAGGTATCCAGCACATCCTCATCCTGGTACAGCAGTACTTCTGCACCATGCATGGCCTGTGCCTGGGCTAGTGCTGTCGATTCATCTCGTGCCACAAAAATATTACCGTCGCTATCGTACCAGGCGGGAATCCGGTGGCCCCACCAGATCTGGCGGGAAATACACCAGTCCTGGATGTTGTGCATCCAGTCATAGTAGGTGTGATCCCAGTTCTTGGGAACGAATCGAATGCGGCCTTCCTCGACGGCCTTTATGGCGGGCTCGGCGAGTGGTTTGGTCCGTACATACCACTGATCTGTCAGGTAGGGCTCGACGACTGAGTTCGACCGATCACCCCGCGGAACCATTAACTGNTGGTCTTCGATCTTTTCAATCAGTTCGGCAGATTCCAGGTCAGCGACGATTTTCTTGCGTGCCTCATAGCGGTCCATACCGTGGTAGGGCGATCCGGGTAGATTAACTGCTGCGTCGGCTGTCAGGATGTTGATCATATCCAATTCGTGGCGCAGGCCGACCTCGTAGTCGTTGAAGTCGTGTGCCGGTGTGATCTTCAGGCAGCCGGTACCGAATTCGGGATCAACGTAGTCATCGGCAATGACCGGAATCAGCCGATCTGTGAGCGGCAGTTGGGCTTGCTGCCCAATCAGGTGACGGTAGCGGTCATCTTCCGGGTGTACCGCCACCGCCGCATCTCCGAGCATGGTTTCGGGGCGCGTTGTTGCGACAATGACGTAGTCCTTGGCTCCGGACAGCGGGTAACGAATGTGCCACAACTGCCCGGATTCTTCCTCGGAAACGACTTCCAGGTCGGAAAGGGCCGTGTGCAGAACGGGGTCCCAGTTGACCAGGCGTTTCCCGCGATAGATCAACCCCTCTTCGTAGAGCCTGACGAAGACCTCGCGGACAGCATTCGAAAGTGCCTCGTCCATGGTGAAGCGTTCACGCGTCCAGTCAACTGAGGCGGCCATCCGGCGCAGTTGACGGCTGATAGTGCCACCCGACTCGTTTTTCCACTGCCAGACCCGTTCTATGAACGGTTCGCGACCCAGATCGTGGCGGGTTTTCCCTTCGGCTTCCAGCTGTCGTTCGACGACCATCTGAGTCGCAATGCCGGCGTGATCTGTACCTGCCTGCCACAAAGTCCGTTTGCCACTCATCCGTTGATAACGGATCAGGGCATCCATGATGGTGTCCTGGAAGGCATGCCCCATGTGCAGACTCCCGGTAACATTCGGTGGCGGGATCACGATGCAGTAGGGGTCGCCACTACCTGCCGGGGAAAAAAAACCGGCCTCTTCCCACTGCTGGTAAAGAACCTGCTCAACACTGTGAGGATCGAAGCTCTTGTTCAGTTCGGTTTCAGACATGAATTGGCTCGAGTAGCTATGCCGGTGCGAAAAGTCGGTTGAGGCTCAAAGTGGCCGAAGTATATGCCAACACTGCAGGTCGGTAGCTGTGGATATCGGCGGGTCAGTCCTTGATCAGCCAGTTCTTCAGGTNGTTGCCCACCTCAGCGTGCAGTTTGTCGCGCAGGGATTCATCCAGGGGCTCACCGGAGCGGTGGGAAAGCGTCTTCTCGATAATGTTGACCAGTTCACCGGACAGTTCGTCGATCGTGTCAGGGTTCAGTTGGGGGTCATGGCCAGTTGGCTGCGGTATCTTTCCCTTTGGCGTAGAAGGTTCTTCTTGNTGCTCTTCCAGCACCGGGTCGGGCTCGTCGTCTATTACAGTCGATCGAGATCCATCTGGCACGGTTTCTGTATCGAGTGGTGATAAAGCGAGGGGTGGTTGCTTGGATGGCGTCACTGTTTCGGAGTCAAACATGTCAACGGTCTGCAGAGATGACGGCTCTGCTGGCGGCTCAGGCGACAACCCAGCAGGTATTGATTCCGAAGATGTGGCCGCAGTGGCGTTCTGAGGTGGATCTTCATCCGTCTCAAGATCGGGATCGAGCAGTTTGCCGAGTTTCTTGAGTTCGGCGATGAGTTCAGTTTTTTCTTGGCCAGCCATGACAAGAATTCTGTTCAATCAGATCTGCTTACAGCGAAATCCGGTGGGTTTGCGGTTCGACACCGTGGTCACGGTAGAAGCGGTAGCGTGCCCTGCCAGATTTCTTTTCTGCTTCTTCACAGCCTACGATCTCGGCCACCCGAATGAAACTGGAATAATCCGATACGGGTTGGTCGGCAACCGAGACGACAATCTCCGCCTGTTCCGGACGTGGGATCGAATGACTGATCTGCACCGGCGCGCTTGTTTTATCGACTCCATCTCCGCAGGTATGAGGTACGAAGCTGCTCTGTGAGAATGTCCACAGCAGGTCATCGAGGGTGTGGGCCTCGTCGTCGTTGCGGGCCCAGAGATNGATCCTGTGGCCAGTGGCGTAAGCTTTCTCCACGACCCGGCAGGCCAGTTTGAGCCGACTGTTGCCGGAATCGGGTTCCAGCACGTAGAAGTCGATCTGCACCGGTGGTCTCACGATGGCTGGGTCATCCTGTTCGATTGATCAGGAACTGGGTCAGAAGTGCAACGGGCCGACCCGTAGCACCACTTTTGGTTCCTGATTTCCAAGCACTTCCAGCAATGTCCATGTGAGCCCAATTCATGTTTTCGGCAAAGCGGGACAGAAAACATGCAGCCGTGACCGCACCAGCACCTCGCCCACCGATGTTTGCAATGTCGGCAAAGCCGCTCCGGAGTTGAACCTGGTATTCGTCCCACAATGGCATCTGCCAGGCCCGGTCGCGGGTCTGCTCACCCGCTTTTAACAGTTCGGCGGCAAGCTCATCACTGTTACTGAAGACACCACTGGCAGGGTGACCCAGTGCGACCACGCAAGCGCCAGTCAACGTAGCGATATCGATTACGGCAGCTGGCTTATATCGTTCGGCATAAGTCAGGGCATCGCACAGAATCAGCCGCCCTTCGGCATCGGTGTTTAAGATCTCGATCGTCTTGCCGGACATGCTCGTGACGATGTCTCCCGGTTTGTTGGCGGCGCCGTCCGGCAGGTTTTCGCTGCTCGGTACAATACCAATGACGTTCAGTTCGAGACCCAATTCAGCTGTTGCGACCAGCGCGCCGAATACACTGGCACCGCCGCACATGTCGTATTTCATTTCTTGCATTCCACCTGCAGGTTTCAGCGAAATTCCACCGGCGTCGAAGGTCAGTCCCTTTCCGACCAGTACAACGGGTGCCTGGCCACGTTGGCCACCCTGATACTCCATGACGATCAATTTGGCGGGTTGACGACTACCCCTGGACACGGACAGCAATGACCCCATTCCAAGTTGCTCCATCTTTTTCTCGTCAAGGATAGACACCTTCAACCCGTGGCTTCGCCGAAGTTTTCTGGCCTGAGTCGCCAGGTAGGTCGGTGTACAGATGTTTCCTGGTAGATTGCTGAGGTCCTTCGCAAGATTCAGCCCACTGGCCAGCGCCTGGCTTTCCCTGGTGGCACGCCTGGCGTGACTGGTCGAGGCCCGGCCCGTCACGGAAAAGATCACCCGGTCGAGGGTGTTCTTGTTCGGGTTTTTCTTGCTCTTGAGTTGGTCGAATCGATATNTCGCGTCCGTGATCGAACTGGCAAGGAGTCGCACCCGGGAATGGACATCGTGATCTGCGACCACCGCTTCGGCCAGTGTGATGACGGCATGTCGAGCGGGTAGCCGGGAAAGGACACGGGCTGCCGCGTCCGTCGCCCTTTTGAATTCACCGANACCGGTCGTGCTGGTTTTGCCCAGTCCGACCAGCAATAATCTCTTTGCTGTCGAGCTGGAGAGGCCCGGCACCACAAGGGTATCACCACTGTTTCCCTGGATATCGCCGTCCTTTACCAGGCGCCGGATCAGACCCCGGTTAGCCCGATCTGCTTTTTGCGCACTTGGTGTTAATTTTCCGTCGGCGAGGATTCCGATGACGAGACAGTCGGTTTTCAGGGTGCTGGGATTGGNACTGGTCAGAGTGATTTTCATGTGATTTCTGTAGGTTGTGGTTCGGGCTGGCGGTATGCTGCACCATTTTCATAGAATGAGGCACTATTGTGGTGTTTTGTTCCCGATCCTGTCAAAGCAGGAGTTTGCATTCGACCCATGATTCTTCCACGAGCCTTTATCCGGGAAGTGCTGCTGACCAGCAGTGCCGTCACGCTGGTCATATTAACGATCTTTCTGGTCGTCCGGGCATTGGGATTTCTGCGCCAGGCAGCCGAGGGTATGATACCGATCGACAGTATCTTCCTTTTGCTGTTGCTCAAGGTTATGACCTATATGGACGTCATTCTCCCACTCATGCTGTTTCTGGCGGTCCTGATGGTTCTGGAACGCTGGAACCGGGACAATGAAACACTCATTATGCTGACAGCCGGTTTTGGACCGGGTTATCTGCTCAAGCCGGCTTCATTTCTTCTGCTGATCGGTGTTCTTCTGGTGGGTGGNTTTTCATTCTACTTCTCCCCGCTTTCGGTCCGAGTCGGAGGGGCGATAGAGCATGATTTCAGGAACAATAATGAGGTCAGCGGTATCGTTGCCGGCGTTTTTACAGAAACCCGAAACGGGCAGGGGGTCTATTTTGTCCAGCGGGTAGATCGTGAAACATCGTTATACGAGCATGTTTTTGCATACGGTTCCGATGCAGGTCAGGATGGGGTCATCATCGCGGCGAGAGCCAGACAGGAGTTTGCAGAAAACGGCGATCGTTTTCTGGTTCTCGAGGACGGTGTTCGATATGAGGGTACGCCTGGCGAAGAAACGTACAGGGTGGTTGAGTTTGATTCGTATATTCTGCGGCTCCAGCTGGGACTTATTCCGGAGCCGCCAATCCCGCTGAGGGGCTGGGTAAACCGGGAACTGTGGGCAAAGTATGGAAGCTACGGTGGCCTTGCACGATCCGAGTTCCACTGGCGGATATCAAAGGTCGTCGTATTGCCGGTTCTGATCCTGTTTGCCCTGAGCCTGGGCCAGATGGGTTCGAGAGGGAAACGCTTACCGGCCTTGTTTTCCGCACTGGCCATCTATTTCTGCTACACCAATTTTACCGGACTGGCAGTGGCAGCAATGCGTAAAAGCGAGTTGGCCCTTTCTCCGGTTCTGGGGCTGTGGACCATACACGGGGTATTTGCCCTGGTTGCGATTTATCTGTTCTGGTGTCGTGCTAATAACCGGCCACTCCTGGCTATCACTTCCCGTCCGGTCGAGACTTGAACAGGTGAAGCTGATCGATTTTCATGTCGGGCGTACGATCCTGCAGCACTCACTGATCGTTATGGGCGTTCTGGTTGGAATCTTTCTTTTTTTGACCTTTATTGATCAGTTGTCAGACCTCGGTACGGGTTCCTACGGGTTGCTCGCTGTCCTGAGATTCGTCGTTCTGAGTACGCCGGGGATCGTCTACCAGATCTTTCCGATGGCTGCTCTGGTCGGTACCATACTGGGGCTTTCTGTCCTGGCCCGCCACTCGGAGCTGGTCGTGATGCGGGCGAGCGGTGTCTCCCTGGCCCAGATTACGGGTTCGGTCCTCAAATTGGGTGTGTTATTTGTGCTCAGTGCGGTTCTGGTTGGTGAGCTGGTGAGCCCATGGACAGAAACTATGGCGCAGCGCGGACGGGCGGAAGCACTCGAGAGAAACATAGAGCAGAAACACAGTTCCGGACTGTGGATGCGGGACCAAAGTACTTATGTCAATATCGGCGAGGTCCTTCCCGACCTGACTCTTCGACGGGTCAAGATCTTTGAGTTTGATCGCCAGGACCGTGACAGGCTCCGCTCGTTGGTTTACGCAGCCAGTGGGCGCTACACGGATGCCCGCTGGCGGCTGAGCCGTGTTCGCAAGACCATCATCGATGGACAAGGCTTCGCGACGGCAACTCAGGGTGATGAGGTCAACTGGGATACGGGTGTGACACCTGAAATGATGTCAGTGTTTCTGGTGCAACCCGGCCAGCTCCCGGTCTGGCAACTGAAGAAATACATCGAGCATCTGTTGAAGAACAATCAGGATACCCGGACCTACGAGCTGGCCTACTGGGGCAAGCTGGTTCTGCCCTTGTCCACGGCTGTGATGGTGATTTTGGCGATTCCCTTCGTGTTCGGCAGCCTGCGTTCGGGCAGTCTGGGGAGACACCTTTTCTTCGGTATCATGATCGGTTTGGGATTCTTCGTGTTTAACAAGGCGCTGGGGTACATCGTGCTGGTCTACGGTGTGCCACCGCTGATTGGCGCGATTTCACCCACAATAGCCTTTCTTTGTGCGACCATCGTCCTATACCGGCGAGTGGCCTGATCCCGTTATAGCGAGGCGGGAGGACCCCAACAGCCGATCGGGTGAGCAGCAGATCGGCTTCGGGTAGTCATGGTTAGTCAACCTGCTGTGGTTGCATGTCGGCAGGGTCTATTCCGGCGACTTGAACCGGAGTCTTCATGGCGTCACGGCGGAAGGGTTCTCCCAGTTCCTGGTTCAGGACAACTTCAATAAAGGTTGTAATATTTTCATTCATCTGTTCGTGGATAGCGGTCCTGAGACTCTCGGTCAACTCTTTCATGTCTCGAACCTTAACCCCTTTCACGCCGCAAGCCTCTGCAACCTTTGCGTAGTCCACCCCGACGTTCAATTCGGTGCCCACAAAGTTGTCATCAAACCAGAGTATGGTATTGCGCTTTTCGGCACCCCACTGGTAATTGCGAAAAATCACCATTGTGATCGCCGGCCATTCATTACGTCCACAAGCAGTCATCTCATTCATTGAAATACCAAAAGCACCGTCTCCAGCAAATCCGACGACCGGTACATCCGGACAGCCGATTTTCGCCCCGAGTATCGAGGGAAACCCATAGCCGCATGGGCCGAAAAGCCCGGGTGCAAGATATTTTCGACCTTGCTCGAAACTCGGATAGGCATTTCCAATTGCGCAGTTGTTACCAATATCAGACGAGATAATGGCTTCTTTGGGAAGCGCCGCCATGATAGCTCGCCAGGCCTTTCGCGGAGACATACAGTTGGGTTCGCGGTCCCTTGAGTGCTGATTCCAGGTGGTGCCCGGGTCATCGTCTTCATGATCCATGGATGCCAGTTCTTTCTGCCAGTTTGATTTCGCCTGGTAGATCAGTTCTCGGCGTGCTTCACGATCTTGATTGCCCGCGTTGTCGGATAGGTGCTGCATGATCTGTTCAGCAACCCGACGGGCGTCGCCCTGAATAGCAACGTCCACTTTCTTGGTCAGCCCGATGCGGTCTGCATTGATGTCGACCTGAATGATACGAGCCTTAGTTGGCCAGTAATCAATGCCGTAGCACGGCAGCGTTGAGAAAGGGTTAAGGCGTGTGCCCAGGGCCAGCACGACATCGGCCCTGGACATAAGTTCCATGGCAGCTTTTGATCCGTTATAGCCCAGCGGGCCAGCAAAAAGCGGGTGCGAACCAACAAAGGCGTCGTTATGTTGATAATTACAGCATACTGGCGAGTCGAGTTTTTCGGCCAGAACCCGGGATGACTCGATCGCTCCGCTGAGGACCACGCCGGCACCATTCAGGATCACGGGAAAGTTGGCATCAGAGAGAAGTTTGGCTGCTTCTACAATGGCGTTCTCACCTCCAGGTGAGCGTTCCATGCGGATGATCTGTGGTAACTCGATATCGATCACGTGGGTCCAGTAGTCCCGCGGCACATTGATCTGAGCAGGTGCAGATTCTCGACGCGCTTTCTCAATGACACGGTTCAGAACCTCAGTAATGCGAGCAGGGTCGCGTACTTCCTCCTGGTAACAAACCATATTCTCGAATGCAGCCATCTGTTTGACCTCCTGAAAGCCGCCTTGTTCTATGGTCTTGTTGGCGGCCTGGGGTGTCACAAGCAGCAGTGGTGAGTGGTTCCAGTAAGCAGTGGCAATGGGCGTCACGAAATTTGTGATACCTGGGCCGTTCTGGGCAATGGCCATGCTCATTTTTCCAGTGGCTCGCGTATATCCATCAGCACTCATGCCTGCGTTACATTCGTGTGCACAGTCCCAGAACTTGATCCCGGCAGCCGGGAACAGATCCGAGACCGGCATCATCGCTGAACCAATGATGCCGAAGGCATGCTCAATGCCATGCATTTGCAGGACTTTCACGAATGCTTCTTCGGTAGTCATCTTCATGTTTCTCTCCGATTCCTCAAAATTTATTAAAGATGGATGGTCGAACCAACCTTTCTGAATACACAAGATAGAACGGCGCCATGGGCATAAATGGTAGCTAACGCGACAAATGACTTCCTGACGTCATTGCTCTTGTCTGGGAATCTCGACGACCAAGAGGATGCAGAGCCGAGCGGGTCATTTGCTGGCCGATTTGCTCCTCAGGCATTGAGCACATCCAGGGGGTCAGTGAAATCATAACCGAGATCTTCTGCGACTTCCTTGCAGGTGATCTTGCCCGCGTGGACGTTGAGCCCATTTCTTAAGTGTTCATCATCCAGCAGAGCCTCTCGGTAGCCCTTATCTGCTAGGGTCAGGACGTGCGGAAGCGTGACATTGTTCAGCGCGTAGGTCGAGGTCCGGGGAACACCGCCTGGCATATTGGCGACACAGTAGTGCACTACATCATCGACCACGTATGTTGGTTCAGCATGGGTTGTTGCCCTCGAGGTTTCACAACAACCACCCTGGTCGATGGCGACATCGACGATGACAGCTCCTTTCTTCATGTCGTTGACCATGCCAGCTGTCACAAGCTTGGGTGCGGCCGCTCCAGGGATCAGTACCCCACCAATCACCAGGTCCGCTTCGAGCACGTGGCGCTCGATGGCATCGCGGGTCGAGTAAACCGAGTTGGTGGAGCGACCGAACTGCTGCCAGTGGGCTTCTATCACTTGTGGGTTACGGTCTATGACCCAGACATCGGCTCCCATACCGACTGCAATGTGAGTGGCGTGGGTGCCCACCACACCTGCTCCAAGTATGACCACTTTCGCAGGGTCAACGCCCGGAACACCGCCGAGAAGCATACCGAGCCCTCCATGCGGGTGTTCCAGGCAGTAGGCGCCGGCCTGAATGGCCATGCGGCCTGCAACCTTGGACATGGGTGCAAGCAATGGCAGTCCGCCGGTCGGTGAGGTGACGGTTTCATAAGCGATGCACATAGTGCCACTTTCGATGAGATCTGATGTCTGCTCTGGGTCCGGAGCCAGGTGGAGGTAGGTAAACAACACCTGGTCTTCACGTAACATCGCGCGCTCTGGCGCCTGTGGTTCCTTGACCTTTACGATCATCTCTGTGCTGAAGGCCTCGGCAGGATCATCTGTGATCGACGCACCGGCTGTGCGGTAATCTTCATCGGTCGCGCCAATGCCCTCACCGGCAAGGGTCTGAACGATCACCTGGTGGCCATGCGCGACCACCTCCCGGACACTGGCCGGTGCGAGCCCGACCCGATATTCATGATTCTTTATCTCTTTAGGCACACCGATCAGCATGATTGTCCTCGTTTGNTTGGTACTGTTGAGTTATGACAATTTTAGTGGTGAACTATAGCAGTCCGAAACTAGGGATATCAGCATGAAATACGATCTTGAGTTTCTTGAAAACTACTGGATGCCATTTACTTCGAATCGCGATTTTANGGCCGATCCCAGGCTGGTTGTAAGAGGNGAAGGGGTCTACATGTACAGCCACGAAGGCGAGCGCATACTCGATGGATCCTCTGGGTTGTTCTGCTGTGCGGCTGGTCACAGCCGTTCTGAGATCGCCGAGGCGGTCTACGCTCAGCTGAAAGAGTCGGCCTATGTACCGCCGTTTCAACTGAGNCAGCCTTTAGCGTTTGAGCTNGCACGGCGTGTTTCACAGATGACACCCGACCGCNTNGACCACATCTTCTTCACAAATTCTGGTTCCGAGGCGATTGATACTGCTATGAAAATCGCCTATGCGTACCACTATGCACGCGGTGAAGGGCAGCGCCAGCGGTTTGCCTCACGCGAACGAGCCTACCACGGTGTCAACATGGCCGGCGTGTCGCTGAGCGGTATGATTAAGAACCGCCAGGTGTTTGGACCCGGGATTCCAGGTGTGGTGCACATGCGGCACACCTGGCAGCCGGAGAATCGTTTCGTCAGGGGTCAACCGGAAACCGGCATCGAACTGGCCGACGATCTCGAGCGCATCGCCATGAATTATGGNCCCGACACCATCGCTGCCTGTGTCGTCGAGCCGGTCGCCGGCTCGACCGGTTGCCTGGTACCGCCTGCCGGTTATCTTGAGCGCTTACGCCAGATCTGTGATGTCCACGGTATCCTGCTGATTTTTGATGAAGTCATCTGTGGCTTCGGTCGTCTGGGAGCGCCGTTTGCAGCGCAGGCGTTCGGTGTGACCCCCGATGTGATGACCATGGNCAAGGCTTTGACAAATGCGGCCNANCCCATGNGCNCGGTCGCAGTCAGCGNCAAGGTCCATGCGACTATCATCGATGCGGCGCCTGACAATGCTGTCGAATTCTTCCATGGCTATACTTATTCAGCACACCCGGCGGCCTGCGCGGCCGGGTTGGCGACCATGAACATCTTTGAAGACGAGAAGCTCGTTGAACGGGCGGCCGAGCTTGCGCCGTATTTCCTGGATCAGGTGTTTGCTTTGAGTGATCTGTCAATAATTACGGATATTCGAGGTTACGGCCTTTTTGCGGGCATAGACATCGCACCGGAAGGTGGCCCGGGTGTGCGCGGCCTGGACTTCCAGAAGCGACTGTATCGGAATGGCCTGCACGTAAAGATGACCGGAGATTCTGGATTGCTTGCGCCACCACTGATTTCAGAGCATCGTCATGTTGACCGGATGTGCGAGATTNTGCGCCAGACGCTTTTGGAATATTAATATTATCGCGTTGTCCGAAGCGGGGTCATTTATGATAGGTGTTGTGGGGCTCTTGATTTACTTAATGTTTCTATCTGACAGACAAAACAATCCTTGCGACCTTCTTTGTAGTTTTCGAGTAACTGATCAAAATGTTGGCTATGCGTTACTGATCGAAGATTTACGCTATTTTCCTACAATTTACGCTGTTTGAAAGCTGACACCATTTCGCGAAAAACCAACACCATCGTAAGTTGGCTGTGATATAAAAGAGTCTGGGGCCGATAAGAGTTCTCGGCAAGCCTGGTGTCGCCTGTTTGGCACCAATCATCTCATATCTGACGGGAGGAAATTGAATGAGCCAACGCACAAAAACCTGCGGGTTGAATCAGGATCGCCGGCGCTTCGTCAAGAGCACGGTGGCCGCCACGACTGCAGCTACGGTGGGTCCGTGGATAATCCGTTCTGAAGTTTTGGCCGCAGCAGGCCAGGTCAATGTTCTGATGTGGTCGGACTACCTGCCCCCGGGATTTCTGAAATCCTTTTCTGACAAAACAGGTATCGCTATCAACTACACCGGGATCGGCTCCAACGAGGAAATCCTCAACAAAATGAAAGCGACCAAGGGCAAGGGCTTCGATATTTGCAGCCCAACCAACATGCGCTCACTGCAGTGGGAGCCGCTCGGCCTGTTAGAGCCCTTTGACTACGGTCGGATCAAGAATCTTAGCAATGTGAACCCCGCTATGCTGGTGGTAGGTGACCAGGAGTGGAATTTTGGCGGCAAGGGTTCCCACTGGCTTCCGCACATCTGGGGTACTGAAGGTGTGGCCTGGCGAACCGATAAATGGACACCACCGCGCGCCGGCGAGGTTCCGAGTTACGGCGACATCTGGCAGCCCGACATGGAAGGCAAGACCATGATGCGNCCGCATTCCGGCATGCTCGGAGCGGGCCTGTATTTGGAAGCCAATGGCACACTTGCGCCGGGCGCGATGCGTGCTGCCTATGGCGACGAAGCGACCATGCGTAAGACCTGGGCGGTTGTCACCGACTTCTGTATCAAGCACAAAAGCCAGATCAAGCTGTTCTGGAATGACGCTGACACCCAGAAGAATGGCCTGATGAACCAAGGTGTTGTAGTCGGTCAGACCTGGGATGGTCCGCCGATCACCCTGATGCAGAACGGTGATCCGGTCCAGTACCGGGCACCAGCCGAAGGCTCCCTGGCCTGGGTCGACGGTATGTCCCTGTCGACAGCAGCGGAAGATATCGATGCGGTGTACGCATTTATCGACTANTGCTTCGCCCCGGAGCCGGCCGGTAAATCAATCGATGGCGGCGGTGACGGCAACTGGGGTGGACATGGTTACAATTCGGCCGTCCTCGGCGCTGATCGTTACGCCAGTGGTGCCTACGGCAAGATGTTCGGCACGGTTTATCCAGGAGATTCCCTGGCTAATCTCTGGCCGTGGCCTAAAGAGCCGCAGTGGTATGCTGACGTTCGAACCGAGTACCGCAACAAGTTCGTAAACGCCTGATAAGGCAGTCTACAGCCCCCCGGTACGCCCGGGGGGCTTCGATTTCTCAGGGGTTGCCTGCGCCTCCAAGGCGACAACGTGTGACAGATCGGAAATTCTCCGGGATGTCAGTCACCCAGAATTCGTGACTGCTCTGCCAAGGGTGACGCTATGAGTGCTGATGTACAACTGGAGGACATTGGTGTCCGTTTCGGCGATTTTGTCGCCGTGCGTGATGCCAGTGTGACGGTTAAGGGTGGAGAGTTTTTCAGNTTNCTAGGCCCATCCGGGTGCGGCAAGACCACCTTGNTGCGCACCATATCCGGTTTTCAGACCCCCAGTACGGGCAGGGTGCTGATCGACGGCCAAGACATGGTCGGTACCGGTCCAAACCAACGCCCGACTGCATTGATCTTTCAGAATCTGGCACTGTTCCCCTTAATGACAGTCTGGGAGAATATTTCTTTTGCCCTGGAGGTCAAAAGCGTCGGCAAGAGGGAGCGGCGCNGGCGTGCTGACGAGTTGCTCGAACTGGTCGCCTTACCCGGCGAGGCCGAAAAGATGGTCGATGAGCTTTCCGGTGGCCAGAAGCAAAGAGTGGCCGTTGCTCGGGCGCTGTGTGCTGAGCCGGAGGTTCTGCTGCTCGATGAACCGTTGTCCGCGCTGGATCTTAAGCTGCGCCAGCGGATGCGCACGGAACTGAGGGCGATCCAGCAGCGCGCCGGGATCACGTTCATTTATATCACGCACGATCAGGGCGAGGCCCTGACCATGTCTGACCGGGTGGCGGTCATGCGCCAGGGCATGATTGAGCAAGTGGCAGATGGCACCACTGTTTACGATCATCCGGAAACAGCGTTTGTCGCCTCTTTTGTCGGCGAGAACAATGCTTTCAGCGGTCGGGTAATCGATACACAGCACGGCGTCGTTTCAGTAGACACCTCGAGTGGAGTTTTTCGCTGCCGAACGTCCGGGTCCAAAGCACTGTCAACGGGTGACGATGCTCTCGTTTTTGTCCGGCCTGAGTCTCTGGTTTTCAGCGACGTCGGCGAATCTGACAATCTGCTAAAGGTTCGCCTGACGAATCAGGAATTCGAAGGTCATTTCTGGCACCTGGTCCTGAAAACCAACGACGGCAGCCCGATCCGCATGTCGGTCGTCAACGACGCTACTTCACGAGCCCACCAGGCTGACAGCGAGGTGACCATCGGGTTTGATGTCGCCGGGGCAATCGCTCTGCCGAGCGGCGCGCTCGTTGCCGATTGACCGATTAAGGAACGGACCTGTGTCCGACTGGTTCCAGACATTTTTCAGGCGAAACGGCTTTGGCCTTTCGTTGTTCATGCTGGGCGCTGTGTTCTTTTGGATCGTAGTCATGATCGTGTTGCCCCAGCTGCTGATGCTGGACTTCTCGTTCCGCTTCAACTGGCACCACATGGCCCCGGCCAAGATGGGCGGACCGGAAGATGTCTACACGCTTACGCACTACAAGTTCCTGGTTTACGGTAGCCCCAACAATCCCGACCCGTTCAACATCGTCGATGTCACCGTATTCTTTCGGACGATTCTGGCCGCGGTGTTCGTCACAGCCTTTGATCTCGCGCTGTGTTACCCCATCGCCTATTATTTGGCCCAGGTCGCAAAAGGCGGTAAAGCCAGGTTCCTGGTCCTGGCGCTGATCGTGCCGTTCTGGGTCAACGAGATCCTGCGTGCTTTTGCCTTCCGCATCCTGTTCGGTGAGGAAGGCACTATCAATGCATTGTTGCTGGCCGCGGGTCTGCTCGACCAGCCGATCGACTTTATCCGCGAAAATGTTGCGCTGTACGCAGGACTAGGTTACGCCTACGTCCTGCTGATGATTTTTCCGATCTACAACGCCGTGGAAAGCCTGGACCGTAACCAGATCGAGGCGGCGCGTGACCTCGGTGCGGGTTGGCCCCGAATCCACTGGCGAGTGGTCATCCCGTTTGCCAAGCCAGGCATCACATCCGGTTGCACCATGGTATTCATGCTGACTGCCGGGGCACTGGCGTTACCACAGATCATTGGTGGCCCCAGCAGTCTGTGGTTTACCCAGATCATCTACCAGTGGTTCAACACNGGGAGCAACTGGCCNAGGGGTTCGGCTTACGCCATCGTNCTGCTCATCTCCTGTGTCGCGTTCGTGTTGTTACTGATGCGGGTATTCAAGGTGCGTATCGGTGAGATAGGCCGATGAGGGCACAAACCATCCTGCGGCTTTCGGTTGGGTTCTATATCGTACTGTTCTTCGGCTACCTGTTTGGACCGCTTGTNATCATGTCGATCACCGCTTTCAANAGTTCNACGTTTCCGGCCGTCTCTCCCTGGGANTGTCTGTCCGGCGAGTGGTTTGGCGTGCTGGTAAAAGATGACAAGATCATGACTGGCCTGCGCAACAGCCTGCTGATCGGTGCTGGAGTTGTCATGGTGGCGGTTCCCATTGGGCTTGCCGGAGCGCTGCTCCTGACGCAGCTGCAGCGGCGGGCGCGGTCACTGATCTACATCATTACGATTTCACCAATCCTGGTACCGGGCGTGGTACTGGGTATATCAACGCTGATATTCTGGGAGCGCATCGACCGCGTGATGCTGGGTAACGACTTTTTCTACGACGGGTTTTTCCTTACGATCATCGGCCAGGCCACGTTCATTTCGGCCTACACCATGCTGATCTTCATTGCCCGGCTGCAGCGTTTTGACCCGCTGCTGGAGGAAGCTGCTCTGGATCTGGGCGCAACGCATCTACAGGCCTTCCGCAAGATTCTGCTGCCGTTTCTGAAACCTGCCATTGGCTCCGCTGCGGTTCTGGCTTTTCTTGCCTCATTCGAGAACTACAACACGACCGTTTTTACGATCGTGTCGGAGAGTACGCTGACCACGGTCCTCGCCAGCAAGGTGCGCTATGGGATCAACCCATCGATCAGTTCGTTGGCGGTCATCATCATCGGTCTGACCCTGCTATTCGCGGTGATTCACGAGTTGTTCAAGCGCCGGGAGAAAAAGCTTCAAGCGACCCGCGAAGCTCAGGCTCCTGGCACGCCCACATCACCACGTCGTCAACGCCCGATGATGGTACCGGTGACCGCTGTGGTCGTGGTCGCTTTTGTTGCCCTGCTCGGTACCAGTTGGGTCGCTCGGGGTTATAGCGTGAATGAGTGTAAGATTCGCGTGGTCGAGGAGAAGCGGAAACGGGCGGAGCAACTGAGCCAGCAGCGCATTGTCGAGGCCCGTGCCAGGCGGGCTGCCGAGCAGGCAGAAGAGAGCGGCGATGATGCACTTAAAGCCAATACCGAGGGCCGCCAGTACCAGAGCATTTTTGCGCCGAGCAATCTTGCCGGGCAGGTCGATTCCGACACTGCATCCAGCCAAGAAACCGGCGCCCCGAGCGCCGTCGAGGCGAACAAAGAGGGCCGCCAGTACCAGAACATCTTTGCCCCCAGCAACCTCAAGAACCAGGTGAATTCGAGCAAAGGCTCGGACCAGTAACACTCTCGGGCCCCGAAGCCCAAGGGAAAATCTGATAATCGTTTGACGTAATCTGCTAGGAACTCCATGATAAAAACGACCTGCATCGGGGCCTATCCTAAACCTGATTACGTCAGGCTCCCGGACTGGTTCAACAACCCGGATGGTCCGGATACTGCCGACCCGACGCGACTCTGGGATGCTGCTCTGGCGTCAATGGGCAGTGACGCCGAGGCGATCATGACTCGGGGCGTAGAGGAGGTAATCCAGGATCAGGTAGGGGCCGGCATCGATGTGCCGACTGACGGTGAAGTGCCGCGCGAGAACTACATTCACTATCATTGTCGCCACATCAAGGGCATCGATTTCACCACTCTAACCGAAGTATCGCTGCGTAACGGTGCGTATTCAGCGAGGTTGCCGACCGTAACCGGCCCAGTCAGCGCCCGTGACGAGTTTCTGGTGCATGACTGGAAAAGAGCTCAGCGGTGTACCGACCGGCCGGTCAAGATGACCCTGCCGGGTCCGATGACGATTACAGACACCACGGCGGACGCCTATTACGACGACCCCGCCCGACAGGGCGCAGATCTTGCCGATGCCCTGAACAGAGAGGTCAAGGCATTGGCCGACGCCGGCTGTTCCAATATCCAGATCGACGAGCCCTTNTTTGCGCGTAAACCCGATGCAGCACTTGAATATGGCTTTGACAACCTGGAGCGGGCGTTCCATGGTTGCCCCAGAGGGGTCGTACGTACGGTCCATATGTGTTGCGGTTACCCGGACCGGCTGGACAACCCGGACTATCCCAAGGCGGATCCGGGCAGTTACTTCCAGTTGGCAGAATCGATCGAATACTCGTCAATCATGGCGGTTTCCTTTGAAGACGCACATCGCCACAACGACCTGAAACTGCTGGAGNATTTGGCCCGGACCAGTGTGATACTGGGTGTGACGGCGGTGGCCAAAAGTGAGGTTGAGCCGGTCGATCAAATTGCTGCACGGCTCAAGACCGCCCTGCAGCATATCGATCCTGAACGACTGATCGCGGCACCGGACTGTGGCCTGGGTCTGCTGGGTCGCAAACTCGCGGTGGCTAAACTGTCAAACCTGTGTGAAGCCGCGCGTTTGGTGGGCTAGACCTGTGAGGACGGCCACGATGGAGCCCGGTAACGATGCGATCAATCCAGGCTGAGTACCCGAGCGTTTCTGAACTGTCCGAATGAGCACAAAGTCGTGACGTGTTGCTGGTCGTCCTGCACCGGTCTTTCACCTGCCTGGCTTGGCCATAAATTGAGTATTCGAGTTTCTGGAATCCCAGGCAAACCTCCTNTGACGCGGTACCTCCTGGTTCTGGTGACTATGATGACTACCGGGCTGGCTGCTTGTAACAACAGCGACAATATCGGTGCTCAAACGGAGGGTGTTACAGAAGCTCCCTCTAAGGCGCAACAGCCCCCTGCTGAAACTGCGATGGCGCTGCCATTGCATCTGGACATGAACCTTCAGATCCGGCAGTCAAACACCGATGAGCCAGAGCCTGGTTCGCGCCTGATTTCCGATGAATCCGATAATGTCCTGCTTGAGCGCATACAGCGTGTCAGGGGCGGTGATCTTGATGAGATTCGTCGCCGCCATTTCCTGCGGGTTCTGGTGACCTACAGCCGGACTAATTTCTTTTTTGATCGAGGGGCCCCCAAAGGCTATGAGTACGAACAACTGGCGGCGTATGAAAAATACCTGAACCAGGGTGTTGAAAAGTACGCAAACCGGGTCAAGCTGATCTTCATTCCGGTGCCTTTCGACCAGTTACTCGAACGGCTGGCTTCAGGCCAGGGTGACATCGCAGCAGCCGGGTTGACGGTCACCTCTGATCGGCAAGAGGCGGTCGCATTTACCGATCCCTACCTAAAGGGGGTCACCGAGGTAGTGGTCGGGCGGCCCGGACTGGGGGAACTGGCGGGCCTCGAGTCCCTGGCTGGCCGGCAGTTGGTTGTTCGCCGCGGCTCCAGTTATGCTCAGCATCTTGAAAGCCTCGACCGCCGGCTTCAAGGCCTCGGATATTCAGGGACAACAATACGCGAAGCCGACAGCAGGCTTGCGACAGAGGATATTCTCGAGTTGGTCAACTCGGGCGCCATCGACCTGACGGTTGCCGACGGCCACATCGCGCGGATCTGGGCACAGGTGTTGCCGGCGCTCCGGGTGTACGAGAACCTCAAAATAAACGAGGGCGGTCAGATCTCCTGGGCAGTCCGCAAGGACAGCCCGAAGCTTGCAGGACACCTTAACCGGTTCATTGCCGAGCATAAGAAAGGCTCGCTGCTGGGAAACATTCTGTTCACAAGGTATTACAAAGCCAATCGGTGGATCACCAATCCTCTGGCCACCGCGGACCGAGAGCGATTGCACCAGATAAAGGCCCTGTTCGAGCGCTATGGCCGNATGTACGACATCGACTGGCTCAAACTGGTCGCACAGGCCTACCAGGAATCGCAACTCGATCAGACNGCGCGCAGTTCCGCAGGTGCCGTAGGGATCATGCAGTTGCTNCCCAGTACGGCNGCGNGTCANCCTATNAATATTNACNANATCGAGGANCTGGAGAACAACATTCATGCTGGTGCNAAGTACATGCACCACCTGCGNACTANTTATTTCGATANNGCNGTTGTTCNGNCTGNGGACCAGATCNATTTCGCCTGGGNCGCATACAACGCAGGCCTGCCCGGATCCGAANGCTGCNCAAGATTGCTGCNGAACGAGGNCTCGACCCGAACCGGTGGTTCGGCCATGTGNAGGTAATTGCTGCCGAGAAAATCGGNCGGGAAACGGTCGACTATGTGCGGAACATNAACAAGTACTACGTTGCCTACAAACTCTATTTTCAGTCTCAGGCCGGGTCCAATAACTGAAGGGCTTTGCTGAGGTCTAGTTGCTCCGTTTCCAGGGATCGTTGATCGGTAGAAAATCCTGGTTGATGTTGGCTATATCGTTGTGGCCAAAGACGCCTTCCAGCCTGAGCGTGAAGCGGAAAGTGGCATCGTGATCATGCTCAGCCGGAAAATGTACGCCAGGTTCTATCTCCCAGAACAACCAGTCCAGGCTTGTCACGCGCCGATAGCGCAGCTTGAGATTTGCATCATTCAGTTCAAAATCAGGTTGGTTGCGAAAGGAAAAATCCAGGTCGTACGCGATCGCTTGCTGTTTTTCGCGTTTCATACGNTGGTACAAGCTGAAATACTGGTCAAAACAAAAGCCGTCACTACACATCTCTGGATTGTTCTCGTACCAGCGGANCTCCGATGTCGGNCGGAAGAAGAACTGTGATGACAACGGCCGGTCGAGGTCAAGTCTGCCGTTGTATTCGAACTTTGCACTGGTGAAGTAATAGAGTGTGTTGGTGAGAATAGGCACCGACGGGCCCCCAGTGATGTAACTCTTGCGGTGTTTCACCCGCCCGTACAGTTGGTATTTGCCGATCCGCTTACGGATCCCGATGTCGAACCGCAATTTGTCCCTGCGCCCGTCAGGCCGTGGTTTGAGCCTGAGGCTGATGTTCTGATCGTCTTCGGCCCGNTCCCGGTTGGCTTCATGGTCGTCGCTGCCGAAGATGATGTTCAGCCGTTTCTCCGTCCGAGGCAGGGATAGTTTGCCGCGCAGCCCACCGCCTAACCCTGTGCCGTCATGACCGTCATAGCGGAGTTTCAAGTACACCCGCAGGCGTGTTTTCTGGGACTCTTCATCGGCTGGCAACTCGGAGAAGAAACTGTCGATAGTNTCCGCTGTGTTGAGAACAGTGTCGGACCAGTTGTCGTGAACCTCATCGATAAAAGACGCCTCATTCTCGCCCGCGGCGACAAACTGCGGCGCGGCCAGCACAAGCGCTAGGACAAGTGCCAGGGGCGACCCGGAGACCGAAAAAGTCCGGCGAAATGCCGCGATTCTAGTGATGATCAGTCGCACAGCACGTTGGACTCTTTAGCGAGCATCAAGCTGCCAGCCATTGTCGGACTTACAGAATCCATAGATTCGGCTGCTGGTCTGTGAGACGGTGACGGAGGCGAGGTGCAGCTGGCGACAATGCTGATCATTCCGAACGAAGTCCTCCAAGATATGCAGTGTGCCGTTGATTTTCCCGTCTTCACTTTGCCAGGTCAGTTTGCTGTTGCCAGCGGTCAGGGTATCCAGCGCGCGGTGGGCCGTGTCCAACAGTGTATCAATTTCTGTGGCCGAGAGATCTGCAAGCAGAGAGTTACGCAGAAAGCTGACGTTCTGAGCGTGTCCGTTGACNGCGNTNAGNCCGACCAACACCATCGTTGCGACGACTGTAAACTGGCGCAGATGTGTCATCCCCGGTCATCCGGTGCTGCCTCGGTCGCACTCATTGTGCTGACCGCAGCGCCGGCGGCCGCGAGATCTGNCGTAATCGCCTCAACGACCACTCGTTTGGGCGCGAACTTGATACCGGCGCGGGCAAAGGCCTCCTGGATCTTGGCATAAGCGACCCGGCGCAGTGCCCACTGATTGCCTGGTTTTGCCGAGAATTTGCAGCGGACCACGAAGGCCGAGTCGTCCATCCGGTTGACACCCTGTGATTTGAGCGCATCGAGAAACTGCGGGCCATGTTCTTCGTCTTCAAGTAGTTCCTGGCCCACTTTNTTGATCAGCTTNCGNACCNTCTCGACGTCTTCTTCAAAGGGGATACGNAGCTCGAACTTCATGATCACCCANTCCCGGCTGAAATTAGTCAGGGNGCTGATCCGNCTGTAGGGGATCGTGTGGACCGGNCCNTTGTGGTGCCTGAGTTGCATCGAACGGACCGAGATCTGCTCGACGGTGCCGGTGCTGCCACCNACGTCAATGTATTCCCCTTTGCGAAACGCATCGTCGATGAGATAGAACACCCCGGAGATGATNTCCGCCACCAGCGTCTGCGCGCCAAAGCCGATAGCGAGGCCAATTACGCTTGCGGCAGCAATCAGTGGGCCGATGTTGACGCCGAGCCCAGATAGAATGACCATTACACTGATGGTGACGATGGTCACCAGTAGAAAGCTGCGAAACAGTGGCAGCAGTGTTGCCACGCGAGAAAGGCCCATGCCACCCGCATCTCCACCAGCCTCAGCGTGCTCCTCATCGTCACTTTCCTCGGAGGAGTTCGAGTCAATCATCCGGCTGATGACCATCCAAAGAACATAGGCAACCGCCAGGGTTGCGACTATCTGCAGAGTTGTGGCTGAGATCCGGCTACCGAGTGTCGAGGCAGTCATGGCCGCCAGGTCAATGTTCCAGATACCACCCAGCATGACGACTGCAAGAGTCAGTGCTGCCAGTCGTGCGACTCGTACGACGGCATCCCGCAGCCCCGATGTGCTCTGGTCGGGGACGGTACCATCTTCTGTTCGGTGACCCCATTCGCGAACCAGAGGACCGATCGCGCCCAGCACAAACGGCAGCACAAACAAAAGCAGCATCGTCCTGAATCCGGCACCGGAAGGGATACGCCCCAGGCCAAGTGTGGCAAAAAGTCCCGTAGCCAGTAGCAGCAGAACGATCAGTGTGGCGATGACAGGCCAGGCGGGTGCGAGTATTTTCCGAATCAGGCCCGGTGTCTGGCCGGATAAAAGCAGCGCCGTGACCGGTCTTCGAATCAGCCAGATGATTACCATTGAGAGTACAACGAGACCGGTACCCGAAGCCAGCGCAAAGGTTCGGATGAGCAACTCGTTCTGACTGATAGCGGCGAGATAGCCTTGAAAGAAATAGATCACCACGGTCAGCCCAGTGACGAAGCTGAGCCGCGAGGCCACCAGTTGGGCATCGTCGTCGCCCAGGGGTACCAGTCGGGACCCGGGGTAGCGTGGCGAGAACAAGAACCGGANCAGCAGGACGACAAACCATGTCGAGATCAAGCCGGCAAGCAACTGAATCATGAACACGCGATTAGGTTCGTGTCCCTGGTATAGGATCAAGAAAATCATGAAAGACACCAGCGTGAAGATGATCGGTCGCAGGCACTCGTAGCCCAGCAGCAGCGTCCGTCGAGCAAGCTTTTCCGGGAAGCTGTTGCCACCGCTGGTCGCGAGCGTCTTAAGAACTCTCTGGGTTGCACTGGAAAATACCCGCTGTGCTGCCCAGGCTACGAGGAAGAAGCCAAACAGGTAAACGGGTACCAGAAACAGAAAACTCCGGGTTTTACCAGGGGGCACCATCGCGTGGGCTATGATGTCTGGTACCTCGGCGATGACCGGGATCTGTCGTATCTCTGTCGCCAGGTTGCGCCGAAACTGGTCGATGAGCGTGATAAATTCTTCCAGCGCCGGATCAGGCGGTAGCGCCGGTTGGCTCTGGGCCTCGATCAGCTGCCAGACAATGCCCCGGACGTCCTCATCGCTCAGACGGGCAAGCAGGTCTTTGCGTTGTTCACGAGTGAGTTCTGCAGTCAGCAGCTGACTGGCTGAAAGGTTGGTGTCGCTCGCCGCCAGCGTCGGTTGTGCTGCGAAGATCAGCAGCATACCGACGAGTAGCCACATTATCCCGGGAGTGCTTCTAGGTATTTGAGTTGTCATGCTACGAGCTTTTTCAGACACCGATTGATCGGGTCAGCGCTGGAACCGGAGTCGCCGCCAATGATAAGACTTTATAATACGTTCACTTATCGGGCAATTAACGTGTTCGCCACTCAACCTTGTTTAAAGAATGGAAATGCATTTTACACGATTGATTTCGTACCTTTTGACGCTTGGTCTGGGCGTCATATTGGCTGGTGTCAAGCCTGTGCTGGCAGAAGAGAATGGTGCTGCTGATCTTGCCAAGGCGGCACAAAATCCACTGGCATCGATGATCAGCCTGCCGTTTCAGAACAATACCAACACGAATGTCGGGCCACTGGACGGAACACAGAACATTCTTAATATTCAACCGGTGTGGCCGGTATCCTGGAACGAAGACTGGAACTTCATTACCCGCACCATCGTGCCCGTGGTCTCGCAGCCCGCATTAACGGCAGACGGTAGCCACACCAGCGGCATCGGTGACATCACCTTCACCGGGTTTTTCTCGCCCAAGGAGAGCGGCAAGTGGATCTGGGGTATTGGCCCGGCCGTACTGCTGCCGACGGGCGGGACAGGCTTGAGTACCGACAAGTGGGGTTTGGGCCCCAGCCTGGTGACGCTGACCATGGACGGCTCCTGGGTCTACGGTGCGCTGGTGAGTAATGTCTGGTCCGTGTCCGGTTCCGGCACCAGTGACATCAATCTGCTGACCCTGCAGCCTTTTATCAACTACAACCTGCCGGGAGGGCGCTACTTCACCAGTGCGCCGGTCCTGAACGCCAACTGGGAGGCCGACAGCGATGAACGCTGGACTGTCCCGTTGGGGCTGGGTTATGGCAAGATCTTCAAGCTGGGCAATGCCCCGGTCAATGGGCAGGTCAGCCTGTATCGCAACGTCACCCGCCCGACCGATGGGCCGGACTGGCAATTGCGTGTCCAGTTGCAGTTCATGTTCCCGAGGTGATTCCTGTAGGGCTGGAACTACATTGNGCGGCTCTATCAGCCACGGGAAGAATTCCTCTCTGGCGAATGGAGGTTTCCCGCCTTTGAGCCCATAAATTAGCCCTCATCAGGCTACGCTGAGGACCGGAGACTCCGGTAAACTTTAGTCGAGGANGCGTTGCCGGATGAAGCGGTGAGTGCCCGCCCTGCAGCCACCATCAAGGTCAGTATCCTCTGTAACGACTGAACGCTGTAGGCGTTGGAGCCTCTCAGCCACCGAGGTTGATGCTGGCAAATCCCTCGAGAATTACCCGCATATCGGCGACCGAAACGCCGTCGCTGTTCTGCGGCTCAGTATAAACCCCGCAGACCAGCGCGTGTACCTGCGGTTGCGATACCGATTCCAGCCTCAGGGAATAGTTGATATGCAACGGCTCGTCCACGAGACCGCCGGCCAGTAGCAGCCGTCTGGGTGATCGAACCCCTCCAGACGCATCAGCGAGCAGTTGTTTGCGGTCGGCACTCATCTCATTCTGTCGCCGCTGCCGGGTGATGCTGAAGGTGTCTGCCAGAATCCGGGTCGGGTTCTTCATCTCTGCACGGGGACGGCGCATTTGAAAATAGCAGTAGGGTTCATAAGTGTGNCGGATCTTGTTGGCGGTCTTGCCACGCTGGATGTAGATCCTGGCCCTGCCGGCCTCGATCTCGAGATCCTGATGGACCGTCACGGTTGAGCCGGCCGGCAGTTTGAACCGTACCGAGGTCTCAGTCCATCGACTGGCGGTTGACTGGGTACTGGTCAGTGCGGCTGCGAACATCAGCACGAAGATCAGTCTGAAGTGCATGAGGTTTTCTCCTGGTAGGCGCACAAGATGAGTCCAGTACCAGATGGAGTTTACGGCAATCAATGTGCTGTCCCAAGCTTGTCTTTCAGAACAGTGTTAAGGTATTACGCCCCAATCGCGAAGATGTTAGAACCGCAATGACTTGTTGCCGAATGTTAGTAGTCGTTCTGGCGCTGCTGGCCAGCCTGGCTGCTGTTGTGTTTGTAGGAGGCTGCGATGGCAGCAGCANCTCGGGTGCTGCGCCGGACTGCAGCACCTACCAGATCAAGGACGGTGATCTGTACTGGTGGTGTGGGGGTGAGTGTAGTACATGGGAATATCAACGAGAAGCAACGGCTGAGGACTACCAGAAATACTGCGAAGTCTCGCAGCTCAGTCGCAGCACGGTACCGGTTCTTACTGGCGGGCTGCGATTAGCCTTAGCACAGCACCTCGAAATTCCTGTAGGCGGTTGATGATCGGTCGACGGTCATCCGGATCTCCCACGGGCCGATGAATTCCCCCATCCCCAGGGCCGGGTTGAAGGCGCTCAGCAGCGATGCACCGGAAGGGGCGTGCAGTTTTAGCCAGACCGTGATGCGGATGCCGCCCGATCTGTTGAACTCGTAGACCGTCTGTTCCCGGCGCTTGCCTGAAGGGTCGATCCAGTCGACGTTCAACACATGATCACCGTCGGCCAATCCGCTGACGTCGATCACTGCATAGATTTTGTCCGAGCAGCGGAAAACCTGGCCAATCGGAGCCACCGGTCGCCCGTCCACAAGCGTAGCCGTGACGAACGCCTCGATGGCGGCTCCGGCCAGTGCCGTACTGCTGCCGGCAAAACAGATCAGAATGTAGAGGCCCAGTCGCAGCAAGGAGTGACGCAAGATCGTCTCCAGATCCTCAGGCGGCTTTGCGCAGCAATCCTTCGGTTTCAGCGACCGCTGCGCCCAGTTTGTCGAACAACTCGTCGATCTGGGATGTTTCAATGATCATCGGTGGACAAATGCCGATGACGTCTCCGGGCAGTCCCCGTACGATCAGACCCCGGGCCAGGGCGCTGGCGGCAAGCGCGGCCGCCGCCTTGGCTTCGACCGGGAACTGCGCCCGGGTGGCCTTGTCCTCGACCAGTTCCAATGCCGCGATCAGGCCGACACCACGGGCCTCTCCCACGATCGAGCTGGCGGAGAGTTCTGCCAGGCGTTCCAGAAAGCGCGGTGCCACGGACTGAACGTGGCCGATNATGTCGCGTTCCTGGTAGATCTTCAGCGTCTCCAAAGCCACCGCCGAACACACCGGGTGACCCCCATAGGTGTAACCCATGCCCAGGGCGCCGTGCTTGCGACTCTGTTCCTTGAATACGTCGTAGATCTTGTCGGAGATCATCAGTGCTGAAATTGGCAGGTAACCGGAGGACAGTTGCTTGGCGCAGGTCACCATGTCTGGTTTGATCCCGTAGGTCTCACAACCCCACATGTTGCCGGTACGACCAAACCCGCAGATCACCTCGTCGGCCACCATCAGCACATCGTACTTGTCCAGCACGGCCTGGATCTTCTGGAAGTAGCTGGCCGGAGGCAGGATCACCCCACCGGCCCCCATGACCGGTTCGGCCACNAACGCAGCCACGGTCTCAGGGCCTTCGGCCAGGATCAGTTGCTCTAGGCTGTCGGCCAACCGTGTCGCAAACTGTTCCTCGCTTTCACCAGCATCGCCGAACCGATAGAAGTGCGGGGTGTCGGTTTGAATCATCCGCTCGAGCGGCAGGTCGAAGTCGTTCTGCATCAGTGGAATCGCCGTCAGGCTGCCGCCAGCCACGGTCACCCCGTGATAACCGCGCAGCCTGGATATGATCTTCTTTTTTGCCTTGAGACCCCGGCCGTTGTTGTAGTACCAGGCAAACTTGATGGCGGTGTCGATGGCCTCTGAACCGGAGTTCAGAAAGAAGGCTCTAGCCATCGGCTTGGGGGCAATAGAGATCAACCGTTCCGACAGCTCGATGACCGGTTCGGTCGAGCGATGGGCAAAGGTGTGAGAGTAAGGCAGATCGGCAAACTGGCCGGCTGCCGCCTCGGCCAGGCGTGGTTCGGAAAATCCCAGCGAGACACACCACAGCCCAGCGAGACCTTCCAGGTACTGGTTGCCGTTGTCGTCCCACACATAGATCCCCTCNCCCCGGGTAATGACCAGGGGCCCTTGTTCTTCGTGGGCCGCGAGATTGGTGTAGGGGTGCAGCGCATACGCGATGTCCTTCTGTCTGTTGGTTTCTGGAGTGGATGTCATGGGGTCTTTACCTTGGGGTCAGGGCAGCTTGTCTGCACGATAGCCTGCTGTCATCAAANGTCGTAAAAGCAGATTGTGCACCCAGCCGGGGNCTGGAACAAGCAACACTTGTCCTCTTGATGCCAAACGACCACAATTCGGGTTGAAATGTCGCTGGCAACCAAAAAGTGGCCAGTTCGACAATATTTCNAGCGCTAATCTGGTAGCACAACACGGTATTGCGGATCAGAATGCCCCACATCGCCCGCTAATGGCTGGTTAAGGAGACAGGAGGAAGGCCCCGACCATGGACGCGAAAGTCAAGCTGAATCTCAGCCACTTTATCAACGGAAAGAAGGTTGACGGCATCAGTGGCCGTTTTGGTGATGTCTACAACCCGGCAATTGGTGAGGTGGTCAAGCTGGTACCGCTGGCCTCGGCCGCCGAGGTGCGCACGGCGATTGCCAGCGCGGCTGCAGCCTTTCCAGCCTGGGCCGAGACGCCTCCCGGTCGGCGAGCGCAGGTCCTGTACCGCTACCGTGAGTTGCTGCACCAGCATATGGACGAATTGGCCGAGATCGTGTCCGAGGAGCACGGCAANACCCTGGACGATGCGAAGGGTTCGATTACTCGTGGTCTCGAGGTCGTGGAGTTTGCCTGCGGCATCCCACAGCTGCTCAAAGGTGAGTACTCCGAAGGGGTGGCCGCCGGTGTGGATTCCTGGAGCATGCGTCAGCCGGTGGGTGTCTGTGCCGGTATCACGCCGTTCAATTTTCCCGCCATGGTGCCGATGTGGATGTTTCCGGTCGCCATTGCCTGTGGNAATACCTTCGTCCTGAAACCCTCCGAACGCGACCCGTCCTGTTCACTGCGCATGGCCGAATTGATGTGCGAGGCGGGGGCACCTGATGGGGTCCTCAATGTGGTCAATGGCGACAAAGAGGCGGTGGACACGNTGCTTGTGGATCCGACGGTGCAGGCCGTCAGTTTTGTCGGCTCGACCGCGGTGGGTGAGCACATTTACAAGACCGGCTGTGCGCACGGCAAGCGGGTCCAGGCACTGTGTGGNGCCAAGAATCACTTGGTCGTGATGCCCGATGCTGACATGGGGCAGGTGGTCGACGCGGTGATGGGTGCAGCCTACGGTTCGGCTGGCGAGCGTTGTATGGCGGTGTCGGTGGTGGTTGCTGTTGGGGACGATACGGCCGACCGGATGCTCGAACAACTGACACCGAGAGTTGAAGCGCTCAAAGTCGGGTCCTACAGCCAGGCCGAGACGGAAATGGGGCCGGTGATCACACCGGACGCCCGCGACCGTATCAAGGGTTATATCGACCAGGGCCTGGCTGAAGGTGCCGACCTGATCGTCGATGGCCGGGATATCTGCGTGGCGGGTTTTGAGAACGGCTGTTTTGTCGGGGCTACTATCTTCGACCGGGTCAGCCCGAAAATGAAGATCTACACCGATGAGATTTTCGGGCCGGTGCTGTCAGTGGTCAGGGCCGGCAGCTACGAGGAGGCTGTTGAACTGGTCAATGAGCACGAGTACGGTAACGGCACTGCGATCTTCACCCGTGACGGCGATGCCGCGCGTGATTTTACCCATCGTGTACGTATTGGCATGGTCGGGGTCAATGTGCCGATTCCCGTGCCACTTGCTTTTCACAGCTTCGGCGGCTGGAAGCGGTCGCTGTTTGGTGACCACTACATCCATGGTCCCGAGGGGGTGCGGTTCTACACCCGGATGAAAACGGTCACCAGCCGCTGGCCCTCCGGTATTCGTGAGGGTGCGGTCTACAACTTCAAGGCGGGCGGCGAACACTGATCATCCGGACTGCGGTCCGGGCGGTCATTCGGTGGAGGCTGCCTGGGCCCCTGCGATTCGTCCGAACACCGCGCCGTTGAGCAGCCCGGTTCCTCCGGGNTAGTTGTGGTAGAAGATCCCGCCGACCAGTTCACCGGCCGCATAAAGCCCAGGAATGGGCTCCAGGTCCTCGTCAACCACTTGTGCTTGCGGTGTGATCCGCAGGCCGCCAAATGTAAACGTAATGCCGCAGGTGACGCCGAAGGCTTCGAAGGGGGGGGTGTCGAGCGTTGTGGCCCAGTTGTTCTTGTTGATTGCAAGGCCCCTGGTACAGCGACCGTCCTTGACTGTTGGATTGAAGGGCACGTCAAGGCTGACCGATGCATTGAATTCTGCGACGGTCTTTAGGAACTCTTCAGCGTTAACTCCGTGCTCATGCGCAAGGGTTCTGGCCAGGTCTTCCAGACTGTCTGCGGCGACGCGGGTGACTTGGCGGATCCGGTATTCGTCCCGCATCAGGTGTGTGACCTTGGCATCGAAAACCTGCCAGGCGGCTTCGCCGGGTTGGGCCAGGATCTCGCCACCATACTTGGCATAGGTGTAGTTTCGAAAATCAGCACCCTCGTCGAGGAACCGTTGCCCATGCTTGTTGACGACCAGAGAAAACGGGTAGGAGTGTTTCTGAAACATGTCTCCCACGGCGAGGTCACCGAATTCAGGAGCATTCATGTCCCATGCTACTGAGTGACACCCCGACCAGTTGCCACGGGGTGCGGCACCGATCTCGAGCGCCATGCGAATTCCGGCGCCGGTATTGAAACGTGTGCCCCGGACCTTGGCCAGTTCCCAGCGNGGNCCNAGATAACGCGTGCGCATCTCGGNGTTGGCCTGGAAGCCNCCTGTTGCNAGCACCACAGCACGACTGCGGATCTCTGACGTCANGCCGTTGTGNCGTACCAGCACNCCGTTGACTNCGCCGTNNNCATGTTTGAGCGCCATCACCCGTGCACCGTAACGGATCTCGACGCCGGCCTGGCGCGCGATGTCTGTCTCCATATCAACCAGTCCCGGNCCGCCACCACGGGCCTCTACGGTGAGGCCGCCCCAGAATCTGAATTTACCGTCGATCTTGAACGCCTGGCGGCCATACATCGGGATAAACCTCACACCCTTGCCGCGCAGCCATCGTACAGTGTCCCGGCTTTTCGTCACTAGAACCTCAACCAGGTCTGGATCGCAGCGAAACTCGGTGACNCGAAACATGTCGTCAAAGAACTCAGACTCGCTGTAGCTGCCGAAATCGGCGTTGCGGATCTCCTCATCCGACAGGTCGCAGATATCGACCAGATCGTCCGGGCCATCGTAAACAAAGCGGATGCCGCCAGCAGTGAAGCGGCTGTTGCCACCGTTTTCTGACTCGGGTGCGCGTTCGAGTACCAGTACACGGGCACCTGCCTCCGCCGCAGAGATCGCGGCACAAAGCGCGGCATTGCCGGCTCCGGCAACACAGATATCGTAGTCAGTAATCTTGGACAAGTATGCTCGCCTGTTGTGTCGGGTCTCTCGCCTGGCCTCTGCGCCCAGGCCGGAAAGGCTTTAAAGTCAGCAGTGACAGCCTTACTAGCGCTCAGCGTGGTATTCGGGGTAGTCAGTTCGAGTGGATATTTTATATCATGCATGTATCTGGCCGGATTGATTCGTGTGGTCTGGCCAAAGGGGAAATCCAGTCGGGCCAGCTCAGCGTGTCCAAGGTGATGATTGAGAAACTGCCGGAACTCGTCAACAACGATGCCGCCCTGGTTCGTCGCGGCCGCTGGTTGAATGATGTCTTNATGGTCGAGGTGGGNCCNGTCCAGTANCTGGTGCATGTACAGGCAGGACGCATAGAGCGCGTTGAGACCGGCCCGTTTGTCATGCCGTCCTGGACGTTTGCCGTGCGTGGTCCTGAAGCCATGTGGCACCGGTTCTGGAGAGCCATTCCGGCACCCGGGGACAACGACCTCTTCGCCCTACGTAAGACAGGTGAGATGTCGGTCGAGGGTAATCTTCAGCCTTTCATGGCCAACCTGATCTATATCAAGCAGGTGCTGGCCAGTCCGCGGCAGCTGGAAACCACCGGATGAGGCCGTGGATCGAGCCCCTCGCAGGCCGTTACCTGCACCTCGAGATCGGTGGCAGGCACCAGCGGCTCTACTATGAAGAAGCAGGGCAGGGCATACCGCTGGTTTGCTTGCACACGGCAGGATCCGACGGCCGCCAATATCGGGGGCTGCTCAACGATGCCGCTGTGACTGCCGATTTCAGGGTCATCGTCTTCGACATGCCCTGGCACGGCAAGTCGTCACCGCCGGAGGGCTGGCAGAACGAGGAATACCGACTCACGACGCCCGCCTATACCGACATGATCATGACTGTGTGCCGAGCTCTGGAACTCGATCAGCCAGTCGTGATGGGTTGTTCGATCGGCGGCCGGGTGGTGCTCAATCTCGCCCTTGAGCACGCCGAGGAGCTGCGGGCAGTCATCGGCTTGCAGTCGTCCGGTCATGTCGACCCCTATTACGACATCAAGTGGCTGCATCATCCCGATGTACACAGCGGCGAGGTTTGTGCTGGTTACGTCTACGGCCTGGTGGCGCCGCAGAGCCCGGAAACCGATCGCTGGGAGACCCTCTGGCATTACACCCAGAGTGGACCGGGTGTGTTCAAAGGTGATCTGCACTTCTATATGATCGATGGCGATATCCGTGACAAGGTCAGCGGGATCGATACTCGTAAGTGCCCGGTCTACCTGCTGACGGGTGAATATGACTACTCCTGTTCGCCGGCGCACACCCGTTCCACAGCAGCCAGGATCGAAGGTGCCGAGGTGACGATCATGGATGAGCTGGGGCATTTTCCGATGAGCGAGAACCCGGCACAGTTCCGCCGCTACCTTCTACCCGTTCTGCAACAAATCCTGGTAACGGGCGAGTGAAGCGGCCGGCCCCGTTACAGC
>PBDS01000018.1 GCA_002718155.1 Pseudomonadota bacterium
CGAAACAGCGTCACCCGCTGGTTCATGGGGATGCCCAGGCCCTCGTATTCCTCGGGGCGACCGCCCAGAGAGACGCCCAGCGCGAGCCGCCCGCCGCTCAGATGATGCAGGGTAGAGACCTGCCGGGCGACAACAGGTGCCAGGCGCAGGTTGAGCACCAGCACGGCCGTGCCGAGCAGCAGGTGTCGCGTGTTGGCCGCGGCCCAGGAGAGCAACACTAAAGAATCTGCCAGCGGTGCCGGGTGAAGAACCCGGTCCTCGACCCAGATCGCATCAAAGCCCGAGGACTCGACCGTCTGAAAGAATTCAGCGTAGGCCTGACCGCTCTGCAAACCGGCAACGTCGACACCCGGCGCATGGATGCCGATAGATAAAGACTTGTCCACCGATCCGATCTCCTGTTGCAGGGGACCCCTTCGCTGTCAAACCACGGGGTCTACCCTTCCGATATGAATTCCAGGCCGGCCATGTGACCGATATAATATTTCTCGTTAGACGACTCTTTCTTTAGGACCACCTTGGTGTTCGTCCCTTCGACGACCACTTCAAGAAATCTCTCGGATTTCTTCATCACAGTGGCATCGAGCGTCTTGTTATTGTCAGTGCAAGTGAGTTTGACCAGTTCCATGGGTTTGTGACCTTCCGTTCTATACGGGCCGGAGACTTTGTTTGACGTACCCGGGATTGATCGCCTGGGCCTTGTTAATCGCCTCAGCCGGTGTCCGTGCCGCAACGACTTCTTTGGCCTGGAAACGACCGGGATACTTCACCCCGAGCTTCTCGGCCTGTTTATCGTCCCAGCGCAATCTTACTTCGTAGCTTTTCATTGGCTGAACCTTCTCAGTGCATCCCACCCGGGTGGGGTCCTAAGGGTCTGGTAACAAAATACGACTATCCACAATCCATCTTTTGGTTTTGATAGTCTAATGTCTAGACCAGAACAACACTGGATAATACGTGGCGCGCGGCACTCGGGTAAATGCCAATGAATTCTTGTCAGAATCTATCGTCACTTTACCTAAAACTTCTCAAAAGGAATCAAATTCTAGCTTCGGAGCAGCATCTATTTATAAGACTAACGCTATAGTGGCAGTTCCGGTTGAAATTGATTTCAAGCGAGAACTGAAAAATGCTGAAGACCAAAATTCCACCACCAGCCATCGCTTTGATTTTTATAGCGCTTCTGTATCTCTCGACCTACCTTATTCCGGCGTTTCGTTTCGATTATCAGACCATTCTGGCGATGATCTGCCTGGTTGCCGGATTTTCCCCAGCGGGCATTGCTTTTTTCCAATTCAAAAAAAGGGACACCACGATTGATCCCAGAAAACCTGAAAATTCCACTGAACTGATCGTCAGCGGTGTATTCAAATACAGCCGGAACCCGATGTATGTTGGACTGACGATGGTCTTGGTCAGTGCCAGTTTGTTTTTAGGCGCCTGGTCTGGTCTGGTTTTAATCCCCGTCTTTATTCTTTTAATCAATCATCTTCAGATCCTGCCCGAAGAGGAGGCCATGAAGAAGCTGTTTGGCGAGCAATACGCTGAATACTGTAAGAACGTCAGGCGCTGGATTTAATCGCCAGTCTCAGCCTCCTTTTAACCGCTCTGCCTCCGGAAGCTGCGGATCATAGTAGGGAATGGTCGGGTGGCTTTCGGGCACCGCCAGGTGCACAAAGTCGGCACTGGAACGCTGAAAGACCTCCCGTTGAAGCTCGTACCAGAAGGTCGGGGGGTCATAAGACCCACCCGCGGTGCCCGTGTAGTCAGGCAGGGCACCGACTTTCCACAACACGGTGCTGCCGCATTCGGTGCAGAACTGATTCACTGTGGTGTTGCCCGTCTCGGTCTGATACTGATAGGACTTGAGCTCACCCTGTAGAACCCTGACATCGTCTTCCGGAAAGTAGACCGAGACCCCGAACGCACTGCCCGAGCGCAGCTGGCAGTACCGGCAGTGGCAGGCACCGACTCTCTTAGGCATCCCATGGGCCTCGAAGCGTACCGCGCCGCACAGGCATCCGCCCTGGTGAACTGTGTTGTCTTGCATATCTATCTCCGGGGCCTTTTTCAGGCCGTCTTCGGTTTTACTTCTCTCGAATTACACCATCAACCTCACCGGAACTCGACCCCGGTGTGATGAAACCGTCAGCTGGTGTTTCACACCCGCTATCCCATGCTTCTGCCTTCAGTGGGTTAAGGGAATGAACACCCAACCACGGCGTGAGGCTGTTCACCGGTTGGCCGGGTGAGACCGGGTCAGACTTTTCCTCAAGACGGTACTTCTGACACGCTGTCAATCCTTGGCAAAAGGGCAGAGCGGGCGTTCAAAAAGGCGCTCGAGATAGGCCTGAAGCCCACTCAGACCATCTAAAAGCCCCTGGCGGCGCCCCCAGTTGACGGTCCAGCCGACGATGATGTCGGTGACCGTGAAGCGGTTTTCAACCAGGAAGTCCTGACCCAAAAGCACATCGTTCAACCCCGATGCGGAGCGTCCGTACATCATCGCATTCTGCTCGAACCCGGCATCGACTCGCTGCTCTTCGGGCAGGACGAACGTATTCACTGCAGTGTTCCACAGCCATGCCTCCATTTCTGTCAATGCGAAAGAGGTCCACTGGTCATGCTGGCCGCGCGCCCAGCTGCCGGGCTTGGCAATCAAGTCTATGCCTGGCGCATGATCCGCAATATAGGTACAGATCGCAGCCGACTCGAAAAGTGCCCTGCCGTCTATGATCGCGACCGGAAGTTTGCCGAGCGGGCGCAGCGCTTTGACCTCATCACTTCTGGCAAGATTCGGTCTCGCCACCGATTCGAAGGAGATACCAGCCTCCAGAAGCGTCCAGCGACAACGAGCGGAGCGTGAGGCTCCAGATTCATACAATGTGATGTCCACGATCTTCCTTCCTGCTGATTCCTGCGCCGGGCCTTAATTCTTATGATAGCCACTTTCCGTCGCTTCCGAGTCACGAACCTCGAACTCTACTTCCCCGAACTTTTCTGAGCTCTGGTGAGACCCGGCTAGAGTTTCGCTCCGCTGAATGCGGCGTAGGTGGGTGACATGGCGGCAGATTATTTGCGAGGTGTCAGGCCGCTTGCCATGCCGACCTGGCGCACCTGTCGTTATCAGATCAGATAGTTCAACACAGGCTGCATTGAACTGAAAGCAACGACATGCCGGCGACGGAGACACACGTCGCCGGCATGTGCTGCCCCGTCTAGTACTACTTACTGATGTTCCAGAGAATAGGCGTTGGCGTCAATAACACACCCTTTAGGCTATTTCGAAATGCTGTAGGCATTTCCCATTGACCGTAAAAAGCGTAAGGCACCTGGTCATGTCCTCGTAACTGAAGCTTGCGGGCAATTTCCTCCTGCTTCACCGGATCCGTCTCGAATACCCAGGAAGAACTGTACTCCTGAAGTTTGTCGTCGCACGACCAGCCGAACCAGGCCTTCTCGCAGGCACCGGTCAACCCGGGATGGCTCACCGGTACCATCAGATTTGGGTGTGGCCACCAGGTGTGCCAGAGGTGCCAGCCCCCTTCCGATGGTGCTTTGGTCTCGGCCCGACGGGAAGTCAGAGTACTCCAGTCCATGGCCTGAGTCTCGACGTTGATTCCGATCTCGCGCAGTTTTTGAGCGGTAACCAAAGTGGCACCGTGCAGGATCGGAACGTCTGTGGGATCGAGCAAGATCAACGTTTCGCCTTTATATCCTGCCTCAGCAAAAAGCTGTTTTGCCTTTTCCGGATCGTGGGTGCGCAGCATTTCACTACCATCTTCGAAATCGTAGGGCTTTATGCCGCAGACAAATAATGACCCACAGAATTCGGAGTAAAGATCCGGATTCCCGATAATGGCCTGAACGTATTCATGTTGATTGATCAGGTACGACATGGCACGGCGGGCCCGTACGTCATTAAATGGTGGATGCAACTGATTAAGGGCTATCCAGCCCGAGAATTTCTGTGGAAGTGGCGCAATTGTGATGTCCGGATTTTCAGAGATCAGAGGTAGAAGATCCAACGATGGCCCTTCAAGAAAATCGATTTCGGCATTATTCAATGCGTTGATCTGTGTCGTCTGATCTGGAATGTAGAGCCACTCGACTTTGTCCACATGTACTCTTTTACCACCCGAGTAAAAGTTGGCGGGCTCCTGGCGTGGAATGTAGTCTTCAAACTTCTTGTAGACGACCTTGCTGCCGGGTACCCATTCGTCTTCGACCATCATAAACGGGCCTGAGCCGATGTTGGTTGGCACCTGAGTGAATCCGTCAAACTTAGCCGCAACTTCCTCCTTCATGATGAATGGGATATTGGCCGAAGACTTGGCAAGGGCCTGCAACACCATTCCGAATGGCTTGTTGAGCTTCATGGTAAAAGTGAGTTCGTTGTCCGGCTCAAAAGAGTCGACGACAGCCATCAGCTTCATACCCATGGCATCGCGGCTTCCCCAGCGCTTAACGGATGCAACGGCATCGGCTGCACGCACCGGATCACCATCGTGCCACTTCATTCCTGCGCGCAAAGTAAACGTCCAGGTCAGACCGTCATCGCTGCGGGTCCAGGTATCGACCATCTGAGGCTGAGGCACATAGTTGGAATCGATACCGAATAGAGTGTCGTAAATCATCCAACCGTGCATCGTGGAAATCTTCGCCGTCGTCCAGATCGGATCGGTATTTTTCAGATCGGCATGGGCGGCAAATTTGAGAACGTTCTGCCCGGCATTGACACCGCCACCAAACAGCAGGGCCAGAGTTGCCAAGAGGACCTTCGCTGTAGAGGTCATCCGGCCTGATATTGACTTACGCATGAGATCTTTTCTCCGTATTTAAGAATTGGGTTAAAACAAAACTCATCCATCGCAAACAAGCAGACCTCGCCTCAGACTAACGAAATCAGCCCAACTAATATATCATTAAATATACTAGAGACATATCTATGTGACTCAGACGATCCATCCCAGAAAAACCAGGCAATCCATCTTGAAGACAGATTTCACGCCAATCAGTCCCGTTGAGTGGGGACGAACCGAGGGACCAAAGACAGGCGCACTGGTCCTCGCCGGGGGCGGAGACCTGCGAGGCACTGGAATTCTGGAAAAATTCCTGACTCTGGCCGGGGGTAACAGCGCCCGGATCGTTGCCATTCCAACCGCCGGAACCGACGCGGTCGCACCGCTCGGCCAGGACTTCGATGGCACGGAACTGGCTGCTATGTTTCTGGATTATGGTGCTGCCGAGGTGGATGTGCTCCACACCCGCGATCCCCACAAAGCAGGCCAGTCCAAATTTGCCGCCCCGCTCAAGAAAGCGACCGGAGTCTGGTTCACCGGTGGCCGCCAGTGGCGACTGGTGGATGCCTACGCCGAGACAGCTACTCTGGGTGCGATCAAGAGCGTCCTGGAGCGCGGGGGTGTCATCGGAGGCACTTCTGCAGGAGCAACAATTCAAGGCTCGTATCTGGTCAGAGGAGACACCCGCAGCAGAGACATTGTCATGGGAGACCATCAAGAGGGCTTTGCCTTTCTTTCCAACTGTGCGATCGACCAGCACCTCCTGAGGCGAAACCGTCAATTCGAACTGTTTTCCGTGTTGAGTGAACACCCCGGCCTCCTGGGTATCGGAATCGATGAAGAGACTGCTGTCTTAGTCAATGCCCATCGTGCCGAGGTCATCGGCAAAAGCTATGTGGCTATCTANAACAGTGCGATGAATACNGCAGCCAGAGTCTCAAAANATGACGAATCTTTGCAACGGGAAGAGTTTTCTACGTTGGACCAAACTGAATTCCGANCTTTCCATCTGCTTCAGGAAGNTGACTGTTTCGACCTGGTCGAAAGAACGCTCCTCGACAAAGACAGTTGATGAACCACCTAACGCACCCGGCGGATACAATGGTGATGGATTGATCACGGCCACCGCCTCAAAAAGGATTGAACAATGAACAACGAAGATCTCTGCTTTCGGTCAGCCTCCGACCTCGCGTCAGACATCCGTGCGCGACGTCTTTCTCCGGTAGAAATCACAGAAGCTGTACTGGATCGAATCAGCACACTGAATCCAAAGATCAACTGCTTCTGTACGCCGACCCCAGATACCGCCATGGATCAGGCTCGGCAAGCCGAACAGGCCGTCATGGACGGCAGGCCACTCGGCCTGCTTCACGGCATCCCCTATTCCATCAAGGACCTCCAGATGACCCGCGGGGTACGCACGATGCGGGGTTCAAAAATCTTCGAGCACTCTGTTCCCCAAGAGGAAAACCCTCTCCAGACCCGCCTGGCAAACGCGGGAGGTGTNTTTCTGGGCAAGACCACCACACCGGAGTTCGGGTGGAAGGGTGTCACAGACAGTCCTGTGACGGGCCTAACCCGAAATCCCTGGAACCTCGACCGCACGCCTGGCGGTTCCAGTGGCGGTGCCTCAGCACAGGTCGCGGCCGGCCTGGGGCCCCTTGCTCAAGGTGGTGACGGCGGCGGTTCGATTCGTATTCCGGCAAGCTTCAGCGGCATCTTCGGGCTCAAGCCGACCCACGGTACCGTGCCCTACTACCCGATGCCGCACAATGACCATTTTTCTCATCTCGGACCCATGACACGCACCGTCACTGACGCCGCCCTGATGCTCGAAGCCATGGCNGGCTACCACCCTGCAGATCGNTTCAGTCAACCCGGNNCGGCGATCAATTACCGTCACACACTAGACGACGGGGTCGAGGGNCTGAAAATCTACTACAGCCCAACGCTGGGTTACGCCCAGGTTGATAGCGAGGTCGCCGACTGTGTAGCTGCGGCGGTGGGAGTTTTTGAACAGCTAGGCGCAATCGTTGAGGAGGGAGATCCCGNACTCGGCGACCTGAGCGATCCTTTCATCGTGCTCTACCAGGGAGCCATCGCGGGNGGCCTCTGGCAGTATCTCGATGAATGGGAAAACGAGATGGACCCCGACCTCGTGCAACTCGTTTACCGGGGGGCAGAGTACTCGGCTGTCGACTACATACAGGCACGGCTGGCACGAGCTGCGTTTTATGACCGGGTACGTCATTTCTTTGACGACTACGATCTGCTACTCACACCCGCGACTGCGGTGACCGCCTTTGCGACCAACCAGGTCGCACCGGATCCAGACGCGCGTACCGTCGAGGACATGCTGGCCTGGACACCGTTCAGCTTTCCATTCAATGCAAGTGGAAATCCTGCTGCCAGTGTGCCNTGTGGTTTTACATCAGCGGGGTTGCCGGTGGGACTGCAGATCGTAGGTCCACTCCACAACGACAGCCTCGTCCTGAGGGGCGCAGCTTCGTTTGAACGAGTCCGACCCTGGATCGACGCTAGGCCCGATCTGTAAAGTACCTACTGGGGAAGNGAGANCAAGCAACGCCGCGGTGAGCTACACAGCGGTCAGCCAGTGCTCGTACTGGGGAAGTCGCCCGCGGGTCGCCGCGTCGTAGGTCTCAAACATCGCCCTCGTTTTCGATCCGACCTCGCCGTCACCGATGGAGTAGCCGTCGATGTTTACGATCGGCGTGACTTCGTACCCTGAACCACACAGAAAGACCTCTTCGCAGAGATAGAGCTCTGTACGGTCGATCTCACGCTGCTGAACCTCGATACCCAGTTCTGATTCACACAGCTCAATCAGCGTGGCACGGGTGACGCTCTCAAGGATACTGCCGGTGATCGTCGGCGTAATCACAACACCGTCACGCACGGCCATCAGGCAGGCACCGGCACTCTCGGCCACTTTTCCTGAACCGGTCAACAGGATCGCTTCGTCGTAGCCGTCGGCACGGGCCTGGATAGTGGCGAGACGCCCGTTCTGATAATTGGCTGAACATTTGACCCTTGGCGGCATGCTGGAGTCTTCGATCCGGTGCCAGGAACTGACCTGGGCCCGGGCGGCTTTATCGCTCAGTGATTTGTCATGGCGACCAACCGCCAGACAGCCCAGTGCAACCGGTGCCGTGGCGTCCAGAAAGCCCTCGCTGAGAACATAGGCCGAGAGCCGGATGTGGGTATCTTGGTGCATCTCATTGGCCTTGATGACGTCCGTCACGACTCCACTCAGGTGACTCACAGACCAGTCGTGCTCGAAGCGCATGATCCGCATGCTGTCCTGCAGACGCAGCAGGTGTTCGGGCAAGCGGAAGACAGTGAGCCGGTCCTCGTCCCCGAGATAGGCGCAGATGCCTTCGAACACAGTGGCACCGTACTTGACTGCACCACTTAAGACATGCACGGTCGCCTCGCGTTCCGGCACGATCNGGCCGTTGAANTAGATCTTNGATCCNGTGGCCGCAAATTCAACCATNGGTNNTNNCCTCCTGGNNTNACNGGNAAGNTGTTNGGNTTTGTNTCTACAAACGACTGGGGTCATGTGNAAACGTCGACTCCAGCNTNCGTGAAGAATAAACCCCTGTAACGTTCTGTACAATTGCCGGAGATGAATCCGTCCCCGCACGCTGTACTGCCCTTTCCTGCGATTGCGTTCGAGGCGCGGCTTCGGATTTCACCATCCCAACCGGGATAGACGCCCACACTGACCTGACCAAAGAAGGAGGCCTGCAAGTGACGCAAACCCATACCAGCCGAAACCTCAAGGTCGGGCTCATGCTGCCCCAGACCGAGGGCATGCGCGGCGCTGGTGTGCGCGGCTGGTCCGAGGTCAGCGCTATGGCGAGACTCGCCGAAGACATCGGCTTCGACTCACTGTGGGTGGTCGATCANCTGCTGTACAAACTGGAAGGCGAAGAGCAGCCCCGGGGCGTCTGGGAGTCGTGGTCATTTCTCTGTGCTCTTGCAGCCATCACCCGGCGGGTGGAGCTGGGTACCCTGGTGCTCGCGATGGGCTGGCGGAATCCGGCCCTGCTGGCGAAGATGGCGGATACCGTGGACGAGATCAGCGCGGGCCGGCTGATCCTCGGCCTGGGTTCTGGCTATCACCAGCTGGAATACGACGCCTTCGGCTTTCCGTTTGATTACAAAGTCAGTCGTTTCGAAGAGGCCATCCAGATTGTTCACGGCCTGCTGCGCGACGGCGCGATCGACTTTGCCGGCAGATTTCATTCGGCCCGCGACTGCGAACTCAAGCCCCGTGGACCACGACCTGGCGGACCACCCATTCTGATCGGCACAAACTCAGGTTCTCCCCGCATGCAGGGTCTCGCCGCACGCTACGCGGACCTGTGGAATCTCTACTACGACATCACCCACAACAAGGTGGAAGGCTTTGTGCGGGTCCTGCCGGAGATGGCACAGGCCTGCCGCGAGCATGGCCGCGACATCCACAGCCTGAAATCTACCGTTACGGTCCTGCTCGCCGACTCCAACGCCGATCCCTGGTGGGACCGGCTGCCAACAGACTCGTATGCGGAAGAAGGACCGCTGGTCCCGCTGACCGGTGGCCCCCAACGCATCGCCGAAGAACTGCTCCGCTACCGGTCGGCCGGTGTGTCGCACATTCAGATCTCGTTGGAACCGACCACCTGCGCAACCATCGAAGCGCTGGCACCGGTCCTGGAGATCCTGGACCGCGGATGAGATTCATTTAATCTGGTGCAGCCTTACATCTGTCTATGATCTTTGTTGTTGAGATATCTGGTGTGTATTGAACCCTTCGGTACATACCCATCCCGATCGGAATCTCATACATACGCATCTCTTCCTCTTCAGAAAGGTCGTCGCTGTGGACCACCAGATCGATCTGATGGCGCTTAATCCAGTTCTGATCGATAGTGAGTGGAGCATCGCCGATGACCTCATCGACGTAACGACATCCTTTGACGACCGTAATTCTTTCAGCCATAGAAAGTATTGGTGATCGCTTATAGGAACTTACGGTTTGATCAGAATGAACCCCAACCAGAAGGAAATCGCCGTACGCTCTGGCTTTCTGGAAAAATTTGACGTGACCATAATGAAAAAGATCGGCAACGACGTCTACATATACGCGTATGATAATTCTCTCCTGACGAAAAAACGCTTAGGTTGAATCTGGTTTCCCGGTCTCGTTTGTCAAAGCGTTACGCCTGCCCGATGGGACCGCCGGGTTCGAGGTATAAACATAATTCAAGTGGGGGGCCAACCATTCACTATAGAGAACTTCCCGGTGATCGTTATAGGCGATAGAAACCACGTAACTGCCTTCTACCGGCAGGTTGAAAAAAACCCTGCCATCGATATTTGTCCTGGCGTTTTCCAGCCCGGTTAACGCTGCTGTTGCCGCAATGCCGATTTGGGCCTCATGAACGGGGAGGCCATCGAGATCAAGGACTTTCAAATAGCCCGTGTGCGATGAGGAAACGAAACGACTGCCCAGCGACATTGTCTTTCTGTGGTCAGGTGGAATAAAACTATGATCGGTCATCTCCAGGACATCCGATTCAAACGTGCCGATTTTTTTCGGAATCTCCCAGTCCGGACCATAGCGTTGCCTGAGATAATCCTCGGGAGGATTAGGAACCAGAAACGTCTCGCCAAGAAATTTGATCTCCTTGAGTTCCGTGTGCATGCTGAGAGGTATTTGAACAACAGGCCACTGGTAAATATTGTCTCCAATGATCCGATAACAGTTCCAGTCGATCGGAACATCAAATTTCTTCATCTCAACCTCGAGACCGATCTCGCTGACGATCACGTTGGGAGCAAAACCTTCTCGACTGAATAGTTCGACCGCCTGGTACATCCGCTCTTCGGTAAGACCGTGCAACCCAATTACTGAACCCACATCCAGATCATCGTCCCAAGTGATCAATGAGTCGTCTCTCACTGCCCCAAGACAGGTCCCATGGCGCAGGAAGAACACGATACCGAGTTGATCAAGAACCCGCTTGGTTTCTTTCAATACCGTCTCCGCGACGGTCCTGTCCATGGGTTCAAATACAGAAGCTTGCATGCGTAGTCGTCTGCTTAGGTCGAGACACTCTGATGACAGTCAACCGGTCACTATACTCGCCGAGGCATCAGAGCAATTGCCTTTTTCACATATTCCTGATTCCCATCCAACCAACATAGGACTGTGTCTGCTGGCAAACCCGGAACAATGTTCGAAAATGGATCTTTTTTTCCAGAGAGTAATCAACAGAAATGGGAGAACACCGAGTGTTTGTTATTAGGTTGACAGATACCGGTCGAGTTTGTTGGATTTCTTGGTCTGATAGTGCCCACATTCATCAAGCATGCCGAGCTGCTTTGTCCCGGTGTGACTCACGTCTTGGAGTTGAACCATTCGCGGGTCTCTTTCGTCTGGGAGACCTCCGCTTGCGGGTAGTACACTCAGATTTTTCAGCCTTGTCGGTCGGCTGAGATACCAGCTCCGGCAGCGCTTGCAGCGGAATTTCCTTCCTTAACAATCGCTGGATGTCCTTGAGCAGCCTTACCTCATCAGCCCCAACCAGCGATACCGCTTCACCCTCTTCACCAGCACGACCCGTACGGCCAATCCGGTGCACGTAATCCTCCGGCACGTTGGGTAACTCATAGTTGACGACATGAGGAAGGCGATCAATATCCAGACCTCGGGCAGCAATATCCGTGGCCACCAGAACACGCAAACTGCCTTTCTTGAAACCGGCCAGAGCGCGGGTCCGCGCAGCCTGACTCTTGTTGCCGTGAATGGCAGTGGCATCGATGCCTCGGCGCACCAATTGTTCGGCCAGGCGGTTAGCACCGTGCTTGGTGCGGGTGAAGACCAACACCTGGTGCCAGCGACCCTCGTTGATCAGTTGAATCAACAGGTCGCGTTTGGCTGACTTGTCTACACGATAAGCGCACTGATTGACAGTCTGGGCTGCAACAGTGCGACGCTCGACTTCAACCATTGCCGGTTTGTTCAGCAATGAATCGGCCAGCCGCTTGATGTCCCGGGTATAGGTCGCAGAAAACAGAAGATTCTGACGGTGTTTCGGTAAGAACCCCAGCACCTTGCGAATATCATGAATAAAACCCATATCGAGCATTCGATCGGCTTCATCCAGCACCAGGATCTTGATGGCAGATAAATCGATGCTGCGCTGACCAACGAGGTCCAGTAGTCGGCCCGGGGTTGCAACCACAATATCGATACCCCGTTGCAGTGCTGATTTCTGCGGGTTGATGCCGACACCACCAAATATTGCCGTGGATCGAAGTCGCAGATGTTTACCGTAAGTCACTATGGCGCTTTCTACCTGGGCAGCAAGCTCGCGGGTAGGCGCCAGCACCAGCGCCCTCGGCGAGTTGCCGTTGAACGCTCCAACTGAGCCGTTGCTCAGCAATTGCAGCATTGGCAAAGTAAAGGCCGCAGTCTTTCCAGTGCCCGTCTGAGCACCGGCAAGAACGTCGCGACCCTTGAGAATAATAGGAATGGCCCGTGCCTGGATCGGCGTAGGGCTCGGATAACGTTGCGCCGTAACGGCGCTAAGGAGTTCGGCCCGCAGGCCAAGTTGTGAAAATGACATCAATAATCCTGAGTAAGCCTGCCGGTGCTGTCACCAGACCGGTTGAGGCGGTAATAAATGAAGTAATCGAGAGGAGTCTTTCTGGGAGGGAGACAACCACAAGACAACGGCGAGCGGCCTTGGTAGCGCGCTGCTGGGTGCGCAGTCTAGTCAGATTGGCTGTAAAAAGATAGGGAGGCCAAAAACAGCTTACTCGGATAAAGACCACACTCTGTGCCGTTCATCAGCGAAACGCTCGCCGTACCCGGCTTATGACTATTTGATTTTGTACGTCTTTTCCCGCGATCTGAATATTCAGATCGCTCGGGAGTTTCGCCGCTTGAATATTGAATAGAACGACACTGATGTCGTTTTCCTAAAGCGTAAAGGTCGCCCAGGCGCTGCCGAGCAGCGTGCCGTCACGCTGAAAATCGAGCTCGATGTCGACCATCCGGTTACCGTCCTGTTGGTATTTCCGCACCACCCAACCGCGATACGCCAGCACATCTCCTGGAAACTGCATCTCGACGAACCGGCACTTGAACCGGCGGATGTTCTCCGGCCCGAGCCAGTTCACGGCATAGGTGGCCAGAGCACCGCCGTGCAACATGCCCATCGAGTAGATGCCGGGGTATCCGCAGGCCCTGGCTGAACCGTCGTCGTGATGGGTCGGGCCATCTTCTCCGGAGGCATACTGGTAGGCGACAATGTCGGTGACGGTAAGCGGTGGCATCACGATGGCGCCCGGGCCTTGACCCTCGCGCAGTGCATCCCAGTCCTGAAAGCCAACGGCGTTGAACTGATCGCGCGGGTCGCCTTTCATGAAGTAGGGCCGGTCTCTGATCCGCTCCTCATCGAGACTCTGGACCGGAGAGTGTGAGGTCTTGACGTTCCACTCGAACCAGTCGGCCACATGACGCCCTCCGGGCGTATGGAACCGGGTACAGGTGACATAGATCCGCAGGCGCCCGCCACGCCTGCCCTGTCTTTCCTTGAAGTCATGCATGTGGGTCGATGCCACGAGCGGCTCACCGGCACACGGCAGCGGGCCGTGAAAAACGAACTCCTGTCCGCCATCGGCGCAGGTCGTGAAATCCTCGTCGATCGAGCCGAACGCTGAATCCCGCGGGGCGCGCGCGAGAATGTACCCGTAGAAATAGCCCGACATGATCAGGAAAGTCGGCGGCACAACAGGCTTGCTTTCCTCGTGGTAGGCTGGATGAAACGCGTAGATCGACTTTGCAAACTGCCGGATGCGCCCTCGCTCCAGGTCCACGTCGTAGACCGGTCCCTCAAGGCCGATGATCGACTCGTCAGGCTTAATGCGCGCCATGCTTCCCCCTCCCATTCAGAACAACGCGTGCGTCAACCGCCAGCGCGCCCTGCTCCATCGCCATCACCGGGTTGAGATCCAGCTCGAGGATGTCGTCCCGGTCGTTGCCGAGCCGGCTGATGGAAACAGCCACGCGAGCCAGGGCGTCGAGATCGCAGTGCGGCTTGCCCCTGGCACCGGCAAGGACAGAAAAGCCCCGCAGTTCCTTGAACATGTCCAGCGCCTCGGGTTCTGTCACTGGACAAAGCCGCAGGACAAAATCTTCCAGTACCTCCGTAAAGATTCCACCCAGACCAACAAGAACAACCGCACCGAAGGTCTCATCGCGCTTAAGCCCGATAATGATCTCAGCAAGGCCCGGGGTCATTGTCTCTACCAGCACCCGCTCCGGCGTCGCACTGCCGGCCGCTGCGGCACGGGCCGTGACCTCAGCGTAGGTCTTTTCAACTGCTTCGTCACCCGCAACACCCAGAACTACACAACCGCTGTCACTTTTGTGCACCACATCCGGCGCCGCCGATTTCAATGCCACCGGCCCGTCCAGTCCGGCCGCTGCGCTGACTGCCGCCTTGGCGGATGAGACGACTTGCCAGTTGGCAAATTCGACCCCGCAGCCCGAGATCATCTGCCGGGCCAAGACCAGGTCCATAACCAGGGGTGCAGTCATGACCGACGACCACTGAACGTTCTCACCCGACCCAGCCAGGCCAGTGCGGGCTCCAGGTCGCTGAAAACATCCAGCCCCGCCTGCGAGCTCAGACTTGTCAGTGCCGAGCGGTACAGTGTTCCGGTCGTCTCTCCACAGTCTCCATTGCGCAAAACCACCGTCAGCGGTTTGGCGATACAACCGGCAACGTCCCTGATCGCAGCGCAGACGGCTTCCAGATGCGCAAGGTTGTCATCACCGAAAAGATCAGAAAAGGCAATCAGGTTGAGATGCAGAAGGACCATCNCGACCTTNGGGTCGGCCGCAGAGGTCTCAATCAGCCGGGCGAGTTTGGCAGGGTCGGTGAAAAGCCGGTCGACGGGCATCTCGATCGGATTGTCGATGCCGCCAAAGACCTTGGCAGCAGGCTCCAGCTCTTTCAGGGCAGACAGCGTGCCGGACCCGAGCCGGGCGACGGAGAGGCCCGCTGCACCCAGCGCATCGCTGATCAGCACCGAGACACCGCCACCGCACCCGATCACCATCACGCCATTGCCCGCTCGCTTGCGTGGCTGCAGTTCAGCACTGGACCAGGCCTGCACAGTCACAAGCAGGTCGTTCAGTCCGGTCAGCTCAATCACGCCGGCCTGGCGCAGCATGGCCTGCCAGACGTTATGTTCGCCCGTCATCCGTCCAGTATGCGATACCACGGCCTGCGCTCCAGCCGCAGTCTGTCCGCCCTTGAGCACCAGTACCGGTTTATCCCGGGCAAGCTTTTTCAGTTCTTCATAAAGCGCCCGGCCGTCGGAGACGCTCTCGATATAGAACACCGCGATACCCGTTTCCGGGTCATGTCGGCAGTAGCGCACATAGTCCGGCCAATCAAGATCAGCGCAGTTACCGACCGAAAGCACCTTGGAGAATTTGACACCCCGCATCTGGCCCTGGGCCAGAACATCCGTGCAAAGGGCACCACTCTGCGAGATGAAGGTCACCGGACCGGACTCGAAATGACATCCGTCAGAGAAGCACAAACCGTGCCCTGCGCTGTAAAGCCCGAGTGAGTTCGGGCCGATCAGCGCACTCGCGCCGCCCGCAAGAGCCGCAACTAGCGCGCTCTGGAGTCCCGGGCCCTCNCCGGAGACCTCACCAAACCCGGAGGAAAGCACATGAACGACGGGAACTTTGCGNGCAACACAGTCCCGGACCGCATCGACGGTATGTTCCCTGGCGACCAGCAGCTGAACATAATCAACCTCGCCCGGCACATCGCNAAGCGACGCGTAGCACGGNTGCCCTTCGACTTCGCTTCGTGCCGGATTGACCGCAATCAGCTCACCGTCGTACGGGCCNTCCAGCAAACGTCGGAACATGATGTTGGACCATTTGCCGCGATCCGACGAGACACCAGCAATCACCATCCGCCTGGCCTTGAAGGCCCGGTCAAGAAGAAGCGGGTCACGCTGTGCGTGGCTTTCTTCCGACGATTCTTGTCTGACTGCTGTGCTTTCCATTCAACCTGGTAAGAGCGCGTTCAGCACCGCCGGTGTGACCTGCGTGATGTCCTGCAACGGTTCAGATCGTCAGTACTGCTTTGCCTGGGAAATTCCGGGCGATCAACCCGGCCGCAGTCTCGCCGATACTGCTCCAGGCNCCGGTCACAGGCACGTGCGTCACCAACCGCCCNTCCGCCAGCAGCCGTAGCAGGCGGTCCAGGCCCCGGGTCGCGTATTCGATCTCGCTTTCCCGGTANAGGTAAAACCCCTCGACCCGGCCATCTCCGGTAAACATCAGATCCCTGATGGCAAGCGGGGTCGTTGGGCCCGCGCTCACCCCGTAGAGAATGGCCCGGCCACCTTCTTCGAGTTCGGCAATCAGGCTGGCCAACAACGGCCCGCCCACCCCGTCGATGATCGATCGGAACCTGCCCTGCTCAGCGATACCGGCAGCATCTTCGGAGACCACCACTTCCTGTACGCCGGTCCCGCGCACCATGTCGGCGTAATCCGGCCGCCGCAGGTGGGCGACGATGTGCCCGCCCATCAGAAGACCCAGCTGACAGGCGAAGTAGCCGACTCCGCCACTGGCGCCTGTAATCAGGACCCGGTTGCCGAGAATCCGCTCACAGCGCTCGAGCGCATAAAGCGCGGTGAGACCTGCGACCGGCAGGGTCGCGGCATCCTGATCCGAGACTGTATCTGGAATCGCCGCAAGGTCGCGGGTCGGCAGCGCCACCTGTTCTGCCCAGCCCTGCATGCGCCGGGAAAATCCCACCACCCGAGTGCCTTCGGCAGGGCCGCTGCCGTCCCGGGCCGCACTCTGAACAATGCCGGCCAGGTCCCAGCCGATCTGCATGCCGGCCTCTGCAGCCTCGGCACGGCGGAGCTCGCCGCGGTTGAGTGAGATGGTGGTCACAGCGACCAGGGCCTCGTTCGAATCGGCCACCGGCGCGGCGACATCCCCGATCTCCAGGCACCCGGTCACGGCCGGGTTTGCAACGACTGCTTTCATTAAAGGTCTCTCCTTCGGTATTTCCCTGTCATTGCACCGCTTCAGTGACTATCCTGCCCCAGTTAAGCACCTGGTTACCAGCAACGTAACTCGCGCCGAGGACCCGACCCGGCTGCAACTCACCGAGGGGGTCTGCGCCACCCGATGCAAGCCGAAGCAGACCTTCACCCCACAATGTCTGCGTGACTTCTGTGTCGGCCACCATCATCACCACTTGCCGGTCTACCGCCTCGGGGCGCTCTGTCTCGGGCAGCGCCTTGACGAACAGCCGCGGGAACATGTCGGGCACCGGCACCGCCGGACCACCGGTCGCCATGTCGATCTCGATCAGAGTCTGGCCGAGGCGCGCAGTGTGTCCCCAGATCCGGTCCTGATCGACGTGCAGCCCGATCTGGGCCAGCTTCATGTTGTACCCCCACAGTTCGCGGGTACCGGACAGCACCTGGTCCGTGCTGGTAAAGGCATGGACCCAGTTGCCGCCGGTGCGTTCGCCATAACGCACCCTTGCGATCACCGCACTGTCGAAATAGGGCCGGTCGGGCACAGTGCTCTCGAAATGCATCACAGTGACTTGAACGATGTTCGAACACAATGACAGCGGCGCTGGCACCCGCCGTGCAAGCGCGGCTTCATCCACTTCGCAGTACACGCTCAGCGTCCGGAACCGGTGCCGCCACGGCGGCAGAGGGTAAGGCAGCTCTTCAGGTTCCAGGCGTTTATCCACCATCATTCGTTCCCCTGACCGTCAGGGCCTACTGGAACAGATACTCAACCTCACCCCAGGAGTCGGTGGGAAAGATCCACATCAGGCTGAGGGTCTCGGTGCCGATATTGCGAATCCCGTGGACGTGATCCGGCGGCAGGTAGACCACCGTGCCAGGTCGGACTTTTTTCGTCTCGTCACCGAGCAACAGCATCCCTTCGCCCTCGAGGATGAAATACGCCTCCCGGGGGGCGTGGGTATGGGCAGGCAGTTCGGCCCCCGGCGCAAACTCGAGCACCCCCAGACTTAAGCCATTGCTGGACGTTCGATCAGAATCAACCAGCAGTTTCCATCGCCGTCCCGGGCGTTGGTCATTGGTCTCCCAGGGGTATTCATCCAGATGCTGGACAAAAGACTGTTCCATATTCGTGCCTCATACCGGTAAAGGGTTCAATTGTGTTTGATTCGAGCGATTCAGCTGTCTGGTTCAATCGGTTAAGGGGACATAGCTTACCCCCGCCCACGAACAACGCAAACAATCCTACCGTACTCACCCCCTGAGCCACCAGTGATGGCACCATGCTGCCATCAAGCAGGATCATCAGTGAATCAGTGAAAGTGTGCCCCGCCCCGGCGGGGCTTTTTTTGACCGCGCAGAAGGATAGTCGTGTCAGGCGCTGTAACCCGGGACCTCCCCAACGGTGTAGGCACCCTTGTGCACGGTATCGATGCGCACACCCCGGATTGCGCCGAAACCGATCGTCTCGCCGTTCTGGCCGGTGATGCGCTCGATGCGCACATCAAAAGTCGAGCCTTTCGGCAGAGTTTTAAGAGGGACTTCGGCGTGTTTGAGCCAGGTACCCACCCGCCAGGCGGTCCTTTCATCCAGGAGTGCTGCGAGCGCTGCAAACAGTGACGTCTGTACCGAGCCCTTCACAGCATCCACCCGACTTGCACTGGCGGTAGCAGTGTGGACATCAAGATCCGAGGTAACCGTAATGCGCTGGTTTTTACGACGGAAGATCACCAATAATTGTTCGAACTCGTCGTTCTCGAAATAAAAGATCGCCCGGTCGCCTGGGTGAAAAACCGTCCCCACCCGGTCCACGAGGTCCGACCAGCGGTGCATCGGCAACCCGGACATCGCCAGGCCATGCGACAGTGTGTCCCCGGGTTCGAACACAAATTCTTTCACGCGTTTTGTCTCCGGCGCAGGTACAGCAGTGGCCTCCAGGGTAGCTGCTTTGCTCAGGCCAGCCGAGACACCGGCATGCAGCGGCAAAGCGGCTTCCGGCTCGGTGNCGGCCAGCAGGACACTGGCACTTGTGACCACAGGCAGGCGATCTGTCACTGCCACCGTCCCGGTATTCTCGGCTGCTGCATCTGCCGCAGAGCGGNTCACCCCCAGGGGCTCGGTGTNGCCCNNCNNNGCANGTGTGTTTTCGGGCACTGCCGGTTCAAAGCGGGCGCTGGCCAGCATGTACTCATCCGCCCGCTTCGANGTTACCGCCGGGGGTGAGGTGGCATTCACAACCTCCGTCTTGACCGCAGGCAGTGCAACCGTTTGCCGGGTGTCGTAAACCGGTGGCCTGCTGTGCTGCAGCGCAAAGTACGTCGCCCCGCCACCACCACCGACCAGCAATAAGCCGAACACAACACCCGCGGCCAGAGCCGGGCGGTGCTGCCAGTGCGTCGCCCCGCCGAGGGTGCCGAGCAAGCGGCCCAATGAAAGCCGGCGGGTCTTAACCCGCACAGTGTCTTCCAGACCCGCCAACATGTTCGGCACACTGATGCCATAAGCGGCAAGGTGATGCTCGAGCTGCGCGTCATCGAGGTCTGCAAACTCATCATCGGAAAGGCGCCACAGCCGGCGCGGCGGCGTGATGCCGTGCTCTGTCAGCCGGTCGGACAACTCGATCTCCCCAACAGCCCGTTCGTACAGAGCATCGGCATTGACCCCGGCATCGAAAAGAGTCTGCTGTGCCGCCAGCAGCGTCTGTGCATCGTGGCCGGTCGCCAGCGACTCCCCCGTNCCCGGCCCCTCGCCGTAGATACGGCGAAGCAGCGAGCTCGCGTCGTTTTCGGATTCGACTGTCATAACTGTCTTGTGCACCCCGGATNCCGGGTCAGGCTCGGTCTACCAGGCAGGTGCTGGCGATATCGCGCAACTTTTTTCTGAGCCGGTTGAACTTCTGGTAATCCGCACCGCCAGTTGTGGGATCAAGGCCCAGCCGGCGGCAGAAGTCCGGGCCATCGCGTTTCAGATCCCAGCCCTCGGTCTCGAATATCGCCCAGACCTCCCTCAGCAGTGGATCGNCCTCGGTCTGCACGATCTCACTGATCTGTTCAGCCAGTCGCCCGGCATCGAAGGCGGTTTGCGGGGTGACCAGGTCCGGAATNCGNTTCTCCGGCGCTTCAGTGCCGTTTCCNGCACCGTTGGTCCGGGGCGGCACCTGGACCCGGGCCTCCCGGGATTCGAAGTAATGNGAGATATAGGAGTTGATGCAGCCTGCCAGGTGTTGGTCGAGTGAGCAGCGCCCGGGGTCCCAGTTGCGCCGTTCTTCCATCGTATCGACCAGTGCCCGCTGGGTCAGTTCCTCCGGATCCATGTGGGGCCCGTGTCCTGCCCGGCTTCCCAGTCTTCTGACCGCATGCGCAGCAGTTCGGATCAGGAGTGATTTCAGCTGGCGGCGGTTGAGAGAGCTGAACGGCGCGCGGTATCGAGGCATTCGTTCTCCTTGCTGCGGATGCCCCAGCCGGGCAGCCGCCAGTCACAGGACCGGTCTTAACATTTCTAACCCGCCGGGGTGGTGAAACGCTGTAGCACTGGCAGGTAGAAAAGTGGGTTTCTCCGGCCCTCGACGAAAAGGACCTCCCTCTCTATGCCGGTTTCCTGAAAAGTTTTTCAGGCAGCGCCGACAAGATGATTGTCTGAAAAATCTCATGTCTTTNCGGCTTCTAAATTCAACGGGCGAAATGTAGCCCACTCAAAAGGTGATCAGATGCTTTACCAGAAATCCGATCTTGGCGGCTGCAGTGACGAGATGATCAGCGATATAAACCGGGCGCACCAGGTTTTCTACGAGATCTCTCATCATGGGACCGGCGTCTGTTACATGCTGATGGCTGTAATCGGCAATCATCTTGAACACTATCTGGATGAGGCCAGGGGAAGCGACCTGAACTTCGCTCCAAATCCCAAAGCAGTTTTGGAAAGTCCTCAGATGTACGCTCTGTTCTCCACTGTTGCGGGTCTCGCAGTGTCGTTGTCAAAAGCACGCAACCAGTGGGAAAAAGAGCAGCTTGAATCGGGGCCCCGCCTTCACTAAGGGCAGCGGGAACTCAGCGGCACAGACCACCGACCGAGCCTGATGCCGCACGTACCCCTGTCTCGCCACGCCGACCTGCGCTGTGCGCAACGGGGCATCGACAACTCGGTGATCCAGTTCATTCTCGAGAAAGGCCGGGTGGTTTATGACCACCATGGTGGCTGCCGATACTTTCTGGGCCGGGCTGAGAAACGCCGCCTGGCCCGGTCATCACCAGAACTCTTCCGCCACTATGGGCGCAAGCTCGATCTCGTTGTCGTGTTGACGGCAAAAGGCCGTCCACAAGTGATCACCGCCTTCGTCCGTAACCGCAGACCCTGAAGCACCCGTGGATAACCACCCCCTGACAACTTTTGCTGATCTCACCTGGAGAACCGTGCCCATGCACCTGACTACCCGTCCCGACTTCCTCCGCCCGGAACTCAAACTCATAGGCAGAGCGATTGCCTGCTGCCTGCTGGTGCTTTTCAGCGGCTTTGCTGTGGCCGCTCAGTCGCCGGCGCTCGGTCGGGCCATGTCGGCCGGCGATGCCAAGGCCGGCACGCTGCTGGTCCGCACCTCCGATCACGACCGGCTGCGGCCGGTGCCGATGCTGTTCACCGATGTCCAGATCCAGGTCACCGGTATGATTGGGCGTTCCACTGTCACCCAGCACTTCAGCAACCCAACGGACCAGTGGCTGGAAGGGGTCTATATCTTTCCGCTGCCGGACGACGCCGCGGTCGACACCCTGAAGATGCAAATCGGCGAGCGCCTGATCGTGGGTGAGATCGAGGAACGCGCCCAGGCCCGCAAGATCTACCAGAAAGCCAAAAGCCAGGGCAAAAAAACCACCCTGCTCGAGCAGGAACGACCCAACATCTTTACCACCTCGGTCGCCAACATCGGCCCCGGTGAGACCATTGAAGTGACGATCGAATACCAGCAGGCACTGCGCTACGACAACGGCGCCTTCTCACTGCGCTTTCCAATGGTCGTGGCACCGCGTTATATCCCAGGGGCGACCCGCATCAGCGCCTTTACCGGCAGCGGNTGGGCGGAGGACACCGACCAGGTGCCCGATGCGTCGCGAGTCACCCCGCGGGTGGCCGAGCCGGGTAACGGCCCGATCAATCCGGTGCGCATCCGGGCGCGCATCGAGGCTGGCTTTCCATTGACCATCGAAAGCCCCTCGCATGACATCCAGACGAGCGTCGACGGTGAGGTCAGCGAGGTGGTGCTGGTCGGCAACACCGTACCGGCCGACAGCGACTTCGTGCTCCAGTGGCGACCCAAGGTGGGTGATGCACCTGCTGCGGCGCTTTTCAGCGACGTGTACCAGGGCGAGACCTACGCGCTGCTGATGGTGATGCCACCCAGTGAACACGGCGCCGAAGTGCAGCGCCTGCCACGCGAGACGGTCTTCGTGATCGACACCTCGGGCTCGATGGACGGGCGCTCGATCATCCAGGCCCAGGCAGCCCTACAGCTGGCATTGCGACGTCTTGCGCCCGGCGATTCGTTCAATGTCATACAGTTCAACAGCACACCGCACAAACTGTTTGGCTCCAGTCGACCGGCGACCACGAACAACATCCAGGCAGCGGTCCGCTATGTGCGTGATCTTCGCGCCACAGGCGGTACTGAAATGCTGCCGGCACTGCGCCTCGCACTGGGCCTGACCGGCGACCCCGGTAAGGTACGTCAGGTAATCTTCATCACCGATGGCAGTGTCGGCAACGAGAGCGCGCTGCTGGCCTATATCCGACACAACATTCACGACAGCCGGCTCTTCACCGTCGGCATCGGTAGCTCACCGAACGGCCACTTCATGCGCAAGGCCGCCGGGCACGGCCGCGGAACCTATACCTACATCGGCCAGACCGGCGAGGTCCAGGCCAAAATGGGCACCCTCTTCGCCAAACTGGAAAACCCGCTGCTGACCCGCATCGACATCGACTGGCAGGGACAACCAGTCGAGCACTGGCCCCGGCACCTCCCGGATCTCTACCTCGGCGAGCCGGTCGTGATTACGGCCCGCGTGCCGCGACTCGGCAGCACCGTGGAGATCTCGGGCCAGCGCAGCGGCCGGCCATGGGCGGTCTCGTTCACCCTGGCCGGCGGCAGCAGTCACTCCGGGATCGACCGGCTGTTTGCCAGGCGCAAGATCGAGGCACTGACCGACAGCCTGGCCGGTGAGGCACGACCGGAACAGGTCCGAAAGGATATCGTNGAACTGGGCCTTGCCCATCACCTGGTCACCCGACACACCTCGCTGGTGGCCGTTGAAACGATTGCCTCCCGGCCGCAGGACGATGACCTCGCATCGTCAGCGCTGCCGACCAACCTGCCAAAGGGCTGGGTCCACGACAGCGTCTTCGGCAAAGAGGCCAAGACCCGAGTCGAAAAAGCAAGGAAGAGAAAATCGGCAGATGCAGAGATGAAACGGTCGGCAGAAGAGGAGAAACGCAAGCTGATGGCCGAGCACCAGCGGCAGGGACCGCTCACTCTGAAAGTGACCCAGAACCGGGCNGCGAAAAAAACCGAAGCCTCGAGATCTGTGGATGGCGTTTCCCTGTCTCTCGCTCCGTCTGACGAACACACGGCCCGTGCAATACCGATGCTGGCAACCAGTTCCGGCAGTGCGTCTTCCAACAATGTCCAGAGGCTGGTGGCCGGCGGCTCTACCCGGCGCTACACAACCTCACAGGGCCCGGGCGCCTTGCCCCAGACGGCGACCGCCGCCGCACTGCTGCTGGTGCTCGGCCTGAGCCTGCTGGTACTGGCGGTCGGGTTCCGCCAGCGCCGCGCCCGGCCTGTGGCCGGACGCGCGTCCATGGAGTGACCGGGATACCCGNTTCCCGCCGGTGGTATACACACCCCCGGATCCGGTTCGTGGCCGTGACGTCACTGCTGATCGCCGGTGTGCTCAGCACCGGCGAAGGCGCACGGATCTATCTCAAGGCGATCCTCGCCCAGCTACTGCTGGAAACCGCCTGGAGCCAGACCCTCGCCGGTCGTGCCAGGACAAAACCCTGGCCGTGGGCCGACACCTGGCCGGTGGCACGGCTGCGTGCGCCAGCCCAGCGGCAGAACCTGATCGTGCTGGCAGGTGCCAGCGGCAGCGCTCTGGCCTTCGGCCCCGCTCACGTGCTCGCCAGTGCCACGCCGGGCAGCGATGACAACGTCGTGCTGGCCGGCCACCGTGACACGCACTTTGCCTTTCTGGAACACCTGCAGACCGGCCAGGTGCTCGAGCTGCAATCAGCCGACGGCACAAACCACCGTTATCGTGTCACTGAGAGCGCCGTCGTCCACCAATCGCAGACCAGTGTGATGGCCCCGACCGGGCGCAAGTCGCTGACGCTGATCACCTGCTGGCCATTCGATGCGATCGTCCCCGGCGGGCCGCTGCGCTACGTGGTGCGAGCGGTCACGATGGCCAACCGTTGAACGGGCGGCACTGCTACTGAAGCGCGTCGGGGGTGACTGCGAAGATTCTCTACACCGAATGAAACCGTTCGGGATCTCCCGACCCACCATCTCTTCAATGCCTTACGAAGCTCAAATGGACATCACCGTTTACGGGTGACAGAGTACCCGGGCGACCGGTACACGAAGCAGAAGGGGGTCGATATGAACTGGTATTTCCAGGCGCTTAAGAAGTACGCGGTGTTCAACGGCAGAGCTGAAAAGAAGGAGTTCTGGTACTTCTCTTTGTTCGTGGTGATTTTCTCCATTGTGCTTGCCGTCATCGACGCTTTCATCCCGGGCTTCGACACGTTCTTCGAGATAGCGCTTCCTGAACAACTCAATGCCACTTACGGCAGCACCTACAGTACCCCGAGTGGTATGGGCCTGTTGAGTGGAATCTACGCNCTNGCCATGGCGATNCCCTCTCTGTCGATAGCCGTCAGAAGACTGCATGACACAGACCGGACGGGCTGGTGGCTGCTGCTCATATTGCTGCCTCTGATCGGCATCATTGTGCTGATGGTTTTCTGGGCGAAGGACAGTACCCCGGGAGAGAACCGCTACGGCCCAGACCCCGGGGCGACAGAGCGCGATGAGTAGCCCCCGCCCCGGCTGGCCTTTGTCTATCTTGAAAAGGTCTGCAGCCGTTCATCCACCGACGGGTGGGTAGACAGAAAACCGATGGTCTCACCTGAACCTGCGATGCGCTCGAGAATCCGCACGAAATGTTGCGGTGAGATGCCACGCGCGTGCAGGTGGTCGTAAGCATACTGGTCTGCTTCGCGTTCGAACTCGCGCGAATAGTAGGTCTCGGTCAGCAGTACCGGCAGAGCGCCGGACATCGCCGCAACGGCCGAGATNTCACCGGTGACCGCCATCATGATCAGGGCGATCGTACTGCCCTGAATCAGCTGCCGAAGACTGTGGCGTTGAACCACGTGACCGACCTCATGGGCAAGGATCGACTCCAGNTCGCCCGGATGCTCGATTGCCTTGATCAGTTCATCGGTCACCACGATGGTGCCGGTCGGCAACGCAAACGCATTGGCGCCGATCCTCTCGCCACTGCGAAACACCAGCTCGAACCGGTAACCCGGCGCCAGCCCGGGTGTCATGCGCGCGAACAGCGCCCTAGCGCTGTCCTTTTCAGCCTCGTCCAGTCGGGATCCATCGAATAAAGTCTTGTCGAGCACCTCGAGCACGTCGTCACCCAGTGCAGTGCTGGCCGCCACCGGTACCAGGTCAGCGACATGCCGCGCCATCTGCGGGATCCCGTAACTGATCGCACCCCACAGAAAAAGACCCGTNAGCAGGCAGGCGATGACNACNTAACGGAGCCTGGACTCCAGGCGATCGACCAGTCGGCCCGGTACCGGACTGCCCGATGCCGCGAGTAACCGGTCGACAGCATCGTTGTCGGACACCTCGCAGACCACNCCGTCCGGCATCTCGATCTGGCGGGCCGTCCGGCCAAGGCGACGCGAGACCACCAGGTCCTGTACCCGGTAACGGGTCTCACCGTCGTCGCTGACCAGCGTGACGTGCTGTTCGTCGGTCAGTCGGAGCAGTTGCTGCTGTTTACGCGAGGTCTTGCCGTCGTAACAGTCGACCCAGCACTCCATCAGATGCCGCCGACATCGATATCCATGAAATCGGCCGCTTCTTCGCCAAACGCACCGGCGTGCTTGGACTCGGCCTGGATAAACGACGCCAGATCACCTGTCGCGTGCAGCACCAGGTGGTTGGCGAGATAGCGTGCCACCCGGACCCTCGCCCACGGNGTCAACAGNCCCACCGAGAAGATGATACAANCNGCGTTGCTGGCGTAGATCCAGACCACNGGCCAGANCTNGAGGGTNCTNTCGAAGNTGTGNNNGCCGAGNGNGGNGNNNTTCANCGACACGTTNCGCGTCATCACCCGGTAACCGGGCACGGCCACCAGGTAGAGCACTGCCATCAGCAGCAACGGCAGCAGACTCAGTAGGCCACCCACGCCGGCGCGTTCAGTACCGGCAGCGAAGGCGCCAGGCGCGAACAGCAACAGCACGAGGGCAATCAACCCGCCGAAAATGATTACGATCACCACAACCAGCAGGACCATGGCGAAAAAGGCGCGGTAGTAGGCGCCGACTCTTGCTGAGACAAAGGCAAACGGCTGGCGGCCGAGCCGGCTGTTGCTGACGGCGAAGCGCCAGCCACGGAAGGAGAAATAGGGGATCAGGAAACCCAGCGTGAACGGGAGCAACAGCGGAACCAGGAGAAAGGTCTTGAAGGCATCGGCCATCGATCGTTTGTTGAAGTCAAAGCGTATCCCCCGCCAGGAGGAGTTNCGGGCCGTGAACAGGTGCGCCCTGACAATCAGCCACGGCGTAACCACGAAGAAAACCACAACCAGGATAATACTGATCCATGGATGCAGCTGGGCGCTCAACATAAAAACGATATAGCCGCCAAAGACCAGAGCTCTGCCCTTGAGNATCTGTATGGGTCTTGCGTGGTACTCGAATTCGGAGCCGGCAACGTGTGTGTTGCGGTAGAAATAACGCTTGGTNCGGACCTTGGCCCAGGCCGAGTAAATACCGAACGTGACGATGGTCAGCAGGACATTGACGATCCAGATCCGAAAGTACTCGAAGCCGCTACCCGTAAACTCGAACGGATAGGGCGTCGTGCTGGTAGTTGTCGCCGGTTGTGCCATTGAGATGATGCACGGCCCGGTACGCGCTTGGACTACGACCGGGGCCAGACAGCTATCTTGGCTCTACCGGCCCAGCAGGTCAAACCGGCGGGCCGGTACCANCGGCGGCGGGGCGTATATCCGTCCCCGGCAGAATCCGTTGGCACAAAGTCGTCGCGCTCCCGGGAATTTGTTATAAACCCGACCGGGCACGGCANAGGCGACAGTGGATGCAGGGGATCTTTAGTTTCGTCNGGGCAGGCAAAGCAANAACCGGCGGCGTGCGGCCGGCGCAAAAAGTCAGGCCCACCCTCAGGGATTTCCAGCGCCAGAAGCTGTACCGATTCGAAGAACACCTGNNGATGAAACACCCGTTCAACGTCGCGCTTTCTCTGGCCGGGTGCACTGAGCTTGCACGCCGCTACAATCCGGAGATCGANGTGCGCGACGGCCGTGGCCGGCGCCATGCCGGCGCGTCTTATCAGGACAACCTGATCACGCTGCCCAGATGGTCACGACAGACCGTGATCGTGCTGCACGAGGTGGCCCACACCCTGGTCGACGACACGCTCTATCCCCACCACGGCGCAGAGTTCGTGGGTCTTTTCATCGGGCTACTGGCCCGCGAGGGTCTGGGCACGGTCGAATCCAACAGCCAAGCCGCACGCCAGGCGCGCCTTAAACTCGACCCGATCTGGATNGCCCGCAGCCGGGTTCCGGCGCTGCGCCAGATCAGCGAGCAGATCGATCTGCTAGCTCACCTTTGAGCACAGTGAAAGGGGCTGACCAGGAGACAAATGAAGAAGCGGTGGACCGACAGAAGCAGAGGAGGAGGAGGGGAAAGAGTCATAAGCCGGAATCCGCTTCTATCGTGTCGATGCCACCGCACACCGTTAACCCAACACCGGCTAGACTTTTACAAAATCAGTTTTTCAGGCAGTCGCTACGGGCTCCATCTCGGGATACTCGGCAACCAGGTTCTCGCAGTANCGGCCGTCTTCATCCAGGTAGGCATTGAAGAACCGGGTGACNAATTCCTGGCGGGAGATGCGCACGGGATTGTCGCGGGTCGCGCCCTTTACATCGCTGTGAGCGACCGCACGGCCATAATATTTCTCAGGTGCACTTCGTAATTGCATGGGATGAATTCCGTTGCTGTGTTGGTCTTTTCCGGGTTCACAGTCTCCCCCCGACACGTGCAGAACGATCGATAAAAGATCGGTTCTTAGCCGTCATTTGTGTGCAGATTCTGTGCAATTGGCTTTGCCAGTGTGGCAGGGAACCGATAAAGCAGATAACCTCGACATCCCATCCACGAGCCCTGCGGTCCAATGGACACGATACTGGTCGTCGACGACGACCCCCACATTCGCGAAGTCCTGCGCTTTGCACTGGGCAAGGCTGGTTACACAACTGTCGAGGCCAGTGACGGTTGTGAGGCGATCGCCAAGTTCAAACAGGTGGCTCCNGACCTGGTAGTGCTCGACGTGGTGATGCCGGAGATGGATGGCACTCAGGTCTGTCGCGAGATCCGCCAGGATTCGGCTACGCCCATTATCTTTCTGTCCTCGCGTGATGAGGAAATCGACCGGGTCCTCGGCCTGGAGCTGGGCGGCGACGACTACGTCACTAAGCCGTTCAGTCCCCGCGAGGTGGTGGCCCGGGTCGGGGCGATCCTGCGCCGCTTGAAACAACCGGCTGCAAAAACGTCTGGCTCAGCGAGCCTGCCTGCGCTGCAGCACGGGAATCTGCGGATCGACAGCGACGGCTTCAAGGCCTACTGGGGCGAGCTGGAAATCACGCTGACGGTGACCGAGTTCAATATCCTGAGCACGCTCGCGCGCCGGCCCGGCAAGGTGTTCACCCGCGATGANCTGATGGAAGGAGCCTATGAGGACAGCCGCTATGTCAGCGACCGCACCATCGACAGCCACGTGCGTCGGATCCGCAAGAAATTCATGGCACGGGGCGGTGATCCGATCGAGACCCGGCGGGGCGTCGGCTATATCCTGACTGCGTGCGACTGATGCCGCGTTCGCTCGAACGCTATCGCCCACCACTGCTGGTACTGCTGCTGCTGGCCAACCTGGGTGTTCTGGCCCTGCCGATCACCGGCACCTATCTGCTGTTCCGACTTTATGAAGACACTGCGCTGGTGCGAGACACCGAAGGTCAGCTCATTGCGCAGGGTACGTTGATTGCGGCACTTTACAAAAGCGCGTTCGAACGTCACCTGCCGGGCCACACTGAGACCGGCGAGTACGGGGTGGCGGTGGCGGCGCCGTGGCAACCGGCCCATGGCAAGGGTGACTCCGGCCTGCCCATCCGGCCAAGCCTCAGCCGGCTGCGAAATCCAGTGCACCCTGCCGCCGTGGACGCCATGACCGGCCCGCCTGGCGATGCCACCGCGGTCAGGATCGGAAGGGAGATCACTCCGATTTTGCGAGATGCAAAACCCACGACNCGGACCATCGTCAAGATCATCGATTTCAATGGCACGATCGTGGCCGTTTCCGAGGGCACGCCGGGCGCATCGATCGCCGATCGCGATGACATCAAGCGTGCACTGGCCGGTGAGTATGTCAGCTTGCTGCGCGAACACGTTGCCGAAGAACCCCGGCTGCCCGGACGGGGCAGNGCTGCCCACAACGAGGTCGACGTGTTCGTGAACATGCCCATCGTGCTCGGCGACCGGGTGCTGGGTGTCGTGGTACTGACCAGAATGCCGCCGCGCGGTGTCGAAGCGCTCCGCAAGCTGCCGCGCCGGGTCATCGAGATCACGATCGTGCTGCTGGTGCTTGTCGTTCTGTTCTCCATCGTCACCGCGGTCAAGATCAACCGGCCGGTGCGGGCTATCATCGAACAGACACGTCGCAAGATCCGCGACCAGAATGTNAGTTTCAGGCTACTCGAGCGGCCGGTCACTCGCGAGATCGCGAAGCTCTCCAGTGCCGTCTCGACCATGGTCGAGGAACTCGAAAAACGTGCCGACTACAGCCGTAACCTGGCCTCGCACGTCTCCCATGAGTTCAAGACCCCGTTAAGTTCCATCCGTGGGGCGACCGAGCTGCTCCGCGACCACACCGAGACGATGTCGCTTGAAGAAAGAAAACGGTTTATCGCGATGATCGATACGGATACCCGGCGCCTGGACCTGCTGGTTGAGCGCCTGCTCGAGCTCACCCGGGCTGACCTTTTGAACGTCGAACACAGCGACAGTGCCGACCCCCTGGCAGTTCTCCAGCAGATCCAGTCGCGTTACTCCGAAAGCCAGGTGACGCTCGAGGTCAACGCGCTGCCGGCTGACGCCCGGGTCGCCATGGCCGAGGAGTTTCTCGATTCGATCATTACCAGCCTGGTCGACAACGCTCGCCAGCACGGTGGCAACGACGTCCACGTCGTGATCCGTGTCTGCGCCGTGGACCAGCAGGCATCGACCCTGACCATCGAGGTGTCTGACAACGGCCGGGGTATCTCCGAGGCCAACGCCGGCAAGATCTTTGATCATTTTTTTACTACCGCCCGGCCCGAGGGCAACAGCGGGCTCGGGCTGTCGATCGTCAAGGCCCTACTTGAGGCCCATGACGGCAGCATTCGGCTGGCTGCCAGCACGGCCGGTACGCTGTTCCAGATCGAGATCCCGTTGACGACGAAGTAGCGGTCGGTGCATATACTGAAAAGACCGGCGAACAGCTCCTCCGGAACCCAGCATGACACTGTCTGACGCACAACTTGCAGAACTCACAGAGCAGGGCTTCCTGGTACTGCCGGGACTGTTTACGGCGGACGAGGTCGATCGTCTGTGCGGCCGACTGCCGGCACTCTTCGCCGATGGCGACCCCGCTAACATCGTCGAAAAAGACTCCGGCGAGGTGCGCACCTCGATGGGACTGCACCTGCGGGATGCGCTCTTCGCGAGGCTGGTGCGCCACCCGCGATTACTCGGACCTGCCCAACAGCTCTATCCCGAACCACTTTACATCCAGCAGGTAAAGGTCAACGTGAAAGCAGCGTTCTCCGGCGAGGTGTGGCAGTGGCACTACGACTTCGCAACCCACCGCGAGGAAGACGGNGTGCCGCGGCCACTGGCACTGAACCTGCATGTGTTTCTGGACGACGTGACCGAGTTCAACGGGCCGCTGTGGTTTATCCCGCGTTCACACCAGCACGGCGAATTCGCGGCCACCCTCGACGTCCAGACCACCAGCTACCCCTTGTGGGTGGTCGACGACGCGACAGTCGGTCAGCTCGCTGCAGACAACGGNATCGTTTCTGCCACCGGTACAAAAGGNACCGGNCTGNTTTTCTTCGACACGCTGCTGCANGGCTCGCCGGGCAACATGTCGCCCTGGCAGCGTGCGATTTTCTCGCTGATCGTCAACCCGGTCTCCAATGCGCTGACCCGGNCCGAGCGGCCTGATTACAAACACCACCGCGATCTCACACCGGTCATACCGCTGGCGGACGACTGCCTGCTTTTATAAGCAGAAAAGCGCCTGAAAAGAACCCCGGGTGAGGGTTTTACTACCCAAAATAAAACCCCGCCCGGCGACTGCCGAGCGGGGTTTTTCAGTTCGATTGACTCTGCCGTCAGCCAGCCATGGTCTTGAGGTTCTTCATCGCGGCGACCTTCACCCGGCGGCTTGCGGGCTTGGCAGCAACATCCATGGTCTCACCTGGGCGAAATGGATTCGGCACGCCAAAACGGGCCGGGGTCGCGGGCTTGTCCACTACGNTGATCTTCAACAGCCCCGGCATCTTGAAGACGCCGGCAGCGCCGGGTTTGAGATGACCCTCGATCACGCTCGACAGGCTGTCCATGACTNTAGCGACATCCTTACGGGCGATTTCGGTATCTTCAGCAATGGCGTTGAGAATCTGGGTTTTTGAAAGGGGTGCGCTATAGAATTTGCTCATGGTTCTGGGTGCTCGTCCTTCAGGTTGGGAAAACGTTAAGAGTTATAGATTAAACAGGTGTCGTCTCGTCAGGTGACTATTGTAGTGTAAAAACACTGTAAACCGCAGATTTTCTGTCGGTGTTGTGCTTGTATTCGCCTTGGTAGAATCATCCGTTTCATTCTTCAAGTGTTACTTTAAGTTCACAGATGGCCCAGTACGTCTATAGCATGCTCGGTGTCGGCAAGGTTGTTGCACCGAAAAAACATATCCTCAAAGACATTTCGTTGTCGTTCTTCCCCGGTGCCAAGATCGGTGTGCTGGGTCTGAACGGCGCCGGTAAGTCGACACTGCTGCGGATCATGGCCGGGCTCGACAGCGAAATCGAAGGCGAAGCGATCCCGCAAAAAGACCTGAAGATCGGGTACCTGCCGCAGGAACCCGAGCTCGATGCTGAAAAGAACGTGCGCGGCAACGTCGAGGAGGGGGTCAGCGACGCCAGAGCGCTACTCGACCGCTTCAACGAAGTCAGCCTNCGCTTTGGCGAGGAACTCAGCGACGAACAGATGAATGCGCTGATCGAGGAGCAGGGTGAACTGCAGACCAGGATCGACGCGATCGGCGCCTGGGAACTGGAACGCAAGCTGGATATCGCGGCGGATGCCCTGCGCCTGCCACCCTGGGAAGCACAGGTCGAACACCTGTCTGGNGGTGAGCGCCGCCGGGTCGCGCTCTGTCGGCTGCTGCTGTCCGAACCAGAAATGCTGCTGCTGGACGAACCCACCAACCACCTCGACGCCGAGTCCGTGGCGTGGCTGGAGCGTTATCTCGAACAATACCCCGGGACCGTGATCGCGGTGACCCACGACCGTTACTTCCTGGACAACGTCGCCGGCTGGATCCTTGAGCTGGACCGCGGCCACGGGATTCCCTGGCAGGGCAACTATTCCTCGTGGTTGGCGCAGAAGGACCAGCGCCTTCAGATGGAAGAAAAAAGCGCCTCGGCCAGGCGCAGGACCATTGCCGCCGAGCTCGAGTGGGTGCGNGCCAATCCCAGAGGCCGCCAGGCCAAGGGCAAGGCCCGTCTGCAGCGCTTCAACGAACTGGTGGACCAGCAATACCAGGCGCGTAGCGAGACCAACGAGATCTACATTCCGCCCGGGCCGCGGCTGGGTGACAAGGTGATCGAGGTTGACGGCATTCGCAAGGGTTTTGGCGAAAAATTGCTGATTGACGGCCTGTCCTTCAGCCTGCCCCCGGGTGGCATCGTCGGAATTATCGGCCCCAACGGGGCCGGCAAGACCACGCTGTTCAGAATGCTGACCGGCGCCGAGTCCATCGACAGCGGCAGCATCAACATCGGTGAAACGGTCGACATCGCCTGCGTCGACCAGACTCGCGAGGCACTCGATGACAAAAAGACTGTCTGGGAAGAGATCTCCGGTGGNCTGGANACCATCGAGGTCGGCCAGTACCAGACAGCCTCGCGCGCCTACGTCTCACGCTTCAACTTTCGCGGCACTGACCAGCAGAAACACATCGGGGAACTGTCCGGTGGTGAACGCAACCGGGTGCACCTGGCNAAGCTGCTGCGCAGGGGCGGCAACGTACTGCTGCTGGACGAGCCGACCAACGACCTCGATGTTGAAACCTTGCGTGCACTCGAGCAAGCACTGACAGACTTTCCCGGCTGTGCTGTTGTGATCTCCCACGACCGCTGGTTCCTGGACCGTATCGCGACCCACATCCTGGCCTTCGAGGGAAACAGTCAGGTCACCTGGTTTGCCGGCAACTTCGCCGAGTACGAAAGTGATCGGCGGCGGCGCCTGGGTGACGAAGCCGACCAGCCCCGACGGATCCGCTACAAACCGATCAATCGCGCCTGACATACCGCTGAGTGTGACGGGGATGGCATACGTTGATTGACCGGCGCACTATCCGCAGGGGCCTCAAAGTCATCGCCGCCAACGACAGCGATGTTGCCCGGGCACTGGAAAGGGTCGGGCACCCCGAGCCGCGAATCCGGCCGCCAGGTTTTGAGGCGCTGGTCTCGATCATCGTCAGCCAGCAGGTCTCGACCGGAGCGGCCCGTGCCATCATGGCTCGGGTGCGGACGTTACTGCCGGAACTGTCAGCCGAGGCAGTGCTGGCGCTGCCCGACGGCGCGCTGCGCGCTGCCGGCCTGTCGGGCCGTAAGGTGGAATATGCCACCGGTCTCGCCCGGGCGATCCTGGCCGGGCAGTTCGATCCTGCGGCCCTTGCACAACAGACCGACAGCGAGGCCATCGCCTCGATCTGTGCGCTGCGCGGGTTCGGCCATTGGAGCGCCGAGGTCTACGTGATGTTCTCGCTGCAGCGACCGGATGTCTTTCCGGCAGGTGACCTCGCGCTGCAGCGGGCGCTGCAGAAACTCAAGGGCTGGAGCAACCGACCCGACGCCGACCAGGCCCGGGCGGCGGTCGCGCACTGGGCGCCGTGGCGTACCGTGGGCAGCTTATTTCTGTGGCACTTTTACCGGGGTGCCCCCACCTGAGGCCCACTGTGCCCAATCTTGACTGCAGGCGGTTAAGATAGCCGTATCGCAGCCGGTCCTACTGGAGTTTTTGCTTGGACAATCCGTTTGCCCGATTCGGTGTCAAGCACCTGTCGGCCACATCCATGAACCAGTTTCGCGCCGACCCGGCGCTCGGCATCCTGTACCTGGTCTACAACATCCGAGAAGAAGGCAGCCCGGCCATGCACCGCGGTACGGCGGTGGACGAGACCATCGGCGAGATGCTGGCCGGGGAACAGTCACTGGACCCCGACAGCCTACGAACACTNGCTACCGACAAGTACGACACATTCATCAGCGAGACCGACGAGGTCTATGCTGAAGATGCGATCAGCCGTGAACGCGCTGTGGTGATCGGCTGCATGGACCAGTGCTGCCGGGTGATGGGTGAGTGGGAGAGCCCGCTGTCCTACCAGCAGCCGATCCGACTCAGCCTGCAAGATATCGAGATACCGGTGGTCGGCTATATCGACCTGTGCTACCCCGAAGAAGTGCGGGAGCTCAAGACCTCCGGCAAACGGCGCCGCGCAATCGTCGACGATCACGCCTTCCAGGTCAGCACCTACGCCATGGCGATCCGCCAGGAAACCGGCCGTTGGCCCAGAGCCATCGTCGACTATATCTATCCGACTGGTATGGAATCTTATCAGCTGAAGAACGGCAAGCGCTGGGTCCGGGAAGTGGTCGACACGGCTGCCCGCATTCGGGCCTTGCTGGCAGCCGCGTCCAGCGAGGCGGAACTGTGCCGCAGCGTGCGGCCGGATTTCAGCCACTGGCTGTGGAACTACCGGCCCAAGGCCAGNGCCGCGGCGCAGGACCTGTTCCAGCGTTGATGATCGTTGCCGGGTTCTTTCAGACCGCCTGGCCAGAACCATCGTCGGCAATGCGTTGGTAGAAGGCCTGGATCACGGGATCGGATTTCACGTCGGCAGTACTCAATGGCCTGTTGAAGGAAATGCCGGCCAGCGTGCGGCAGCGACTGAGTGCGACATAGGCCTGTCCCGGTGCGAACATACCGCGGCCAAGATCGATATTGATGTGGTCCAGTGTCAGGCCCTGTGCCTTGTGGATGGTCACAGCCCAGGCAAGGATAAACGGAAACTGGGTGTAGCTGCCGACCACTTCGCTCTCGACGCGGCTTTTTTTCTCGTCCCAGTTGTAACGGTAGCGTTCCCACGACTCGCGTTCCACACCGACGATCATGCCCTGATGAGCTTCGGATACCAGTTCCACCTCGATCGATTCTTCGTCCATATCCAGCACCCGGCCCAGTGTTCCATTGACCCAGTCGGGCCCGTTTTTTGTAAACATCACCTGGGCGTCGACTTTAAGGCGCAGATCGCTGGGCGAAGGCAGTTGGCTCTCGTTCTCCAGCCAGTCGCCATCAACCTCACCGGCGTAACGCCACTCCCTGCCCGGCAGCCGGGCCAGCTGCTGCTCGTTGAAGCGTCGTGCCCGAACGTTCACCGGCGTCAGCACCAGGCGGCGTTCCGGATCGTCAGCGACTTCCCCCACCGATTCATTGAGCGCCACAACAGTGTCTTCCAAATCACGACCGACACGGATGTTGTCCAGTAGACTGACGAAGTGCTCGTCTGACTGACGGAAGGAGCGAGTCAGCGTCACCGTCCTGAGTGGCTGACGCGCAAGGCACATGGCGCTGAAGAAATAAGGCGATTCGTAAGACGACTCAAAGAGCCGGTTTTCCTCGGCACCGGCGATCACTGGCGGCAGTTGATGCATGTCACCGATCAATAACACGGCCTTACCTCCAAAAGGGGCGCTTCGTCTGCCGGTATTCACGCGCAACGCGTCATCGATAGCATCCAGCAGGTCGGCCCGCACCATCGATACTTCGTCGATCACCAGGATGTCCATCTTCGCGATGACGTCCCGGCCAGGGCCCTGGATACGCCTGGCCCGGGGCTGGGGCCCGGGCGGCAACTGGAAAAACGAGTGGATGGTCTGACCACGGACGTTGAGCGCCGCCACACCTGTCGGTGCAACCACTACCAAGTTACGATCAAGCTCGTCCCGCAGCACATCGATCAGGGTNGACTTACCCGTCCCTGCCGAGCCGGTAACGAACAACAGCCTGGGCGACTCCACGCCCAGAAGGTCAAGCACCAGCTGAAACTCGTCAGTCAGTTCGTAACGCATGGGTGGTCAAAGAGTGGGCAGCTGCCCCGGCCTGATACCTCGGCGGTCAAAAGCCGTTTACAGACAGATGGCTGCCGTTAGGAGCAAAAACACAGGCGATAAACATGACTATTATTCCCGACATATTATTAAAATATAACCAGTATTTCTTCACCGGGCGGAAATTAACTTAAACCCGGTCGCGGCCTGCGCACTCTTAATCCCAACGCCAGACCCAAATATCACACACACCCGGAGTTCCGACAGATGAGCAAACCAAAAACAGTTACCAAGGTACAGCCACGCAAGAGCTTGACGATGGTGGCTTACGAACAACTCGAAGAGCTGATCACCACACTGAAGCTGGAACCAGGCACGGTATTGTCTGAGGCAGCACTGGTTGATCAACTCGGTATCGGACGCACTCCGATTCGAGAAGCGCTGCAGAAACTGGAGCGCGAAGGCCTGATCCTGATCCTACCCCGTAAAGGTATTCAGGTCACCGATATCAATCCTCGCAAACAGCTGCTGCTGCTGGAGTTACGACGCGAACTTGAAAAACTACTGGCAAGGACCGGAGCACTGCGTGCCACAGACGCCGAACGGCTCCAGTTCGAGTCGGTCGCTGATGCGATGGAAAATACTATAGACCATGAAGACCATGTCGGTTTCATGCGCCAGGACTATGTGCTCAACCAGCTGATCTCGAAAGCCGGTCACAACGAGTACGCCACTCGAGCGATTGGCCTGATCCAGGGTCTGGCCAGACGGTTCTGGTTCATGCACAGAGCGGAAGCGGCAGACCTGACGCTGTGCACGCGTCTTCATGCCGAACTGGCCCGCAGCATCGCGCGGGGCAGTCCAGACGACGCTGAGCACGCTGTCGATGCATTGCTAGATTACCTGGAGACCTTTACCCGGGCGACCGTCGACCCTAACCTGCTGTCGCGGTAGCACCGCACAACCGAACAGGCCGATCAGTACATTGATGAATGCCACCGTCACCAGTCTCGTCCAGGCGCGCCGCAGCTTGACGGTACTCGCCTATGAGCGACTCGAAGAACTGATCGTCACCTTGCACCTTAAACCTGGTTCGGTACAAAGCGAGGCAGCACTGGTCCAGGAGACCGGATTCGGTCGGACACCCGTTCGTGAAGCGCTGCAAAGACTCGAGAAAGAGGGGTTGGTGGAAATCCTGCCGCGCAAGGGAGTCATGATCACTGAGATCGATATTAAGCGGCAGTTTCTTCTGCTGGAACTCAGTCGAGTGCTGCTGACTCTTCTCGCCCGGACCGGCGCACGCCGGGCAACACCAGAACAACGACAACAGTTCGGAGAAATCGCCCTCGATTACGACGAGATCGTCCAGAACGAAGACCTGATGACGTTCATGCGAGTGGACAATACGCTCAACAAACTCCTGTGCGACGCCTCTCACAACGAACACACCTGCAGGGCGATGAACCTGCTACTCGGCCTGAACCGGCGGGTGGGCTACGTTCACCTGAAAAATCACGGCGACGTCCCCACCTGGGCCAGGATCCGGGCAGAATTCGCCCGTGCGATCGAACAGGGGAATGCAGATGCTGCCGTCGAGATCACCGGTCGGCGGCTGGACTACATCGAGTCCAGTATCAAGTCGGCCGTCCATTCCGGCGAGATCTGATCACGTTTGTTAGCGCGGCTGACTGCAGCCATCCGGCAGCCCATTGCAATCAGCGAAGATCCCGGGTATTAGCCCGACACGACAGAAAAAAACCCTGCGCACAATACAAGGGGGGGCGTGCGCAGGGCTACAGGTTGCTACTAAAGGAGAAATTATCCAGCGATCGAAAGGTAACCTGATTTGTGCCGCGGCGATATTCAAAGATTCTTGTTCTAGATATAAGAAAAATTAATCAATTGTTATATATCAGGTAGTAATACTTATATATCTATCTTAGGCCCATCTCCCTTCTTTTAGCAGATTCTGGCGCGGGCGCGCCACGGCGAAAAACACGCAACCCGACCAGCAGCAGCACGACTGATGCATAGGCCACCGGCCAGCCCCAGTCGCTGCGGATCATCAGCCCGTAGTGCACGACAGCCAGGACCAGAGCTACGTAAACCAGCGTGTGGAGTCGCCGCCAACGCCGGCCCAGGCGACGGACCCAGCCACGGGTCGAAGTCACTGCCATGGCCAGAAGAATCAACCAGGCGTTGAACCCGACCAGCACGTAAGGCCGCTCGACGATCTCCGAGCCGAGCCTCATGATGTCCCAGCCCAGCAGGAACGTCACAAAGAACAAAAAGTGCGTGCTCGCGTAGACGAACGCCCACAGCCCGACCGCTCTGCGACAGCCGATGACAGCCGGCCAGTGTGCCCAACGGGCGGCGCTCGGCATGAGTACCACCAGAATCAGCAGGTTAATCGTCCAGATGCCGGTCTCCCAGATCAGCGTTTTCTGTGGATCGACACCCAGCCGACCGTACTGCCAACCCAGCGCCAGCAACACGGCCGGCGACGCCAGAGCCGCGTGAATCAGCGCGCGTTTCACCGGTACTGCTGCTTGCTGCCGGGGTAAAGGTGGGCGACCTGCTCGGCGTAACCGTTGTAGGGGCGCGAGGGGATACGCTCGATTTTGCCATCACCCCAGATGCGTCGCTCGGTCGCCTGACTCCAGCGGGGATGGGAGATAGACGGGTAGACATTGCTGTACCAACCGTATTCGGAGGGCGTTTCCAGGTGCCAGGTAGCCGCCGGCCGCTGTTCGGTAAACGTGATCCTGACGATGAATTTGGCCGACTTGAACCCATACTTCCACGGCACCGTGATCCGCAAAGGCATGCCGTTCTGGGGCAGGCTGCGATCTCCGTAAACGCCAAAGGTCGCAAAGGTGAGCGGATGAACAGCCTCTTCAATCGTCAGTGCTTCGACGTACGGCCAGTCCAGTGAACTGAAAGGCGACGCCTGCCCGGGCATCTCGTCCGGGCGCAGCACGCTGGTAAAAGCAACGTAACGCGCCGAAGTCATGGGCTCGACCGCCTCGATGAGGTCCCGCAACGGCCGGCCATTGTACGGAATCACCATCGACCAGGCCTCGACGCAGCGAAAATCATAGATCCGCTCCTCCAGGTGACTGAAGGGCATGCCCATCAGGTCATCAACGCCGAAAGTTCCGGGCCGCCGGCACAGACCATCGAACGTCACCGCCCAGGGTTCGAGTTTGAACTTGCCGGAACGCCGGTGCGGATCGGTCTTGTCCCAACCGAACTCGTAGGCATTGTTGTAGTGTGTGGCGGCATGTTTGAGTGTCAGGCGCCGCGTCGCGGGATCGTCAACTGCCGCACTGTTGTCATCAGCGGCGAGTCCGACTTGGGGCTGGGCAGAACCGGGTTTAGTCGCATCGCCCGCTCGGGCAGTAAACCGCCCACCGTATCGCAATGCGCCAAAACCACCCAGCAACGACAGACCCAAGGTCCCGGCGAGCAACCGCCGGCGGGCGTAGCTCCTGCGATCGGTCACTCTGGCCATACGGTTAGGTCTTGCTCGGTTCAGGTGCGCGGCCATTATGCACCTTTCGCGTTAGCCCAATGCGAGGTCCTCAGCAGCAAAGACGCAGACAGTCGGTCCCGTCCAGAGCCATGTGAATGACCAGGCCCAGTGCAACCAGCCGAAGCCACGGAAACCCCAATGCGATCACATACAAGGCAATCGCCGGCCAGCTGTGCAAAGGATGAAACCCCAGCCCACATCGATCGGGATCGAACACGGGGTCGGCCAAGAGATGATCCAGGTCTACCAGCATCGTGGCCAGCATGATCAGCCAGGCGCCTCGCCAACGGGTCCGGAAAAACAGCCAGGCGAAAGCAGCAGGGACCAGGAGGTGGGCCAGATTGTGAACGATTACAGGCGTCATCGCGTCTCAGGCGTTTTGGCTACCGGTTGGCGGCCCGCTCTTGTCCCATGTCCTGGAGCGTTTGTCGTCACAGGATAAACACTTCCTGATTCCGAACAACCCGCCATGACTTTTTTCCCGATGCAGCTTTTGCGCCACTGGAGGAACTGTCCGCGATCCAGACAGTCCACTGGACCGCCCGACGGAAACGGCTGGCGGGTTCGGTGTTCTACCAGCAACACTACCGGGCTGCATTGCACCTTCGGGGCCAGCGGTCAGACCATGAACCTCGCGAGGGGCGTTAAAGATACTTGCGGATGGTGTTGTACCTCATGGGGTCGATGCGCTTGGCGATCTCGCTGCTCGACAGCGCCTGGTCGCGCTTGCGCAGCGCTGCCGCCACCCGCCGCCACCAGCGCAGGTCACCTTTCCTGACCTGCTGGCGACGCCGATCGCGGATAGCCGGTACCGCCGTGCCCACCAGGTCATTGCCGAACCCCGCAGCAACAGCCATCTCGATCAGTTCGATGGTACTTGCGGCCGCCCGCTCGGCATCATTCTCCTTCAGCCAGTGCTCAAGACGATAAGTCTGGTAGAGCACCTGGGCGGTGTCGGTAACTTCCTCGCGGGAATAAAAAAGCGGCTGCCCGGTCGCATCACCCGCCGGGGTCTGGTGGGTGTCCAGCAGGTCAAGGCACGCCGGCCAGTTGCTCGGCATACCCAACGCAACCAGTCGCTCTTCAGCCCGGCCGCGCACCGTCAGCAGCAGCCGGCGGGCGGGGCTGGTGACGCGTTTCCGGCTCATCGATCTGTCCTTACCCGGATCGCCTTCAGAGCATCCGGTCAGGCATCACCGCACAAAGCACTCAGGGCGATTGCGCAGTGCATCGCCACACCGACCGCCATTGCGTCCTCGTCGATCAACATACGGTTCGAGTGACACGGCTCTACCTGGTCTTCGGTGCCGGGCGGGGCCACGCCCAGGAAGGCAAACGCACCGTTGTAGCGCTGTAACAGGTATGAGAAATCCTCTGCCGCCATCAGGGGCTCAGACATCTCCAGGTAACCGTCCTCGCCAAGCAGTGCCCGGGCAGCTCCAGCAACCAGTTCCACACCAGCCGCGTGGTTGATCGTTGGTGGGTATCCGCGCTTGAGATCGACCTCGCCGCGCAGGCCATGCGCCGCGGCGATCTGTTCCACCAGCCGGCACACGCCGGCCGACAACTGTTCGCGGGTCTCGCCAGACAGGGACCGAAGCGTGATGTCCAGCTCGGCGCATTCGGGTATCACGTTGCTGGTGGTCCCGGCCTGGATCCGACCGACGGTCGCCACCACCGGGCCGAATACGCTGAATCGACGCGTGACGAAACTCTGGATAGCCTGGACTATTTCGCAGGCAGCCGGCACCGGGTCGGCCGCGTGGTGCGGCATCGAGCCGTGCCCACCNCGACCGAGGATACGCGCACAGACCGTGTCCGCCGAGGCCAGCACAGCACCGGGACGACAACAGATGACACCGGAGGGGAAATGGGGCTCCACGTGCAGCCCGAAAACCGACTGCAGTGAACCGTGCGCCTCGAGTACGCCCTCCTCCAGCATGATCTTCGCCCCGCCGTAGCCTTCCTCGCCGGGCTGGAACATGAAGCGCACATCACCGGCCAACGCCTCGGCTCTGGCGCTGAGCAGGTGCGCGGCGCTGGCCAGCATGGCCGTGTGGGCATCGTGGCCGCAGGCGTGCATTCGGGCCGGCTCCTCGGAGGCAAACGGCAGACCGGTGTCTTCGGACATCGGCAGTGCGTCCATGTCTCCGCGCAGGAGCACCGTCGGGCCGGGCCGTGCGCCGCGCAGGGTCGCGACCACCCCGCTGGTGGCTTCCGAGCAACTCACCTCGAGGTCCAACCCGGAGAGCGCATCGAGGACGGTCTCCCGGGTACGGGGCAGTTCGAGCCCCAGTTCTGGATGACGGTGAATCTCCCGTCGCATGGCGACCGTGCGAGTCTGCAGCCCACGGGCATCATTCAATAGTTGCTGGTCCATCGCACCCCCTGGAACCTTGCGCCTGGCGCAGGTCATTTTCTCCCCGGACCCGATGATAGTGCACCGGTCGGCTCGTGCAACAGTCCCCACTGTACAACCAAAACCCGACCAGGCGCTGGCAGGGTCAGCGAAGTTGAATGAGAAACCCAATCACGCTGAAATGATCTGCCTACAACAATGTCAGCAGGTAATCCGCCACTTCACGGGTGAACCGCGGGTCGGTCCAGTACTGAAGGTGCGAAAAGGGCGTCCGGCCACTGAGGGGTCCGCCGACGTTGATGGCGATATCGGCCTGTACCGTCCGCTCGTACGCGGCGTTAACCGGTTTCAGGGGCCAGGCCAGCACATCATGCGGGTCGTAGTAATTGAGCCAGCGGGCGCTCGGCTTGAGGCGGGCCGGCAGTCGCGGTGGTGGAAAACTGATCGGTACCACCTGCCGACAGGCGAACGTGAACAGTGGGATGTTGCAGCCGAAGGTGATGAACCCGGTCAGCCAGTTCATCCGTTCGAAATTCGACAGCCGCCGGGGCGGCCGGCGCTGGCTGTCCCAGATGTAATTGGACAGGATGTGGCCGCCGAAAGAATGTGCCAGCATCACCAGGGGTACCGGACGGCCGTGCAGCTGATCCCGGTAAAGAGCTGCCAGACAGGCCTGAATGCGCGCGTGGACCAGTCGATAGACCCGCACCTCTTCCCCGCCTCGCCGGCGCCGTGACGGCAGCTGACGATAACCGGTCGCATCACCGAGTGCGGACACCACCATGCCCCTCAAACGCCGGCTATTGAGCGGCACCGCCGCCAGGGCCTGTGACAGGTACGCCTGCTGGGCGGGCTCCAGGATGTCGTCCCAGTAAACCGGCTGCCAGGCGATGTGATCGGGGTCCTGACCACGCTCGGCCAGGTGCGCGCTGACGGCTTTGATCGTGCCATCAGCGAATCCGGGCGTCTGCCGGCCGATGCCATGAATAATCACCACCGCCAGTCTCTTGTCCATTGCGGTCTTCCGCCAGGGCGTCTTTACAGTTTCAGGTGAGGACAGTATAAAGTGAACATCCGTTTACCTATTGCCGCCATGCCGACCCACACGCCCAATCGCCGGACCAACAACCGCGCCCAGCTGCTGCTCGACGCCGCGGCCAGCCTGTTTGCCCTAAAGGGCTACGCATCGACCACGGTACGGGACATCGCCGCCGCAGCCAGTATGACACCCGGCGCAGTCTACGTTCACTTTCCATCCAAGTGCGACCTGCTGGTCGAAGTCTACAAAGAAGGCGTCAGGCGTGTGACTGAGCGAATCGAGTCGGCGACGCTCGGCATTCACTGCCCCTGGAAGACTCTCGAATCAGCACTCACTGCACACCTGGAAGCCATTCTGGATCGCTCGGCCTACGCCAGCGTGATCATCCGGGTCCTGCCCGGCGACGTGCAGCAAGCCGGCCCCGCTCTTGCTGCCCTGCGTGACGGGTACGAATCAAAGTTCCGCCGCTACGTCGAAGCACTGCCGCTGGCGCCCGGAATCGATAGCCGTCTGCTGCGACTGCTGTTGCTGGGTGCCGTCAATCATGCGCCGGTCTGGTACAGCGACCAGGGGGCGGAACCCACCCGGATCGCTGCGGCAGCCGTGCAGCTGATCCGGTGCGGTGCGAGCTCGGTCGAACAGGCCGCATGAACGCTCAGACCCCGTACCGGGTGCTGGTCACCAAGGTGGGACTGGACGGGCACGACCGCGGTAGCCGGATCGTCGCCGCCTACCTGCGTGACGCCGGCATGGAAGTGGTTTACACCCCCCCCTGGCAGTCAGTCGACCAGGTCGTGCGGCTGGCCAGCGACGAAGACGTCGACCTGGTCGGTATCAGCTCCCTGTCCACCGACCACCTGATCGTACCCGAGCTGATGCAGGCCCTGCATCTGGCGGCCCTGGAACACGTGCCGGTCGTGGTCGGCGGCATCGTACCCGATGCCGAGCACGCCCTGCTGTTCGACGCCGGCGTCAGTGCCATCTTCGGGCCCGGCACGGCCAGGGACACTATCGTCGACAAAATTCGCCAGCTTGCCGCCGCCGCCCGGAAAGACCGCGAGAACCAGTTCACCTGATGGAGATGCCGTATGAACCAGCCCGCTGAACAGCGACAGACCACCGGCTACGAAGAAGCGCGGAAAAAGTGGCAGGACGATTACCACCGGGACATCGGTGATCGCCAGATCCTGCACAACCGTTCGGGCGTGCCGATCGAGCCGCTTTACGGGCCGCGGACTGATCCCGGGGGCACACACCTCGAACAACTCGGCCTACCCGGACAGCTGCCGTACACCCGCGGTATCTATCCGACCATGCACCGGGGGCAGACCTGGAGCCAGCGCCAGCTGATCGGACACGGTACCCCGGACGAGTACAACCAGCGGGTGCTGCAGATGATCGACGCCGGGACTACAGCCATCAGCCTGATACCCTGCAACTCGGTCTACCGCGGTAACGACTGTGATGAGATTCCGCTACCGCTGCTCGGAACCTGCGGCACCGTGGTCAACACCGCCGAACACATGGACAATGCCCTCCGCGAGGTCGACATCGGCGTGATCTCGACAGCAATGAATGACCCTTCCCCTTTCACCCTGCTGTCGTTCGTACTCAACGTTGCCGACCGGCGTGCTGTACCGTGGCAGCAGATCAGCGGCACATCGAACCAGAGTGACTACCTCTCACACTTCGTCGCCAACCACATGTTCTTCCGCCTGTCACTGGAAGGTGCGCGGCGGGTGCTGCTGGACCAGATTGCTTTCTGCCGAGAACGGGTGCCGAACTGGAACCCCCTGTCGGTGGTCGGCCAGCACATGCAGCAGGCCGGCGCCACCCCTGCCCAGGCTATGGGGTTCACTCTGTGCTCAGCACTGCAGTACGGCCGCGACTGCCTGAACCGCGGCCTGGACCCCGACGATTTTCTGCCGCGCTTCACGTTCTTTTTCGACATCTCCATGAGCCTTTTCGAGGAGGTCGCCAAGTTCCGTGCCGGCCGCCGGCTCTGGGCACGCCTGACCCGCGAACAACTGGGCGCGACGACTAACCGGGCCCAACGCTTCAAGTTCCACGGCCAGACTTCCGGCGCCGACCTGACCCGGCAGCAACCACTGAACAACATCACCCGCGTCACGGCCCAGGCGATCGCTGGTATTCTCGGTGGTCTGCAGTCGTTGCACACCGACGCTTATGACGAGGTAATCAACGTCCCCAACGAGGATCCCGCGCGGATCGCCATCGCGACCCAGAACATTCTGCGCGAAGAGGCGGGCTTGTGTGACGTGATCGATCCGCTGGGCGGGTCCTGGTATGTCGAGAACCTGACAGACGAGATGGAAAAGGCGATCCTTGTGGTCATTGAAACAGTCGAAAAGGCCGGCGGCATGTTCAAAGCTGCCGAATCGGGCCTGGTACAGCGGATGATCGGCGAATCCGCCCTGGCCTGGCAGGACCGTGTCGAAAACGGTGAGCAGAAGATTATCGGCGTTAACTGCTACCGGGTGCCTGAGGACAAAGACAACCACCAGGTGCCGCCGACAGTGCGCCCGGCGAAGGACAAGATGAGTGCTCATGTCGAGCAGCTGCGCCGTTTCAAGGCCGACCGCAGCCAGGCAGCGGTCCAGCAGGCACTTACTGGGCTAGCCCGGGCGGCTAACAGCAGCGACGATAATATCTTCGCCAGGGTCGTCGAGGCCACTGCCACCGGTGTGACCCACGGCGAAGTCATTGCCTGCCTGCGCCAGGAACTTGGCTTTGGCCAACCACTGATCGTCGACTGATTTGAACACCCGGGACGACAAACCGGTCGTGCTGATCGATGCGCTGATGGCTGGCGACCGGCGTGCACTGGGCCGGGCCATTACGCTCGCCGAGACCGGTGGTGACCGGGCGGCCACACTGGGCCGGCAGATCCGTAAACACACCGGCAATGCCCGGGTGATTGGCATCACCGGCCCACCCGGGGCCGGCAAGTCAACGCTGATTAACGCTCTGATTGGCGCGCTTCGGGCCTGTGGGCAAAATGTCGCGGTGCTGGCAGTCGACCCTTCCAGCCCGATCAGCGGCGGTGCGATCCTCGGCGACCGGTTGCGTATGACAGCACACACCGGCGATGACGGTGTGTTCATCCGCTCGCTGGCCGCCCGGGGCCACCTCGGTGGCCTGACAGCGAGCGTACACGCTGTGATCGACATCCTCGATGCTGGTGGCTACCAGCAGATCATCCTGGAGACCGTCGGCACCGGCCAGTCGGAGGTTGAGATCAGAGAGGTCGCTGACATCCGTGTGGTGGTCTGCACACCCGGTATGGGCGACGACATCCAGGCCATCAAGGCAGGCCTGTTCGAGATCGCCGACATCCTGGTGGTCAACAAGGCCGACCAGGACGGCGCCGACCAGACGGTCCGTCACCTCGAGTCAATGCTCGCCCTGCGCGGCCCGGATCACGTCCGCGCAGCTGTCCTGAAGACGACAGCAACCAACGCCGGGGGCGTGGATGAACTCTTGGCCGCCATAGACCGCCACTCAAACACGATCAATCCGGATCCGGACCAGCGGCGACGCGACCGCACCCGCCGCCTGCTCGCGAGCCGGGCCGGTGCCTTGTTGCGTGAGCACCTGCTGCGACACGACAACGACAAGCTCAATGCGATCTGCGACGCACTCGAGCGCGGTGAACGGACACTCGAGGACAGTGCCAACGACGTACTCAAGTTAAAATATCCCTGAGATGCTGACTCAGAATACGCCGATCGGGACCGCCCCCGGGACTTATGTTGCCGAGCCGGTGGATAAATTCCAAGCGACGGACCGGCGGAACAGGTGACGAACTTGAACAAGACAAGCCGAATGATATTGAAAGCTGGCAGGCCACGATGAGCGGCCCGCTCGCTGGCATTCGTGTGTTCGATCTGACGCGCGTTTTGGCCGGACCAAGTTGTACTCAGATCCTGGGCGATCTCGGCGCCGATATTATCAAGGTCGAACGACCAGGAAGTGGTGACGATACCCGAAAATACGGCCCGCCCTTCGTGCTCGGTGAAGACGGCAAGGAAACCACCGAAAGCGGCTATTACCTCTCCGCCAACCGCAACAAACGCTCGGTAACGCTGGACCTCACCAGTGCCGAAGGCCAGAACCTGGCCAGAAGAATGATAAACCAATGCCAGGTACTGGCTGAGAATTTCAAGGTCGGAAATCTTGCCAAATTTGGGCTCGATTACCCGACTCTGAAGACAGAAAATCCGGGACTCGTTTATTGTTCTATCACCGGATTTGGTCAAACCGGACCCAAGGCTGAACGACCGGGCTATGATTTCATGGCACAAGGCCTGGGCGGCATCATGAGCATTACCGGGCCACCTGGCGGAGAGCCACATCGTGTAGGCGTCCCCATAGCCGATTTGACAGCGGGTCTGTGGGCCACCCTATCCATCAATGCGGCGTTGCGACACCGCGAAGTGACTGGCGAAGGTCAGCACCTTGATATCAGCCTGCTGGACACACAGGTGTCTTTGCTGTCGATCCAGGGCCTGAATTACCTGACCTCGGGGGAAGCGCCGGGACTGCTGGGTAACGCGCACCCAAATATCGTGCCTTACCAGGTCTTTCCCACTGCCGACGGCAACATCATCGTCGCTGTCGGCAATGATGATCAGTTCAAACGTTATTGCGAGTTTGCCAGTGTCCCCGAACTGATCAGTGATGAGCGCTTTGTCACCAATAAAGCACGTGTGCAGAACCGCGAAGCGTTGACCCAGATTCTCAACAATGTGATGCGGCAAAAACCATCGACGTATTGGCTGGAAGCGTTGGAAAAAATCAAAATCACCTGTGGTCCCATCAATACCATCGACCAGGTCTTTGCTGATGACCAGGTCGTAGCCCGTGACATGCGAATCGAGATGGAGCATCCCGCCGCCGGCGGTAAACCGGTCAGCCTGATCGGTAATCCAGCGAAGATGTCGGCGACCCAGGTATCCTATCGACACGCACCACCCACGCTGGGTCAGCACACCGATCAGGTGCTTGAGGAACTGTTAGGCCTCGATGTGGCCGAACGCGATCGGCTTCGTGAACAGGGCGTGATCTAGGGTTGTGCTTTTAGATCGGCTTGCGGGAAGACCCGGCCAACCGGATCAAGGCACCAACGAACGATCCAAACCGGTTCCACGCCGCTGCGCTAGACGAGAACAGCCGAATCGGCCGCACCGTCAGAACTCTTCCCAGGGAAAGCTGTCCAATCGCTCGACGCCGCCAGGTTTCACCACCACCTGGGTCTCGAGTTTGATGCACTCGGTGCCCTCAGCACCAATCAGGCTCTCCACGCACAGCACCATGTTCTCTTCAAACACCCCGTCATAGGCGTACTCGACATCGGGATGAGTCGGGATCGCCGGCCACTCGTCGCACAGGCCGACACCGTGCAGGGCCACGGTATAACGCCGTTCGACGTAGCGTTCGGGAATCCGCCATGACTGGTCGTTGAACTCCAGGAAGCCGAGGCCCGGGCGGATCAGCTCCANGTTGTGGTCGATCTGCTGAAGCGCCGCTGCGTACAGTGTGCGCTGTTCGCTGTTCAATTTGTGATGCCCGCAGACCCAGCTGCGTGAGATGTCGGCACAGTAGCCGTAAGGCCCGATGAGATCGGTGTCCACCGAGATGATGTCACCGTCCCGGCAGACGTAGTCCGAACACTCGCTGTACCAGGGGTTGGTGTGTGGCCCGGCGGTACACAACCGTGTCTCCAGCCACTCACCTCCGGAACGGATGTTCTCGTAATGCAACTCGGCCCAGATCTGCTGCTCAGTGCGGCCCGGCAGTGAGCATTCGTACATGCGAGCCAGCCCGGCCTCGCAGACCCGGACCGTCCAGCGCATGAGTTGCAGTTCGTCCTCGCTCTTGATCGAACGTGCGATCTCGGTCAGTTCCTGCCCTTCGACACAGCTGATGCCAAGGTTTTCCAGCGCTTTCAGGCCTGGTGGTTCGACTTTGTCAATTGCCAGGCGCCGGTTGCCACCACTGTAGTTGTGCAGCAGGTCGTCGATCTCGGCGGCCCAGACCGTGACCCGCTCGGCCTGGTGCTGAGCGGCGGACATGTAGATCCAGCTCACAGCCGGCCGGACCTCATCGACGATCGAGACCGCAGTGCCCAGGTGCTTTGCCTCCTTGAACTCGAACAGCACCGCCGGCCCCTCGGCGAACACCAGCGCATAACGTACCGCGTTGTGCAGTGTCCACAGCTGCATGTTGGGCACGTCCAGGGCGTAGCGAATATTGATTGGGTCGTAAAGCAGGATGGCCGCACAGTCGTAACGCACGAGCTGTTCTCGCAAGCGGCTCAAGCGGTAACGACGGGCCGCCTCCAGAACAGAATCCGGCAGCGGGCTTCTGAGCGGCTTATCGGTCCCGGCCGGGTTGAGATAAGCCTGCTTGCGGGGATCCTTGAATACCGGNATCATCAATGGTTCTCCGTCTGTGGCCGCCAGTCAACTGGCATCCGCGAAGCGCTTTATCCGGGCAGTCGGCGATTACGCTTCACGACCGTAGAATCCGCGCTGCTCAGCACCGCTGAAACGGACGCCTGGCATCTCGTAGTAGGACAACGTTGCAACGATGCGGCTGTGACCACTGACCGGTGTGACTCGGTGCAACGTGTTGGTACCACGGAACACAGTCAGCGTACCAGCCGTGATCGCCAGGGTACGCACCNNGGGGTCCTGGCCGGCCAATACCTGGGCAACAGCGTCGTAATTGGGGTCGTGCGGACCGCGNACTTCAGCCCGGTACTGAAACGCACCGCCGGATTCAGCCGCCTGCAGCAATAGCGTGATCGTGAACTCGGATCGGTCGAAGTGCCAATCGAGCGCCGACTCACCGTCCCGATACTCCATGACGTTGACGGACGCCAGAGGATCAGCCATCGGGTACAGGGCCGGCTTGTCCATCACCTGCGCCAGGAATTCGGTCAGAGGCGGCCAGGCATAAACCTGGCATAACACGCTGCCCTGGATCTGATCGGCACACAACGTGTGATTGGTGGTCTGGAGCTTTCCCAGGGCGGGATGGTCGGTCGCCAGGCCGGGAACGGANTCCTCGAAGTAGACGTTGTGCGTGCGGCTGTGGGTAAACGACGCGCTGGCCAGCAAAGGCCTGGCGTGGGCCAGGCTGAGCCGGATNGCTTCAGGCCGCAGCAGACCTGGAAGGTCGAACATGCCCTGCCGGGCCAGCGTCTGGCGACAGCGTTCGACCAGTGCCAGACCAAGCGGTGACTCCAGCTGGTCCAGAGGATAGCGCTCAAGGTCGAGCAGTGTATGCATGAACGGGTCAGAGCTCGGTGTACTTGGCAGCCAGGCCGCGGGCCTTCTCGACCGGGTACTTGCGGCGGTTCTGCGCCATCTTATCCCGCGTTGCCACCTCGAGATNCAGGCCGAGCCTTTCGGCTACCATGATCGTGTAGATCAGGATGTCGGCCAGTTCTTCACCAACCGCGGCGCGTTTGTCCCGGGGCAGATCATCGCTCTGATCNGCCGTCAGCCACTGGAAATGCTCAACCAGTTCCGCGGCTTCTACGCTGAGAGCCATGGAGAGGTTCTTGGGAGTGTGGAATTGCTGCCAGTCCCGATCCTCGACAAACCGGTTGACCTCCTCGACCAGTTGCTGGAGAAAAGTGTCGGCCATGATTTCATGCCCATCCTGGTAATGGTTGATCGGCCCGAGTCGAATGGGCCGCTGCCTGAAGGCGCCCGGGCACTCGCCGTCTGCGTGGCGCATGCCCTCGGACCAGCTCGCATTAAAGCAGATGTGGCCACAGGACGAAACGTCAGCCGGGCCAACTGAACGCCTGGACGTAACTGCCAGCTCTGACACAGACGATCCCCATCGCTCGCCCTGCAGCTTCGCTGACACTAGAATAAGCCGCCATCCCGAACNCGGGCCTTTTTCTAGACCGGNGCCTGCCGGCACACGACAAGCGCAGGAGAAACCCTATGAGCGAATGCCCTGTATGCGGCGCCGAAATCACACTGGCTTCCGACACCGTCGTGGGCGAGCTCCTGGAGTGTCCCGACTGCGGTTCCGAGCTGGAAGTGACAGCGCTGGAACCGCCCGCCCTGGCAGAGGCCCCTGAAACCGAAGAGGACTGGGGCGAGTGAGAATCGGCTTTCTGCACTCGCTGATCAGAAAGGAGGAAAAGCTCCTGATCGACGAGTTCGGTCAGCGCGGTGTCGAGTTGGTGATGCTCGATGATCGCAAACTGATTTTCGACCTGGACACAGGNCTGGAAGTCGATCTGGTTCTGGAACGCTGCATCAACCACTCGCGCGCCATGCACGGACTGCGGCTGCTCGAAAGTGCTGGCATTCACTGTATCAACTCCTCTGAGGTGTCTCGCGTGTGCGGTGACAAGATCCTGACGTCACTGGCCCTGAANGAAGCCTCTGTGCCCCAGCCGCCCGTGCGTNTCGCTTTCACCGAGGAATCAGCTCTGGAGGCGATCGACCAGCTGGGCTACCCGGTGGTGCTGAAACCGGCGGTCGGTTCCTGGGGCCGACTGTTGTCCAAGGTCAACGATCGCGAGGCCGCAGAGTCGATCCTCGAGCACAAATCGATCCTCGGCAGCTACCACCACTCGATNTTCTACATCCAGAAATATGTCGAGAAACAGGGTCGGGACATCCGCAGTTTCGTGGTCGGTGACGAGTGTGTTGCGGCCATCTACCGGACTTCACCACACTGGATCACCAACACGGCCCGCGGCGCAGTGGCCACTGGCTGCCCCGTCAACGATGAACTCAGCAAGGTCTCGCTGGCTGCAGCCCGGGCGGTCGGTGGTGGCGTGCTGGCCGTGGACCTGTTCGAGACGAGCGAGGGTCTGCTGGTCAACGAAGTCAACTACACCATGGAATTCCGTAACAGCATCGATACTACCGGCGTGAACATTCCCGCCCTGGTGGTCGACTATGCGCTGGAGAATGCCCGGTGATCCGGGTAGCCATCGTCGGCGGCTCGGGCTACACAGGGGGCGAACTGCTGCGGCTGCTGCTGTTTCACCCAGAGTGCCAGGTCGAGCAAGTCACCTCGGAGCGCTTTGCCGGCAAATTCGTCCACAACGCCCACCCNAACCTGCGCGGCGTGACACGCCTTAAGTTCTGTGCCCTCAGCGAACTGGCGGCCTGTGACGTGCTGTTCCTGTGCCTGCCGCACGGCCGCACCATGGGCAGCATCGATGACTTCCAGGCACTGGCGCCGCGACTGATCGATCTCAGTGCAGATTTCAGGCTGAACAGCGCCCAAAGTTACCAGCGCTGGTACGGCAGCGAGCACGCGCGACCTGAACTGCTGGGCACTTTTGTCTACGGTGTGCCGGAACTGCACCGCGATGCCATCCGCACGGCTGATCGTGTTGCTTGCGCTGGCTGTAACGCTACTGCCAGTACGCTGGCCGTGCGACCACTCACCCGTCGCGAGCTGGTTGAGTCCGTCGTGATCGAGGTCAAGGCCGGGTCCAGCGAAGGTGGCAATGCCGCCAGCGACGCCAGTCATCACCCGGAGCGCAGTGGGGTCGTGCGCTCTTACCGGCCCACCGGCCACCGGCATGTGGGAGAGATGCATCAGTCACTCGGCGATCTGCCCATCCACTTTTCAGCGACCTCCATCGAGATGGTGCGGGGCATCCTCGCAACCTGCCACATTTTTCTCACCGAGCCCTTAGATGAGAAGGCGGTGTGGAAGATCTATCGCGAGGACTACGCCGATGAACCGTTCGTGCGGATCGTCAAAGAACGCAGCGGCATCCACCGTTACCCGGAACCAAAACTGCTCGCCGGGACCAACTACTGCGACATCGGCTTNGAGCGCGACACCGCCAGCAACCGCCTGGTGGTGATGAGCGCCATCGACAATCTGATGAAGGGTGCTGCGGGCCAGGCCGTGCAGTGCTTGAACATCATGCACGGTTTCCAGGAAACCACGGGGCTGGCGTTTCCAGGCCTGCACCCGGTCTGAGCGGTCCTGATGTGTCGACTGCTGTGGGTGCGTGCCGAGCACCCGTTCCAGATCACCGCACACCTGGACCGGTTCGCCGTCCTGTCACAGGCGAGCACCGAGTACCAGGGGCACGGCTGGGGTTGTGNCTGGCTTGAAGATGGCCTTTGGCAGGTCTACCGCGACATCCGACCCGTCTGGGAAGACGACCTGTCACGGTTCAGTACCACTACCTTGCTGGTGGCCCATGCCCGCAGTGCGTTCCGCGACGAGGGCATCCGGGTGGAGAACAACATGCCGTTTTTCGATGGCCAACAGGTGTTCATCTTCAACGGCGAACTGCAGGGTGTGCGTATCCGAGAGGCCGGCCGGATCGGTGCTGAGAAAATCTTCAACTTCATCAAGCGGTTCGACCGTGACGGTCGTCTACCGGCACTTGAGAGAGGCGTGGCCGTGATCGAGAAGCGGACCCGCTACGTGCGGGCCATGAACATGATCATCGCCAGTCGCGATTCATCCGAGCTTGCGACCCTTTACAACGAAAACCCGGCATACTTCCAGATGTATCGCAGCCAGCANGCCGCTGCGGACATCGTCTGTTCCGAACCTTATCCTGGTGAAACCGGCTGGTGGCCGATTGACAACCGGACGATCCAGACACTCTGAACCGCGGACACCGCTCATGTACATCATCAAGGTCGGAGGTGGCAACCAGATCAACCTGCCTGGNATCGTCGCAGATCTTGCCGGGCTTGAGACGCAGTATCTCGTGGTTCTGGGCGCCAACGCNCTGCGCGACGACCTGGGTGCCAGGTTGGGTCTTGAGAAACAGGAGCTCACATCCGTCTCGGGCTACACCAGTGTCTACTCGGACGAAAGCGCCATCGATCTGATCATGATGGCCTATGCAGGTTTGCGCAATCGGCGTTTTGTCGAGTTGTGCCAACGCCACGACATCAATGCCGTCGGCCTCACGGGTCTCGATGGGCGGCTGATCCTGGGCCAGCGCAACCGCGGAATCCGGGTCCGGGAAGGCGGCAAAACGCTCATGAAACGCGATTTCTCGGGTAAACCCCGGTCAGTCAACACAGCGCTGCTCGAACTGTTGCTGAGCCAGGGATATCGGCCGGTACTCAGCATCCCGATCATCGATGAGCAGGGCTTCGCCATCAATTCGGAGAACGATGATATTGTGAACACGCTGCAGGAGGCGCTGCACGCCGACCGGATTGTGCAGTTGATCGAGGCGCCCGGCTTTCTCGAGAATCGGGACGACCCGGACAGTGTGGTAGATCAGATGACAAGATCGGAACTTCAACAACGCGAACAGCAGGTCGAGGGTCGNATGAAACGCAAGATGCTGGCTCTGCGNCGGCTTTTTGACACCGGTGCGGGGGAGGTCGTCATCGCCGACGGGCGGGTCGACCACCCGGTGCGCGATGCACTGGCAGGTCGCGGGACGATCATTCGATGACCGCCCGAGAACTCGAAGAGCGCCACGCCCTGGAGGTCTACCCGCGGCGCGGGATCAGCATCGTTCGGGGCGAAGATGCCAGGCTGTGGGATGACCAGGGCAACGAGTACCTCGACTGCGCTGCCGGGGTGGGAGTCGCCAACGCCGGGCATGCCAACCCCGCTGTTGCCGCGGCCCTTGCCCATCAGGCCAANATCCTGGTGACCTGCCCTGGAATTTTCTACAACGACCAGCGCGGACAGTTGATGGAAAAACTAGCCGACCTCGCCCCGAACGGACTGGANCGGGTCTTCCTGTGCAATTCCGGCTCAGAAAGTACTGAAGCTGCGATCAAACTGGCCCGCAAAACGACTGGCCGAAGCGGAATGGTCACAGCGATGCGTGGCTTTCACGGCCGCACGCTGGGTTCGCTCAGTGCGACCTTCAAGTACCGTGACGCCTTCGAACCGCTGCTGCCGGGTTGTACTTTTGTACCACTCAACAATATCGACAAGTTGGATAGCGCGATCGGCGAAGACACGGCCGCAGTGATGCTGGAGACGGTCCAGGGCGAGGGGGGTGTCCGGCCTGCCGACCCGGATTACCTGGCAGCAGCCAGACGCCTTTGTGATGAGCGCGGTGCGCTACTGATCATCGACGAGGTCCAGACCGGTTTTTGCCGGACTGGCACCTTCTTCTCCTGCGAGCAATTCGACCTCGTACCGGATATCTTGTGCCTGGCCAAAGGCATCGCCGGTGGTGTGCCCATGGGTGCTGTGCTGTGTTCTGGTCGGGTTGAAGCCGGCATCGGAGTACACGGCTCGACCTTTGGCGGCAACCCGCTGGCCTGCGCCGCTGCGCTCGCGGCCATCGACTTTCTGCTGGAACATGACCTGGCCGCCAAGGCTGGCGAAAGGGGAGATTACTTTCTACGCCGTTTCACCGGCGAGTTGCCCACCCGGGTCCGGGACGTGCGGCAGATCGGCCTGATGATCGGAATCGAACTGAAGGAAAAAGCCACCCCCTACCTGCAGGCCCTCCTGCAACGTCGTGTGCTGGCCTTGCCAGCTGGCCCTACGGTGATCCGCCTACTGCCGCCACTGGTCATCAGTGAATCGCAGCTGGACACGGTGGTCGACGCCCTGCACAACGTGCTGTCAGACTGATCTNCCTTCAATCGCCGGCTTGCAGTCCAGCGAGGGTGCGAGTCGGGGAAATGCTGTCCGGATCATGGGCGATCTCGATCAGAGCCGGAAGCGGCTCGGCCAGTGCCCGGCCGAGCGCCGGTAGAAATTCTCCGGTTTGTTGGACCCGCTCAGCATGCGCGCCATAAGCGCGGGCCAGGGCACAGAAATCCGGGTTTACCAACTCGGTACCGATCACACGTCCGGGAAAGCGCCGTTCCTGGTGCATCCGGATAGTGCCGAACATATTGTTGTTGACCACGATGATCACGATTGCGAGGCGGTACTGCACGGCAGTGGCCAGTTCCTGGCCCGTCATCAGNAAGCAGCCGTCGCCAGCGAACACGACTACCGTTCTTTGCGGGTANAGCAGCTTGGCCGTCACGGCTGCCGGTAAGCCATAACCCATCGAGCCTGCGGTCGGGGCCAGCTGGCTACCCAGTGCCCGGTAACGGTGAAATCGGTGCACCCAGGCCGTGTAGTTACCGGCACCATTGGCTATGATGGCATCGGCCGGCAACGCTTCGCGCAGCATGCAGACCACTTCCGACAGGTTGACCGCGGCTGAACCTGGCAGTGGCGTTGTCCAGTCCAGATAGCCCTGGCGCAAAATCCTGGAGNACTCAGACCAGGGCCGGTCGGCCGGTGCTGGNCCCACAGCACTCAGTGCNCCGGCAAACTGGCNGGTCGAGGCATTCACTGCCAGTGCCGGGTAATAGACGCTGCCGAGTTCCTCCATGCCTGGATAGACATGAACCAGCGGCTGGCGGGGTTGCGGGCTATCGATCAGGCTGTAACCGGCGGTCGTCAATTCGCCGAGCCGGACACCAACAGCTATCACAAGGTCGGACTCCTGGATCGCAGCAGTCAGGTGCGGGTTGGTTCCCAGGCCCAGTTCGCCCACATACTGTTCATGTTCGTTGTCAAAACAGTCCTGGAAACGAAACCCGGCAACGACCGGCAACTGCCAGTCAGCGGCAAACCGCTGCAGGCCTTCGCGGGTCGGGGTTGTCCAACCACGCCCGCCGACGATCATCACCGGCCGCGACGCCTGGTGCAGCATCTCGGAAAACCGACCCATGGCCGCTGCTGTTGGTGCCGGTTCCACAGGATGAAAAGATGCCAGCGGCTCGGCGGATGTCTGCTGGCGAAGAATGTCTTCGGGCAGGGCGATCACCACCGGCCCTGCGCGGCCGTTGACGGCGGTGTGAAAGGCGCGGCTCACGACTTCGGGAATGCGTGCCGGGTCGAAGACCTGCTCAACACGCTTTGCAGTGTGGCCGTACATCGCCGCATAGTCGATCTCCTGAAAAGCCTCCCGGCCGATCGTATTGCTTGCGATCTGCCCGACGATCATCACCAGTGGTGTCGAATCCTGGGCAGCGATATGGATGCCGGATGCGGCATTACTCGCCCCGGGGCCGCGACTGACAAAACAGACCCCGGGGCGGTGGGTCAGCTTNCCGTAGGCATCGGCNATCATGGCAGCGCCGCCTTCCTGGCGGCAGACCACGGTACGGATCGCCTGATCAGCGTGAAGCCCGTCCAATGCGACCAGAAAACTTTCCCCCGGCACACAGAAGACATGGTCGGTGCCCTGCGCACGCAGGGCCTCGATCAGCAGATGGCCGCCGCTTCTCGTCTGGGCCATAGAAAGGTTCTCCTTGACAGGTTCAGCGACCGGTACGGTTGATCGGGACAGGCGCGATGCATGGTTCAAATAATAAAGAAAACACCCNCAGCGCTGCAATCACCCAGTGCAGCACCTCTTCAGCACGATTCGAGATCTTCAGATCCCGCAGTTGGTCACCCCGTATCCTGTCATGGACGTTTGGAGACCTTCAGCCACAGAGCTTTCAGACCCATTTCCCGCAGTTGACGGTTNGCTTTTTCCAACCCTTTCACGGTGTTGAACGGACCCACCTGTACCCGGTAAAAGTGTCCCTGGCCCTGGATCGTGACACGCTGGATGCTCGGCTCGAAACCACCCAGAGCCAACCGCGCCTTCATCCGGTCCGCCTTGGACTGCTGATTGTAGGACGCCACCTGCAGCATGTAGTGACCCGAAGAAGACGCCGTTTGAACCGGCTGTGCGGCCGGCGTTGCGGCTGACGAGTCCGGCTCGGCCAGATCNTCCTCCGGGATAACACGTTCGATCTCTGGCAGTACGGTATAGAAATCAAAACTCGTGCGCACCGGCTGGTCCACGGAATCCGCGACAGCGGCTGNCGGCTGNGGATTGGCTGCCTGTTCGCGAGANGCCGCCACCAGNTGCTTGAGCCCTGACCCGATGCGGTCAGGATCGCCGCTTTGCATGCCGTTGTACAGCAGTGTGGCCGCCGAACCGACCACCATGCCCACGAGCAAAATCACAAAGCCGGACATTGACCGGCCGCGCCGGTTCGCCGATTGTCTGCGCCGTGAACCCATCATCTTTCTACATGCTTTCCGGGGCACTTACACCCAGAAGGTCCAGCGCATTGGCGAGCACCACCTGGGTGGCCGCGATCAGGGACAAACGGGCGTTGCGCAACGCTTCGTCGGCAGCGATAAAAGGATGGGCGTTGTAGTAAGTGTGAAAATCGTTAGCCAGGTCGCGCAGATAGTACGCGACCAGGTGTGGTTCATAACTGCGCGCCGCCGTCTCCACCACTTCCGGGTAACGCGACAGCTCACGCAGAAGATCCAATTCGCGCACCTCGCTGAGCAGGCTGTGATCAGCACTTTCCAACTCCGGGGTGATACCCTTTTCATCCAGTTGCCGGAAGACACTGCAGATCCGGGCATGGGCGTACTGGATGTAATAGACCGGATTGTCGCTGGACTGCGACCTCGCCAGATCCAGGTCGAAGTCCATGTGCTGCTCTGGCTTGCGCAGGGCATAGAAATACCTGGCAGCATCTGCGCCGACTTCCTGGCGCAGCTCCCGCAGGGTCACGAACTGACCGCTGCGCGTGGACATTGGAATCTTCTCGGCACCGCGATACAACGTCGCGAACTGCACGAGCAACACCGTCAGTGCGTCCGGGTCACGACCAAGAGCCGCGAGCGAGGCCTTGACCCGCTTGATATATCCGTGGTGATCCGCACCCCAGATATTGATTACCTGCTCGAACCCTCGCTCGAACTTGTCCAGGTGGTAGGCGATGTCGGTCGCAAAATAAGTGTGATTGCCGTTGGCCCGCAGCACGACACGATCTTTTTCATCCCCGAATTCGGTCGTCCGCAGCCACCATGCCCCGTCTTTCAGGTACATGTGTTGACTGTCCTTCAATGTCTGTACGACGCGCTCCACAGCACCATCGGCGACCAGGTGGTTCTCCGAAAACCAGTGGTCAAACTGGACCCCGAAACGGACNAGGTCGTTGCGAATATCGTCCACCAGTGTGTCGTTGCCGAGTGCNTGGAGCTGATTAAACCCATCGGCACCCAGTTGATTTTTTGCTCGACTGATCAGAGTGTCGAGTAGCTGGTCGGCGTCGACCGGCAGTGAATCCATCAGATCGGCTGCCGGCTGTTGAAAATCCGCGCCGTGATCACGATGCAGGGTAGCAGCGATGTCGAAAACATAATCGCCCTGATAGGCGCTGGGCGGAAAGTCGATCTCTTCTCCACACAGCTCCAGATAACGCAGCCAGACACTGACAGCCAGGATGTCCATTTGGCGGCCCGCGTCGTTGATGTAGTACTCGCTAGCGGCCGCATAACCGGCAGCTCTCAGCACCCTGACCAACGCATCACCGTAAGCCGCCCCGCGGCCGTGACCAACGTGCAGCGGTCCGGTCGGATTGGCCGACACGAACTCAACCATAATCGGCTGATCATCACCGACGTTGCTCCTGCCGTAAGCTGCACCGGCCTGACGTACCGTAGCGATCAGGTGGTAGTAAGCCTCTCGGGCCAGGAAAATATTAATAAAGCCAGGTCCTGCAATCTCGGTTTTGTCGATCAGTTCAGAGGCTGGCAGTCGAGTCTGTAGCAGGGCTGCCAGGTCACGGGGTTTCATCCGCGCCGCCTTCGCCAGGACCATCGCGACGTTGCAGGCGAAATCTCCGTGGTCCGGCTGGCGGGTTCGCTCCAGCTGAATATCGACTTCGCTGCCGACCGGGATCACCCCATCATCGGCCAGTGCCGAAACGGCAACAGCCAACAGGTCGCGGAGCTCGTGACGCATTCTGGGTTCGAAACCTGGAGAGTGAAAAGCCTTCGGCGGAGTCCCGCACGTTCTGTGGGTGATCCGCCAGCAAATCAAGATTCTAACCGTAGTGAGTCTGTGACCAAAGTGCCGGCTCGCGTGCTGTAGTACTCTTGGTCTTCAGAACAGCCGTTTGCCGAGCACCCGAGCGTATGGACCATCTGCAACGCAGCCGATTGAATTTATTTTCCAGTCGGACCCTGGACCGGGCTACCTTTCTGCGCCCCGCCGAGGCACAACTGGCCGATATCATCAACAGCCCCAGCTGTCGCTTTGTGCCGGTCCTGGGCACAAACGTGCTGGTCAACCAGGAGGAAACCCGTTGCAGGGCGGGACTGCTCGCACCGTCGGAACTACACGAATGCTTTGGTCACTGCGACGAACACGTCTATCTTGGGCAGGGTGGCGGCACCCACTACTTCGCTGCGATCGTAGGCAAACCGTCGAGCNGGGCCGGTGAGTTCGCAGACCTGCGTACCTATGCTGCAGTTCTTGACGAGGATCAGGCCGCGCTTTTGAGTTACGCCCGGGCAATGGTCATCTGGCGACACAACCATCGTTACTGTGGCGCTTGCGGTGCTCCCACTCGGCCCCGCTTGGGCGGTCATGTGCTTGAGTGCAGTCAGATCGACTGTGGTCGCGAACACTACCCGCGTACCGANCCCGCCATCATCGTGCTGGTCGAAAAGGGCGAGCAGGCGTTGTTCGGGCGCAAAGCCGAGTGGCCAGAAAACCGTTATTCGACCATCGCCGGCTTTGTNGAGCCAGGTGAAAGCGCCGAGCAGGCCGTGGTCCGGGAGGTCGCCGAAGAAACCGGTGTGGAAGTGACTGCCATGCACTATCACTCCTCGCAGCCGTGGCCTTTCCCCGGCTCCCTGATGCTCGGTTACACGGCCACTGCCGGCAGCGACGCGATCTCCCTGAACGACAACGAACTCGAAGATGCCCGCTGGCTAACCCGTGACCAGATCAGTGAGAAACTGGCACTGGGTGAGTTCCAACTGCCGACCAGTATTTCGATTTCATCCCGCCTGATCGAAGACTGGTTCAACAAAAAAAGCGACCAGGCACTCAGAACTCTGCGCGAACGCTACCAGCGGATCGGCTGAATAAACATTTGCGTTCAAACGCAAGGTCGTTAGAATGCAGCGCAGGGCAGCAGGATCTTCCGATCTGAACGCCTGGTTTTGAAGTAACCTAGTTTGGAGGAGTTATGTCGGAACGACATGTAGGAACCGTCAAGTGGTTCAATGAGCGCAAGGGCTATGGTTTTATTGCGCAGGAAAACGGGGACGATGTTTTCGTTCACTACCGCGAAATCCGGGGTGAAGGTTTCAAGACTCTGACCGAAGGTCAGCGAGTTGAATTCAGCCTAACCACCCGAGACAAAGGCCCAGCCGCTGAAGACGTCGCACCAGCGGACTGACTGATTGTCCGCCGACCGTTCCGGTCGGCTGGCTGTTACCCGTCTCGATCTGGGTTTTGCATGCTGTGCTGTCGGCACGGNAACGGTCTCGCGTGGCTGCACTCGGGTCAACGCCGTTGAAGTTTCTGCCGTGGCTGTTTCTACTCGGCGGGGTGCTGCTTTCGGGCATAGCCTCCGGCCTGGTCATCCTGAAGATCTCCGGGGGGGACGGGACTGTTCTGCCGGTACCCGCATTCTCAGCCGTACTGTCTATTCTGGTCTTCGCCCAGGTTCTGGGGCTGACGGGAGCCCTGGGTCTGGCGAGAGGGTCGCTGACCGTACCCGTTCAGTCTTTTCAGCCGGCGACGCAACCCGGCTGGCGGAGTCCGGCACTTCACCTCAGCGCGCTGGGTATCTACGCAGGCCTGCCGCTGGGTCAACTGTGGCTGCCGTTGCTGCTGTGGCAACACTGGCGTCNGCGATCACCACGGCTGGANGCCGACGGGCGCGCGGCGCTCAACTTTGCATTGAGCACGACACTTTATTTTCTGGTCGCGATGCTGCTGGTTTTGGTGCTNGTTGGATTTGTTTTGCTGACGATTCTCGTGCTGTTCCACATCGCAATGGTCGTAAACAACACGCGGCGCGCCTTGCGCGGCGAGCCACCGCGTTATCTTCTGTGTTTCAATTTTCTCGGCTGATTGAGAGCAGGACCTGGCCTGCCGCTTCGATCGTCCTTTGGATCTCGGTGTCGCTGTGGGCATCAGAGACGAAACCGGNCTCGAACGCCGAAGGAGCCAGGTAAATCCCCGAACGNAGCATGCCGTGAAAGAACCGACCGAAGCGCTCGCTGTCACACGCCATCACTTCACTGAACCGGGTGACCGATTCGGCGGCAGTAAAAAACAGGCCGAACATCGCACCGACACGGTTGGTGGTCAACCCCACCCCGGTGCTGGCAGCTACGCCGCGCAGCCCGCTGACCAGCGACTCAGTCCTGGCACCGAGGCGCTCATAGAATCCGTCTACCAGCACCTTGCGTAAGGTTGCGAGACCGGCGGCCATGGCCAGCGGGTTACCGGATAACGTGCCGGCCTGGTAGACCGCACCCATGGGTGCGAGGTGAGCCATGATGTCCGCACGACCACCGAACGCACCGACGGGCATCCCGCCACCGACCACCTTGCCCAACGTGGTGAGATCAGGTGTTACGCCGTACAAGGCCTGAGCGCCGCCGGCGGCAACCCGAAAGCCGGTCATCACTTCGTCGAAGATCAGTAGCGCACCGGAGCCGCTGCACAGATCCCTCAGCCCCTCAAGAAACCCCTCTACGGGCGGGACACAGTTCATGTTACCGGCCACCGGTTCGACAATCACCGCCGCCAGCTGGTCGCCGAACGCGGCAAACGCCTCAGCGACCTGCTCGAGGTTGTTGTACTCAAGCGTCAGCGTGTGCTCAGCCATGCTGGCCGGCACCCCGGGGGAAGTGGGGACGCCCAGGGTCAGAGCTCCGGAACCGGCCTTGACCAGCAGTCCGTCTGCGTGACCGTGATAACAACCTTCGAACTTGATCACCTTGTCCCGACCGGTAAACCCACGCGCCAGGCGGATCGCGCTCATCGTGGCCTCGGTNCCGGAATTGACCATTCGGACCTGTTCTACCGACGCCACACTGGCGCATACGAGTTCAGCCAGCTCCGTTTCCATAGTCGTCGGCGTGCCGAAACTCAGACCCCTGGTGGCCGCTTCGCGGACTGCTGCCACCACTTCCGAGTCAGCGTGACCCANAATCATCGGACCCCAGGACCCGACATAGTCAATGTAGGGATTGCCATCGGTGTCATAGATCAAAGGTCCCTGGGCACGTTCAATAAATACCGGCGCTCCACCGACCGCCTTGAAGGCGCGGACCGGCGAATTGACACCGCCGGGAATGGATTTCAAAGCTCTATCGAACAGCTGCTGGTTGGCATTTTTCATCTACTCGCTCCGTATCTCAAGTCTTATGACCTTAGCATCGCTGGCAACATTGAATCACTTTCTTTGTGTATTTGCGACGATCCCTATGCGTTAGAATGCCGCGCTTTGTGGCCTGAGAAAAACCCGGCATGGAATTTAAGACCTTTATGTGTGTCATCTGTGGCTTTATTTACGACGAGCAAGCCGGACTACCGGAAGAGGGTCTTGCCCCGGGGACCCGCTGGCAGGAGATCCCCGACACCTGGCAATGCCCGGACTGCGATGCCACCAAGGTCGACTTCGAAATGATCGAGATCTGACTGACGCAAGGCTCAACTTCGCTGAAATTGACCGGCGTAGTGATCGAGTTCACTGGCTGTCAAGACCAAGACNGCTGACTCACCGTGCGCCGATGCCAGCCAGGTAAACGGGACTGCTGGCCAGGTACACTCGAGTGCAGCTGCAGCGCTACCAACCTCGACCACCAGTGTACCGTGGTCCGTAAGATATTGCCGAGCCTTCGACAGCAGTCGTCGTACTATGTCAAGCCCGTCACCGCCCGCCGCAAACGCCTGGGCCGGCTCGTGCTGGTATTCGGCCGGCAGGTCTGCCATCAGTTGGTCACTGACGTAGGGTGGGTTACAGACAATGAGGTCATACAACCTGTCTTCCAGTCGATCGAACAGATCAGAGTGCACCAGCCGCACCCGGTCATGAACCTCGTGACGCGCGACGTTGATCAATGCGACCTCGAGCGCCGCGGCCGACAGATCCACGGCATCCACNCGCGAGTCGGGAAAANCCAGGGCGAGTGCCACTGCAATACAGCCNCTGCCGGTGCAAAGATCAAGTACCCGATAGACCGCGGTCGGGTCGAGCCAGGGCTCGAATCGCTCCGGTAGCCATTCACCGATGTGCGAGCGCGGTATGATGGCCCGTTCATCGATATAGAACTCGTGGCCGGCAAACCAGGCGCGGTTCACCAAATAAGCCAGAGGTCGACGGCTGCTGATTCTCCTTTCTACCAGTTTCCGGACTTTTTCTAGCTGAGCTTGAACCAGAGTCTGCTGCCAGTCGTCCTCGAAACTCCCGACATCGATACCCGATGCCATCATGACCAGCCAGGCAGCCTCGTCATGCTCGTTATCCGTACCGTGCCCGAAGTAAAGACCGGCCTGATGAAGCTGCTGTTCGATGGCAGTCACACACGCCTCGAGTGACATCTCCCGGTCAGTCGGACAGGGCATCGCGTATGGCCTGCACCATCTCTTCGACAGTTGGTCTTTGCATCAGCCCCTGAACGAGGCCGTCTGGACCGATCAGGTATATCGTNGCTGAGTGGTCCATGGTGTAGTCCAACACACCGTTGTCACTAGTGGCTTTCTGGTACAGGGCAAAGTACCGCTTGGCTATGNCCGAGATATCCGCGGCACTGCCAGTTAGTCCGATGATCCGTTCGTGGAAGAAGGCGGCATAGTCACTCGCCTTCTCCGGAGTATCTCGTTCAGTATCCACGCTGACAAAAATCCCGAAGACCTGTTCGGCTTCTCTTTGTGTCAGATCATCGAAGGCGGCCCGCATTTTAGCGAGCTCGGTCGGGCACACATCCGGGCAGTGGGTGTAGCCAAAGAACAGCAGCACGACCTTGCCACTGAACGCCGACAGCGAAACGGGTCCGGTTTTCGAGGCCAGTGTGAAGTCACCGCCAATGTGNGCATACGGGTTTTCCGCGTCCCGACCCTGCTGCCGNGACCACAAACCGGCGGCCAAGCCGACCATTGCGGCCACCACCAGTACTGCTATTGGGATCAACAGTTTTCGAGTGTTCAAACAAGCTCCTGCCGAACGACGCCAACCATCAGTCACTGGAGTCGGCGTGATCGTGTTTCATCTGCGGTCCGTCGAATCCATTGCCCGGCCGATTCAAAGACGACTTCGAGAATGGCGCTGTGGACCCTCGTCTGTTGTCGAACCAGGCCCGCCNGTACCCGGTGCAGACCACCGGTGTGATTATGCAGCATCAGCCAGAAGGCACCGTGGCTTGTACTGCCGGCAAGNCCNGGCGAGCCGTAGTACGGTCAGGGCACAAACCAGCCGGGTCGCGGCCACAGCGTTCCAGCATGAACGGGTGCTTGATCACCACCCGGCTGCGCTTACCCCGGGTCGAGACCCAGCCCCTGACGGCGATCTGTGCCCGGTCGAGACTGCAGGGGGGATAGTCAAAATAGCGCGTCCAGTCGGCACGCGGGACCAGGATCACGAAGTGTTTCGCCACAGTGAACACGAACCACCGGTCGCTGATCTCGATCCGCTGAACCTCGCCGAAAACGAAAGTGTAACCACCCCGACTGGCGGCTTTTGATCCTGCCGCCCGGGCGCGATAGTAAGGCAGGCCCCAAATGCCGCGCTTTTGGGTCAGCGCATTGCTCTCCGCCTCAGCATAGTAACGCAGGTGGCGCAGGTTGGGAGACACTGCGACTGCACTGGCGAGACCTTCGCGGAGCAGCTGGGCCTGGATACTTCGGCCGTCGATCGTCGCCAGGTATGCCAGCGTGCGGCCGTGACGGTCCTCTCGCTCCGTCGCCTCCTCGAGTACCACAGTGCCCTCACCGACCAGCGCGCGCAGGGCCGTGGTTGCTTCTGCGGCCAGCGGCTGGTCCGGCTGATCACCGTGTCCTAGCTCCGGTGTGTTGATCCCTGCCAGACGGATTGTCTCGCCACTGTCCAGAACCAGGGTATCNCCGTCAATCACATAACGTACCTGCACCTGTCGGCTATCGGCAGACAGAGAGAGGCTGGACCAGCAGGCGAGAAACAGGCACAGCGCGAGCTGTGTCATGCGAGAACCGTTGCAGCCCTCAGATCGCCGGGCCGGAGCGTTGGGGAATTGCGGCAAAGACCTGAAAGGTCTGGTGCTTACCTGCCGTACTTCTTCTGGAATTTGCCGACCCGACCCGCTGTGTCGATGATCTTCTGTTGGCCGGTATAAAACGGGTGACAGGCCGAACAGATCTCGACGTGCAGATCACTGCCCAGCGTCGAGCGTGTCGAGAATGTGTTGCCACACTGGCAGGTGACTTCGATAGCCTCGTAGGCAGGATGGGTGTCAGCCTTCATGTCACTGATCTCCGGAATGTTACAGAGCGCGGATCGGGGGCGCGATAATATTCGAATCACCAGCGCCCGGCAAGCCGGCTCAGCGGTTCATCGATTTGAAAAACTCCGCGTTGTTCTTGGTGGCGCGCAGCTTGTCGAGCAGAAATTCGATGGCCTCCAGATCATCCATCGGGTGCANCAGCTTCAGCAGCAGCCAGATCTTCTGNAGTTCAGTTGGATCAGTCAGCAGTTCTTCGCGACGTGTCCCTGACCGGCTGATGATGATAGCCGGGTAAACTCGTTTCTCAGCGATACGGCGATCCAGGTGAATCTCCATGTTGCCCGTACCCTTGAACTCNTCGTAAATGACATCGTCCATCTTCGAGCCGGTGTCAATGAGGGCCGTCGCAATGATGGTCAGGCTACCGCCTTCTTCGATGTTTCGCGCAGCACCGAAAAAACGTTTTGGCTTCTGCAGTGCATTTGCGTCCACACCGCCGGTCAGCACCTTGCCCGATGCCGGCTGCACAGTGTTGTAAGCCCGGGCCAATCGGGTGATCGAATCGAGCAGGATGACGACGTTTTTCTTATGCTCCACCAGCCGCTTGGCTTTTTCAATCACCATCTCAGCCACCTGGACGTGACGCGAGGCCGGCTCATCAAAGGTGGAGGAAATGACTTCACCACGAACGGTGCGTTCCATTTCCGTAACCTCTTCCGGTCGCTCATCAATGAGCAGGACCATCAATATACATTCCGGCTCTGAGGCGGTGATNGAGTGGGCGATCTGTTGCAGCATGACAGTCTTACCGGTCTTTGGTGCCGACACCAATAGACCCCGTTGACCCTTACCGATCGGCGACACCAGGTCTATTACCCTGGCTGTCAGTGCTTCCGAGGATCCATTCTCCCCGTCTTCCTTTTCGAGGCGAATCCGCTCGTCCGGGTGCAGAGGTGTTAGATTCTCAAACAGAATTTTGTTCCTTGCTTCCTCGGGTGCCTGAAAATTGATCGTCTCCACTTTAAGCAGCGCAAAATAACGCTCAGAATCCTTCGGTGGCCTGATCAATCCGGTAATGGTGTCGCCCGTCCGCAGGCTGAAGCGCCTGATCTGACTGGGCGAGACATAGATGTCATCGGGACCGGCGAGGTAGGAACTGCCGGCAGAGCGCAGGAACCCGAAACCGTCCTGGAGGATCTCCACCACACCTTCGCCCTTGATTTTCTCTCCGCGTTTTGCCTGGGACTTCAGAATGGCAAAAATCTGGTCCTGCTTGCGTAGCCGGGTGGCACTGTCGAGTTTCAGCGAACGGGCCACCTCGGCCAGTTCAGTTGGTGTTTTTTCTTTCAGTTCAGTGAGGCTTAAAGACATGGCTTGATCTCAGGGTTTAGCGGTCTGGCNGATGCGGTTGTCGTACCGTCCCGGCCAGACGGTTTCCGGCTAGGCACGAACCGCCGGTGTTGGGGAAATTCAGTTGGAAGGCAGTGTTGGGGTAAGCAGGTCTGGCTTCTGGCCTGTTGGTTTCAATCTAACACTATCACCGGTCTCGCGTCCAGATACCTGGATCAGCCCGATGCCAGTGGGTTTTCAAGGTCAAAGATTCTCATCGATGAAAACGGTCAGCTGGGCTTTGGAAACCGCACCGACCTTGGTCGCTTCGACAGCACCGTTTTTGAACAACATCAGGGTCGGAATGCCCCGGATACCGTACTTCGGCGGTGTTGCAGGATTGTCATCCACGTTGAGTTTGGCGACCGTCATCTTCTCCGAATATTCGTCCGCGACTTCTTCCAGTACCGGGGCAATGGACTTGCACGGGCTGCACCATTCAGCCCAGTAATCCAGCAGCACAGGTTTGTCAGACTGTAGTACTTCCTGTTCAAATGAGTCATCGCTGACGTGGACGATATTGTCGGACATAAAAAACTATACTCCTGATCGTTACATTAACGGGAAGAAAATTGTGTCGGGGAAAGGGGTNCAGGGGCCCTGTGATATACTCACGNGTTCGCCCTGTTTCATTACCCGCCGGGTGCTCAGTATAAAGCCTCTCAGAGGCGTCTGATTCCAACCCGATAACGGCTTTTTACCAGAACTCCACCCCTATAAGCAAGAAGCAATTTCACGCAATGCCGATTGCTGCAACACGGTATGGGGATCAACTTAGCATACGATTCAGCGCGAATGCCCCCAGTCACCACTCGCCGCCACCCTGCATTACAAGATTTATCGACCTGGAAGCTGACTGTTTCTACCAATAGCTGTCCTTAAAACGACACACTTCAAAAATAAGGCAACATGAAAGACGCCACCTATTTAACCAACAAAAAGTTCTCCGAATTTGACCTGCACCCAACGCTTCTACATGGGCTTGAAGATGCAGGATTTGAACACTGTACGCCTATCCAGGCCGAAACACTGCCCCTGCTGTTGACCGGACAGGATGTTGCCGGCCAGGCACAGACGGGCACCGGCAAGACCGCTGCCTTTCTGTTGGCCACATTTAGCCGACTGCTGACAAACCCTCCGCTGGACACTCACCAATCCACCAGTGTCCGGGCGGTGATCCTGGCCCCGACCCGGGAACTCGCCATACAAATCTACCGGGACGCCGAGGTGCTGGGGAAACACAGCGACCTGAAACTCGGGCTGGTCTACGGGGGCACGGGCTATCATTCGCAGCGCGAAAGCCTCAGCAAAGGCGTCGACATTCTCATCGGCACACCTGGCCGCCTGATCGACTATTTTAAGCAGGGTGTTTTTGATCTCAAAGGGGTACAGGCCGTGGTGCTGGATGAAGCCGACCGGATGTTTGATCTTGGTTTTATCAAGGACATCCGGTTCGTGTTGCGCAGAATGCCAGGACCATCAACCCGGCTGAACATGTTGTTCTCGGCAACACTTTCCCTACGGGTTAACGAGCTGGCCTACGAGCACATGAACAATCCCACAGAGGTCAAAATCCAAACGGATACCCCCGTCGCCGATCGACTGATCGAAGAGGTGTACTACCCTGCGAACAACGAGAAGCTTCCATTGCTGCTTGGACTGATCGCTAAGACCCAGGGTGAAAGGGTATTGGTGTTCGCAAATACCCGGGTGACCTGTGACCGGCTGGGGCAACGCCTTCGGCGCCATGGTTATTCGACCGGGGTTCAATCCGGCGATGTTCCGCAGCCTAAACGGGAAAAGTTACTCAAGGAGTTCACCGAGGGGCGCTGCCAGGTGTTGGTGGCAACGGACGTTGCGGCCCGGGGGCTGCACATCCCGAGCGTCAGCCAGGTGTTCAACTACGACCTGCCGCAGGATCCCGAAGACTATGTCCACCGAACGGGCCGCACTGCCCGAGCTGGTGCCAGCGGCCACGCGATCTCCTTCGCCTGCGAAGACCACGCGTTCTCGTTGATGGACATCGAGGCATTTATCGGTCACAGCTTGACGAGAAAAGAGATCTCCGACGCGCTGATGGTGCAACCTGAAACCGTAAGTTCCAAAGCACAACCCCGGGAAAGAAACAGAAAGCCTCGCCCCCGGTCTGCCCGTAATCGAGAGGAAAGTCCAAAACCCGATATCACCGCAAGCACAGCAACCCCGCCGACCACCGGTCCAGTATCCCCGGGCGACGCGCAGCTTGCCTCGAGGCGTGATGACCTTCCAGAACCCGTGCCTAAATTCAACGGTGAAACAGCGTCTGACCCGGCAAAGGCACCTGCGGTCATAACCGCTCAACCACCAAGGCCAGCCACACGGCGAAACGACTTCGAGACGCCGGCTGTCGGCTGAATCAGTGCTACCGCAGGCCCGATCGGTCAGGTTTCCTACCTTTGCTTCTCGCTCGGGAACTGACCCCGGACAAGCGGTTGTCACCATCAGCGTTCCGTATTCAGACCGACTGTTGATCGACGGCTCAAACCATCGCCTTTAAGGTCTCGAATTCGGCCCGAGGGTATCTGCAACACAACCAACGTAACAACCCCGTTCAAGGCAATACCGTGAATCAGGAACCAGCCGGTTCGCAACAACGACCCCAAAAAACCCATGAGGCCGTGACGGCCAATGGATCGGGTTTCAAGAAATATCAGGATGTAATTGTCGGCTCATCGCGGCTGCTGACGACGCTGTACTACGAATTCTGTGTCTGGTTGTCACCCGTCCCGGGTGCTGTCGGCCTGGCGCTGCGTAAACTGTTCTGGCCAAAGCTTTTCGAACAGTGTGGCAACGGCGTGGTGTTTGGGGCCAACATTCTTCTTCGGCACCCGGGGCGGATCAGCCTGGGGAACGATATCGTACTGAGTGATGGTGTACTGCTTGACGCCAGGAGCCAGAGCGACCATCGCACGATCACCATCGGTGACGACGTGATCCTTTCAAACAGTGTCATGATCTCCTGCAAGGACGGCCGGGTCTCAATCGGTGCGCGGACCGGGATTGGCGCATTCACGATCATCCAGTCAGCCAACCAGTGTCCTGTGTCGATCGGCTGCGACGTCATCATGGGCCCCCGCTGTTACCTGGTAGGTGGTGGCAACTACAACACGGAACGTACCGATACGCCGATATCACACCAGGGTATCAAAGATGACGGTGGCTGCGCGATCGAAGACGATGTCTGGCTCGGCGCCAACGTCTCGGTGCTCGGTGGAGTAACCGTAAGGTCGGGAAGCATCGGTGCCACTGGTGCGGTGATTACACGGTCGACCGATACGCGAACCACGGTGGCCGGGGTACCGGCACGTCCGGTTGGTCGACGCGGAGAAGACTGAACCGGAACCCTCCCGCACATGCCCAACAAAGCTCGAACGCTGCTGATCGTCAAGCTGGCGGTCTCGGTTGCCCTGATTCTCTGGATCACCAGCCGGGTTGACCTTCCACAGGTGTGGGTCAATTTCTCGGCGGCCGATCCCTTTCTGCTGGTGGTCGCCTTCGCCATGTTTTTCCTGGGCTATGTGCTGACAGCATTCCGTTGGCGCACTTTGATTCGTTCACAGGGCTCGGACGCAACCGTACCGCAGCTGGTCAGGTCCTTCATGGTCGGCATTTTTTTCAATAACTTTCTGCCTTCGACAGTCGGCGGTGACGTCGTCCGCATGTACGACTCCTGGCGGATCGTCGGCAGCAAATCCATCGCCTTTACCGTGGTCTTCGTCGACCGGTTCCTGGGTGTCATCGCGCTGCTCGGATTTGCATCTGTCGCCCTTATGCTGGACGAGGGGATCGCGGCCGGCCTGCCTTTCGTCACCTTGTGGGTGATCCTGATCGCAATCGGAACGATCCTTTTGTGTTACCTGATGTTCTGGCCGGGCACGGGGGAAACTCTGGTGCGACTGGCCGAGCGTTTTCTAGCTGGCAACATCACTGGGTTTCTCAAGAAGATTATGGCGTCATTCAAAGTGTATGCCCGCCACAGGCGAGCGCTGCGGAACGCTCTTGGTTTATCCGTACTCCTCCAAATCAACGTGGTGCTGCATTACACGCTGCTTGCCCGCAGCGTGGGAATAGTCATTCCGATCGAATCGATGTTCCTGGTCGTACCCATCGCCGTGTTCGTCATGATGGTGCCGATTTCGATCAACGCGATCGGCGTCAGGGAAGCGATTTTCGTCTTTATTTTTTCACAATACGGTGTAGCGGAAGAACAGAGTCTTCTGGTTGGTCTGATTGCCTACGGATTCTCCCTGTTACAGGGGATACTTGGGGGAGTCGTCTTTGCTTTGAGGCGCTACACCTAGACAAACCGCCCTGGAAAGACCGGGCACGAGCAATCAGTCGCGTTTAATCCCAGCCATAGTGAAGCAGTTGAAACGCAATCCAAACGGTATCCACATGGTCTGTGACAGGCAACGTGATAGAGCACCCGGGCGGGGAAATTCAACAATGCTCGACTCTGAGTCGATGATCCGTTTGGAAACCATGTCCATCAGATCGGCTACCCACCGCATGACCGGAAAACCGCTGAAAGTTGAGCGAAACACGGCATACTCAGGCAACGAGAATGCATAAAAGTAATCCTGTATCCGCAGCGGAGCAAAGGACCCCTTATAGTCTACCGCGTTGTCATCGAACCACCGCAGGACCTCCCCGGCGCTGTGCAGAGACTCATGAGGGAAGCCAAAAATATCATAGGCGATCTGTTTGGTGTTCAGGCCATGGTACCGCTTGTCCAGCTTCCGTAAGGTTCCAGAAAATAGTTTTTCGCCCCACTCCACGCGTTTGTCAATGTCATCACCGCCAAGCATTTTACAGGTCTGCTGCTTGGCGCGAAGCAGACGCCGGCTGTACTTGCTGTACAAGCTGACCATGACGATTCCACCCGGCCGGGTGGTCCGGACCAGGTGTCTGAAGCCACGCAGTGGGTCACCCGTGTGGTGCAGAACCCCAACCGAGTAACTGAAGTCGTAGTAATCAGTCGGCAGATCGCAGTTCAGGATATCCATCTTGCGAAAATCGACATGGTCCGCTGCCATTTCCTGCTGCCGCTCGCGCGCGATGGCCAATGATCCATCTGACAGATCGATGCCGGTGACCTGAGCCGCACCATTCTTGGCATACCACAGAGCATATTCACCCGTGCCACAACCCATTTCCAGGACACGCTTGTTCTGGTAATCCTCGGGAACGATACCCAGGCATTTGAGTCGCCAACCCATCTCCTCGTCTGTCTCACGGTTGAGCGGCCAGGGATTTTCCGAGTACATGCCGACCACGGTCTCCTGAATCTTCTGGACCTCTGGCGAAAGCTTCTCGGTGGCCATCATCACTCCACGGCAACATCGGATTGTTCTGCTCGGCGCTCAGCGGCTTAATCATCAGGCCAACAAGCACCCGCCCGGTTTGTTTACGAAGCCAGACCTGCCAATCCGCGGGCCGACATCGCGCGGCGATTATACAGCTGATACGTTAAAATACTCTCCACTGGCTTACCTTGCCTGCAAAGCGTCGCTCATAAACTGCCGTAATAAAAGCCAGCAACGCCATTCAAAACACCGACGCAGCGATAAATCCTGAAACCGGGCGGGAGACATCTACCCCCCAGTTGGCGCATCGGATACGGTTGAATCGCAGGACCAGAAAAGGTAAGGTCACACGCCCTTTTCAGCTTTAAATGCTCTTCTCACGGTTCTTCGTTGCAGATCCGGTCGGTATCAGCTCTCATCAATTAGTCATGAACTTCAGCTTCAACCGAGCCGCCCTTGCTATGCTAGTGACAGTTTCTGTCTTGGTTGCGACCAGCCGGGCAGACGCGGCGCCAGATATCAGTTCCTCGGAATACTCGCTCAATACCTACCTTGAGGGCATCCGTGTCGCCCCGGCGTGGGAAGCGGGTCTGCTGGGCTCAGGTGTGGTGGTTGCTGACCTCGACACCGGCATTCTGTCGACCCATGTGGATATTCTTGGCACTGTGGTCGAGGGCGGTTACGACTTCGTCAACGATGACGACGAACCACACGACGACGACGACTCTGTAACCGACGGACACGGCACCGCATCGGCCGGGGTTATTGTTGGTAACTGGAACGCGACCGGCATTGGCGGTATCGCCCCCAGTGCCAGGGTCCTACCTATCAAGATTGCAGACATGAATGCCCAGACGACCGGCAGCCTGATAGCGGCCGGTGTCAACTTTGCGAACAGCCGGCCCGACGTCAAGATTATCCTGATCGAAGCCGTCGACACGCCACTGAGCGCGGCAGATTTCGCATCGCTTCAAGTCGCTGTCGCCAATGGCAAGATGATCATCGCTCCAGCGGGTAATTTTGGTACGGCGACACCCACAAGCCCCGGCAGCTTGTTTTCACTCCTCGGTGATGCCGCACTGGTGGTCGGTTCACACAATGGTTTTGAACGTTCGATCTTCAGCAATGGCGCCCTCGGCGTCGCGGACAATTACATCACTGCCCCGGGGGAATCTGTGACCGTCGCGGGTAACCGGGCAGATGATTTTTATTACCGGGTGAGTGGCACTTCAATGGCGGCGCCCCAGGTCGCAGCGGCAGCAGCGCTGATTTGGGCCTACGCACCGCACCTGACAAATCACGAAGTGGCTCAGATCCTGAAGGAAACAGCGACCGATTTGCATACCTCGGGCGTCGATGATGAGACGGGCGTAGGTGCCCTCAACATCGAGGCGGCACTGAGCCCGATCGGGGCGATTGAAGTCCCGACCGAAGACGACACCGATGATGACGAAAATATTGATGAAGACACTGAAAGCAACGATGGCTCGGGTTCGGAAAGCGAGCAGGAAGAAGGTGGCTCCAACAACAATGAAAACAGTTCAGGAGGTAGCGGCTCTGGCGCCGGTGTGGCGCTTGCCGCGTTGGTGGTCGGCGGTGCTGGTTATGCGCTGTTGCAGAACAACGACGATCTGGAAAACACCCTGGTACTGGACAAGTATGGCCGAACCTATGAACTGGATCTTAAGACCCGGGTGACGATCCGTGATCCGGGTGTTTCGGCAGGTTCTGTTCTCAAAGGACTGGACAACAAGACAGTCGACGAAACCCTGATTAAGCGGAGCGATTTTCGTCTTTCTGCCCGCTATGTCACCTCCAGAACACACGGCACCTGGGACAACAAGGTAGAAAACATTTTCGATGACCTTCACTCCGAATCGATCGGTATGGTCATCACTGGAGCTCAGGTCAACGGCTATCGTTATGCTCTGGGATACAACAGCCGTCCCGATGAGTTCTACAGCCTGATCCCAGCAAAACCTGGCAAAACACCCTATACCTTGTCCTTTCAGAGCGATGCCTTCGATGGACCGTTGCAGGGCTATACCTCTGAAGGCCTGCACGGCGCGTTAAGTTACGCACCCACATCACACTGGCAGACAGGCCTGTCGTTTGCTTCGCTAGAGAACGATCACAACTACGGCCTGGAGAGCCAAAGCGCCGCGGTGCACGGTAGCTACCGCCAGGAGCGGTGGGGCATCAACCTGCGCCTGGCACTGCTGGAAGAGGATGGGAATCTTCTCGGCGGCGCCTCCGATGGTGCACTCAGCGTAGACGCTGCAGACAGTTTGTCTGCCAGCCTTTCCGGATACCTGGAATTGGGTACTGGTTGGGCGCTGCTGGCAAGCTACACCGAAGGCCTGACTGATGTTGACGATCGACAGAACAGCCTGCTGCATGATTTCACCCGTTTGCACAGTAACGCCTGGGGCATCGGTCTGGTCGGACGCAATCTGTTGAACACCGAAGACGCGTATGGAATCGCTTGGGCGCAGCCGCTTCGAACACGCGCAGGCAGTGTCGAGGTGTCCGTACCCTTTGCCCGCGACACCGGTGGCAAGATTCACCGCAAGGTGCGCCGGACCAGCCTGGTCCCCAGCGGGTCGGAGAGTTCACTGGAACTCTTCTACCAAGTCAAATTGAACCGCAAAACTCGCCTGCTGACCTATCTTGCCTACCGAACTGAACCTTTACATGACTTCTCTGCACCATCTGAAATGAGCTTCATGACTGCACTCGAGGCATCGTTCTGACACGCGGCCAGTTCCCCGAACCACGGATAGGCTAGCGGACAATAACAGCATACTCGTGAAGAACGACGAGAAAACCAACGGCGTCGGCGTTCTCATCGTCTTCCTCGCTTTCCTGTCCTACTACGTCAGCGGCTCACTGTTATTGCCGTATGGCGCCGGACCCGATTACACGGCCCATTACGATGGTGCTGATTTCATCTACCAGCACGGCCATCTTGCCGTACTGCCAGAGGATGAAGAAAAACTGCATTTCACGGTGTACGGTTCGACCCGCACTCTCAGGCCACCGCTGTCCTACCTGACCGCAGCAATCGTTGCTCATGCTCTGGACTGGTCGGGAATTGATCGTCGTTTCCTGTTTCGCTTCGGCTCTGCTTTGCTCTGTGCACTGACCGTAAGCGTAATATTTTGTGGAACCCGGCGCTATTTTCAGAACACCTGGTACGCTGCCTGTGCTGCTCTGCTGGTTGGACTGTTGCCCCAGTTCACCTTCATCGCTTCACACCTGAATGACGACAGTGCAGCGATCTTCTCAGTCAGCCTGCTGATCTACTGCCTGATCCGGCTCGTCACAAACAGGCCCGGCAGGGGAATCGCTTTGCTGACTGGCCTTGCTTTTGGTCTCGTTATCCTGTCCAAGTTCACCGCCTGGTTGTTCCTGCCGTTCGCAGGCATTGCGCTGGCTTTCTTCGCCCGATCCCAAAAACCACCGTTCACCAGCTTGATCCTCCTGTTCCTGCTGGGTCTCTTCGCCGGCGGTGGCTGGTGGCTGGTTTTCAACGTCTACCACTATGGTTGGGCCGACCCGTTGCTGTTTAACATATCAGCGCAACTCGCAGAGCAACACCAGCGACTACAGCCATCAGATATACGGGGTTTCGGCGCCGAGGGTGTCACCCTTCTCGGACTGATCATCGGCAACTACCAGAGTTTTGTCGGTGAGTCCCTAATATCGGCGATCGGTAATCTCGACTGGTTGAGGCTCAAACTGGGGGCACCCCAATACGCCCTCTACATGAGCGTGGTCGGGACGGCTCTGGTGTATTTTCTGCTCCGGCTAATCGTAACGGGCTGGCGCCTGATCTGGGCCACCGGTGACGACTCCGGACGACGGCTGGCGTTCGAGACAATCCTGACCGGTGCTATCGTATTCCAGTTCATCATGTATGCCCGCTACAATTTGACCTCGGAGATTCAGGTGCAGGGCAAATACCTGTTGCCGATCCTATTCTGCCCGTTGCTACTGTTTTTCTCAGCGGTCAAGGCAATTGAGCGCTCATGCCGGATGCGGTTCTGGTGGCCCTTGGTGACTTTTGGAGATCCGCTACGCGGCATCCGGGTGGCACTGGTGCCCTGGCTCAGCGTGGCAGTGATCGCACTGGTCCATATCGATGCACTGGCCCGGTTCATCGTTCCATTCTATTGGCCGCCGGCGCAGGCAATCCGGGTGGGTGGATTCAACGCCGTTGACCTTTCGAACACAGCGATGGTCAAGCGTGTAGAAAACCTCTCCCTCAAGGTCACACCGGCCGGGTGGTCAATCACGACCCAGACTGACGATGCACAGATCCTGTTCAAACCAAAGCTGTGCAAGATTTTTTCTACCAACAATATAGTGAAGATAGGACTGGAATCAGATCACAACGGTACACTGCAACTGTTCTGGGATTCTGCCGGCCAATTCGTGGCCCGGGAAACCGTTCGATCCGTCACCGCTGACATTCGTACGGGCGAAAATTCTCTGGTTATGGCGGCTGGCATTGATCAATGCGGATGGATCCGGCTCGACCCCTCAAACCAGGCTGGAAAATCGCTGTTGCTGAAGTCTTTTTCGGTCGCACAGCTCACCATCAATCCAAAGCCGTTTGAGTTTTCCCACTAACAGACCGATCATCCACACCCACCAGGCCGGGCAGAGCGGCAACCAGTCCGACCCTGTCTACCGGAAAAGCCGTCTTGCATCTGAATGGACGAATATGTCGCTATTGACTCACCGTGAACCCGCCACACTGTCGGCCACTCGCTTTGATGTATTGGTTGTCGGCGGCGGGATCACGGGCGCCTGGGTGGCACTGGATTGCGCGTTGCGCGGTCAATCAGTCGCGCTCATAGAGAAACACGATTTCGGCGCGGCTACCTCTTCCCGCTCTTCTAAGATTCTTCACGGCGGGGTTCGCTACTTACAGCAACTCGACTTCGCCCGGGTCCGGGAATCTGCCAGGGAACGGGCCCTGGTCATTCACGCTGCGCCACATCTCATCAACCATGTTCCTTTTCTGATTCCTACCTACCGAACTCTGCAGCGTAGCAAGATGTTTCTGTTTGCCGGCATGATGGGCTATCAGCTTCTGGCCGCAGGCACCCAGCGTATTCTTTCTGACAAGGCGACCCGGGCACCAGCGGGTTACGGGCTGAGTGTTGCGCAACTGCGTGAAATCGTCGACCTCCCCGATGACCAGATCACCGGTGGCTGGGTACTCCACGAATGCCAGATGGAGAGCTCGGAACGGATGACGCAAGCCGTGATTGCGCGTGCCCGGCAGGCCGGCGCCCTGTTGACCAACTACACAGCACTTGAGCGGTTCAGCTACAGTGGCGGGCGGGTCACCGGTGCGACAGCCCTCGATGTAGAAAAGGGTAGCCAGCTTGAGATCGAGGCGAAAGTCACGGTCAATGCCACCGGTCCCTGGTGTGATGATCTGATCGAACAGTTTGACGGTCGCCCGCTCAATACCGGCTACGCCCGAGGTGCACACATCGTCACCCGATCGTTGATACCGGACTTCGCGATGGCGTTACCGTCAAAGTTCCAGGCAGACGGCACGGTCGGCCGGGGCAGCCGGCATATCTTCATCATTCCCTGGCGCGACCGTTCGTTGATTGGTACCAGCTACCAGGAGACGGCTTCGCCCTGCGAACCGGTGCACGTTCTCCGGGATGAGATTTCCCAGCTACTGGACACCGTCAATGCTGCACTGCCGTGGGCAGCGCTGGGAGCCGAAGACGTATTGCACGCGTTTGCCGGATTCTACCCCTTGCAATCCAGAAAACTGGATGGCCGGCTTTATCAGGGTACCGGCGAATACCAGTTGATCGACCACGCCCGGACTGATGGCGTAGCGGGTGTGATCACTGCGTTGGGTGCCAAATACACTACGGCCAGGCAACTGGCGGAACAGACGGCTGACCTGGTTGAACACAAGCTCGCTGCCGGTACGGTCGTGGGTCGCCGTCCGACCCGTACGGTCAAGCTTGACGGCGGCGACATTGCCGACATAAAACACTTTGAGCAGGAAAAAATCCGACAACACGATGGGCTATTTCGGGCTGAGACGACCCGCCACCTGATCAAGCGCTACGGAACCCGCATCGATGACCTGGCTGCTATCTGCCGAAATGCCCCGGCGCTCGCAACGCCGATCACACCGGAACGGATGACCGTCGGCGCCGAGTTACTTTATGCAGCTGACCAGGAAATGGCGATTCACCTGTCAGATGCAGTGCTCAGACGAACCGACTTGGGCACGTTGGGTGACCCGGGCCCGGAGGCACTGAACACCTGTGCGCAGATCCTGGGGGAACAGCTCGGCTGGTCCGCGGCGCAGCAACGGCTCGAGGTCGATTTGCTGAGCAACGAAATAGCTGATTCGGATACTCAGGTCGTTTCAGACCAGCAGTGGAATCTCGACACTTGAAAGTACTGCACATCGCACCCACGCCGTTTTTCTCCGACCGGGGTTGCCACATTCGGATTCTCAGCATTGCCCGTGCGCTGGCGCTCACAAACGCTCAGAACATCCTGTGTACCTATCACCACGGGCATGACCGCGATGGCATCACTATTCATCGGGCGACCGCTGTGCCAGGTTACACCGAAACTGCCGCTGGTCCACAGAAAGGCAAGCTGCGGGCTGACCTGCGTCTGCTTGCCCTTTCGTTCAGGATTGCCCGGCAGCAGAAGCCCGACATCATTCACGCTCACCTGCACGAGGGACTGCTGATCGGCTGGCTTGTCCGTGTCCTGCTGGCCTGGCGCCGAATTCCACTGGTCGTGGATATCCAGGGTGGGCTGGTCGGCGAACTGCAAGAGCACGGTTTCTTTGCCCGCGCCCGGTGGAAAGCACAGATTCTAAAACCGGCACTACGGCTACTGGAATACGGCTTGCTCAGGCTACCCCGGCATATTTTCTGCTCCTCCGCCAACAGTGAAGCGCTGTGCCGGGATCATTACCACGTTCCGGCTCGCAGGTTGACACTGCTGGACGACCGGGTCGATGTTAAGACCTACACGAATTGTCGCCACCCGGTGAAACTGCCTTTTCCAGACCATGCCAGGATTGTGGTCTACAGCGGCTCCCTGTTGCCGATCAAGGGAATCGAGAACCTGAAAATGACGGTACTCGAACTTGCCCGACGCCGGGACGATATCTGCTTTCTTCTGGTCGGATACCCCACCGAGGATCTGGAAGTATTCCGCCGCACAGAGCAGTTGCTAGGGCGTATTCATCTGGAGGGGCGTGTTTCGTTCGACCAGCTACCGCGTTACCTGCTCGCCGCGGATGTCGCTGTGGATCCGAAGGTCTCTGAATCTGGTGAAGGCAGCGGTAAACTGCTTCACTACATGGCAGCTGGCCTACCGGTCGCCACGTTTCCGACGGCACACAATCAGTTGCTGCTGGGCGAGGAGCCGAGCGGCAGGTCGAGCGACCCCCATTACCTTGCCGACAGGATCGAGAAGCTGCTTGACGATGAAACGGAACGGCGCCGGATCGGCGAGCGCAATCGTCGAAAAGCTGGAGAATACTCCCTGAACAGCGCCGGCCAGCTGATCCTGTCTATCTATGGACAGATCATACGATCCGGGGTCATTCGGCAACAAGACTCAAATACGAATGGAGAGGTTCAATGAAGGTACTGGTTACTGGCGGTACCGGGTTTACCGGCAAGGCGCTAGTCAGGCGTCTCGTCGACCTGGGTCACGAGACCATCGCGCTGGACTACAAGGAAGGTCTAGGCACTGAAGAGATCCGCCAATGGGGCGCCCAGGTGGTGATTGGCAGCGTGACCGACGAGCCTCTTGTTAACAAAACCATGCAGGGGGTGGAAGTCGTCCACCATGTCGCGGCTGCTTTTCGGGAACTGAATGTACCCAACAGCTATTATCACCAGGTCAACGTTGGTGGTACCGAGACCGTTCTCAAGGCGGCGGAAAAAGCCGGGGTGAAGCGACTGATCTACTGCAGCACCTGCGGGGTTCATGGCAACGTCAAGAATCCGCCAGCTGATGAAAATGCACCCATTGCCGCGGCCGATTACTACCAGCAGACCAAGTACGAAGCCGAACCGCTGGTCAATGAATTTGGTCAACGCAGCTTGAACACTGTGATCGTTCGGCCGGCCGCGATTTACGGCCCCGGAGACCCGGAACGGTTTGGCATGATCTTTCGGCGTGTCGCCCGGGGTCGTTTTCCTATATTTGGAAGCGGTAAGGCGCTTTACCACCCGTTGTACATCGACAACTTTGTGGACGCCCTACTGGCGCTGACGTACGACGGTGTCGGCGATGGACAGACCTACCTGATCGCCGACCAGGAATATATCGGTGTTGAAGAACTTGTACACCGCGTCGCCAAAGCACTCGGTGTCGAAGCCAGAACACCGCACTATCCATTCTGGCCACTGTGGCTTGCCGGACACGTGTTCGAGAAAGCCTGCCGGCCACTGCACATCAGCCCACCGATCTTTCCGCGACGGGTTGACTGGTATCGACAGAATCGAGCCTTTGATATTTCCCGGGCCCGCAGCGAGATCGGCTACCAACCGAAGGTCGGATTGGACGAGGGTTTGCGACGTACAGCCAAATGGTATCGTACGCAAGGCTACCTGTAGCCCAAAGGGATGTTCACTGAAGAAAAAGATCCGGCCAACTATCGTTCCCGGTGTGCCAGGTCAGACGAATTGCTCGTTCAGGACGAGCACCGACCGGCCATAGAAATATCTCGTAGTCCGCCACATCGTGCTCGTGACCACCGCGGCTTGCCCCCAGCACCAGGTAGCGCCCGTCCCTGCTCAGCCGCGGAAAATACTCGTGACTGTAGGGCACTGGCAGATCCAGCCATGGCCGAGCCTCATCTGTTCCGCGAGCTTGTTTGTAAATCCGGTTCTGCATCAGACCGCCGTGATCTACCCAGTACAAGAATCCGCCATCCGGTGCCCAGGTCAGTTGGCAGCCCTGACCGATTGGCCGCAGGTTTCCGTCCAGACCTACAGTCACCGTCATACGCCTGGCTCCGCGCCAGGTAACCGCCATCTGTGTGCGACGTAGGTTGTACGATGGTCTCGAGAACTCGACCCGTGCGGGGATCCTCCCCTCCCCGGCCCGATAAAGTACGCGTTCGCGCCCGCTCGCCAGATCCAGCTCCACGAATTCGTCTGTTCCGCGTTGAAAGTAGACCCGGTCACCATTCTCTGACCAGGTCGGTGAGGTCGCGAACTCGGCAAGCTGTCGTTCACGCCCCGACTCCAGGTCCAGCAGAAACACGTTCCAGGGTACCGGATCACGCTGAGACACCCAGGCTTCACGGGACCTTGCAAACACCAGCTGCCGGCCATCGGGTGAAATGCGCGGGAAATATTCGCTGTGCGGGTGCTGTGTCAGGCGTGTGATTCTGCCATTCGGAAGGTGCATTTGGAGGATGTCGTGGTTACCGAAGCGGTTGGAACTCCAGACCATCCAGCCGCGGGGCAGATCCTGGTCTGTCCAGTCTGAAACAAGCGATTCCAATGGTCGAACGACGGCTTGCCCAACCGGTGGTGGCAACTGGGAGCGGCCCTTCTGCACTCGGTCATACTGCCCAATGATCAGAACCAGGCCGACCGCAAACACGGCACCGGCAAAGACCAGTGCCCAATACCGAAATTGGAAAACGCGGGCCGTGAGAAACTTTGAACCGGCCGGCCGCACCTGTCTCGGGACAATCAGAAAAAACAGCGCCAGGCAACCACAACCGAGCAGATAGTCAACCACCTGGGCGGCAATATGTACGGTCAACATCGTGATGAGAGACATCACTGCCGAATACCCCAGCAATGTGAGCACCAGAAACCCGCCTGCCTCGTAAGTACCGAAACCCATCAAGGCGGGAATAGGCAGGCTGGCAGCAGCCTCCGAGGCGACCAGCGCTGCCAGTGACTGCAGCGCATTCAGAGCGGGTACTGTCAGGCCAGCGGACCCGGTCACCGCTGTAAACAACAAGTAAAGTCCGTAGTACTTGAGAAACCGAAGTACCACCGAAAGGAGCAGCAATCGCATGAGGATACGCTGCTGCAGGCACTGATCCAGAACCTGTTTGAAGTCGGTAAGGAACTGAACGACCCGTCGCAGTCGGTCCGGCGCTCGGCGATCGAGCTGGGTCGCGAGCCAGGGCAGCCCTTTCCAGGCAATTCCTACCGCAGCCACAGTCATCCCACAGAGGGCGAACCCGGCTGGAATGAGCCCCGGCGTCAGGCCGGTCAGAGCAAGCGGCAGAAGACCCATCACCAGGATCACTGGCACGAGGATCAGAATGTCCGCCACCAGGCTGATCGTCAGCACAGCCAGACCCCGGACAACCGGTACCCTGCAACCCCGATTCAGCATCAGCACGAATACCAGTTCACCGAGACGCGCCGGGAGCAGGTCCACCACCATATTGCGCACACCCGTCACGAAAACCAGCTGGCGAAATGATGGCCTTTCAAGCGCTAGCTGGGCTCGAAAAATGACCTGATAACGCAGCGCGCGGAGAAAAATAACCAGCAACTGGATCAGGACAAACAACCCGATCAGTGCCCCCGGAATACCGCGAAGCGCTTCGTAGACCACCGTCAGGTTGACTTCTTCTCCGCGGGTCGCGATGACGTGAAGAAACCCGGCCAGCAGGACCAGAGAGAACCCAGCTGAATAAAGCAAACGCGTCGCCAGGCGTGTGATGGGAATGTTCGTAGAAGCCACTAGTATCGAGACCAACCGTACAGTGCGGGACAAAACACCCTAGAATCCGACTAACTGCCAGGCTACTTTGCCTGACGTGGGCCAGACGCGCCATCTTAACAGTACGCCCGCTGCTCAACCGGTTGCTGATCTGATGGCAATTCACTTTTCATCACGAGTCTGAAATTCAACGTCGATGTGCGGAATTGCCGGAATACTCAGCCCTGATCCTACACAGCGCCAGGCCATCTCAGTGATGGCCCGGTCGCTGGAGCACCGCGGCCCTGACGATGAGGGGTTCTACCGAGACGCCTCGATCTCATTGGGCCAGACCCGTCTCAGCATCATAGATCTGGAGACCGGGCTGTATCCGATCAGTAACGAAGACGACACGCTGGTACTGATCTGCAACGGCGAGATCTACAATTCACCCGAGTTGCGCAAATCACTGATTTCACGTGGTCACCGGTTCCGGACCCGGACCGATGTAGAGGTCATTCTGCATCTTTACGAGGAACACGGTGACAACTGTGTAAAACAGTTGCGAGGAATGTTTGCTTTTGCGCTCTGGGACATCCCCAAACAACGCCTGCTGCTGGCCCGAGACCAGATGGGCCAGAAACCGCTTTTTTTCGTCAAAGGCCATGACCGTCTGTTCTTTGCTTCCGAAGTCAAGGCGCTGCTGGACACCGGGCTGATCAAAGCAGAAATGGAACTGGAAGGACTCTGGCATTACGTCTCCCTGCGTTTCATGCCCGATGCGTTCACTTTCTTCAAGGACATTCACAAACTGTCGGCCGGCAGCTACCTGGTGTATGAGAACGGTGTGGCCCAGATCCAGCGTTACTGGGATATCGACTTCGTCAACAAACACAGTGGCACGGAGAAAACCATAGAGGAAGGTCTGCACGACACACTGCTGGATACCGTCCGCTCACATATGCTGAGCGATGTTCGCGTCGGTGCTTTTCTCTCCGGTGGCATCGATTCAAGCACCGTGGCAGCAATGATGGCGGTGTCCCAGGAACAAGCCGTGCCGGTGTTTTCTATCGGAGTAAAGGAACAATCATTCAATGAACTGCCGTTCGCCCGCATGGTGTCCGAACGTTACCGAATGGAAGCACATGAAGAAGTGGTCGAGTCGGACCTCATACATAGGATACCCGACATGATTCGGCACATGGATGAACCGTCAGATCCTTTCGGGGTCGGGGTCTATCTGGTCGCGGCGCTCGCGCGGAAACAGGTCAAGGTAGTGCTGTCCGGTGATGGTGGTGACGAGAGTTTTGCCGGTTATGACCGCTTCGCGGGCCAACGTCTGGCCGACTATTACGCGATCCTGCCCCAGTGGATGCGCCGCTCCGTCATGCGTCGGCTGATCAAGATGATACCGGATACATTCCAGTACAAGACGCTCGCCCAGAAGGCCCACTGGCTGAACGAGATGTCACTGCGCGAGCGGGGTGACCGTTACGCCCACAGCATGAGTTTCCTGCGCTTTACCCACGACAGCAAGATGTCACTGTTTACCGAAGAGGCCAGGGGCAAGTTCGACGCGGGTGATTCGCGGGAGAAGATACTCATCCACTTCAACGCGGCCAACGTTAACGAACTGGTCGACCGGATGCTGTACACCGACCTGATGACCCGGATGCCTGACCACCTGCTGGTGATAGCCGACCGCATGTGCATGGCCCATTCACTGGAGAACCGCTCACCACTAGTTGATCATCGACTGGTCGAATACGCGGCCGGTATACCGGGTTCGATGAAACTCAAGGGCATGAAACTCAAACACATCCTGCGTTCTGTCTCTGCCCGCTATCTGCCAAGGGAACTGGTGTATCGCGAAAAACAGGGGTTTGGATTTCCTATTGCCTTGTGGCTGCGTACCGACCTGGCCGGCTTTCTGCGCAACCTTTTCAACCAGTCGCGCCTGGTAGAACTCGGAATTTTCGATCATGCCTTTGTAAAGCGCCTGGTTGAAGAACACCTGGCTGGCCGGGTCGATCACAACTTTAGACTGTGGATCCTGCTTAATCTTGAACTGTGGTACCGGATGTACTTCGAGAATCGTTCAGTGGATCAGATGCGTGAATTCACTGACGAACTATTGCTGCCCCGGTAAACCGTCGCCAAACCACCTCGAGCCCATGAAGAACAACGGGTCGGGCAACCCCGGAACCAGGTCAGGGCCTACGGTAGACCATCACCTTGTCCCCTTTAGGATGACTAAAGACCTTCAGGGGTGACGCGCCCAGGGCTTCGAGTACCCAGGCCTCACTTTTAAGATCCTGGCGCTGCAGCCGCAAAGCCACATACTCCGAATCCTGCCACTCGCCCTGTCGCAGGCCATGTAGGACCTGACTGACGTCCGTCACGATGTGCTGCAGATCGCCGTGACGACCGCTGTAGAAAGCAACACGCCGATCGTTGGTCACCAGTGACCCCGGGGTTGAGACTTTATCTACAAGCCAGTGGCCGGCATCCTTCGTGGCGGCAGCCCGGGTAAAATTATCCAGCCCGCTGACGCATTCCCCGACACCCCACAGCAATACTAGAATCACGAACAGGCGGTGGAGAACGGACAACTGGCGCCAGGAATACTGTTCCAACAGCCGCTGAATCGCAAAAGGCACAATCAACAGTGCGGTCACGCTGAGTGACAGTTGATAACGCGGCTTCAGGTACATCATTACGGCGGCGCCGACCAGCAGTACGACACCGTGAATACCCACCAGGCTTACCCAGGCTGGAGTCATTCCTGCAATTGGAAAGCGTGGCTGGTTGACTGTGCCGTATAGGGCCAGGCCCGCCCAGGGCACCGTCAACTGTGTCAAGGCCGCTGAGATAATGATCATTACCACCGTAAACCCGAACAGGACATAGGCCTGCTCGGAGGAATACTTGCCCAGAAACTCCTTGCGAAGAACTGTCAGCTTGGCGGTAGTGCTCGCAGCGATCTGCTCCCAAGCAGTAGTCACAACCTGCAGCGGGTTATCAAAAACTGACTGATGACTGACCGAGCCATCCGGCATCAACAGCCACCAGCCAAGTATCGTTGCGAGCACTGCAGCAGCCACGATCAGTGTCAACAACACTGGCCATGCAGACATGCTGCGCTGTTTCCGGGTGATCGACAACAGCAGGGGCGTACAGAAGACAAAAACCAATCCCTCAATACGAAACAGGCTCGCAACCACAAACCCGGCCAGCACCCCAATCCGAAACCGTAATGAACCGACGTGATGATAGCGGGCCAGGCAGTACACTGCACTAAGAAACAACGCGAGGTACCCGGCATCGCGGATGATGAATGCACGGTATTCATTGAACGCAGGGTGTGCGATAGCCACTAAGGCTGCAAACACTGTCAACCGGCACGAGTCCCCCCCCAATTCCCGTACGATCAGCACGAAAAGCAGCGTTGCCGCGGTAAAAAAGAAACTGTTGAGCAGGTATCCTGCTGGCCCGTAAGCGATTCCTAGAATGTCGCTGACCAGCAGCATCAGGAACGGGTAAAACGGCCACTTGTAGGCTGACAACGCCCCTGACCAGTCGGCCACCGCCAGGCGTTCGGCGGTTCGTATGTACTCGACGGCATCGTTGTTGATCACATCATCGATGTAAATGCACCACGCCGACAGGGCGACACTAACGATTGCACAAATGGCGAGCACAACCAGCAGAAAGCCACGCTGAGCGCGTTGTTCGGATAAAAGGTTCACCGTTTTCTCAAACAAGCTTCAAGCAGGTTCCTGTCGCGACAACCTACGATACTCAGCCATGACCTGACGCCGGCACTGAAGAGCATCTTCTATTGTGGAACAAGCTGTTCATTGTCGAACAACTGAGCCGTTGTTTCCCGGGTTCGCACAACGTGATGATAACTGCCATCCACGATCACCTCGGCCGGTCGTGGTCTGGCATTGTAGTTGGAGCTCATTACAAAACCGTAAGCACCAGCCGAGCGAATCGCCAGCAGGTCACCCGCTTTGACCGACAGCAATTTGTCTCTGGCCAGAAAATCTCCACTCTCACAGACTGGCCCCACCACGTCATAACACTCTGGAGTGTCCGTGCCGCGGGAGACCTCCACCACTTCGTGCCGGGCCTGGTACAACGCCGGCCTTAGCAGGTCATTCATAGCTGCATCGACAACCGCAAACCCGTGCTGGTTCCCCGGCTTGAGATACTCGACCCTGGTCAGTAACAAGCCTGCGTTGCCCATGATGGCTCGGCCCGGCTCGATCGAGACCGGCAGCCGACAGTCACGGCGAGCCATCGTCTCCAGCAGTGCTTGGACGTAGTCGTCAGGCTGTGGCGGACTCTCATCAATGTACGGGATGCCTAGACCACCACCAAGATCGAGATGTTCGACCGACAGACCCTCATCCTGCAGAGCAAAGACAAAATCAAGCACCCGATCCAGCGCGTGGGTAAACGGCGAAAGCTGCGTCAGCTGTGATCCGATGTGGCAGGCCACACCGGTGACCTCGACGTGCTGGCAGTCTCGCGCCAGGCGATAGAGGCACCTAGCCTCTTCTGGCGGAATACCGAACTTATTCTCGCGCAGACCGGTCGCTATGTAAGGATGTGTGCCCGGATCCACGTCCGGGTTGATGCGCAAGGCGACCGGTGCGGTAACACCCAAGTCACCTGCGAGCCGGTTGACCCGCTCCAGTTCAGCAGCGGATTCCAGGTTTAGACAGCGCACACCGACCTCTAGGGCACGGGTGATTTCCGCTTCGCTCTTGCCGACACCGGAAAAAACCACCTCCGAAGCTCGGCCACCCGCCTGGAGGACGCGCTCGAGCTCACCACCGGACACGATATCAAAGCCCGAGCCCAGCCGGCTCAGCAGGTTGAGAACCGCGAGGTTGCCGTTGGCCTTGACAGCGTAAAGGATCGTGTGGGGATGGTCACCAAAAGCCGCGTCAAAGACTTTCCAGTGGTGTTCCATCGTCGCCCTGGAATAAACGTAACACGGCGTACCGACATCCCCGGCGATCTGCTCCAGAGAAACGTCTTCGGCAAAGTAATGACCCCCGCGATAGTGGAAGTGATCCATCGCGGATCAGCTTTTTTCTAAGGGCTGCTCTTGTTCCTGGTCGGTCTGTTCGACGGGGACATAAAGCGGTCCCTTCTGGCCACAGGCCGAAAGAAACAGCATCCCGCCAACGACGGCACACAGGGCAATGGCGGCAAGTGAGGTCCTGACTTGAGGTAGTCTGATCATCATTGTTCCTCGCTCGGATCAACCGGTACCCGGTACCGGATTATCGCTGGGCCAGTCGCTCACGCGCCTCGTTTACAGCCGATCGCACGCGGGCGGGTGCCGTACCACCAGGGTGATCCCGTGCCGCAACCGAGCCGTCCAGTGCCAGAACATCAAAGACGTCTTTATCGATGTGTTCGCAGAACTCCTGTAGCGCCTGGAGCGGCAGCTCGGCAAGATCAACCCCGGCCGTCTCTGCTGCTGTGACTGATCTGCCGACTACTTGATGGGCATCGCGAAAGGGCAGGCCCTTGCGAACCAGGTAGTCTGCCAGATCGGTCGCTGTTGCATGTCCCCGCTGTGCAGCCTGGCGCATTTTATCCTCGTCGAACTCCATCTGTCTGACCATGGGTGTCAGCACATCAAGGCACGCCAGCGCAGTGTCCAGACCGTCGAAGACAGGTTCCTTGTCTTCCTGGTTGTCCCTGTTGTAGGCCAGCGGCTGACCCTTCATCAGAACCAGCAGGGCGACCAGGTGACCCACCACCCTGCCGGTTTTGCCACGCACCAGCTCAGCGACGTCGGGATTCTTTTTCTGCGGCATGATGCTGGAGCCCGTACAGAAAGCATCCCCCAGATCCACAAATCCAAACGGCTCGGAGGCCCACAATACCATTTCTTCGGCCATCCGGGAGAAGTGAACGGCCAGTATCGCAAGAGCCGAGGCAAACTCGATAATGAAGTCGCGGTCCGATACGGCGTCCAGAGAATTGCGCGACAGTGCAGTGAATCCAAGCTCATCGGCGGTCATCTGTCGATCAATGTCGAAACTCGTGCCGGCCAGGGCTGCCGATCCCAGCGGCAGGACATCCGCCCGAGTACGACAGTCCCCCATACGCTGCCAATCACGCTCCAGCATTTCAACCCAGGCCAGCATATGGTGCCCACAGGTAACAGGCTGAGCGGTCTGCAGGTGAGTGAATCCCGGCATGATGGCGTCGGCGTAGGTATCCGCGACCTCCACGAGCGCGCTCTGCAGACCGGTGATACCGGCTCGCAGCCGGTCGATCGCGTCGCACACAAAAAGTCGCATGTCCGTTGCGACCTGGTCATTTCGCGAGCGGGCCGTGTGCAGTTTCTTACCAGCCTCACCAATGAGCTCAGTCAAGCGGGCTTCGATGTTCATGTGTACGTCTTCAAGGCCTGCTGACCACTGGAATCGGCCCTCTTCGATTTCCACTGCGATGGCATGCAGGCCTTCGATGATGGCATCTGATTCGGATCGAGTCAGGACGCCGCAAACCGCCAGCATGCGTGCGTGGGCAATTGAACCGGCGATGTCATATCTCGCCAGTCGCCGGTCAAAATGCTCCGATGCAGTGAACCTTTCTACTGCGTTATCGGTATCGTAATGAAACCGCCCACCCCAGAGTTTGCCCTTGCTCATTGTAGATTTCAGTGTCTGGCTGATAGATTCGCAGCTGGCGGGGGTGGCCCCAGGCAATCTGTGCGCCGACCGCGAAACGTGTTGGCGTCGGGCAAGGTGCCGTTCGCCCTGCCTGGGCTAGTGCAAGGCTGACATATACAAAGACAAAACCTTGATCTGTTGTGCTGACAGAAGAAAAGCGATCGGCCCCATGACTTCACTTGCTCGCTGACCGGATTTAAATGCCAGCAACTGGGTTTCAAGATACTCCGGCCACTGGGCCGAAAGCCGGGGATAGTTGGGTGGGATGCCATAACCCGCTGGGCCATGACAGGCCATGCAGGCCGGGATCGACAAGGGTGCATAACCTCCACGGTAGATCTGTTCGCCGGCGCGGGCGAGGTCTAGATCGTCACTGGAGACTTCCCGTGCTTCTGCATCCTGGCTGGAATACCAGGCATCCAGGTCCCGCATGTCTTGCTCGCTGAGTGGCTGGGTCATACCCGCCATGATCGGGTTGACTCTGGCACCGGATTTGAAGCGGGCCAGTTCCTGGGCGATGTACCCGGGGGGCTGGCCGGCCAGAACAGGATTTTGTGCCATCGTGCTGTTGCCATCCGCACCATGACAGGCACCGCATACCTGGGCTTTCTGCTGACCAGCCACCGGGTCCCCAGTTAGCGCCATGACATTGGCAGCAGCCATCATCAAGTATGCCGAGGTGGTGATCATTATCAGCCGTTTCATTAAACTGCTCCTAAACTTGCCGCACAGACAGACGTGGGGCTGTGCTGCCAGACGTGGCCTCGGCTCAGACATAGTTGGAACCTGGCTGGCAGAGAAAATATGCCCCGAAAACGGTACGCTACCCCATCAAACGAGCGATTATACCTTGTGAAATCCAGCCCGAGTGACCCTTCTCTTCTGCGACAGGCACAGTACACTCTGTCCGCTCATCTGCCACGCGACTGGCCTGAAGACCGTGGCAGTGAAGTTGCATTTGCCGGCCGGTCGAACGTCGGTAAGTCCAGCGCAATCAATGCCATTACCGGGCACAACCGGCTGGCCCGGACAAGCAAAACACCCGGCCGAACCCAGCAGATCATTTTCTTCACGCTGGATGAGGATCGTCGACTGGTGGACCTGCCGGGTTATGGCTACGCCAAGGTGCCGGTGGTGATGCAGCAGCACTGGGAAAAAACCATACGGCGCTACCTTGAGGAGCGGGCTTCGCTGCGGGCACTGATACTACCCGTTGACAGCCGCCGGGAACCCACTGAGCTCGACTGGCAGCTGCTCGGCTGGTGCACTGCCAACCAGCTGCCGGTCCATGTTCTGCTGACCAAGAGCGACAAGCTGGGAAGGGGCAAACGCACGCAGGCGCTGCGCCTGGCCCGCGAATCACTGGTTAGCATGCCGCTCACCAGCGTGCAGCTGTTTTCAGCTACCCAGGGCATGGGCCTGGAGCAGGCCCGCCAGCGGATCATGGAACTGCTGGGCAGTGGGGCCCAGGCCGGTCCAACAACCTGAATCGTCTCAGCTGTGGGCCTGGGCCCAGTTCGCCCCGACACCGACGTCCACGACGAGCGGCACATCCAGCTCGGCAACACCACTCATCAACGGCCCCACGGCAGCCTGGACGTCTGCCAGTTCCGCCTGAGGGACTTCCAGCACCAGTTCATCGTGAACCTGCATGATGGTGCGAGTCGAAAGGGCATGTTGTCCGATCCACTCGTCGATCGCCACCATCGCCAGTTTGATCAGGTCCGCCGCCGTACCCTGCATAGGTGCATTGATGGCGGCCCGTTCAGCGCCCTGGCGTCTGGCGTGATTGCTTGAATTGATATCGACCAGAAACAGCCTTCGGCCAAACACGGTTTCCACATAACGCTGTTCGCGCGCCTGCTCCCGAGTCTGATCCATGAACTCTCTGACACCGGGGTATCGGGCAAAATACAGATCAATATAGGTTTGCGCTTCGGCACGCCCGATCCCCAGCTGGCGGGCCAGACCGAATGCCGACATGCCGTAGATCAGCCCGAAATTGATCGCCTTGGCACTTCGTCTCTGGTCGCTGTCAACCGCATCCAGCGATATTCCGAACACCTCCGACGCGGTGGCACGATGCACATCCTGCTCATTCGCAAATGCATCGAGCAGCCCCTGGTCGCCGGACAGATGGGCCATGATCCTGAGTTCGATCTGGGAATAGTCTGCGGCAACCAGCACGCAGCCGTCGTCCGGCACAAACGCTTCCCGAATCCGGCGGCCCTCGGTTGTCCGGACCGGAATGTTCTGCAGGTTCGGGTCACTGGACGAGAGCCTACCGGTCGCAACCGAGGCCTGGTGATAGGACGTGTGAACTCGCCCGGTATCGGGATTCACCAGGGCCGGTAGCTTGTCGGTGTAGGTCGATCTCAGTTTGCTGAGCGCTCGATGTTCCAGGATCAGCCTGGGCAGATCGTGTTGGTCAGCGAGCTCCTGGAGCACGCTCTCCGACGTCGACGGCTGGCCCTTGGGCGTCTTACGAATGACCGGTAACTGGAGCTGCTCATAGAGGATCTCCTGAATCTGCCGGGGCGAGGCCATATTGAAAGGGTGGCCAACCAGAGCATGAGCCTGCTGTTCCAAGTCACCGATCCTGACGGCCAGTTCGGCACTTTGTTTCAACAGCATCTCGCAATCCACACGCACCCCGGTCCGTTCAATTCGTGACAGCACCGACAGCAGCGGCATTTCAATTGTTTGCAGCAGTTCGAGTTGTTTTGTAACTTCTTTGAGACGCGGGTAGAGCAGCTGGTGAAGGCGCAGGGTCAGATCAGCGTCCTCAGCAGCGTAAGGCGCCGCCTCTTCCAGGGGCACCTGATTGAACGACAACGCTCCCTTTCCCTTGCCAGCCACATCCTCGTAACGGATAGGGTTGATACCGAGGTATTTCAGAGCCAGGGTATCCAGATCATGTCGCGAGCCCGTACTGTCCAGCACATAGGATTCGAGCATCGTGTCAAAGCGGATCCCCTTGAGTTCTATCCCGTGGTTGAGCAGCACTGATCGATCGTACTTGAGGTTCTGCCCGACCTTGGGTCGGGCCGGATCCTCCAGCAGTGCTCGCAGCTTCTCCAAAGCCCCTTTCAAGGGCAGCTGGCCGGGCGCCCCCGGGTAGTCGTGTGCCAACGGCAGGTAAGCGCCTTCACCGGGACGATCGGTGAATGAAAGGCCTACGATACGGGCGCGCATGGCATCCAGTGAGGTGGTCTCGGTATCGATTGAAATCAGGTCGGCTTTTTCCAGTCTCCGAATCCAGGCTTTAAGCGATGCCTCATCGAGAATGACATCGTAGTCAGCAACAGCATTTTCTGCCGGGACATCGCCCTGAATACCACCTAGTTCCGACAACCAGGTCTTGAATTCCAGCTGCGAATAAAGCGCTCGTAGTCTCGATTCGTCCGCAGGCTGAAGACAAAGCTCCTGCGGTGTTGTCTCGAGCGGGACATCCAGCTTGATGGTTGCCAGTAGCCTGGACAGCGGCAGTTGATCCAAGGCACCCCGAAGGTTCTCACCAATCTTGCCGCTGATCGATCCGGCATTTAGGATTACATCATCCAGTGAACCGAACGCCTTGAGCCACTTACTGGCGGTCTTCGGGCCGACCTTTGGCACACCGGGGATGTTGTCGGCACTGTCCCCGACGAGGGCCAGAAAGTCGACCATCCTCTCCGGCGGCACACCGAACTTCTCCTCGATCCCGGCCCGGTCATACGTGATGTTCTTCATGCTGTCCATCAGCACAACATTTTCATTGACCAACTGGGCCAGATCTTTGTCGCCACTGACCAGAACAGTCTTCAATCCTTGCTGTGTTGCAGCGACCGCCAGAGTACCCATCACGTCATCGGCCTCTACACCGCTGATGCACAGCAGAGGCAGCCCGAGCGCCTGGATCACCTCATGCACCAATTCAACCTGGGCTCGCAGCTCATCCGGCATCGGTGGACGGTTGGCCTTGTACTGGGGATACAGTTCGTCCCTGAAAGTCGGGCCGGGTGCATCGAACACCACGGCAAGAAACGTGGACGGTTGTTCTTTGAGCAACCGGCGCAACATGTTGACCACGCCGTACACCGCCCCGGTTGCCTCACCCTGGGAGTTGGTGAGGTTCGGCATGGCATGAAATGCCCGGTAGAGATAGGACGATCCGTCTACCAGCACCAGTTTCTCGGACACGATCGACACCATTAAAAAAGTGGGTTTGGCGCGGTGGTTGTAAAAAGACTCGCACCGGCCGCTGTTAAGAAGTATACGGCCCAATCAGGAACCACGATACTCAGCGCAGCGCTTGCATGACGGGCAACAGTGGCCGATGATATCCGTTCCAAGGCGTCAGCCAAAGATATCCCCATGCCTGTCATGGAGACCCGATGACCAAGATCAAACACACCGTTACGACCATCCTCACTCTGCTGTTTCTGCTGGGCTGGAGCCAGGGCTCTGCCCAGTCTGCCGATGACGGCAGCGCCACTGGGCAGACGGAGAACATCCGCCAGCAAGCCGGCTACCCGGTACTGGAGCGCCGAATCCTTGGGCAGCTGAGATCCGTGCTGGTGATCCATGAACGAGGCCCCGACCAGGTGATCGAAGACCGATCAGGCGATGGTTCGTTCCTGGATCCGGAGCGGAACCTGGAACCACTCTCGACCATTCCGCTGTGGAAGATCTTTGAGTGGAACTGAACCCGCGCCTGCCGGTTCGACTGATCCCCCGCCTGATCCTCGTCGTTGTTGCCGTACTGTTACAGACCGCCTGCCAGTCTTCCGACCCACGGCCCGACAGTCCCGTCGCTTCGATACGCTTTTACACCATCAACAGCCAGAATCAGCAGCGGGAACTGTACTTGCTGCCCAACCGGGGCGAGGCAGGTTGCTTTAACCTGCCGCTGTCGGTCGATGTCTACCGCGTCGCGCAGATCGGATTTGTTTCCTGCTCAGTCTACAGTGACAGCGACTGCGATCCGGCAACCGCACACCTGATGCACTGGTCAGGGAAAGCTCGGAAGGACCCCAACAAGAAAAAACCAACAGCCTTCATGACCGAAGGGGCGATGTGGCGGATTGAAGGTCCCCGGGAGGCAGCGCTACGCTCCTGGGAATGCGTCCTGAAAACGCCGTGAAGATTCCCCGGTTTTTTATCTGAACCGATATCCGGAGCGGTCATGAAGACACTTGAGCGGCGATGGCCATCCCCTTGAGAATGTTCAACGCTTCGCGGACCTGCAGGTCGCGGACCTTATGCCCACCGTTCTCAACATCGGTCGGCTCCCCGCCAGCCTCGGACTCGTTCTCCAAGTGACCGGAGAGGTCTGATTCACGAAGCCGATCGTGAGTCTCGCCTGCCTCATCGACAGGCTGTTCGCTGCCACTGCTGATCACGTCGGGCGTAATGCCGGTCGCCTGAATAGATCGGTCATTGGGGGTGTAGTAACGCGCAGTCGTGATTTTCAATGCGGCGCCATTGTGCATCGGTAATATGGTCTGAACCGAGCCTTTGCCGAAAGTTTGGGCCCCCAGAATGAGAGCGCGTCCGTGATCCTGGAGAGCGCCCGCTACGATCTCGGAAGCCGACGCGGAACCGCCATTCACGAGCACGACCAGTGGCGCACCTTTGAGGAAATCCTTGGGTGTTGCACTGAACGTCACCTCGGAATCAGCGCTACGCCCACGTGTTGAAACGATCAGGCCTTTTCTGAGGAATGTGTCGCTGACCTCAACCGCACCGTCCAGCACACCGCCAGGATTATCCCGCAGATCCAAGATCAGGCCCTGTAATGTCCCGTCGTCAGCTTCCCGTGCCAGGCGCACCAGTTCGCGGCGCAGAGAACCGGCAGTACCGGTCTGGAACTGGGTAACCCGGACGTAACCGAAACCTGGTTCAAGCAGCCGGCCGCGGACACTCTCGATGTGGATGATGGCTCTTTCAAGCGTCACATCGAATGGCTGCGGCTGGTCTTTGCGCATGATCGTCAGAACGATCTCGGAGCCAGGCTCACCGCGCATCAACGACACGGCCTCATCCAGGGACTGCCCTTTGACCTTGATCCCGTCAAGGCTGATGATCAGGTCTCCCGCCTTCAAACCGGCCTTGTCGGCTGGTGTCCCGTCGATGGGTGCGACCACCTTGATCACGCCATTTTCCAGTGTGACCTCAAGACCCAGGCCACCAAATTCCCCATGCGTATCTATATTCATCTCCCGATATGACTCGGGATCCAGATAGACCGTGTGGGGATCCAGGCCCCCCAACATACCCTCGATCGCATCCTTGAGCAGCTGGCTGTCCGGAATATCTTCCACGTAGTCGGACTTGACCTTGCCAAAGATCTCGGCAAAGACCTTGAGGTCCCCCACGGGCAGAACGACCTTCTCGACAGTGCCCTCGGCATGGGCGATCTGACCGACACCGATACCCAGCCAAAGAATCAGACAGATCAGGATTCGGGGCAGAGTCTTCATTGCTTCACTCCAGCTTGGCGAAAGATCGGTGTGGGAGGCCAGACAACCGGTGCAAGTATAAATCGGCACCCCGGCTTGTTGATGTCGCCCACGCGGCGTGCTGTGGGCTCGAGCCGGCAAATACTTCTCTGAGAGTACCTGAGCCTGGTTCCAGGCTCCCGCATCGGATCACTGGACAAATAGTACATTAGCGTATAAGGTAAGATTAATATTAACGTAATTTCTCAATAAACGCTGATATGGCCCTAGTTTCAGATAGTGAATCTTCCTCGAGTGAAGTCATCAGTACAGCGGTGATGCTGGCAGACGATCGGGACCTATACGTGGCATCTCGGGCCCTGAAAGCCATGGGGCATCCCCTGCGACTGAAGATTCTCTGTATCCTTGCCGGCGCCACTGAGATCAGTGTTCAGGACCTGGTTGAGAAGGTCGGCACTTCCCAGAGCAACATCTCCCAGCATCTTTCGATTCTACGAGACAAGGGCATCCTCGACTCGCGCAAGGATGCCAACAAGGTTTTCTACCGTATCGGTGATGAGAAGATACTCCAACTCATGGGGACCATGCACGCGGCCTTTTGCAGTCCACCGGCCTGAGAGCTTCTGACAGTTTCCCCGACGATGCCCGGGCGGCCAACTGCTGCCGGCTTGCTGTACACTAGCGCACCCGTTTGAGCGCTGAGCTTTCCATGGACACTCAATTCATCGCCGAAAACTGGCACCTGTTTGCAGCGCTTGTGGTGATCTGCACCCTGCTGGTCGTGGATTCGCTGCGCCGCAGCGGTGGCTCGAGCCAGGTCAGCGCCGTGCAACTACCACAGCTGATCAATCACGACGGAGCGGTTATCGTTGACGTCTGTGAGTCAGCTGATTTTGACAAAGGTCACATACCAGCCGCCATCAACATCCCGATGGGCCAACTCAAGGACAACCTGAAGCGCTTGAACAAGTATC
>PBDS01000019.1 GCA_002718155.1 Pseudomonadota bacterium
AAAGTTTCATCGAGCGATTCGAACAGCTGGTCGCCCTCGTTTCGCATGTGGGTGGCGTAGACCCCCTGAAACGCAGGCAACTCTCGGGCCAGTGCTTCAACCTCTGCCGCTGGGGCTGCTTTGTTGGGTGGATAAAACAGCCCAGTGGAAAATCCACCTGCGCCAGCAGCAAGACTCTCACGAAGGAGAGTACGCATCTGCTTGATCTCGACCTGGGTCGCTGGTCGGTCCAGCCGATCCATCGCCCCACAGCGTAGAGTCGAATGCCCAATCAACGGCAGTGCATTGATCGCCGGTGGCCGGCGGGTGAGCTCGGTCGAATAAGAGTGGAATGTTGAAAACTGTGCACTATTATTTTTGTCTGAAATCACCAGGTCCAGCGGAGGAGGCGGCGCTTGGTCGCTGACCCAAGGTGACAGGCTGACTCCACAATTGCCAACCACCACAGTGGTTACACCCTGACTCAGCTTTGGCGTCACTTCCGGGTTAGACAGCAGTAGTCGATCATCGTGGGTGTGGACATCGATGAACCCTGGCGTGATCACCTTGTCTTTGGCATCGATCACTGCATCCGCTTTTTCCACGGTCAGGTCACCAACCGCAATAATACGATCGCCCTGTAGCGCAACATCGGCTGTTACCGCAGGGCAGCCTGTCCCGTCTATGACTTGCCCACCGGTGATCAGGAGGTCGCACCGATCTAGTGTTTTGTTCATGTTGTGTCCATAGGTGATTACGTCATCTTTTACAACAGTCTCAACCGCGTAATGCAGTTCAGCGGTGCGGTCTCGGCCAAGTATAGGTTTCCGGCAGTGTCCCCGCCCACCCCGTGTGCGCCGAAGAGAACTGGCCGACAGCGTCCGATCAGGGTGCCGTCCGACGACAGCATGGAGAGTCTTGGAATCTGATCAGTCACAAAGACATTACCGGCGGGGTCTACGTAGATATCCATCGGGTGAAAGAAATCCGTCCAGGCCTCGATGAACCGGCCTTCCAGATCGAACAGCTGGACACGGTTGTTCTCTCGATCTGCGACTAGCACCCGCTCGGCTGGGTCGACCCAGACCGCATGTGGTGTGGTGAACTCCCCCGGACCGTCTCCAGGTTGACCCCAGGAAAAGCGAAACGATCCGTCGGCCGCAAAACAGTGCACCCGCGAGTTGCCATAACCATCCGAGACATAGTAATCACCGTTCGGTGCCTGGGCGATATCAGTCGGGTGGTTAAAAGGCTGGTTAAACTGCGGTCGATGTCTTTCACCCAGGCGGAAACGTACCGCGCCTGAGGTCTCACAAGCCAGAATCTGGTGTGCATCACGGTCAACCAGCAGAACAAGATCATCGCGGTTGATGAAAATTCCGTGAGCATCTGAGAACTCACCTATACCCCAACTGTTAACCAGGGCTCCGTCCGAATCAAATACCAGCACCGGAGGATTCGAGCGTTGAAAGACGTACACGCGGTCCTGCGAATCGACAGCGAGCTGACTGACCGGGCCAAATTTCTGTCCGTCAGGTAATGCTCCCCAGGGGCACTCGACGGCGTAGGTTTGACCTCCCAGGGTCACGACAAGATTGTCACGCATGGCTTTTAATTACTGGCCTGCTCAAGGCATCGTCAGATTCAATAGTCCTAGGGTCTTGCTATACGAACTGGAGGGACTCTGCTGATACAAGTTACACCTGAGTCTGTCCAGCGAGTATGGTCCGGTCTGTGAATCATCATCCATCCATGATAAAGCATAAACGCAGAATAAAACTCCCCTTTTCGCTAGTCTGTGAGCTGCTCACCTCCTGCGTAGAAACATAAAAAGGCCACCATCTCTTTACAAGAGATGGTGGCCCGAATACAACCAATTCGCCAGCCTGTTGCCAGCAAATAATTTGGTTTCAGGTCAGGACTGCACTATTTCTCGATGTTCCAGAAAAATGGTACCGGTGAGATCAGCACGCCCTTGAGGGATGTGCGATAGGCCGTTGGTTGGAACCACTGACCGTAGTTGACGTACGGTACGACTTCGTAGGCCCGTTTCTGCAATGCTATCCCGATCTCGACCTGCTTAGCAGGATCGCCTTCACGGCTGAACTGATCTCGCAGATCTTCCAGTGTCTTGTCGCAGGGCCAGCCAAACCAGGCCTCTTCGACGCAACCACCGGAAACGCCGATATTGGCGATTGGTGAGGCAACGTCAGCACCGGTGCTGTAGGTGTGGAAGATGTTCCAACCGCCGTCAGCGATGCTCTTAGTCTCGGCACGCCGAGAGGTCAAAGTACTCCAGTCCATCGCCTGCACCTCGACTTTGGCACCAATCTTGCGCAGCATTTGCGCGGTCACCAGTGAAGCACCGTGCAGTACCGGGATGTCGGTCGGATCCATTAGGATCAGCGTCTCGCCGTTGTAACCACCTTCTTTAAGCAACTTTCTTGCCGTTTCCAGGTCCTGGTTCATCAGTGGTCCAGCCCCCACATCGGAATCCAGCGGTGTGTCACACATGAAATACGCTGGACAAGTTCGCCAGAACTTCTCATCGCCGATGATAGCCTGCAGGTAGTGCTCCTGGTTAACCATGTGTAGCAAGGCCTGGCGTGCTTTTGCATTGTCGAACGGTGGATTCAGGTGGTTCGGTCGTAACCAGCCCTGGGTTCCCAGGGGGTCGATCACCTTGATGGTGATATCGGGGTTGCCTTCCATACCCGGCATCAGGTCGGGAGACGGGCTCTCCCAGAAGTCGATCTCACCTGTAATCAGGGCGTTCATGGTGGTCGCCGGATCAGGGATATACAGCCACTCAACCGTGTCGAAGTGGACAACCTTACCGCCGGCAGCGTAACTGGCAGGCTCGGAGCGCGGCTTGTAGTTGGTGTTCTTCCGATAGACGACTTTGGCGCCCGGCATATAGGCATCCTTGTCGAATATAAAAGGCCCTGAACCGATCACCTCTGGTACCGGCTCGAATGCATCGGTCTTGGCCAGCCGTTCGGGCATCATGAACGGTACGTTGGACGAGATCTTACCGAGCGAATCAAGCACCAGGCCATAGGGTTCGTTGAGCTTGAGCGTGAAGGTCTTGTCGTTGTTGGCCGTCCAGGATTCGGTGAACTTGGCCAGTTTCTGACCCATACCGTCGCGCTTGCCCCAGCGTTGGATACTGGCGATGCAGTCTGCCGATGTCACCGGCGCACCATCATGCCAGGCCAGGCCATCGCGCAGGGTGAACGTGTAAGTGAGGCCATCGCCACTGACTTCCCAGCCCTCGAGCATCTGCGGCTGTGGTTTCAGGTTCGAGTCCATCGCGATCAGGGTGTCGTACACCATGTAGCCATGGTTACGTGTGATGTAGGCCGTGGTCCAGATCGGATCGAGGTTCTTGAGATCCGCATGCGGCGCAACACGGAGTACTTTCTCCGCCATCGCCGGCCCGACACTGAGACCCAGAATCATGCTCAAAAAGACCGAGCAGACCCCGATCTTCAGAATATCTCTAAGACGTTTTGTCAACATACTTTGATTCCTCCGTCAGGTGTTATCAGTTTGGAAGGATGGGTGGATGATCGGCAAGACAGCCTAGTACCTCAAATTCCAATCACCTACACCGTGCAGCGTAACTCCCNCCTCACTTGTATCACGAGAGTCCAGGCCCACGCAAGCAAACCAGTCAAGTAGTGCAGTAGCAAGTCGAAAGAGATATCCTCAGAGCCGCTGTGGAAAAACCTCCGGGAAGTCCAACGGGCTTCGCAGTAAAATCCCGGCATGTTGCGGTACTGGCCCAAGTGCGACCGCTAAGGTCAACAATACGCGAGAATCATTATGAAACTACTCCGCTACGGTCCGGCTGGTGAGGAGAAACCCGGGCTGCTCGATCAGGACGGTACCATTCGTGACCTGTCGTCGGTCATTGACGACGTTAATGGCGGGACGCTTTCTCCGGAGTCCATTGAACGCCTGTCCGGAATCGAACCGGGATCACTGCCAGCCGTGACAGCCGAANCGCGACTTGGCACCTGTGTCGGGAACATTGGAAAGCTCGTCTGCATCGGACTCAACTACTCGGATCACGCCAAAGAATCCGGTATGCCCATACCAACTGAACCGATCGTTTTCATGAAAGCCACCAGCTGCATCTCCGGACCCAACGACGACATCGAGCTGGTGCGTGGTTCCCAAAAGACCGACTGGGAAGCCGAACTCGGAATCGTGATCGGCTCACATACCAAGTACGTCAGCGAAGCCAATGCCCTGGAGCACGTTGCCGGCTACTGCGTGGTCAACGATGTCTCCGAGCGCGAGTGGCAGCTCGAGCGCCAGGGTCAGTGGATCAAGGGCAAGTCGGGCGACACCTATGGGCCCATCGGCCCGTGGATGGTGACCCGCGATGAAGTGCCGGACCCACAGGCGCTCGCCATCTGGCTCGAGGTCAACGGGCACCGTTACCAGGAGGGCAATACCGCCACGATGATCTTCTCTGCCCGAACCATCGTCTCGTACTTGAGCCAGTGCATGAGCCTGCAACCGGGTGACGTGATCGCGACCGGCACGCCGCCTGGCGTCGGCCAGGGTCAGAACCCGCAGGTTTTCTTGAAGGCCGGCGACGTTGTCACTCTCGGCCTGGACGGTCTTGGATCACAGCAGCAGACAGTCGTTGAAGCCTGATCCCGCCCGACCTGTTCCACCGCTTAAGCTTTCGCGGCCGCGGCGATCTGTCCTGGATTACTGGAGGACCGACCCATGAGCAACGTCGTCCGTTCATTCGCCGATGCGCTCGCCCTTGCGCTGCCAACTGCGCCGACACCGACCAACCCTGCGAATGACAACGTTCGGCGCCGGCTCGAGGACTTTCGCAGCGCGCTGACTACCGTGGATCACACAGTAACACCCGCTGTGGACCCCGGCTCTTTGCCAGCGGAGGCCCAGGCCTGGTTACAGAGCGCCATCGATGGCGCCCAGGGCACACCCGGGATTGTCACAGCGGCGCGGAACGCGGCCACAGCCGGCAGCTGGTACCAGATCTACGAGTCCGGTCCGGCCAGCGGTCACTCGGGGCCCGAACCGCACGAGGTCCTCACGGGGGGTATGTTTGCTGCCCAGATGATCGGCTTCCGTGGCCTGGTGACAAGCGACACACTGCTCGCGGGTCTGTTCCTACTGGGACCCGGCCTGCATTACCCGTTGCACCAACATCCGGCCACCGAGATCTACTTTGGCGTGTCCGGTGAGATCTGCATTCAACACGGCCTGGATGGCGAGCCGCAGGCTCTGGGCCCGGGTGATGTGTCACTGACGCCATCGAACCGACTGCATGCCCTGACGGTCGGCACGTCACCGGTGCTTTTGCTGTACTGCTGGCTGGGAGAGCTTGGCGGTCGCCAGTGGTGGTGGCGCCAGGACAGCGACGGTCACTGGTACCGGGACGCCTACGAGAGAACGGCCCGCGCCTCCTGGGAACGGACCGCAAGCGAAGCGGTGCCGGCCGACGTACTGGCCAGGCACTAACGCGGCAGGGATAATCGTCCTGTCACAACTGCAAGGTCAACGCTTTTGCATTCGTTGCCAAACACCGTAGAGGTCCCCTATGGCTGAAGAGCATTTCTTTGTAACCGGCGCGATGGGCTGCATCGGCGCCTGGGTCGTTCGCAACCTGGTCAAAGACGGTACCGGTGTGAGCGTCTTTGATCTCAGCACCGACCGGCATCGCCTGGAACTGATCATGACTGCGGATGAACTCTCCCAGGTCCAGTTCATTCAGGGCGACCTGACCCAGAGCGATGCCGTGACGGGCGCGCTCAAGGATTCCGGATCCACGCACATCATCCACCTGGGTGCGCTGCAGGTGCCATTCTGCAAGGCTGATCCCCCGCTGGGTGCTGCAGTCAATGTGCTCGGCACCGTGAATATGTTCGAGGCGGCCGACAAAGCCGGCATCGGACAGTTGGTTTACGCCAGCAGCGTAGGAGTCTACGGCCCCAAAGATATGTACCCCGGCAAACTTCTGCAGCACGACTCACCGCTCTATCCGATCAACCACTACGGCGTCTACAAGCAGGCCAATGAGGGCACAGCCCGGATCTACTGGCTGGACAACCAGATCGCCAGTATCGGGTTCAGACCCTACACGGTGTATGGCCCAGGGCGCGACCAGGGAATGACGTCGACCCCCACACAGGCCATGCTGGCCGCCGTACGGGGAGAGCCCTACCAGATCAGCTTTGGCGGCTACAACGGCTTTCAATACGTCGATGACATTGCCCGGCTTTTTATCCAGGCCGCACGCAGCACCCTGGCCGGTGCCGAGGTGTTCAACATCAGTGGTGCTGTTGCACACATGTCCGAGGTCGTGGCGGCTATTCATGAGGTTCTGCCCGATGCGGGAATTACCCACGAAGACGCGCCACTGCCCTTCCCCGACGGGCAGACCGACAGCGAACTGCGAGGCCGGCTCGGCGAGATTCCGGACACCCCGCTGGCTGAAGGCGTGGCACGGACCATCCACCACTTTCAGGCCGCCATCGCGGACGGGCGCCTGCCCGGCAAGCCCTGAAATCAGACTCTTTTCCGGTACCGCAAGTCCTCAGGTTGCGCTCGTCAACAGCACTGGCCGCCGCTGGTGCCAGTCGGAGTCACGCTGGTAGGCCGCACCAATCTGCATCAGCAGCCCCTCCTCGAAAGGCCGACTGTTGAGCAACATCCCGATGGGCATCCCCGCGGTGGTGAAGCCACAGGGCAGCGACAGGCCCGGCATACCCGCCCATGAGAACAGATAAGTGAAGCGCGTGATGTGGTGGGTGATCGACAGCATGTCGGCACTGTCCCTGATCAGCGGCGCCGTCACCGGAGAAGTCGGAGTGAGGATCACGTCCACTTCTTCCATGGCGCGCTCGAGCACCCGGTTCCAGCGCTCACGGGCGCGTAACGCGGCAGCGTAATCCCGACCGCTCACGTCGCGACCCAGCAGGATCCTCGCCAGTACGTCTTCACCAAAGAGATCCGGTGACTGCTCGGCGCGCTCCCGGTGATATTCGTAAACATCGGCCCAGACCATCGGCATCACCGATTGGTGGGCCGTATCGGCACCCGGCAATTCGATCTCGACCAGCTCGGCGCCCAACCCGACCAGCTGCGCCGCTGCCTGTTCGAGCGCCTCTCCGACACCAGGCTCCAGATTCTCCAGAAAGAACCGGCGCGGGAACCCGATCCGCACCCCGGCGAGGTCACCGCTCATACGGCTCAGAAAATCAGGCCAGGTGTGGCGCACCGAATAGATATCTTCGTCGTCATAGCCTGCCATGACCGCAAACATCCGCGCCACGATGCCAACGTTCCGGCCAAGCGGTCCAACCGTGTCGATGGCCGGGCAGACGCGGGTGAAACTGCCGGTCATGGGAACCGAACCCATAGATGGGCGCAGTCCGGTAACCCCATTTAACGCCGCCGGCGTGCGCACCGAACCGCCGGTATCCGAACCCACCGCGCCCACACACATCTCAGCCGCGACTGAAGCCCCGGCCCCGCCACTGGAACCGCTGGGTATTCTCTCAAGATCCCACGGGTTACGGGTCGAGCCGTAATGAGGGTTCTGAGTGGTCGAACCGTAGGCAAATTCATGCAGATTGGTCTTACCGATGATCACCGCACCGGCCCTGCGCAACCGATCAACGATCAGAGCGTCCTTCTGGGGCACGTAGTCTTCGAAAAATCGCGTGCCATTGGTGCACCTGACACCCGCGACATCAATGCAGTCCTTGACCGAGATTGGCACGCCGGCCAGCAGGCCCCGGCCATCGCCACGACAAAATTCCGCATCGGCACGCTCGGCTTCGGCCAGCGCGCTGTCTGACAAGACCGAGATAAAAGCATTCACTTCGCCGTCGAATCGTTCGATATTGGCGAGACACCGGCGGGTCTCAGCGACTGCACTTTGGTTATTCATGGTCGTCCTCTGGCTTTGACCATCAGCCCTCTCGAACCTGGTAAGGCATATTCCAGGTTGGGCCCGACGATTGATGTATTCAGTGTGATTGTGGCCGCAATTCCGCTGCGACGGCAAGAGTCAAACCTGCAAGCGCCGCAGGCCAGGCAGCGACTCTCTGAAGCCGGGGAATTCTGCCCAATGACCCTCACCCCTCGCTGCTGTTATTCTTCAACCTTGCGCGAATCATCCGAATGACAATCCCGAGTATCGCGACCAACAACGCGGATCCTCGCAGCCTACCAGGAAAACGCGATGGCCAGAGCCAATCTCAAACGTCTTTTTGCCAGTGAGCGCCTTAAAGTCAGTCACGCCCTGTTCGAGTTCTCGACCCCGGGGATCGGGCAACTTCTGGAAGGCGCCGGGGTCGACTTCGCTTTCGTCGACATGGAACATTCCGGTTTCGGGATCTCCGAGATCAAACGGCTTGTCACCAGCTTGCGAGCTGCCGACCTGCCTGCCCTGGTCAGACCTCCTTCAAAGAGCTATCACCATATCGCCCGGGCTCTGGATGTCGGAGCCGATGGCCTGCTGCTGCCGATGGTGGCCTCGGCTGACGAGGCCCGCGAGATCATCCAGCACATGTACTACCCGCCAAAGGGGCACCGGGGTATCGCGCTGGGGATCGCCCACGACGGTTACGCGCCACGCGCGCCCTCTGCGGCACTGGCCGCCGCCAACCGCCGGATCGCGATGGCCGCGCTGATTGAAACTGCCGAAGGCGTAGACAACGTCGAGGCCATTGCCGCAGTGCCGGGAGTCGACTGCGTGTGGCTGGGTCACTTTGATCTGAGCGCCTCACTCGGCATCCCGGGCCAATTCGATCACCCCGACTTTGTCCGGGCTGAAAGACGGATCAGGCGCGCTGCCCGCAGGCACGGCAAGGCCCTGGGCTTCCTGGTGGTTGATGCCGAGCAGGGTGCCGACCGCTTCCGCAAAGGCTACGACGTGATCTGTTACCAGATGGACACGCTGACCTACCAACAGACCTTGAGCCAGGGCATCGGAGAGCTGCGCCGCCGCTGTGGCCGCGCTAAGGCGCCAGGAAAACGATGAGCACCAGCGCTCCGTTCCGGGTGGCCCTGTCCGGGGCGTTCCGGAGCGCCGCAGGCGAGTCGGTGTTTCCGATGTTCGACCTGGGGCCGCTCGGGGATGATCCGAACGTTGAATTTTGCTACGTACCGGGCGTTGACGGGCGCATGACCGGCGAATCGCTGGAAGACTTCGATGCACTGGTGCTGCTGCTCGAGACTTTCGATGCCGGCAGTATTCCCGCCAGCGACCGGCTGAGCCTGGTCGCCCGGTTCGGAGTTGGTTTCGACACGGTCGATGTTTCNGCNTGCACGGCGGCCGGCNTTGCCGTCGGCATCACGCCNAACGGCGTGCGCCGGCCGGTTGCCGTCGCCATACTGACATTTATCCTGACGCTTGCCGGCAGGCTCATGGTCAAGGACCGCCTGGTACGCGGTGGCCCCGAGACCTTTGCCCTCAGATCCGATCACATGGGCTCCGGTCTGATCGGCAAAACGCTCGGCTCGATCGGTCTTGGCAACATCGGTGCGGAAGTGTTCCGGGTCGCGGCACCACTCGGCATGCGCTTCATTGCGCATGACCCTTACATCGACCCGGCAGTCGCCCGGGAGGTAGGCGTGGAACTGACCGACCTTGAAACGGTCTTTCGGGAAAGTGACTTCCTGACNCTGAATGTGCCACTGTCCGATGAGACCCGGCACCTGGCCAACGCCGAGCGCCTCAAACTGATGAAACCGAGCGCCTACCTGATCAACACCTCGCGTGGGCCGGTGGTAGACCCGGCTGCGTTAGCACTGGCGCTGGAGTCCGGCATCATTGCCGGTGCCGGACTGGATGTCTTTGAGCCGGAACCACCCGCTGCGGACGACCCACTGCTGCAGATGGAAAACGTCATCCTGACACCGCACGCGCTGTGCTGGACGGACCAGTGTTTTGCCGGAATCGGGGCACAGGACCTGGAACACGTGTTTGCCGTCAAACACGGAGAGACACCTCTCGCCCTGGCCAACCCCGAGGTCGCCGACGAACCCGCATTCCAGGCCAAGCTGGCAAACTACCGTGCCCGCTTTGGAGCTCAGTCGACGTAACGCGTCCGGTCGGAGTCCAGCAGTTCCTGAACCCAGTCCATCCCAGTGATGCCGCTTTTGACCTTGGTCTCCAACGCTGTCTCGAGTTCCCGCACAACCTCAAGATCGCGCAGCACGGTGTCGATCCGCTCGCGGGCCACGACCACCACACCGTCGCGGTCCCCGATCAACAGGTCGCCCGAACAGATTGTCGTGCCGCCCATCGCGACCGGCAGCCCAACCGAGCCCGGTCCCTGGGAATACGGTGAGTTAGGCGAGACCCCGGTACAGAACACCGGGATTCCGACCGGCAGGATCCCCGCAACATCACGGACCAGTCCATCGGTGACGATCGCCCTGATCTTCTTGTTGCTGGCCATGACGGCAACGTTGTCACCGACCACCGCTGCGCCGTCGTAACCTGCCGTCTCGATCACCAGAACATCACCGGCCTGTGCCAGGGCGATCGCCGGCTGTACCGCCAGCATGTCTCTGGGCTCCAGATGCGCGGTNATCGCGGGCCCGACGAAGGTCATCTCGTTCAGTAATGGCTTGATGCGGTGGTCGAGAGCACCGGTGCCGTTCTGGGCATCGACCACGAAGCCGGTCGCAAGCCCCTGGAATGCTGCGATCTGCTCTGCCGTCGGCCGGGGGAATTCTTTTCTAACGGTCAGGGATACGGGTTCGCCGATCATTGTCTGCTCCGTGGATCGTGTGAGTTGGTTATCAGTTTTGTTGCGCGCGACTATAAACGATGTTGGCATCGAACCTATCCATGCGTCGCTTGGCCGAACCTGATCATGAAATCGGTACGGCTGCCCGGGAGGTCTTCGCTAGAGGGAGGGAAACCCTGGCAGATCCTGAAATATATTAAACTTGTTGTGATGATTGAACTTTGGACGACCTCATGAGCGACACCGTAACCCACACCATACGCCTCAGCCCGGCTGACAACGTCGTGGTCGCCCGCAACGCGCTACGCAGCGGTACCGCTATCAGTGAAGAGGGCGTGACCACAGTTGAGGCTATCGATCCCGGGCACAAAATCGCCACGCGCCTGATCAAGCGGGGCGATACAGTGCGCAAATACGACCAGATCATCGGCATCGCTGAAGCCGATATCCAGCCGGGCCAGCACGTCCACACACACAACCTGCGAATGGACGACTTCGACCGCGACTATCAGTTCTGTCAGGGGGTAAAAAAACTCGATTACCGATCAGAGACTGAACGTGCCACGTTTCAGGGCATTGTCCGCGATGACGGGCGCATCGCCACCCGCAACTATATCGGCGTGCTGACCAGCGTCAACTGCTCCGCCACGGTGGCCCGCCATGTCGCTGCGAAATTCAATGACGCGGTACTTGCCGAGTTCCCGAACGTCGATGGCGTCGCAGCACTCACCCATGACTATGGCTGCGGGGGTTGTGCTGGAATGGGGCTCAACTATATCCAGCGTACCCTGTCCGGCTACAGTCGCCACCCGAACTTTTATGCGGTGGTAATCATCGGCCTTGGCTGTGAAGCCAACCAGATCGGTGCGATGATGGATGCAGAGAAGCTCAATCCGAGCGAGACACTGCACACATTTACGATTCAGGACTCGGGCGGCAGNGCNGCCGCAGCAGAACGTGGCGAAGGANTGGTCCGNGAGTTNCTGNCTGATGCCAACCGTATTGAACGGGTCGAGAGGCCCGCCAGNGACCTGGTTCTGGCGCTGGAATGCGGCGGTTCGGACGGGTATTCCGGCATCTCGGCCAACCCGGCGCTCGGGGCAGCCGCCGACCTACTGGTACTGAATGGCGGCACGGCCTGCCTCGCTGAAACACCGGAGATCTACGGCGCTGAGCATCTGCTCACCCGCAGGGCCGTAACCCCCGAAGTCGGACAGAAGCTGGTTGAACGCATTCGCTGGTGGGAAGACTACACGCGCAGTAATCACGCAGAGATGAACAACAACCCGGCACCCGGCAACAAGGCAGGCGGGCTCACAACCATCCTAGAGAAATCCCTGGGGGCGGTTGCCAAAGGCGGAACGACCAACCTGGTTGATGTCTACGAGTACGCTGAGGCGATCACCGAGAAGGGCTTCGTGTTCATGGACACGCCTGGCTACGACCCCGCTTCGATCACCGGCATGGTCGCCGGCGGTGCCAACATCACCTGCTTCACCACCGGACGGGGATCCGTCTACGGCGGCAAGCCGGTACCAAGCCTGAAACTCGCCACCAACACGTCGATGTACCTGCGTATGGAAAGCGACATGGACATCAACTGCGGGGAGATCATCGACGGCGATGCCACGGTAGACAGCAAAGGCCAGGAGATCTTTGACAGAATCATCGCCTGTGCCTCAGGTGAGCCATCGAAATCCGAACTGATGGGCATGGGCGAGGAAGAGTTCGTGCCATGGACCGTTGGAGCGATCCTTTGAGAGGTTCCGTTTCGGTCGCCCACCGCTAGTACCAATCAACTCTTTAAACTTACTTCTGCTCCCCGTTTTACCATGCTGACGACTGAACAGCTCGATGCCTATCGCACACACGGGTATGTTGTTCCCGACTACCGGCTCGACGACGAAACCCTGGTGTCGATCCGGACCGACCACGATCGCCTGATCACCCGGCATCCCGAATTCCAACACTACTGCCCCACATTGCTGTCCTACGATCTGACGTTCCTCAATTACGCCCGCTTTCCTGAAATCCTGGACATGGTGGGGCAGATCCTCGGTGCTGATTTTGCGCTTTGGAACTCAAGCCTGTTTGCCAAACCAGCCGGCAACGGACAGGCCACGCCCTGGCACCAGGATGGCGAATACTGGCCGATCCGACCGGTCGCCACCTGCACGGTCTGGATTGCAGTCGATGACGCCAACTCCAGCAACGGCTGCCTGCGGATGATCCCAGGTTCCCACAAGAGCCAGGATCTGCTCCGGCACCACACCAATCCCGATCCTGACCTGACCCTCAATCAGGAGCTGCTGCCGACAGAATTCGACGAGACCCAGGCCGTGGATCTGATCCTCTCAGCGGGTCAGATCTCCCTGCACGACGTGCGCCTGGTGCATGGTTCCGAGCCCAACCATTCGGATCAACCACGCCGCGGCATGACCCTGCGCTACATGCCGCTGACTTCGGTGTTCGACCGTTCTCTCGCCAGCACCCAGTCACACAGTAAAGGCTTCCCCAATCACGGGGAACGGACTCTTTTTCTAATGCGCGGCAGCGATCAGACCGGTCTCAACGACTTTCGCATGCGCCAGTAACCCAACAGGAGAACCACACGATGGCGAACACTGAATTATCTGGCGTGATCCCGCCGATGACCACGCCTTTCACCGAACAAGGCGAGCTGAATCTTGCGGCCGTTAAAACGCAGATCGACTGGCTGGTGGACTGCGGAGTCAGTGGCATCGCCGTCGGCGGCAGTACGGGCGAGGGCCACACCCTGCAAGCTGACGAGTTCAAGGCCCTGATCGAGGCTGCCATGTCGGCAGCAGACGGACGCATTGCGGTGATTGCCGGCATCATCACGGATTCGACCCGGGAGTCGGTCAGGCGCGGCCAGATGATACGCGACTCCGGTGTTGCAGCGCTGCAGGTCACGCCGGTGCACTACGTGTTCAAACCCGAAGACGATGACACGGTGGCCCACTTCAGGACGCTGACCGGCGAGACCGGCATGCCGGTGATCATCTACAACGTGATTCCGTGGAACTATCTGTCGCCGGAGTTGCTGGTCCGGGTCATGCGTGAGGTGCCAGGTATCATCGGCGTCAAACAGAGCGCCGGCGATATGAAGCTTTTTGCCGACCTGATGATATCAGCTGCAAAGGACGACCTTATCTTCAGCGCCGTGGATGGCCTGCTCTACGCCAGTTACTGCCTCGGGGCGCACGGTTCGATCGCAGCGATCCTGTCCGCGGCCCCNGGACCCAGCGTGCGACTGTGGCAGGCCACAAAATCGGGGGATCACGCGACCGCACTCGATCTGCACGAACGACTGCTGGTGCTGTGGAACGCCATTGTCGGCGACGCCCTGCCGGCCACTACCAAGTGCGCACAGATTCTCCAAGGCATCCCGGCCGGACACCCCCGACAACCAATGTCCATGCCTTCGGAACAGCAGCAGGCCGTTATCCGGAAAGCTCTCCAGGGACTTGATCTCGTCTGAAGACTGAGTGGTGAAAGCAGTGGCAGTGCTGAACCCCGGTGTACTGACTGACTTCTCTGGCAGACATCCTTTCATGACCGATCATCAACGCCCGCACGCTGCCGAGCCCACCCTTCCCCGGTCGGATCGGTGAATATTCTGCGCAGCCAGAGCTTCGTTATCGTCGCGGCCTGTTTCCTGGTTCAGGCTGTCTATGTGGGNGTGCTGTTTACGTTCGGNGTTCTGTTTCTGGAACTCGANCGCACTTTCGGCTGGTCCCGCGCGACCATCTCCGGAGCGTTCTCATTGTTTCTGGTCGGCACTGGCGTAATCGGGGTCGTGATGGGACGGCTCAACGACCGCTTTGGACCGCGTCGCATCATGATCGCCGGGGCTATCGTCCATGGTGTCGGCTACGCCCTGATGTCGATCATCCAGGCGCCCTGGCAGTTTTACTTCTTCTATGGTGTTCTGGCGGCGATCGGATTCAGCACCCATGACATCGTCACGCTGTCCACCATCGCCCGCTGGTTCAGCACCCGCAGAAGCCTGATGTCCGGTATCGTCAAGGCCGGGGCGGGTGCCGGCCAGTTCGTCATCCCGATGCTGCTCACCCTGCTGCTCGCGCGCTGGGACTGGCGTATAGCGTGCCTGATCTTTGGCGCGGCCTCGACCCTTATGCTCACTGTTCTGGCCCAGTTCCTGACCCGCGATCCACCGGNGGGCAGTGGCAAGGATGCTGNCGGCCTGTCGGTCGCTGCNGGTTCAGCAGAAGCTGAAACCGGCCTGACCCTCGGCCAGGCTGTCAGAACGCGAAATTTCTGGCTCCTGTGTGCCGGACAATTCCTGATTTTCTTCTGCCTNATGGTGATCATGATCCACATCGTCCCNCACGCCCGGGATCTCGGATTCGAACCAGGCCGGGCGGCACAGGTACTGGCAACCATCGGGGCGGCCAGTATTGTCGGGCGTATCGCGATGGGTGCCACAGCCGACCGACTGGGTGGCAAAAGCGCACTCATTGTCGCCTATTGCGTACTCTCGGGCAGTCTGATCTGGCTACTTTTCATCCACGAGCCCCGGCTATTGTTTCTTTTCGCGCCGGTTTACGGGTTTACCCACGGTGCCTTTTTCACGCTCATCTCTCCGACCGTGGCGGAATTGTTCGGCACCCGCGCCCACGGAGTCATCTTCGCCATCGTTCTGTTGCACGGCACCATCGGCGGTTCCCTGAGTCCGCTCATTGCCGGCATCGTTTTCGACGCCGAGGGCAGTTACCAGCCCATTTTTCTGGTTCTGGCCGCGCTTGCCATCACCGGCCTCGTACTGGTTAACTTTCTCCAGCCCGCCCGGGTGGAGCGCGCCCGGGCGGGTTGAACCAACGCCTCTTTGGGAGGTCACTCGAACAGACCAATGCCCCGTCAAAGACCCTACCGAATCGGCACCGGNGCCGGATTCTCCTCCGACCGGCTTGACCCGGCGATAGACCTGGTCAAGCGCGGNCNACTTGACACGATCGTCTTCGAGTGCGTGGGTGAGCGGACCCTGGCCTTTGGCCACCGCGACCGGCAGGCCGATCCGGCGGCAGGCTACAACCGGCTTCTGGAGGCCCGCCTGCGGGCGATGCTGCCGCTGTGCCGGGCTCACGGTACCCGGTTGATCACTAACATGGGAGTCGCCAACCCCCAGGGTGCGGCCGAGGTGGCACTGCGGGTGGCCCGCGATCTGGACCTCACGGGACTCAGGATCGCGGTGGTCACCGGAGACGATGTGTTGGGCCACATTACCAGTGACACGCACTTGGCCGAGCCGGACTGCAGTGTTGCCGAGATCGGACGCATCCCGATCGGCGCCAATGCCTACCTGGGTGCCCAGGCCATTGCCCCGGCTCTTGAGGCCGGTGCCGAGCTGATCATTACCGGCCGGGTCGCCGACCCTGCGCTGTTTCTTGCGCCCCTTGCCCATCATTTNGACTGGGCCGACGACGACTGGCCAACGCTCGGCGGCGGCACTCTGGTCGGACACCTGCTGGAGTGTGCCGCCCAGGTCACGGGCGGGTATTTTGCCGACCCGGGCTACAAGGACGTGGCCAATCTCGCCTTCGTCGGGTTTCCGCTGGCCGAAGTCGATGCCGGCGGCAATGCGGTCATCAGCAAACTCCCAGGGACCGGGGGATGTGTCGACACCCGTACAGTCAAAGAACAGATGCTCTACGAGGTGCACGACCCGTCTGCCTATCTGACACCGGACGTGACTGCAGACTTCTCGAACGCCCGGGTATCACCGGCCGGAGACGACCGCGTACAGGTATCCGGTGCCAGCGGCACGGAAAGGCCCCACGATCTGAAAGTCACAGTCGCCTTTGATGGCGGCTACCTGGCCGAGGCAGAGGTCTCCTACGCCGGGAGCGGCGCCATCGAACGCGCGCGGGTCGCCGGACAGATCGTCGAAGAGCGCCTGGCCACCGTTCATGGTATCGATGCGCCNTGCCGTACTGACCTGATCGGCATGAATGCGCTGCACGGTATCCAACCGGAGCAATCGTCTGACATCCGGGACGTACGGTTGCGCATCGCGCTGCGCAGCCCAGACCGGCAGAACGCGGACGCAGTCTTGTGGGAGGTCGAAGCACTGCTGTGCTGCGGACCGGCCGGCGGCGGCGGCTACCGCGGCCGGGTAGATGACAGCGTCCTGACCTATTCAACCTTCCTTTCGCGCAACAAAGTCAGACCATCGGTCGAGGTCAGGACCGCATGAGCCGGACCATCGAGTTGCGGGAGATCGCCCATGCCCGTGCCGGCGACAAGGGCAACCGGTCCAACGTGTCTGTGTTCGCTCATCACCCGGATGACTATCAGCTGATCGTTGACCAGGTCACCGTCGAGCGGGTGAAGAACGCGTTCGCCCACGTATTAAGGGGGCCGGTCACGCGCTATACGCTGCCGAACCTGGGCGGTATCAACCTGGTAATGGACGAGGCGCTTGGCGGCGGTGTCAACGAGTCTTTGAACCTCGACAGCCACGGCAAGTCGTGGAGCTTCATGATCCTGTCACTGACTGTTGAAGTCAGTGACGCGGTTGCCCGACGTCTCGAGTACAACCCCAACTCCGGAACCACACCATGAGTGACATCCGTTTTCCAGCTCTCGGCAGCGACCGGGAGAGCGTTCTGCAAAATCTCGAGCAGGGCCGCAGCAGCGACCCGCCGTGGTACGGGCCCCGGCTTTTTATCGGCGGAAGCTATTTCGGCGGTCAGGANGTACTGCAGGTCGCGAACGACGCCAGCCGCATTTACCAGAACCACAACGCGCTCTACGCCGGCCAGCGGTTTCCGGCGNTGGTCCAGATTGAGAGCGAACTGGTCAGTGCCTGCCTTGATTTGCTCAACGGGTCGGCCGGTGCAGGCGGCAGCCTGACCAGCGGCGGTACCGAGAGCCTGCTGCTGGCCGTGATGACAGCCCGCGACTGGGCTGCTGACCAGCGACCTGTGCCTGGTATCCCGGAGATCGTCATCCCCGAAGCCGCTCATCCGGGACTCGACAAAGCCGCGCACCTGATGGGTCTTAAGGCCTGTCGCCTGCCTGAGAGCACGGACTACCGTGCCGATCCGGCACAACTGGCTGCCGCGATCGGTGACAACACCATCATGCTGATCGCCTCGGCGCCGTCGTACCCGTTCGGGGTGACGGACCCGGTCAACGAAATCGCCCAACTCGCCCGCGAGCGGCATTTATGGTGCCATGTCGATGCCTGTCACGGCGGTTTTGTTCTACCGTTTGCCCGGCAACTGGGGCGCGCGGTTCCCNAATTTGATTTTGCCGTCGCCGGCGTCAGCTCAATATCGGTTGACATTCACAAGCTGGGATACGCCAATAAGGGAGTCTCCACCCTGCTGCTTCACGATGCCTCGCTCGAGCAGTACCAGCGCTACAGCTTCGATGACTGGCCGGCCGGGCTCTATTCGACCGCTGGGCTTTCCGGCTCCCGCTCGGCCGGCGGGCCGGCCTCGGCCTGGGCGGTGATGCATTACCTGGGCGAGGCCGGTTACCGAAAAATCGTCTCTGAGATACTGGCGGCACGCGACCGGCTGATCGGCGGAATCGGATCTATTGCCGGTCTGCGGGTCCTGGGCGAGCCCGATGCCTACCTGGTAGCGGTGACCTCGGACGAGATCGACATCCTTGCAGTCGACGATTTCATGGCGGAGCGCGGCTGGACTGGTGGTCAACTCAAGCGACCACCTGCTATTCACCTGTTCCTGGACCGTTCGAATGTGATCAGCATCGATCATTACCTGAACGACCTGGCTGATGCGGCCGGCCGGGTGCGGGCGGGTGAACGGGCGGACCCACGCGCGGCTCAGGTCTATGCTCGCTGATTCTTGATCAAAGCCGAAAGCCGGCCGAGTGATTTGTATTGGGCGAGGTCGGTGTCAGAATAACGGGACAATGACCGCCTGCTGGGCTGTTCAGCGCGGACGGCACACTGCATTCACTAACCCAAGAGAGGAATGTTCACCATGCGACTGGAAAATAAGATCGTCCTGATTACGGCTGCGGCCTCCGGCATGGGACGGGCCGGGGTCCTTCGCTTTGCCGCGGAAGGCGCCCAGGTGGCGGCCGTTGACATCGATCAGGCCAGCCTGGACGCGGTGGTCAAGGAAGTTACCGATGCCGGGGGCAGCGCCACAGGCATCTGCGCCGATCTCACCCAGGACACCGACTGCCACCGGATCGTCGACGATACCGTCGCGGCCTTCGGCGGACTGGACCTCTTATGGAACCACGTCGGTCACCCCGGCCCCTCGTCGGTCGAAGGCATCGACCCTGACGACTACGAGATCGCCATGGACCTCAACGTGCGTTCAGTGTTCTGGACCACCGGCAGGGCCATCCCGGAATTGCGCAAGCGCGGCGGCGGCAGCATTCTCTTCACGGCCTCGATCGCCGGGCTGATTGGCTCGCCGTTCAGCCCCGTCTACTCCGCCGCCAAGTGGGGCGTGAACGGCATGATGGCGTCGCTCGCGGGCCGCCTTGCTGCGGACAACATTCGTGTCAACAGCGTTTGCCCCGGGCCAATAGACACCCCGATGTTGAAGGTCTTCATGGGGCGGCCCGACCAGGAGACCGACCGCGAGGCCAACCAGGCGATGATGGAGAAACTGACCCCGCTCGGCCGGGTCGGCCGGCCCGAGGAGATCGCCAACGCGGCGTTGTTCCTGTTGTCGGATGAAGCGTCTTTTATCACCGGCGTTGCGCTGCCGGTAGACGGGGGCTTTGTCTCCAAGTAACCGGGGCGCCCGCAGTCCCTGGTCTTGTGCTGCGCTTCGCAGCGCCAAACTGTTACAGGATTTGCTATTGATGATCATTGACCACAACAATCTTCGCACGCTTGCCAGAGAGATGCTGATTGCGTCCGGCAGCGAGGACGATGAGCCCGCAATCGTTTCCGACAACCTGGTCGATGCAAACCTGCTCGGCCACGACAGCCACGGCATCGGCATGCTGCCCCGCTACCTGGAAGCGGTCCGGGCCGGCGAACTCACCGTCAACCAGCACGCCCGGATCGATGTTGACACGGGCTCTATGCTCACTGTGGACGGGGGTGCAGGCTACGGCCAGGTGATCGGGATGGAGGCCATGGACATTGGCATCGAAAGGACCAGGCAGCACGGCGTGTGCGTACTCGCCACACGCCACTCGTTTCACCTGGGCCGGATCGGCGCCTGGGGCGAGCGCTGTGCCGAGGCCGGACTGGTGTCGATGCACTACGTCAACGTGGTCGGTCACTCCGGCCTGGTGGCTCCTTACCGCGGCTCCGACGCCCGTTACGCGACCAACCCCTACTGCTGCACACTGCCCGGGACCCCCGGCCAGGAGCAGGTCGTACTCGACATGGCGACCACATTGATGGCCCAGGGCAAGATCCGGGTCGCCCGCAACAAAGGCGAGCGCCTGCCCGAAGGTGTGGTGATCGACGGCCAGGGCAGACCGAGCACCGACCCCGAAGTCATGTTCCAGTCGCCGCAAGGTGCGATGATGCCGTTCGCCACCTACAAGGGTTATGGGCTGGCACTGGTCTGCGAACTGCTCGCCGGGGTACTGAGCGGCGGCGGGACCTGCCGGCCGCAGACCAACCGGAACCACGACACGATCCTGAACAACATGCTGTCGATCATCATTGATCCTACCCGCCTGGTCGGGCAGGACTTCTTCGACAGCGAGGCTGCAGCGACCCTCAGCCACGTCAAGGCTTCACCGCCACTGAACCCGGATGAACCGGTGCTGGTACCAGGCGATCCGGAACGGGCCACAGGAAAACAGCGCCGCGCCGACGGGATTCCGGTCGACGAGCAGAGCTGGCGGCTGTTCGCCGACGCCGCCCTGACGGCCGGCATCGCCGAGGACCGGATCGAGGCGCTTGCCCGGGTCTGATCCGACCACGTAACCGGGCAGTTCGCCCAGCGGCCGCCAGGCCGAACGGGGTCTGCGGTCCCTTCAGGGTATGGGGTGCGGAAAAGCTCCCCGTCGGGCTTCATAGGCCGCCCCGATCCGCACTGCCATCGACTCATCGAACCCGCGGGCCAGAATCTGCAATCCCCCGGGTAGATTGGCCGAGGTCAGACCCATCGGCACAGACAGCCCGCAAAGGCCAAGGTAGTTGCCCGCACGGGTAAAATGGGCCGGCGTCGATGACTGGTCGACCTCATCCAGCGCCACAGCCGGTGTCGCTACGGTCGGGGTCAGCAGCGCGGCAAATCCCCGCAGGCTCTCGAGGTATCCCGCCTGGTCCTGGCGCCGCTGGGCGAGCGCTCCAATGTAGTCGCGGGCCGATTTGCTCTGCCCCAGCAGGATCCGGGGCCGGACGTCCGGATCGACGGGCAGATCCTCGGACTCGTACAGCGCACCGTGGTGGAAGTACCCTTCCGAGCCGATGATGGTAGCCGTCGCGGCCGTCATGTCGGCAAAGGCCATCGGCCCGTTGAAGGTCACCAGTTCCGCACCCAGGCTTTTGAGTTCCTCGCAGGCGGCGTCGTACAACGACAGGATCTCGTTGTCGACAACGACCCGTTCGGTGCCGTTCAGCACACCCAGCCGCAGGCCGCTGACGCCCTGGCTCAGCGCACCGAACAACCCGTCGCCGGTACTCATGTCACGCTCGGTGTCCAGCGGGTGTCGGCCCAGCATGACTTCGAACATCAGCACTGCATCGGCCACGCTGCGGGTCATCGGCCCGGGGGTATCCAGAGTATGCGAAAGGGGCATGATGCCGTCGGTCGGCAGCAGGCCTTCGGTGGTCTTGAGACCCACGATGCCGCACCAGCCGGCAGGCAAGCGGACCGAACCGCCGGTGTCGGTGCCGACTGCACAGCCGGCCATGCCGGTCGCGACTGAGACACCCGAACCGCTTGAGGAACCGCCCGGCGTACGCGCCGTGTCGAGGTCCCAGGGGTTGTGCGGGGTGCCCATATGCGTGTTTGTACCCCAGCCGCCCATCGCGACCTCGACTGTTTTGGTCTTGCCGAGAAGGACACCTCCAGCAGCGAGCAGGCGACTGGCGATGGTAGCGGTCGCCGGGGAAACGCGTTCCAGCATGGTCTTTGAACCGCCGGTCGTGATCCGCCCTTCGACGTCGACGATGTCCTTGAGGGCAAATGGCACCCCGTGGAACGGGCCGATGCGATGGCCGCTGGTGCAGGCCCTGGCCGCACCCTCGGCTCCGGCCATCGCCTCGTCTTCGTAGACCACCTGGAACGCCCCCAGCTGCCCGTCCAGCGACCTGATCCGTTCCAGACAGGTCTCAACGGCATCCACCGGGTTCATCGACCCGTTTCCTATTCCCCGTGCAAGATCGGTAACGGACAGATAAGTCGAATCGCTCATGGTTTGGCGCCCTTTCAGTTGAGGCGGAGACCCTCCGCCTCGATTAGCTCTTTTGCGGGTCGAGGTCGAGCCGCACCGTCTGGCCGATACCCGGTGTATCCGCGCCGGGGTATCGACTCATCACCAGCGGGTCATGGCCCGGCACCACGTGATCCGGGGTACTGGCGAGCGCCACCAGGCGCTTGAAACCCTGCAGCATGTCAGAGACATTGTAGACCAGTGGAAACGGCGCAGCGTCCTCGAAGTTGGCGTAAAAGTGGCTGGCATCGCTCGCCAGCACCACCCAGCCGCGCGCGGTCATGACCCGCACGCACTGCAGGCCCATGGTGTGACCGCCGATATGGTGGACCGTCACACCGGGCGCGAGTTCACTGTCACCGCTGTGAAACACCACCCTGCCGCGGAACACCTGACGCACCATCTCGACAATGTGGTCCACGGTGTAGGCACCGGCAAAGTAACCCTGGGTCATGTGCGGCCCGGTCGCGTACTGCATCTCGAGTTCCTGCAGATGGAATCGGGCAGCTGGAAAGTCTTCCAGTGAGCCAGCGTGGTCGTAGTGAAGGTGGGTCACGATGACATCGCTGACCTCGCGCGAGTCGATACCCAGCATGGCCAGACCCTCGGCGGGCGAGTCACCGTACTCACACACCCAGCTACCGTTGGAGTCCTCGGTTCGCCTGGTCCACTCGGCCCGGTCGAAGCCGGTGTCGACCACAATGGTCCGGTTGGTATTACGCAATACCCAGATATAGTAGGCAATCGGCTGATCGTGGTCATGTTCAGGGTCTATCCAGCCGCTGACGATGAAGTTCTCGTGGCGTTTTCGATTCGAGCGCACGGCATAGCACAGGGCGTAGACTTCGTAAGACTCCGGGTCGGCCATGGTAGTTTCTCCGGTATTCGAGGGTCTTGATCAGAAACGGCGCTAGGCCCGCGGACTGTCAAGTCTACAGCCAGACAACCCCGCTGGCACGGAACGCCCCGGCTGCAGAACGGCCGCGCCTGTGCCGGGCTGTGGTGATATTTCGATCCCGCCGTGGCATGATGATCTGCATCTCGAATGCCTGTCACCAGGCGCTGTACTGTCCACAACCGGCAGGAGAACGAAGCATGACTGAAGGAAACACCATCGGCGTTGTCGGCCTGGGAAACATGGGTCTGCCCATCGCATTGAACCTGGTCAAAGGGGGTTACCCTGTTGCCGGATTGGAGATCGACCAGGGCCGCTGGGAAACTGCCGAAGGGCTCACCTACGTGGCCGATGCGGCGGCGGCACTGGCGAGAACCGACACCCTGCTGCTCAGCCTGCCGGATGGCAAGGTGGTACAGGCGTTCCTCGCCGGGTTGCTCGAACTGTCACTGCCCGATGCGGTGACGGTCATCGACACCTCGACCATCGGCCCGAAGACCAGTCAGGAAATCTCCCGGCAACTGGCCGGCACCCCGCTCCGCTACCTGGACAGTCCCGTGTCCGGCGGTGTACACGGTGCCCAAGCGGGCACCCTGGCCGTAATGTGCGCGGGGTCCCGGGCGCTGTACGACCGGGTCCACCCGGCACTCGCCACCTTCAGCGCTAACCAGTTCTTCATCGGACCTGAACCAGGCCAGGCGCAGGTCCTGAAGATCCTGAACAATTTCCTCTCAGCCACGGCACTCGCAGCCTCCAGCGAAGCACTTCTTTTCGGCCAGGCCCACGGCCTGGAGTTGACCCAGATGTGTGATGTGATCAATGTCTCCACCGGCATGAACACGGCGACCCTCGACAAAATCCCCCGCCAGGTGGCCAGCGGCGAGTACAACACCGGCTTCAGCAACTCGCTGATGTACAAAGACATCTCGCTCTACCTGGAACGTTGCCAGGAACTGGGTACACCCGGCAGGATCAGCCAGACGGTCGTCGACCTCTGGGGTGCCTTCACGACGTTGTCGCCTCAGAGCGATGCGACTAACATATTCCGTTACGTCGACCAAACCCTCTAACCACCCCGCACCCGTGGCAGCAGCCGCCTGCAACCGGGTCAGGGCAAGGATTGCTCTCACGTTATGAAAATCTGCATCATCGGTGCCGGCGCGATGGGCGGCCTGTACGGCGCCCGCCTCATCAGGGCGGGCCAGGACGTGTCGTTCGTCGACAACCGGCAAGACGTGGTCCATAACATCAACCGGGATGGCCTGCACTTGAGCGGAGTCGACGGCGAACACTGGATCCCCGGGCCCGCTTCGGTCGATGCAGCCGATTTCGCGCCGGCCGATATCGCATTCATTCACACCGACACCAACAACACCGGCAACGCGGCACTGCACGCACAGAAGGTACTGTCGGCAGATGGCGGCTGGGCGATCACTTTTCAGAACGGCATCGGCAACGTCGAGACCCTGCAGGATGTGCTCGGCCCGGCACGGGTTGTCGGCGGGATCAGCTACCACAGCGCGGCCTCACCGGCACCGGGCCACTCCGATCACACCAATGCCGGGCGCACGTTCATCGGCGAGCTGAACGGGGCAGACAGCGGCCGTATTCGGCAGCTAAACGACCTGCTGACCGGTGCCGGATTCGACGTGAGCGTCGCCGAGGACATCGAGAGCGTTATCTGGAGCAAGTTCGTACTCAACTGCGCAGTCAATCCGGTCAGTGCCATGACGGGGCTTCGAACCGGCGAGATCGGCGCCAGCGAACCCGCCAGAGCCTTCCAGCAGGCGATCCTGGAAGAAGTGCTTGAAGTCGTCCAGGCCAGGGGCATCTCGCTGGGCGACACGGACCCCAGGGCCACGGTGGAAGGGTTTACCGGACGGCTGTTCAATCGCCCGTCGATGCTGCAACACATGGACGCCGGACTGGCGACCGAGATCGATTCGCTGAACGGCGCCGTGGTGCGCGAGGGCCAGAGGCTGGGCGTCGACACCCCGTTCAACCAGGCGCTGACCCTGCTGGTCAAAGCCCGCAACGCTCAGCTGATTCAGGCCCTTCACGGGCCGCCGATCGACTACCAGGCCCTGGAAGCCAGCGGCCAGGCTGATACATAGGTTGCAACGAGACAATCACTCAAGTTTTTCTTCGGAGGACCTCGACCATGCCGTATGCCACAACTGACGATGGGATCAAGCTGCACTACGAGATCACCGGTGCCGGCGATCCGCTGGTGTTCGTCCACGAGTATGCGGGCGACCACCGCAGCTGGGAGCCCCAGATGCGCTATTTCGGCCGTCGCTACCAGTGCGTGACCTACGCTGCACGGGGCTACCCGCCCTCGGACATCCCCGACGAGCTGGAGCAATACTCGCAGGACCGGGCCCGGCTCGACATTCTGACCATCCTGGATCACTGCGGTTTCGACAAGGCCCACGTCTGCGGGCTGTCGATGGGTGGTTTCGCCGCCCTGCACTTTGGCCTGCATCACCCCGAGCGCGCCCTGTCGCTGGTGGTTGCGGGCTGCGGCTATGGTGCGGAAAAAAACATGCAGGATCAGTTCCGGGCAGAGGCTGAAGCGACAGCCAGTTTCATCGAAGAGTTCTCCAACGAAGCGTTCGCCGACAAATATGCCGAGGGCCCGACCCGTGTGCAGTTCAAGAATAAGGACCCCCGTGGCTGGCTGGAATTCAGGAACCAGCTGGCAGAGCATTCGATCCGCGGCTCGGTTCTGACCATGCGCGGGGTGCAGGCCCGCCGGCCATCGCTGTACGACCTTGAAGAACAGATGCGAGAGCTCACCGTACCGACCCTGATCCTGACCGGCGACGAGGACGAGCCCTGCCTGATTCCCGGGGTTTTCATGAAGCGTCTGATCCGCAGTTCCGCCCTGGTCACGCTGGCCAATGCCGGGCACACCATCAACCTGGAAGCACCGGACGAATTCAATCAGGCGGTCGACCAGTTCCTCATCCAGGTCCGCTCGGGCCGCTGGCCGGTACGCGTGGCACCGACCGAGGCCGGGGGGTCTATTCTGGGGATGAATGAAAAGAAGGCTTGACCTGAACGTCAGCCTGACCCATCGATCGTGAACGACTCCCGGCCAGCTCGTGCGATCGCCCTGATGATCGCCTCGATCGCGTTCATCTCGGTGGTCGATGCGACCTGCAAGGCTTTTACCGACGAACTGCACGCGGTACAGCTGGTGTGGGGTTACTTTATCGGTATCCTTACGGCGCTTTGCCTTTATTACAGTGTGCGCCGGGTCGGGTGGCGTGATCTTACCCGTACCGGCCGGCCGCTACTGCTGTGGCTGCGCTCGGCTCTCCTGGTCGGGTCGATCATGTCGCTGTTCGTCGGCCTGACCTATCTGCCGCTCACCGATGCGACGGCCATCGGCTTCATGGCGCCGCTGTTCATTACCGCGCTTTCCGTAGTATTGCTCAAGGAGCAGGTGGGGATTCACCGCTGGCTGGCGGTCATCGCAGGGCTGATCGGAGTGGCCATTATCGTGCGTCCCGGCGGCGGGATCTGGCACTGGGCGGTGATCATGCCGCTGATCGGGGCGCTCTGCTTTGCGCTCTACCAGATCATCACGCGGATGATGACGGCAAGTGAAACCACCCAAACCATATTGTTCTATACGGGCCTGGGGGGTGTATTCTGGAGCACGCTGGTGGTCATCTTCTTCTGGCGCGAACCCCAGCCCGAACACTGGCTGGTGTTCTTTGCCACCGGAATCCTCGGTGCGACGGCGCATCTGTGCCTGGTCGAGGCTTTCCGCCGGGCGCAGGCCTCGCTGATCGCACCGTTCAATTACACCAAGCTGATCTTCGTCGCCATCCTTGGCTACCTGCTGTTCGATGACGTGCCGACGCTCAACACCCTGGCGGGTAGCGCCGTCATCATCATGGCGGGCTGCTATGTGCTGTATCGGGAGACCCTCACCACCAGGCCCCGACCCACCGCCAGCGGCTAGTTCATAAGAGCCGCCGCGCCTGACAACTACTTCCAACTGTCTCTCTACTTTGCAACATCAATCACCAGTCAAGCTGTTGCTATTGTTTCTGGCCGTGCTCCCGGGAGCATATCTCAACAGCTGGGCTTCCGATCAAAGCAAATTCGAGATCCCGGAATATGTTTCAAACAGTGCTTGCGCCGCCTGCCACATACAAGAGTTCAACTCCTGGTCAGACTCGGATCATGCCTGGGCGATGAGACCGGCTGACGACCGGAGCGTGCTTGGTGATTTCAGCGGTACAACGTTCAGTTACTTTGGCGACACAAGCAGGTTCTTCAAACGGGACGGCCGATATCTCGTCACTACGGCGGGACCGGACGGTGAACCGCACGATTATGAAATCAAGTACACCTTCGGTATCGACCCTCTCCAGCAGTACCTGATCGAGTTTCCAGGCGGGCGTCTGCAGAGCCTGAGCATCGCCTGGGACACCCGCCCTGAAACCGAGGGCGGCCAGCGCTGGTTTCATCTTTATCCCGATCAAGAAATCCAGCCCGGCGACCCGCTTCACTGGACCGGGCCCTACCAGAACTGGAACGGCATGTGTGCCGAATGTCACTCCACCAACCTTGTAAAAGCATACGATGCGACTCACCAGCGTTATCAAACCCACTGGAGTGAAGTCAACGTCAGCTGTCAGGCCTGCCATGGGCCAGGCTCCGCACATCTTGAATGGGCGCGACAAAAAGAACAGGGGATCGAGGTCGGCAGACTCACCAACGGGCTGCTGTCTGTACCCTTATCCGCTACAGAATCGACCGGCATCGAAGGCTGTGCACGCTGCCACGCGCGGCGCCGGCAGGTCACCGCTGAGAACCGGATTGATCGGCCGTTTCTGGATAATTACCTGCCGGCCACCCTTCGACCCGGACTTTATTTTGCGGATGGACAGATTCAGGACGAGGTGTATGTCTACGGCTCTTTTCTCCAGAGCAGGATGCATCAGGCCGGAGTCGTCTGCGCGGATTGTCATGATCCGCACAGTGCCCAATTGAAAGCATCCGGCAACGCTGTCTGCACCCAGTGCCACCAGAGCACGGGCAACCCGCGATTTGCCGGATTACGAAACAAGACCTACGACGGATCCGACCACCATTTTCATCCTGCCGGTTCAGCAGGCGCCCAGTGCGTGAACTGCCATATGCCTGCCCGCACTTACATGCTGGTGGACCCCAGACGGGACCACAGTTTCAGGATTCCCCGCCCGGACCTCTCTGCCAAGCTCAATTCACCCAATGCCTGTAATCAGTGTCACACGAACCAGAGTGCCAGCTGGGCTGCCAGCACAATCGCCCAATGGTATGGTCCCGACCGCCGCCGGGAACAGCACTATGGTGAGGTATTTGCTCTCGCCCGGTCCGGCGACGCCAGAGCGATACCGAAACTGATCGCACTGCTCTCCGACCTTTCCCAACCCGCTATCGTCAGGGCCACCGCCGTAGCGTTTCTGACGCCGGGCGATCTGCCACAGTTCCAGGCCATACTCGATGCCGCTTATGACCAGGATCCCCTGATCCAGGCGAGTGCCATCCCTGCCCTGAATTCCCTGCCGCCGCGTCAGAAGGCCAAGGCGGCTGGCCCATTGCTGGAAGCCTCGTCGCTCGCGGTTCGTACCGAAGCCGCCAGGGTTCTGGGCTCGGTCTCACCTGAACTGCTCTCCGCTTTACAACGTCTCCGGCTGAAGGAAACTCTCAATGTCTATCGCGCAACCCAACTGGCGACCAGCGACGTCATTCCCGGAGCACACCTCAACCTGGCGGTCCTGGCAGCCGGCCGTGGCCAGCCCCAGCAATCAGAACAGCATTACCTGAATGCCATTGCCCTGGACCCTTACTTCCTGCCAGCCAGGATCAATCTCGGCAATCTTTACAATGCGCTGCGGCGAAACCGCGAGGCTGTCCAGGTATTTCGCGATGGCATTGTGCTATCTCCCGACGAAGGAGAACTGCACTATTCCCTGGGCCTGATCCTGGCCGAAGAAAAACAACTTGAAGCCGCTGTAATCTCCCTGGCCAGGGCATCAGAGTTGCTGCCGGATCGAACGCGGGTGCACTACAACCATGCGCTGGCGTTGCAACATCTCGACCGGCCGGCGGACGCCGAATCCGCCCTGACCAGGGCCTACCAAACCAACCCTGAAGATCCAGAAGTGCTGCAGGCGCTGGTCATTCTTTACGCGCAGCAGAGAAAATGGGATGAGGCCATCGTATACGCCAGACAAATCGTGAAACTTTTCCCCAATGCCTCCGGGGCAAACCAGACGCTGGATCAGCTTCTAAAACTGCGCGACCGGGACAACCAGTAACAGAGGGAATATCCGGCCGACCTGTGAGTTTGCTCTGGGTTGGAGCACCCAGCCGGATAAAAAAGGCCCATGGTCATCGGTCGATCACCATGGGCCCTTTAGAATCAGAACACGAGAACTATGAGGAGCCGCCAGTACCCTTCAGCATCTCCATGACCTGCTCAACATTGAAGGCAGCTGCTTTCTGGCGTGGTGGAAATTCAATGAATGTCTTCAGGAATTCCGCCACATACCCCTGTGCGGGAATCAGAAAGAAAACCCGGTCCAGCATCCAGTCGTAGTAGGTATTTGAAGTAAAGTAGGCCCGCTCGTAGGGGTCCCGGCGAAGGTTGAAAATGAGCGGTATCCGCAGCACTTTCCAGGGTTCAATCCAGGCCCTCATCGTGCCTTTTGCCTTCTGCTCGAGGAACATCAATTTCCAGTCGCCATACCTCAGCGCGGTCAGATCGCCATCGTCGGAGAAGTAGAAGATCTCCTTGCGCGGGCTTTCTTCCACCTCACCCGTTAACAGGGGCAGAACATTGTAGCCATCCAGGTGTACCCTGTACTGTCGCCCTATCGCGCTTACGCCATCTTGTTTGAGCTGTTCCTTTATATCCGGTGCACCGGCAGCAGCAAGGAAGGTGGGCAGCCAGTCCATATGATGCACGATCTCGTTCGTGACAGCACCGGCCTCGATATTTCCGGGCCAACGGACCATGGCCGGTACCCGCCAGGCTCCCTCCCAGTTGGTGTTTTTCTCACCCGCAAAAGGGGTCATACCCCCGTCAGGCCAGGTGTTCATGTGGGGCCCGTTGTCGGTGGAATAGAACACAATGGTATTGTCAGCAATGCCGAGGTCATCCAGCTTGTCGAGCAGTTTTCCAACGTGCATGTCGTGCTCAACCATCCCGTCTGAATACTCGTCTTGACCGGAGATGCCCCGCAATTCCGCTTTGACATGGGTACGGAAGTGCATTCGCGTACCATTCCACCAGACAAAGAACGGCTTCCCGGACGCATTGGCCCGATCGATAAAGTCGATTGCCGCTGCAACCGTTTCATCATCTATGGTCTCCATTCGTTTTTTGGTCAGTAGCCCGGTGTCTTCAATAGTGCCATCGGCTGAAGATTTAACCACGCCACGCGGACCAAACCGTTTCTGGAATGAGGGCTCCTTGGGATAGTCTTCGGTTTCCGGCTCCTCTTCAGCGTTCAGGTGATAGAGGTTACCGAGGAACTCGTCGAAGCCATGGTTGCTCGGAAGATGTTCGTCTCTATCCCCGAGGTGGTTCTTGCCAAACTGACCGGTCACATAGCCTTGTGCTTTGAGCAGACCTGCAATGGTTGGGTCCTCTTCCCGCATTCCGATCTCTGCACCGGGCAGCCCAACCTTGGACAAGCCCGTGCGATAGACACTCTGGCCCGTAATAAAGGAAGATCGGCCGGCAGTGCAAGACTGCTCGCCATAGTAGTCAGTGAACATCATGCCGTCTTTGGCGATACTGTCTATGTTGGGTGTTTTGTAACCCATCAGACCAAAGGTATAGGCGCTGAGGTTGGTCTGGCCCACATCGTCACCCCAGATGACGAGAATATTAGGCTTGCCCTGACTCCATGCCGTGGCAGACAACAACAGCAAAGACGCGAAAGACAGCAATCGCAGTAGTGGTGTGGTCAACATCTTTTTCTCCTCTTGTCGGTTAACTGAAACATCTGGCACATCTGAACTTCACGAAACATCTCTTTCACTAAGCCTGATTGAGCTTCAATTCTGGTCCGCGACGAAAGCCTGGACCATCATAGGTACACCGAACAGGATCAGGGATCCCTTTAAGGAACAGGGTGATAAAACGTTGACTCATTCCAATCCCGCCTTCCTGCGTTTCCTGCGTGTGAGTACTTCTTTTTTATCTAAACTGTAATACCCCCGGATTGAAAGGCACAGGAGGCCGCGCCGGAGGGACGGCTATTCTATTACATTCGCTATGGAATTTGGAGACCTCTTGAGCCAGGGGCCGCTATCCGGGACACGACCGCCGCGCTGGATACCACTGTGCTCCAATCGGCTCAAAACATTGGCTTTCCTGCGCCTTTTGGTTGCCACACCACCCCGCTGGATGTTATTTGGTCCCGGGGGTGTCCACGGTAGACTTAACGACGCCATGACGCTGGAATCTCACACATTGCACGACACCCTCGGCGCACGGATCGACGGACTGGGTCTCGGGCAGCCGATCGACAATGCTCTGTTCGTCGAGATCCTCGCACAGTTCAGGCGACACGCACTGCTGCTCTTTCCCGCTCAGGACCTGACCGATGAGCAGCAGATCGTCTTCAGCGAGCGCTTCGGTCCGCTGGAGATCACCAAGACCGGCAGTGACGGGGCGGGCACCCGGCAGGTGCGACTGACCAACATCGGACCGGACGGCGCGCTGCTGCCCTCCGATCACCGCCAGAACCTGATCGGTCGGGCCAACCGCCTGTGGCACGCCGACAGTTCCTTCAAGCCGGTGCCGGCCGGGCCATCGATCCTCTCGGCGCGGGAAGTCCCGGCGCACGGGGGCAACACCGAGTTCATCAACATGCGGGCGGTCTACGCGGCGCTGCCGGCGGGCCTCAAGGCAAAGGTCGAAGACCGCGTGGCGGTCCACGATTTCGCCCACTCCCGTGCGCAGGTGAACACCGGACTCATGACCGATGCCGAACGCGCCGAAGTACCGCCGGTTCGGCAGGCCCTGGTGCTCAACCACGGACCGGAACTTGGCCGCTCGCTGTACATCGGCTCCCACGTCAGCCACATCGAGGGCCTTTGTGCAGCGGACAGCGACCGCCTGATCGACTCGCTGATGGGCTTTGCCACCCAGGCCCAGTTCATCTACAGCCACCGCTGGCAGCGCCACGACCTCGTGATGTGGGACAACCGCTGCGTGATTCACCGCGGCACGCCGTACGGCGACGACCGCGAGCGCCGCTGCCTGGTACGGACCACTGTTGCCGGCACGGCCCCGACCCTGCTCGAGCGCTGAATGAACAGACCAGGTGCGGAGACCTTTGACTTCATCATCGTCGGCGCGGGCTCGGCGGGCTGTGTGCTGGCCAACCGGCTGTCGGCGCGGCCGAACGCCACCGTACTGCTGCTCGAGGCCGGCGGTGGGGACCGCCACCCATACATTCACATCCCGGCGGCCTTCATCAAGACCTTCACCGACCCGCGCTTCAACTGGTGCTTCGAGACCGAGCCGGTGCCCGGGGCCGGCAACCGGTCGATCTTCTTTCCCCGGGGTAAAGTGCTGGGAGGTTCGAGTTCGATCTCGGGGCACCTGTACGTGCGCGGCCAGGCCGAGGACTACGACACCTGGGCGGCACTCGGCAACAGGGGCTGGTCCTACGCCGACGTACTGCCCTTGTTCAAGGCCCAGGAAGACCGCTCCGCCGGGGCCGATGCCTATCACGGCAGTGGCGGCCCCCAGCACGTCTCGGACATCCACGAGCGCCACCCGCTGTGCGAGGCCTTCATCGAAGGTGCCGTCGGGCTCGGCCTGCCGCGCAACCCCGACTACAACGGTGCCGACCAGGCGGGCACCGGGTATTACCAGCGGATGATTCGCGCCGGCCGCCGGCACAGCGCAGCGGTGGGATTTCTGCATCCTGTTCTGGAGCGGGCAAACCTGACACTCAAGACCCGCGCCCAGGTGACCCGCCTCGAGTGTGCCGGACGTCAGGTCACCGGCGTCAGCTACCACCAGGACGGGCGCACTCGACAGGCCGTAGCCCGCCGTGAGGTCCTGCTCTGCGGCGGGGCGATCGCCTCGCCGCAACTGCTGCAGGTCTCGGGAATCGGGCCCGGTGCGCTGCTGCAAAAACTCGGCATCCCCGTAGTTCACGAATCCCCCGGGGTCGGCGAAGGACTGCAGGACCACTACGCGGTGCGGGTCAGCCGCCGTGTCAACCGTCCCATTACCCTTAACCACCGCGCGCGTGGCTGGCGGCTGTGCTGGGAAGCCATTCGCTGGTATACCTCGGGCAGCGGCCTTCTGGCCTTCAGTCCGGCACACGCTTTTGCCTTTGCCCGCTCCGACCCGGGACTTGCCCGACCGGACCTGCAGTTGGTCTTCACTCCGGCAAGCTACGCCGACTCGACCGAACCGGTCAGCCGGCTGCAGGACGAGCCGGGGATGACCTGCGGCGTCTGGCAGACGGTGCCGACGAGTTTCGGCCATGTGCACGCCCGCTCTGCTGACACCCGGGACGCGCCGGCGATCCAGCCCAACTACCTCGACACAGAGCACGACCGTAAGGTGATCGTGCAGGGTCTTAAGTGGTGCCGCCGGCTTCTGCAGACCGAGGCCCTCGCTCCGGACCGCGGCCCGGAGCTTTCGCCGGGCACCGCCTGTGAAAGCGATGACGATCTGCTAACCTACGCGGCCTCGATGGGCAGCACGGTCTACCACCCGGTGAGCACTTGCCGGATGGGCCGGGACGCTCTGGCAGTCGTGGACCCCGAGCTGAAACTGCACGGCATGACTGGCCTGCGGGTGGTCGACGCCTCGGTGATGCCGACCATGGTCTCGGCCAACACCAACGCAGCAACCCTGATGATCGCCGAGAAAGCCGCACAGCTGATAACGGGCGGCTGACCACACCTTCAAGAAAAGGAGCTTTCATGATTGAACTTCACAACGCGGCACTGGACAAACTGCGCAGCGGGGCGCTCTCCATAGGCATCGGCCTGCGCCAGGCCCGTACGGTGGACATCGGCAAGGCCATGAAGACGGCCGGCTTCGACTGGCTGTTCATCGACATGGAACACAACGCCATGGATGTCGACACTGCCGTGCAGATCAGCGTTGCGGCACAGGACGCCGGCATCGCACCGATCGTGCGGGTACCGGGTTACGAGCATTACCACGCCACGCGGGTGATGGACGGCGGTGCGCAGGGGATCGTGGTGCCCCACGTCGACGACGCAGAGACCGCGGCCCGGATCGCCTCGAACTGCCGCTACCCGCCGGTCGGCCACCGTTCGATCACCGGTGCCCTGCCCCAGCTGGATTTCCAGGCCCATCCGCTCAAAGACGCCACCGAGACCATCAACCGCGAAACGCTCGTGGTGGTGATGCTGGAGACCCCGACCGCCATCGACAATGCCGAGGCCATTGCCGCCGTACCGGGTATCGACTCGCTGCTGATCGGCACCAACGATCTGACGCTCGAGATGGGCATCCCCGGCCAACTCGGCGACGAGCGGGTCGTGGCGGCCTACGAACGCGTGATCGCGGCCTGCCAGGCCAACGGCAAGTATCCCGGCATGGGCGGGGTCTACACCCTCGATCTCATGCAGCGCTATATCGCCATGGGCGCCCGGCTGATCCTCGCGGGTAACGATTTCTCGCTGATGATGGATGCGGCACGTGGCCAGGCGACGGCGGTGCGCGACATGCTGGCCTGAGCCCTAGGCAGCCCTTTGACCCGAGCGGAGACTCAAGACCTTGATTGACCTTTACACCTCACCTACCCCCAACGGCCGCAAGGTCTCCATCGCGCTGGAGGAACTCGGCGTGGACTACACCGTTAAACCCATCAGCCTGGGCAAGGACGAGCAGCACGCGCCCGAGTTCCTGGCCATCTCCCCCAACGGCAAGATCCCGGCGATCGTCGATCACGACACCGGCAACACGATGATGGAGTCCGGCGCCATCCTGCTGTATCTCGCTGACAAGACCGGCCAGTTGATGCCGACCGAACCGGTGCGCTACTGGCAGGCCCTGGAGTGGCTGATGTGGCAGATGGCGGGCCCCGGCCCGATGCTGGGCCAGGTGCATCACTTCGTGAAGTTCAACGCCGGCAAGAGCGCCTACGCCGAGGAACGTTATCTCGCTGAAGGACAGCGCCTGTACGGCGTGCTCGACCGGCGCCTGGCGGAACGCGAGTACATCGTCGACGAATACTCGATTGTCGACATTGCGGTGTGGCCGTGGATCTCGCGCTTCAACTGGCAGACCATCGACATTACGGCCTTTCCAAACGTCACCCGCTGGTACACCGCGATCGCCGGCCGGCCGGCCGTACAGCGCGGCTATTCGATTCCCAGGGACGCCGGCCCCATTCCCATGCCGGGTGACTGAACCCCATCTCGCGAGGTACTCACACCATGAGCACAGCCGACATCAAGGCCCTGACTTTCGACACGGGCGGCACGATCCTCGACTGGCACACGGGCTTTACCCGAGCACTGGCGGAAACCGGGCGTCGGCACGATCTTGAAAGAGACTGGGCCGCCATCGCCAACGACCTGCGCCGCCGTTCGCTGCAGAAGATGCTGCACCTGGGCGAGCACACACCGCCGGATTACAACTTCGACGACGCGCACCGGATGGTGCTCGATGAACTCATCGAGGAACACGGCATGCAGGCCTTCTCGGCTGCAGAGCGACGCGTGATCTGGTGGGACACGGTGCACAACCTCTCCTGCTGGCCGGACTTCCCGCAGGTACTGCCGAGACTGCGCGAGAGACTGATCTGCGCGTCGTTCACGATCCTGAGCTTTCGCATCATCATCGACACCGCCCGGCGTAACGGCCTGGCCTGGGACGCGGTGATCTCGTGTGAGGCGATCGGCAAGTACAAGCCGCTGCCGGAGGCGTACCGGACGGCCGCCCGCTACCTGCAGCTGGAGCCCGAACAGTGCTGCATGGTCGCCTGCCATAACTTCGATCTCGATGCAGCGAAGGCCGTGGGCTTTACCACCGCCTTTGTGCGCCGTCCTGACGAGTGGGGCGCGGCCGGGCCGCCCGACCCCGAACCCAACCCCCAGCACGACATCGTGGTCGACGACTTTCCTGGCCTTGCCCGGGCGGTCGGCATCGAGCCCTAAATACCAACCGGACGAAACGCAAAGGAGACCACCATGGAACTGGGACTGAACGGCAAAGGAGTGATCGTCACCGGCGGGAGCCGCGGGATCGGCTTCTCGACCGCCGAGGCCTTTGCCCGCGAAGGGGCCAATGTGTCGATCTGTGCGCGTTCTGAGGGCCCGCTCGAGACCGCCCGAAAGGCGCTCGCGGCGCACGGCGGCACGGTGCACGCCGCAGCGTGTGATGTCTCCGACCCGGCGGCACTTGCCGATTACTTCGCTGCCGCCCACCAGGCGCTCGGCGCACTGCACGTGCTGGTCAACAACCCCTCCGGCTTCGGCCGCACGGACGACGAAGACGGCTGGCAGGTCTCTATCGACGTCGACCTGATGGCCCCGGTGCGCGGCTCGTGGCATGCGGTACCGCTGATCGAGGCGGCCGGCGGCGGCGCCATTGTGCACATCTCGTCGATCTCGGGTCTCACCCAGAGCCAGCGCACCCCGCCCTACGGTGCGGTCAAAGCGGCACTCAACCAGTACACGATGACCCAGGCCCTGGATCTCGCGCCGCGCGGCATCCGCGTCAACGCCATCGCCCCGGGCTCGATCTATTTCGAGGGCGGCGTGTGGGGTAAGGCCGAGACCGACAACCCGGCGCTGTACCAGAGCATTCTCAAGAGCATTCCCGGCGGCCGCTACGGCCGGCCCGAGGAGGTCGCCGCTGTGGCCGTGTTCCTGGCCTCGGACCCCGGCTGCTGGGTGACCGGCCAGACCATCGCCGTCGACGGCGGCCAGATGCTCTGAGGCTCTCCGGCAGCCTGCGTCACCGTCCCCAACCGGGCTACACTATAACCAGCAGAACCCTGGGAGACCCTGCTTATGAACAAGGCCTTGAACGAAACCGAACTCTCGGCGGACCAACTGGCTGAAGCCGAACGCGAGCTTCGGGTGCAGCTCGCCGGCGCCTACCGGCTGGTCGACTACTTCGGCTGGTGCGAGCTGATCTACGGTCACCTGACCGCCCATGTACCGGGACCCGAGCCGCACTTTCTGATCAACCCCTACGGCTTGAACTACGACGAAGTCACGGCCTCGAACCTGGTCAAGATCGATCTGGATGGCAAGCTGGTGGAGCCCACCGAACACCTGGTCAACGAGGCGGGATTCATCATCCACTCGGCGATTCACATGCAGCCGAGCAGCCAAAACCGCGTGGTGATGCACACCCACAGCCGCTCGGGCATGGCGGTCGCTGCGCTCAAGGACGGCCTGCTGCCGATCAGCATGGGTGCGACTATTTTTTACGACGCGCTCGCCTACCACGAGTACGAGGGGCCCAGCCTGTACCTCGACGAGCGTGAGCGGTTGCAGGTCTCACTCGGCGACAAGAAGGCCCTGATCCTCAAGAACCACGGCCTGGTCACGGTCGGGGCGACCGTTGCCGAGGCTTTCTTGAGACTCTACCGGCTCGAGCGCGCCTGCCAGACGCAACTCGATGCCGCATCGGCCGGCGAACTCAACTTGTTGGACGATCAGGTGGCACGCAAGTCCGGCCGCGACGTCAACCGTTTCATGGAATCGAGCGATGACTACGGCGAACTCGAGTTCGCCGCCCTGCTGCGCAAGATCGACCGGATCGACGATTCGTACCGCAACTGACAGCCGCAGAACAACAGCCGTGAACAACAGCCCCGTCGGCCAGGACAGCTGGCCCGATGCCCTCTACGACAAGCTGCGGTCGATGGACATCAGCCTGTTTACCTACGTGCCCGACGCCGGCCACAGCGTCATGATCGAGCGGGCCCTGGCCGATCCGGCGGCGACCACGGTGCCGCTTGCCACTGAGGAAGAAGGCGTCTCGCTGCTGGCGGGCGCGCACCTGGGCGGCACCCGCGGCGCGCTGCTGATGCAGAGCAGCGGCGTGGGCAACTGCATCAACATGCTCTCGCTGACCAACATCGGGCGCTTTCCGCTGCTCTCGATCGTCAGCATGCGCGGTGACTACGGTGAACAAAACCCGTGGCAGTTCCCGATGGGCCAGGGCGCCCAGCCGTGCCTGGAGGCCATGGGCACCATCTGCCAGCGGATCGAGACGCCTGACGAGGTCCTGCCGGCAGCCGAGGCGGCGGTCAACATGGCCTACCGCTCGGACCAGTCCGTCGCCCTGCTGCTCTCGCAGCGGCTGATCGGCGCCAAGCCGTTCTGAGTGCAAGGCGCCATAACCCCGAATCAACCACCCAAAAGGCCCACCCACACCATGGCAGCATCCCAGCCGGCAGCACGCGCACAGACCAGCTTTACCCTGGACCGCGGCGAGGCCGTGCCGGCGGTAGTCGGCGACCCGGACCATTTCCTGATCATCGCCGGACTCTCCTGGTCGGCCAAGGACGTCGGCAAGCTGACCGGCGAGGCGCCGAACGCCTTCCTCATGGGCGGCGCCATGGGCGGCGCCATCACCATGGCCCTGGGGCTTGCCCTGGCCCAGCCCGAGCGGGCCGTGCTGGCGGTATTCGGCGACGGTGAGTGCCTGATGAACGCCGGCAGCCTGTCGACGGTCGGCTGCACGCAGCCTGCTAACCTCGCAATGCTGTGTGTGGACAACGGCACCTACGGCGAGACCGGCAACCAGCTGACCCACACCGCCGGCAACGCCGACCTTGAGATGATCGCCAGGGGCTGCGGCATCGACCGCACTCTGACGGTGCACAGCGAGGATCAGTATGCCGACGCGGCGACCCTGCTGCGCAAGGACGGCGCACCGCGGTTCGTGCTGCTGCGGGTGAGTGATGCCGCCCCTCCGGCCTACGCGCGCAACTTCGATGCCGTGGAGCGCAAGACACTGTTCAGGCGTGCCCTGCTGGGTTGACAGGATCAACGCGTCAACCTAATTTGCTGCTTTCGGGCTACAGGTTATTGCCCATCACGTTGTATCAAATGCCACCCGCTTCAAGGAGCTTATTCATGCGTTTACTGATTGTGCTGTTCCTAACCCTTCTCCTCGGCTTCAAAGCCCATGCCCTAGACAGCATCGAGGATTACATCAAGGAATACCCGAACCAGGAACAGGTCAAGATGATGCAGGCCTGGCTTGAACACAACAGCCCCGGCACCTTCGGCTTTACCGGCCTGGTCGACCCCAGTGACACCACCGTGGTCACACCGCAGGCGACTGTCGATTACGGTTATAACTGGTTCAGCCTCTCTGAAGGATCGGCCGTGCTGCACACACCCCGCTACGAGCGATTCTTTTCGGTATCGATTTTCGACATGCTGCACAACGTGCCGGCGGTGATCGTCAATCCGGAAAAACCGATCGTGCTGATGCGGCCCGACCAGACCGCGCCCGCTGGCGACTTTCACGTCGTGGTGCTCGAGACCGACCAGGGCCTCGCCCTCACCCGGATGGTGGTGGTGGGCAATGAAGACGAGGTCACCCGGCTTGGCCAGTCGATCCGCATGCAAGGCGGTGACGGCAGCATGCGCCGGGACGTGCAACGCTTCTCGCCGGCGATCGAGAAGGCAGCGCTCGCCATCATCACTGCATCGATCGCCTACCTGGATCCGGACAAGGCCTTTGGTCAGAAATCAGGCGATGTCGGCTATATCACCGCGGCCGGCGGCGTGATGCTGGGCCAGCTGGGTACGCCGTCTGAGACGGTGCGTTACGGCACCATTCTGGTCGATGAAAACGGGCAGCCCTTCAACGGCACCGACACCTATGTGCTGACGGTGCCGGCCGGCATCGTGCACGACGATGGTTATTTCTCAATCACCGTCTACGGCTCGGACAACAAGTTGCTGATCGCCAACGACAAGAAGATCTACGACCGCACCCGCTATTCGTCAGAACAAAACGCCGACGGCACGTACACCGTGACCCTCGGCCCCGATGGCGAGGGCAAGAACGGAATTCCCACCGGCAAGCCGTTCTACGCGGTACTGCGCGCTTATGTACCGGTTGCCGGGGCGGACATGGCCGTAAAAGTCGAGACCCAGTAGAGCGCTGCAAAGACCGGCATCAGTGACGATCCGGCCCGGATCGTCACTCGTGATCTGAAACATCGCGGTCTCAAAGACACCGCTGTGATGCGGGTCCTGCCGGCGCAGACCTCGCCGGTACTCTCGGGTGAGCTGATCTACACCGGAGTCACTCGCGCCCAAAGATCGCTTGCGATCTGGGGTAGTAGCGACGTGCTCACAGGCACCATCGGGCACAGCGCCCTACCGGCCTGGCCCATAGGCTACAGAGCCCGGCATGGGCTAGGGAGATAACAGTCGGCCATGAAGCCGTGCGTAGCACCAATTTCCTTTGCCTTCTCTCGATCCCCACCTATCACAAGCAAGATAGTAGCTCAAGAGCGTTGGAAGCCGATGGTACGATCTCCACCGCGTGACCTGCCGAATATATCCGAATCCAGGCCGTCACTCTGGCATTACGTTCTTCTAGAGTATGTGATAAGGCATAACAATTAATGTTGTCGTCCTTTCCGAGGTCCGGGTGTTTAGCCAGTATAGTTTCGGCGCTCCCGGAAGAAAGGTCGGCCCACGCTACTGGGTAGTCGAGGTACAAAATGGTTGGGTTTGGGTCGTTAGGCTGCTGGTTATAAGTAAGCTCAATATACCAATCCATCTGGTAATCCACCTGCGTTCCACCGCCACAGCCTATGGGTAGCGGAGTCCAAAACACCTCAAATGTACCGGGGATTGCTGTGGAAGATGATGATAGGTGGGGATCAGACATACCCGTGCACGGCACTTCAGAAAGAATCAGCAGAGCACAACGGGAGATTTTCAGGCCGGGATGTAGCCCGCCTGAGCCAGGCTAATCCGCAAGCAGTTCACGCACAACGTCCCGGCAGTTGCCCCCCAGTTCAGCTTCATGGTCGAGCAGGCATTCAATCACCTGCCCCTCCCCGGCTTCGACTATGACTTCGGTGTCATTGACTTTGCTACCGCAAAAATCAACGATCTCCTGCTCACAGGTCTCGGCAATGACGACGATTGCATCGCCCAGTCCATTGATCACGATCGCGGCATCGTACACGGCAACCGCGCAGGCTACAGACACTTTGTCCTGGTCGGCGGACAGGCACATCAACAGCCACAGCCGGCCCTCGCCGGTCGTCACGGTGCTGCAGTAGTTGGTCAGCTCGCTTTGGCAGGCCTCAATGGCCCGTTCAACCGCGTCTTGTGCAAAGACACCGTGACTGAAGATAAGCATTGCGCCAAGGCCAAGCACAGCTCGACCCGTTTTCATTGAACTTCATCCCTTCTGATTGTTGATCTTTGCGCTTATGGCGCACCCCTCTTCACGCGCCGAAGCGGGCGGCTCTGGATCAGGCCGCAGCCGCCAGCCGCACGGCCGCCACCGCCTGCACGACCGCCGCCTGGCTGGGGTCGATGACCGGTACCCCCAGCGCGCGTGCGGCCTGGCTCCTGAACCGGGCCATGCCGGCACAGCCCAGAATCAGCACGTCAGCACCATGCTCGGAGATCAGCGCACGCCCGACCTCGACCAGCCGGTCGCCGGTTTCGTCGCCCTCAAGGCCGGCAACGCCGGTGCCGAGCGGCAGACTCGCGGCATAACGCCCGCTCAGACCCAGCTGACGCACGTAGCGCTGCTGGCGGACCACCGAACCCGGCAGGATGGCGATCACGCCGAAGGCCTCACCAAAATTCAGTGCCGTGGAATACGCGCTCTCGGCAATGCCGAACACCGGGCAGGAAGCCACCTCGCGCGCCGAGTGCAGACCGGGGTCGCTGAAACAGGCCACCACGAAGGCATCGGTGCGGGCATTCTCACGCCGGATCATCTCGCACATCGGGCCGACCACGCCGTCGACATGGCACTGGGTCTCGATGCCGGGTGGACCCTCGGCGAGCGTCAGACAATCGATATCCGGCCCATCGGCGCTGCGCAGCGGATTCAGCGCGTCGTCGATGCTGGCGGTGACCGCCTCGGACGAGTTGGGGTTGATCACGACAATCCGCCCGTTTTGCTCTTGAGTGCTCATGAACCGGCCTCCTCTGGTTCGGCAGGCCACAGTGCCTGCCCTGCGCCACGCCCGGACCATTATATCGCCAGCAATCAGCCCGGCAGCGGCACGATCCGGCTCCCCCCGGGCCCTACCGGCCCGTCAGCAGGGGTACCTGTCCGGTCGAATTTGTTCAAGGATGTGTTGCGCAAAGGCGAATCTGCTATAACGTTTTCCAGAACGACGACCATCCCAGACGAATCAAAAGCCACAGAACAAGGAGAGACGACATGGCCAGGGTACTGACCGTAGGGGCGGCCCAGCTCGGCCCCATCCAGAAGGCGGAAAGCCGCACCAGCGTGGTCAACCGCATGCTGGCGCTGGTGGAAGCGGCCAACGACAAGGGCTGCGATCTGATTGTATTCACCGAACTGTCCCTCACTACCTTCTTCCCGCGCTGGTACATGGAAGACCAGGCCGAGGTCGACCAGTGGTTCGAGGCCGAGATGCCAGGACCCGACACCCAGGCGTTGTTTGACACCACCCGCCAGTACCAGATGGCCTTTCACCTGGGCTACGCCGAGCTGATCGAGGAGGAAGGTGAGTTGCACCGCTACAACACCGCCATCCTGGTCGACCGCGACGGGCAGATCGCGGGCAAATACCGCAAGGTGCACCTGCCAGGGCACGACGAGTTCGATACCGAACGCGATTTCCAGCATCTGGAGAAACGCTACTTCGAGGTCGGTAACCTCGGCTTTCCGGTGTGGCGCTTCCTGGACGGGATCTTCGGCATGTGCATCTGCAACGACCGGCGCTGGCCGGAGACCTACCGGGTGATGGGCCTGCAGGGCGTCGAGATGGTGGTGCTGGGCTACAACACGCCATCCACCAACTCGCAGTCCGACGAGGCGCCGCACGTGCGCGCCTTTCACAACCTGATCTCGATGCAGGCCGGGGCCTACCAGAACAGCACCTGGGTGGTCGGCGTTGCCAAGGCTGGCTGCGAAGACGGCCACGACCTGATGGGCGGCAGCGCCATCATCGCACCCACCGGCGAGGTGGTGGCCCAGTGCAGAACGCTGGATGACGAACTCATCGTCGCCGACTGCGACCTCGATGCCACAAAGTTCGGCAAGGAGACCATCTTCGATTTCGCCCGCCACCGGCGCATCGAACATTACGGCCTGATCACCGAGCGCACCGGCGTGGAACTGCCACCCGAATGAGCCCGCCATGACCGAGCTGGTGCGCTATGCGGTCGATGGGCCGGTCGCGCTGATCACGCTGAACCGCCCGGAACGGCTCAACGCCATGGGCCAGGAGATGCTCGAAGAACTCAGCGCCGCCGCAGCCCGTGCCGCCGGCGACGAGGCGGTGCGCGCCGTGGTACTGACCGGTGCCGGCACTGCCTTCTCCAGCGGGTTCGATCTCAAGGCCCAGGCCGAGAACCGGCCGCAGGGGGTCGAGGCGTGGCGGCCGGTGCTGCAGCGCGATTTCGATGCCTGCATGGCCTTCTGGCACCTGGAAAAACCCACCGTGGCCGCGGTGCACGGGCCGGCGCTCGCTGGCGCCTGCGAACTGGCGATGGCCTGCGACATCACCATCGCATCCGAGAACGCCGTGTTCGGCGAGCCTGAACTGCGCTTCGGGGCCGGCATCGTCTGCCTGTTGCTGCCCTGGCTGGTGGGTCCTAAAAAGGCCAAGGAGATCATCCTGCTCGGCCTCGACAACGTCAGCGCGGCGGAAGCCCTGCAGATGGGACTGATCAACCGGGTGGTGCCCGAAGGCCAGGACCTCGACGAGGCGCTGGCCGTGGCCCGGCAGCTCGCCCGGGTCGACCGGCCGCTGATGCGCCAGACCAAACAGGCCATCAACCGGGCCTACGCCATCATGGGGATGGACCAGGCGCTGGCCGAAGCGCTTGAGATCGACACCCGGATCGAGGGCGAAGGCATGCCGAGCAAGACAGCGTTTCTGGACATCGCACGAAAAGAAGGCCTGCGCGCGGCGATCGCCTGGCGCGACGGGCGCTTTGCCGGGGATTGCGACCCATCGTAAGCCCGCCCTGAAAACTTAGGCCCGCCATCCCCACCCAGCAGCTGCGGCCCGCGATTATGGTGCCTTCAACGGGCCAGGTTCCGATCCGTATTAACCCTGCAGGGCACAGTGGAAATGGTTAGCATAAGCGGCTCCGGATCACTAACAACCGAGGAGTTCCCATGGACCTGATGATCACCGCACACATTAAAAGCAGTTACGAGGAATGGAAGGGTCTGTTCGATGCTGACGCAGGCCCACGGGGCGATCTTTGTGACGAAGCCCGCACGATGGTCGGCAAGGTCGACGAGCGGACGGCCATCATCGCGCTTTTTGATGTGGACATGGCGGCACTTGGCCAGCGACTGAACGACCCGGAATTCCAGAAGATGACCGAACCGTACGTGGATCACCACGATGTATATACGATCGAGCCCATGGCACCGCCCGGGTAGGTAACAGCGAGCCGAAACGCCGGCCCGCCCGGAGCTGTACCTCAACCCGTGGAGACACTCATGGCACGACCTATCAACACCGAACTGCTGGACGCGATCCAGGCCGCTTTCAACACCCATGACGTCGACACCATCCTGTCGCACTTTACCGAGGACTGCGTGTGGCTGATGGCGCGCGGCCCCAATGCGCCCGAGGGCCGCCGCTGTACCGGCAAGGCGGCCATCGGCGCAATACTGACCGCCCGCTACAAAGAGATTCCCGACATGCGCTGGGAGGAGATGCGCCACTGGATCTTCGAGGACACCAAGGCGCTCTCAGAATGGGTGGTGCGCGGCACGCCGCGTAGCGGCGAGCCCTTCGAATACCTGGGCTGCGATCTGTGGGAGTTCCGCGACGGCCTGGTCAGCAAGAAGGACACCTACTGGAAAACGATCGGCTAGGCGATCCGCCGGCCGATCATCGGTTCAATCCAGAACAAACGGGGCCTGCATTCGCTCAGTGCCGGTCCTTGAGGCCGCCGTGCTGGGCCAGAAGCCGGCTCGCCCGCTGCACGATCGGCTCGTCCAGCATTTTGCCCCGATGCTCCACCGAACCCCGGCCCTCGGCTTTCGCCTGCTCATAAGCCGCGACGATCTCGCCGGCCTCTGAGACCTCAGCCTCGCTCGGCATCATCTCCTCATTCAGCACCCTCACCTGCAGCGGGTGAATGCAGAACGAGCCGGCGAAGCCCAGACGCCGGGCCTGCCGGATCATGCCGCGGAACTTCTCCTCGTCGCTGTACTCGGCGATCGAACCGACGAATCCCAGCGGCACCACACCGGCTGCCCGGGCAGCCAGCATCACCTGCAGCGCCGGGGTGAACAACCCCTCCGGCTCGGGCAGCATACCCGTCTCCAGCGAGAAGTCCTCCTGCCCCAGCGTCATCGCCATCACCCTGGGATGGGCCGCGGCGATCTCACGCGCCTGGAAGTAAGCCCCGGGCGTCTCGATCATGACGATCAGGCGGGTGTGGCCGTTGACAAGCCCACGCTCCATCTCCAGTTCATCGATGATCTCGGCCATGGCACAGACATGACCCGGGTCCGGTGTCTTGGGCAGCGCCAGAGCACACACCCCGGCACTGACCGCGGCTTCGACATCACGCAGCGCGAGTCGCCACGGGCGGTTGATCCGCACCAGCACATCGACGCCCGCCTGGTCCAGGCGGCGCACGGCATCCTGAAGACCTTCCCGGGCAGAGGCCTTCCCGGCCATCGGCACACTGTCTTCCAGATCCAGTATGTAGGCGTCAGCACCCCGCCCGGCAGCACCGTCGATAAAGCGATCGACGTTGGCTGGCACGAACAGAATCGAGCGCCACAGCGGCAGTTCTTCGTTCATCAGATCACCTCTTCCGCGGCCAGGACATCGACCGCCTCATCATCCAGGCCAAGGCCGGCCAGTATTTCGCGGTTGTGCTCACCAAGCGCCGGTGCCGGGCTACGGATCAGGCCCGGCGTCTCGGACAGCCTCGCGGCGACGTTATGCATTGCAACGCTGCCGACCTCCTCGTCCGGCAGGCGCACCATCACCTGGTTCTCGCGGACCAGCGGGTCGTGCAGCATCCCCACCGTGTCGTGAACCGGCCCCACCGTGACCCCGGCCTCGCGGAATATCTCGAGCGCTTCAGCCTGATCGTAACTTTCGATGAAGGCACCGACGATCGGGTCCAGTTGGTCGTTATTGCGCACCCGGTCGGCGTTGGTCAGGAACCTGGGATCGCTGATCAGTTCTGCCTGACCGATCGTGCGCATCAGCCGTTCGTACATCGACTGCATCGATGCGGACAACGCCACGTAACACCCGTCGCGGCAGCGGTAGGTGTTCCTCGGCGCAGTCAGGGTCGAGCGGCTGCCGGTACGTGCCGGCAGCTCGCCGGTCAGTTCATAGAGCGCCGCCTGGGGTCCCAGGATGGACAGCAGAGGATCGAACAGCGGCAGGTCGACCACCTGGCCTTTACCGCCTTTGACCTCGCAGTGGCGCAGTGCCACCAGCGTGGCGATCCCGCCGTAGAGTCCGGCCACCATGTCGGCGAGCGCCAGCGGCGGCAGCACCGGCGGCCGGTCGGCAAAACCGTTGATCTCGGCAAATCCGGTACGGGCCTCGACCAGGCTGCCGAATCCCGGCAGGTTGCGGTCCGGGCCGATCTGGCCCCAACCGGAGATCCGCACGATGACGAGTGACGGGTTGACCTCATGCAGCACGTCGGGCCCCAGATCCCACTTCTCCAGCGTCCCCGGTACGAAGTTCTCGACCAGAACCTGGGCCGTGCGGACCAGATCGAGCAGCAGCGCCCGGCCCCTGGCATGACGCATGTTGAGGGTGATGCTTTTCTTGTTGCGGGCGTAGACCTTCCAGTGAATGCTCACCCCTTCGACCCGCCAGTTGCGAAGGTCATCACCTTGCCCCGGGCGCTCTACCTTGATCACCTCGGCGCCAAAATCCGCCAGCACGTGGGTCAGCGCGTTGCCGGCCACCAGGCGGGAGAGATCGAGAATCCGTACCCCGTCGAGCGGCGCCGGTGCGTCCCTGGCGAAATCGACCGCCGCCAGGCCGAATGGATCCCCTGATGTCAAGGCATCAGCCAGGCGGCGCCACCGCCACCAGAGCGGCATCCACCTCACCGGAGACCACACCGGCCAGTCGGAACACATCGATACTGACAGCCAGCTCGTGCGGAACGATCTCGACCTGCGACGACCAGCAGCCAAGGTTCTGGTAGGCAGCAATGGTATCGGCCAGCACCGCGGGCGGGACATCCGGAAAATACGACCGCTCGGATTCGGCGATTTCCTGCGGCGGCGCTTCGGCGACCCACTGCCGGGCGTTGCGGAAGGCGCGCATGAAGGCGGTCGCCGGCTTGCCCGCCAGCCACGCCGGGGTGGAGGCCAGGCTCGAGAATGCACAGCGGCCGACCCAGTCGCCGACCCGGCCGACGATCGAACCTACACCGTCCGCCTCGAGCTGCTGCGGGGCCGGGCCCTGCAGATGAATGTAGTCACCTTCTCCTGCCCGGAACGCGGCGATCATGTCATCGGTGGCCCCGGCGTCGATCGCCTCCAGCGAGGCGGGGTCGATCCCGCCTTTGTGACAGGCATAGCGGAACATGTGCAGCGGCTGACCACCATGATCGACAATCACCCGCCGTCCGGCGAGATTGCCGATCTCGAACCGGGATTCCGGTTCACGTCCGACCAGGAAGAAGCCGTCGGTGCAGTTGATCTGGGCAAAGTGCAGCGCCGGCGGCGCCTCACCGCGTTCGGCAAAGGCGAAGGCCTGGCTGGGCGCGGACTGCACGACGTCGACCTCGCCTTCGCTCAGCGCCTTGATGGCGGATACCCCGGGCTTAGACACCGACGACTCGCCGGCGAGTCCTTCCGCGGCCAGAAAGCCTCCGCAGATAGTGGCGATCAGCGGCGAGTAAAAGGCCGAGAAACGGGTGAACTGGATCCGGACCGTATCGATGGTCATTTCACCCCCCCTGGACCGAATAGCCCCCGTCGACCGGGATGGCCGTACCGGTCAGAAAATCCGAAGCAGCCGAGGCCAGAAACACCGCAATACCCGATAGGTCACCCGGAATGCCCCAGCGCCCGGCAGGGGTCCGCGCCTCGACCCGTTCGTGCAGACCTTCGACCTGCTGTCTCCCTCTGCGGGTCAGCTCGGTGTCGATCCAGCCCGGCAGCACGGCATTGACCTGAATGTTGTCCTTACCCCAGGCGCAGGCCATGCCCTTGGTCATCTGTACGATACCGCCCTTGCTGGATGCGTAGGGCACCGTGAACGATGCCCCGAAAATCGACATCATCGATCCGATATTGATGATCTTGCCCCCGCCGGCACTTTTCATGTGCGGGTAAACACCCTGGCTGAGCATGAACGCACTAGTCAGGTTGGTCTCGATGACTTCCTGCCACTCGGTGAGGGTGTATTCCTCCGGCTGCTTGCGGACATTGGTGCCGGCGTTGTTCACCAGCACGTCGACCCGCCCGAAGTCACTGATCACAGCCTCGATGAGACTCCGGCACGACGCCTCGTCGCGCGCCTGAAGCGCCACAAACCCGGAGCGCACCCCCAGGCCCTTGAGTGACTCGACCGCCGCCTCGCCTTTTGCCGCATCGCGCGCCGCCACGACCACCGACGCACCGGCCCCGGCCAGGCCCTCGGCCATGCCGAGCCCGATCCCGCCGTTTCCGCCGGTGACGATTGCCACCCGCTCTTTAAGATCAAAAAGATCCATGCTGGGTTCCTCTTTATCCCCGAGTGAAAGCTCAGACGCAGCGGGCCAGAAACCCGGTCAGCGCATCGTTGAATGCGCCCTGCTGCTCGACGTTCGAGAAGTGCAGCGCATCCGGAATCACCACCAGCTCCGAACCTGCGATCTGCCGGTTGATCAACTCGTGCGCAGCCACCGGCGTGCCCGGGTCGTCCTCACCGACGATCAGCAGAGTGGGCACGCTGATCGAGGGCAGGCGGTCGGTGACGTTCAGCCCCATGATGGCGTGACAGCAGCCGCAGTAGCCTTCGACCGGCGTTGCGCGGATCATGTCGCGGACCTTGTCGACTTCCGCGCTCGAGCGGGCCTGGTAATCCGCCGAGAACCACCGATCGATGGTCCCATCCACCAGCGACTCCATGCCGCTGGATCTTGCCGCACCGATACGATCCTTCCAGGTGCCGCGCAGCGCTTCGGGCACTGCACTGGAGGTGTCGCACAAACTGAGTGATAGAAAACGACTCTGGTCCTTGACGGCGGCAGTCTGGCCGATCATGCCACCCATCGACAGCCCCACGTAGTGGACCGTCTCCAGCCCAAGCGCATCGAGCAGAGCAAAAAGATCGTCGGCCAGAAGATCCAACGTGTAGTCATCTACAGGCGCATCGGTACCACCGTGCCCGCGGGTGTCATAGCGCACCACGCGGTAGGGCGAAAGAACCGGCATCTGCCAGTCCCACATCGTAAGGTTCGCCGACAGCGAGTGACTCATCACCACGACCGGTGCATCGGCCGGACCGTCGACGGCGTAGCGCATGGAAATACCGTTTGCCTGGACCTGCATGGTTCAATCCCCCAGTTTTCAAACCGTGTTTAGGCTTATTGCCTGTCAGCCCGCGAAACCGGCCGGGCCACTGCGCTCGGCCGGTCGAACACAATGGCGCGTCGCGGCCGTGATGGCAAGCCCCGCGCTGAGACGCCGGCTTTCAAGCGCCACTGCCAGCGAATACGAATGCGGGTTCCGTCCGGTGCTAGGCCGAAGGTTCTTCGCCGGGGTCTTCGCTGCCGCCCGGCCCGGAATCGGCAGGCAGCTGGGCCGCGGCCGCCTGGATGGTCTGCGCCAAAGTACGCTCCGCATCGATGGTCTCGGGGCTTTCATCGGCAAACGGGGTTGCCTCCAGCAGCCGGTAGACCGCCGCAGCGCCCAGGTGAAAATGCGGCGTCACACCCTGGCCTGCAAAGGTGGTCGCGATCTCCTCCATCTCACCGATCCAGCGGTGTGCGTTCGGCGGCAGCCTCGGAATGGAAGCCTCCATGCTTTTCAGTGCGGCCGCCTGGCTGTAGGCAAACTCCTCGCGCAGCTCATCGCTCAGGCCTAGCGATTCAGCGACCGTCAGCAGAGCGACCTGCAGCGTACTGGTGCCCTTGGTCAAGGCGGCGTAGCACATCTTGATACCAGAGGCCCTGCCACTGGTCTCGCCGAGCGACTTGACGGCAATGCCCTTGCCGTCCAGCGGCAGCATGGCCGCGGCATGAACACCGGAGACGTAAAAGCGTGGCGGCACACCCGGCCCTGGCGGCCCGCCGATGATCGAGCCATCGATGAACTTGCCGCCGGCCGACTGGATAAGAGTCTCGATCATCGCGCTGCGCATCGGCGAGATCGCGTTGCAGTCGGCGATGTACGGCTCGGCACCGGTGCTCTTAAGCGCCGCGGCGAGCTCCCGGGCAAAGGTCTCGGCGTTTGCCGGCACCAGGATCGACAGGACCAGCTCTGCTTCACTCACCAGGTCTTCCAGCGTCGGCACTTCTTTAAAGCCCGCAGCGCGGGCCAGCGCCTGCGTGCGCTCACTACGCCCGGCAAGGCAAGTGATGATCTGCACACCGTGTTCGGCCAGGGCGCGCCCGACTGCGTGCCCCATGTCGCCGGGGCTCAGGATCGCAACTTTTTCAGCCGCCATGCATTACTCCGATACCTTGGGTCTGTTGAAAGCCGGCCCGCTCGTGCTCTTCTGGACGTGACGATACGTACTGGCCGGACTGAAACCGGGCAGAATGCCGGCGCATCACTGCACCGGCGGCGGGCGCTGCTAGCCGTTGACCAGCGGTCCGCCGAACAGCAGGAAAAGAACGATCGCAATGACTCCAACAGCGACCCAGAAGTTCTCATTTTTCAGGATCGGTTGACCCATGGGCTACTCCTGATCTTGGCTCAGGCTAGAGCAATACCCTAACACACTTGGGCGGGCGAAAACGCTGCCAGGAGTGCAGACCCCGGGTTCCTTTCCGGCAACGGCCAAACCTTGAGCGACCACCTGCACATCATCCTCGACCGAATCCCTGCGCGACATCAACATGAAGATCTACCGCGCCTACGAAGCCATGGTGCTGGGACGACCAAAAACGGCACGGTGCTTGTGATCCGCTCGATATTGAAAGCGGCTTAAGTCTCGGCACCGCCGTTGCAGGCGATCATCTGCCCCGTTACGAACCCCCCGCCGTCGGACACCAGGTACGCGCACAGAGAGGCGATGTGGTCGGGCTCACCCAGATGCCCCAAGGGAATGCGTCCGACCTGATCCTGGATGTGGCGCGCCAGCTCGGCATCGTCGTGCTCGGAGCGGATCGGCCCCGGTGAGATGGCGTTGACGGTGATGCCGCTGGAACCGAACTCCTTGGCGAGCGCCTTGGTCAAACCCCAGAGGCCGTGCTTGGCGACCGATACCGGTACCCGGCCCTTGTAGCCGTGGATGGCATTCATACCAGTCAGATTGATGATCCGGCCCCAACCATTGTCGACCATTCCAGGCAGCACTTCGTGACAGGTGTAGAACGCCGCGTTCAGATCGACGTCCAGCACCCGGTGCCAGTCATCGTCGGTGGTCTCCAGAAAAGACTTGAGCGGCCGGATCGCAGCGTTGTTGACCAGCACGTCAATCCGGCCGAAGGCCCCGGCCCCGGCCCGGCAGATTTCGCGGGCCGCATTGCGATCACCGATATCGCCCATTGCGACGAGCGCCCGGGCACCCAGATCTTCCACCTCGCCTGCAACCGACTCACACGCTGCAAGGTTCGAAGAGCCATTGACAACGACATTGCAGCCCTGTCCGGCGAGCGCCAGGGCAACCGCCCGACCGATGTTGCGGCCGCTGCCGGTAACCAGCGCCGTGCGGGTGACTGTGTCGGCTTTCATCATCGGGCACATTGTAACGCCGATTCTGTCGGCTGGTCCGGCTTGCAGGCTCGACCCGCACGGGCCATCATAGACAGCCCGATCCGCCACCTGGCAACGCCGTTCCAGCCCAAACCTGCATGAGTGCCCTTCCAGAACAATCACAGACCCACATCCTGTTCTCCCACACCGCCTACCAGATGGCGCAGTGCTTCGAGCAACTCGACACCGGTATCAGCCACGAACAGGCCTGGACACCCGGGGAGACCCTTGCCGGCCTGCCGCAGGCCGACGTGCTGGTGATCTCCGGTTTCTGGGACGATCAATTTCTGGAGCACTGTCCGCGGCTTCGCTATATCCAATCGATCGGCGCCGGCTACGACCAGTTTCCACTGGAGCGCCTGCGTGAGCGGGGCATCTTTCTGTCCAACGCCACAGGCGTGAATGCTGATGCCGTCAGTCAGCATGCAATGGGGCTCGCGCTGGGCCTGATCCGACAGCTGCACTCGGGTCGCGACAACCAGAGCAAACGCTTCTGGCGCAGCATGATCTCGAACATCGCCGACCGCGAGGACGACCTGGTCGGACACACTCTGCTGATCATCGGACTGGGTGCGATCGGCGAGCGGCTCGCAGGGCTCGCTAAAGCCTTCGGTATGACGGTCATCGGTATCAAGCGCGACACGGCCACCCACGGGGGCCAGGCGGACGAAGTCCACAGCCCCGCCGACCTGCCGGCGCTTCTCGAGCGGGCGGACTTCGTCGCGCTGTGCTGTCCGCTGACCCCCGAAACCCACCAGATCATCGACACCGCGGCGCTCAAGGCCATGAAGCCATCGGCTTATCTCATCAACGTGGCGCGGGGCGGCTGCGTCCATGAACCGGCCCTGCTCGAAGCCCTGACTGGCAACTGGATTGCCGGGGCCGCCATAGACCACTTCAACGACGAGCCGCTGCCCGAGTTATCGCCGTTCTGGACACTGGACAACCTGATCATCACGCCGCACACCGGCGGCGAGACACGCAAGTACGAAGACAACGTCATCGAGATCCTCAGGGAGAACCTTGCGCGCCTGTGGTCGGGTGAGACGACGCTGAGAAATCAGATCGTCTGATTCACGGTCTGTAATCTCGAGTTAATCGATTCGGTTAAGATCAGTCTGACACGCCACCCCTGAGACCTGATATGGAACTCGGCCTTTTCGCTCAACCGGTACACCGCCCCGAGAAACCCTGGGCTACAGCACTCGCCGAGGACCGGGAAGCGGTGATCCTCGCCGACCGCCTGGGCTTTTCCGAGGTGTGGATCGGTGAACATTTCTCGACCAAAGCGGAGCAGATCCCTTCGCCGCTGATGTTCATGGCAACGCTGCTCGCCGATGCACCGTCGATCCGCTTTGCCACCGGGGTCATCAACCTGCCCTATCACAACCCGGTGATCGTAGCGGCCGAGGTGGCCCAGTTCGATCAGTTGAGCGGCGGCCGGTTGATCCTGGGTATCGGCCCGGGCGGCCTGATGAGCGACGCAGAGCTTTTCGGCGACAAGGAGATGCCGGCGCGTTACGGAATCGCGCTGGAGGCCCTGGACCTGATGGTCAGGCTATGGGCCGAGGCGGCACCGCTCTCTCATCACGGTGAGCACTTTGACTACTCCCTGGATCGCCGGGTCTGGCTCAGTCACGGCGTTGGCGAGATGGCAAGACCCCTGCAGCAACCGCACCCGCCCATCGCTCTCGCCATGGTCGGGCCCGGCGGCCTGACCGCCGAGACCATCGCGGCACGGGATTTCATTCCGATCTCGGCCAACTTCGTGCCCGTGGAGACTGTTGCTGCCCAGTGGCAGGCGTATTCGGCGACCCGCCAGAAACTCGGCAGACCCGCCGACCGACTGATCTGGCGGGTCTGCCGCAATATTCTGGTGACCGATTCAAACGCCCAGGCCGAGGACATTCTTGCCGACCCCGATGGCGTGTTCGCCTACTACTATCGCTACATTCGCGGAGTGCGGCAGATCGAAGATTTTAAGGACCGACAGCACGAACCGCTGAGTGTTCTGAACGAGATCGTCGAAGTGCCCCAGGCACTGGACGATTGCGTGATCGCGGGTACGGCCGACACCGTGCTCGATCGACTGATCGCTCTGACCGACCAGCTCGGGCGTTTCGGCACACTGGTGATGGTGGCTCACGACTGGGACGACAGCGACCTGTGGCCGGCCTCGATGCAGCGTCTGGCCGGCGACATCATGCCCCGGCTTTCCCAGCACACCGACCAGTTGCCGGCGCTGGACTGACCCAAAATACCCGAAGAACCTACAATTAGACCGCACGAGCGGGATGAATCCTGTAGCCCCCACCCAAAACCGAGGAGCCCACTGTGATCGTTGAGCAAATCTGGACGGCAAACGCCTGGCGAAATTTCAATTACCTCGTGGCCTGCGCCGAGACCGGCGAGGCACTGGCCGTGGACCCGCTCGACCATGAGAAATGCCTGGCCAAGGCAAAGGCCATGGGCTGGAACGTGACCCAGATCCTCAATACCCATGAGCACGGCGACCACACCGGCGGCAACGGCCCGATGGTGGCCGCGACGGGTGCCAGCATCATCGCCCATGCCAACGCGCGCGATGCGATCCCGGACATGGACCGGGGACTGAACGCCGGCGATGTGGTCAAGGTCGGCAACACCGTGGAGCTTGAGGTTCTGGATACACCAGGCCACACCATGAGCCACGTCTGTTTGCTGTCGCGCACTGATCACCCGGCCATATTTTGTGGCGACACGCTGTTCAATGCCGGTGCCGGCAACTGTCACAACGGCGGACACCCCGAGGAACTCTACGAGACCTTCGCCAGCCAGCTCTCCAAGCTGACTGATGAGACAAAGGTCTATCCCGGCCACGACTACTGGGCGAACAACCTGGAATTTACCCTCGACCGGGAGCCTGGCAACGACAGGGCCCGGACGCTGATGGAAGATACCGGCACCCAGGACCCGGACAACGCACTGGTCTCGACGCTCGGCCTCGAAAAAGAGGTCAACACCTTCTTCCGACTGCACAACCCCAGCGTGATCGCCGGCCTGCGGGAACGCTTTCCCGACCTGCCGGACGTACCAGATCCCAAGACAGTGTTTGTCAAACTCCGTGACCTGCGCAACAACTGGTGAGGCCGGCTAGCAGCAGGTATCCTTACCGAAACGGACCACGACCTGCACAACCGTCCACCGGTTCAGACAGGACGCACCATCGAACAGGAAATAGCAAATGACTGAAAAGCTGAGCGAGGCAAGCATCCAGCGTTACCAGCGGGACGGCTATATCGTGCCGGATACCCGGCTGCCGGCCGCGACGATGGCCCGGCTGCAGGCCGCCGTGGACGAGACCATTGACGCCAATCCCGAGATCCGGCCGGAGCACCTGGTCAGCGCACACATCGACCGCAAGAACGACGAAGGCGTTCGCGGCCACAGCGCCTGGCTCGAACTTGCCCGAGACCCGCGGATACTCGACCTTGTCGAACAACTGATCGGTCCCGATATCATCCTGTGGGGCTGTCAGGTGTTCTGTAAGCCGGCCGGCGATGGCATGGAAGTGCCCATGCATCAGGACGGCCACTACTGGCCCATCCGACCACTCGCCACCTGCACCGCCTGGGTCGCCATCGACCACAGCACGGTCGAGAACGGCTGCCTGCGGGTCGTGCCGGGATCACACGCCGGGGAACACTACTATCAACACGCCAAATCGGACCGCGAAAATCTGGTGCTGAACCAGCACGTCGACGACCCGAGCGCTGACCTCGACAATGCCGTCGATGTCGAGCTTGAACCGGGCCAGTTTTCACTGCACGATGTCTATATCATCCACGGCTCGAACCCCAACACATCCGGCAAACGGCGGGCCGGGGTGGCCATACGCTACATGCCCGCAACCAGTCATTTCAACCGTGAGTTGTACGCAACCAGTGACGGTTCCGGATACCTGGTCAATTTCGCCAGCCGCCCGCTGTGGCTGCTGCGCGGTGCCGACCAGGCCGGCAACGATCTCAAGATCGGCCACACCGCCTGAGCGGGCCATCTCAGCGGACCCCTGGATCTTGATCCGCGACTTCACTGGCCGCCCGAGCGCCGGCCTTCGGAGCCCAACGTGCTGATCGATACTGAACCACTGTGCAGGCTGGTCAGCGAGATCTTTGTCCAGTCCGGCTGCAGCACCGCCGAGAGCGAACGAATCGCCCGACACCTGGCCTCCGCCAACCTCACCGGCCACGACAGCCACGGCGTGATCCGGGTACCCCGCTACGTCAACTGGCTGAATGCGGGCAACCTGAGAGCGGGCCAGTCGATCTCCATGGTCACGGAAACGGAGGTCTTTGCCGTGGTCGATGGCAATCGCGGTTTCGGCCAGACCATCGGTGAGCAGGCCGTACAACTGGGCATCGACAAGGCCGCTGCCAGCGGCATATCAATCATTGCCCTTCGCCGCTCGGGACATCTGGGCAGGATCGGCGACTGGGCCGAGATGGCGGTCGAATCGGGCCTGATCTGCATTCACTTCGTGAACGTGGCCGGCAGCCTGCTGGTTGCACCGTTCGGCGGTGTCTCTCGTCGGATGTCGACCAACCCGGTGACCATCGGCGTGCCACTGGTCGGCAAGCCACCGCTGATTCTCGACTTTGCGACCGCCCGGGTCGCCGAGGGCAAGGTCCTGGTGGCCGCCACCGGCGGCGCTCCCCTGCCCGAAGGTTCGTTGGTCTCCGGCGATGGCGAGCCGACCAGCGACCCGCGAGCCCTGTACGGTGACGTGGATCCGACCCGCACCACCGGCAAACGCCCTGGCAGCGGTGCGATCCGGACCATGGGTGAACACAAGGGTTCGGGCCTTGCCCTGATGTGCGAGATGCTGGCCGGGGCGCTGACCGGAGGCGGCTGTGCCGGACCGGACAAGCCGTATATCATGAACGGCATGCTGTCGATCTATATATCGCCCTCCCATCTGGACACCGGGCATACGTTTGCCGAAGAGGCACGCCAGTACGTTGATTTTTTCACCGCCAGTGAGCCGGCTGCAGGCCACGACAAAGTGCAGGTACCAGGTGAACCCGAGCGACGTCTCCGGGCTGAGCGGACGGCCGCCGGCATTCCACTGCCCGAGACGGTCTGGCATGCAATCCGCCAGACAGCTCGTGAGGCCGGCCTGCCCGACAAAAAGATCAACGATCTCACCGCACCATGTGCATCCTGAACGACCCCGGCGCCTTCTTGCCCCTGCTGTTCGACCACCCGTACCGCCGCACAGAATGAGCAAAGGGCAGCCGTTTATCGGCATCGTACAGGGTGACGCCTGTGGTATCGGTCCCGAACTGCTGCCCAAGCTGCTGCAGGGCCTTGAAGAGAACGAAAAAAACCGGGTGCTGGTGATCTCTGACCGGCGGGTCCTGGAGGCCGGCTGCGTGGTCAGCGGACTGGAGATTTCCTGCAAGGCCTTGCATGAGCGGGCCGCTATCGACCCTCACTGTGGCGAGATCCAGCTGCTCGACGTACCGTGCCTCGACCCGGCCGGCATCGTTCCAGGCACGGTCTCGGCTGATGCCGGCCGCGCGGTGCTGGAGACATTTGGCCTTGCCATTGACCTTGCCAAGGCGGGGACCGTCGACGGGATCTGCTTCATGCCGTTCAACAAGGCCGCCATGCACCTTGCCGGCATCGGCGTTGAAGACGAGCTGACCTGGGCAAAAGCGAGACTCGGCGTGACCAGCCGGGCCAGCGAGTTCAACGTGATCGACGGCATGTGGAATGCCCGGGTCACGTCACATGTCCCGCTCAAGGACGTCGCGGGCAGGCTGACCATTGAACTGATCGTCGAGGCGATCGTCCTGGCCGATCAGACGCTGAAAAGAGCCGGCTATGCCAACCCCCGGATCGCCGTCGCAGCGCTCAACCCCCACGCCGGCGATGGCGGTGCCATCGGCAAAGAGGAGATCGACACCATCGCCCCCGCGGTTGAAAAAGCCGCGCTGCAGGAGATCGAGGTCCACGGGCCGTTCCCGAGCGATACGCTGTATCTCAAGGTCCGTGACGGCCAGTATGACTGTGCCCTGAGCATGTATCACGACCAGGGTCAGATCGCGATCAAACTGCTGGGCTTCGACCAGGGTGTGTCGGTGCTCGGCGGCCTGCCGGTGCCGATCACCACCCCCGCTCACGGCACGGCTTTTGACATTGTTGGCACAAACACCGCAAACGTGCGCGCCGCACGAAATGCTTTTCGCATGGTGGTCGCCATGGCGCAGGGCCGCGCCCATCGCCATGCCTGATCAAAGAGATTCATAATCTGAGCCTGCAAAACCCCTCACTACAGGAGGTCTCATGAAAGCCGTACAGTTCGATGCTTTTGGCCCGGCGCACGAAGCCGCTTGCTGTGCCGACGTGCCAGACCCGGGCGCCCCTGCAGACGATGAGGTGGTGGTCGAGGTCATCGCCTTCCCGATCAATCCGGCAGACCTTCTGACCATCGAGGGCAAGTACGCGGCGCGACCGCCGCTGCCCTACACCCCGGGGGCCGAAGCGGTCGGGCAGATCAGTCAAACCGGGGCCGGGGTCGATGGCCTCGCCAGCGGCGATCACGTGATGCTGCTCAGCCGGGAGAACTGGGCGCAGAAGCGCAAAGTCAAAGCGGCCGAGGTGCTGAAGATCCAGACCCAGCCCGATCGACTGCTCCAGTACGCCATGCTCAAGGTCAACCCGGCCACCGCTGCCCTGATGCTGCGCGAATACGTCGAGCTCGAATCCGGGGACTGGCTCATCCAGGACGCGGCAAACTCTGCTGTCGGCCACTGTGTGATCCGACTGGCCAGGAAAGCCGGTATCCGGACCGTCAATGTCGTGCGCCGCGAATCGCTGGTCGCACCACTTAAGGCCTCCGGCGCCGACGTCGTGCTGGTCGACCTTGACGGGTTGAGCGGGCAGGTCAGCGAGGCCACCGGCGGCGGCCCGCGCCTGGCGATCGACGCCGTGGCAGGGGACACCAGCCTGCGTCTGGCCGAATGCCTGGCTGAAGGGGGTGTGCTGGTCAACTACGGGATGCTGAGCGGTGAGCCCTGCAAGATGATGCCGGACTGGCTGGTCTTTCGGCGACTGAGTCTGACCGGCTTCTGGCTCGCCAGGACACTTGGCCAGATGCCAAGAGCCGGGATCGAATCACTCTATGCGGAACTTGCCGGGCATGTCCAGGACGGCACCCTGGCGGTCGGGATCGAGGCGACCTATGACATCGCCGAGATCAAGAGTGCACTCGCGCATGCCGGACAGCAGGGCCGGGAGGGCAAGATCCTCGTGCTTCCTAACGGCCAGGTGTAAACACCCGTCTGTGCCGGGCCGGTGCTTTACGCGGTCACACAATCACCGTTGGTCGCGATGTCAAAGCCGATGGCTTCAAGGTCCGCCATCAGTGACGCAACCTGACCATCCGACAGCGCCGTCAACGGCGGCCGGGTCAGAGCCCAGTCGTCATCGCCGGTGAACCTGGCGGTCATGGCCTTGAGCGCCGGGATCATCGGGTAACCCTGCAGTGTGTTACGGATCTGGCTGATACGCGCCTGTAAATCGTCTGCCTTGCCCGACCCTTCCGCCCAGGCCGAATAGACTTTGCGTATACCAGCCGGGTTAGCATTGCCGCTGGCGGTGATGCAGCCGGCGCCGCCGCCGCGCACGGTGTCGAGCAGAAAAGACTCCGAACCGGCAAAGGTGGCAAAGCCCGGGAATCCGTCCAGGATCGCCTGAGTGTTAGCCCAGTCACCGGAACTGTCTTTCAGGCCGACCACAGTGTCCGGATAACGCTCCACCAGCCGCTCGATCAAATCCAGACCGATCGGCACCTGGGCGACGGGCGGAATGTGGTAGAGGTAGACGTGCAGCCGCTGATCGGCGACCCGCTCGATGACTTCAGAGAAACTGGCAAACAGGCCGTCGGTGTCCACGGCTTTGTAGTAGAACGGCGGCAGCATCAGCACGCCGCCACACCCCCGGCTGACTGCGTGGGCGGTCAAGTCTGCGGCGTCCATGATCGAGCAGGCGCCGGTACCGGGCATCAACTTGCCGGCCGGCAGACCGTTTTCAAGCAACGCCTCCAGCAGCATCTTGCGTTCGGCGACCGTCAGCGAGTTGGCCTCGCTGGTGGTGCCGAAGATCGCCAGCCCGTCGACACCCTGGTCGAGCATCCACCGGCAGTGGCTGACAAAGGCACCAGCGTTGGGCGACAGGTCGTCGTTAAAAGGTGTAATCACGGGCACCAACACGCCACTGAACCTTGTTCTGGTCATGGGCAGAATCTCCGATTGGGGGTGAGTCCCTGCGGGACGTCAGGCTTTGACCCGGAAGTCGCGAATAACCCCGGGGTCGGGTTCCAGCCCGAGCCCCGCGCCCTGCGGCACCTCGAGTTCACCATCGACGGGGTCGATGGCGGACCCGTACAGGCTGCCTTCAAGGTCCATGTAGAAGCGCTCGAAAGGCACCTCACCGGGCATCGCCGAGATCAGCTGGGCGGTGGCCAGAAAGCCGGGGCCGAAATAGGGTGAATGCGGTGCGATGGCCACGTTGCCGGTCTCAGCGATTGCGGCCACTTTGAGAAATTCACTGACCCCACCGACCTTGGTGACGCTGGGCTGGGCGTAATCAACCGCATTGAAATCGAACATCGACTGAAACTGCCACGCCGTACAGGCGTTCTCTCCGGATGCAGTCGGCACACCGTAAGCATCGCGCAACTCGGCCAGACACTGGAAGTTCTCCGGCGGCCAGACCGGTTCCTCCAGCCAGTGCAGCCGGTACTCGGCCAGCTGCGGCACGATGGCAGCTGCCTCGAGTGGCGACCAGGCACAGTTCACATCGAGCATGATCGCGACCTCGTCACCGGCCGCCTCGCGCGCCGCGCGAACCGGTTGCACAGTCGACTCATGCAGTTTGATCAGGCGATAACCCTGTTCCAATGCATGGCCCGTGCGCTCGGCCACCACCTCCGGGTCCTGGTATTTCAAGAGGCTCGCGTAGGCCGGCAGTTTCGTTTTTCCACCGCCCAGCAACTGCCCCAGTGGCTGGCCCGCGATTTTTCCGGCCAGATCCCACAGCGCAATGTCGATGCCCGATATGGCGAACATCGAGACACCGTAACGACCCCACAGGTGCATCTGCACCTGCAGACTGTGCACCAGTGCCGCCCGGTCGTGCACGTCCTTACCGAGCACCAGCGGCCCTGCCACGTCTTCGACCATCGCCGTGACTGCCCGCCGGCAGTTGTAACTGAAGGCCTCTCCCCAGCCCACCAGCCCTTCATCGGTCTCGATCCGTACCAGCACGACGTCGAGCGCTTTCCAGTCATTGCCCACCCAGGCAATCGACGGACCGCCGTGCGTGAACGGAATGCTCAGGGGTATCGCATCTACCTGTGAAATCTGCAACGGGTCTCTCCGGATGGGTGGGTTTAAGCTGGCGTATTCTGGCATCTTCTGGAGTCACGTGCTGCGGGCAGCGCTGCCGCTGAGCATCGTCATTCCCGGCCGTCGACGATGACTGCGGAGAGCGCATGCTAGACTGCAGCGGAACAAAGACTGGCCCGTCATCGCCAGCCGGCAAGCCATCTCAAGCCGGAAAACACCGGCGTCCGCACACTGACAGTTACTGAAGAGGACAATCATGCCCAAAGAACAGTTCGAGCTACCGACACCCTACATGCTTGCCGAGAAGGACTCAGGGGTCGGCTGGATGATTTTCAACAATCCGGAAAAACATAATGCGGTGAAAGTCGAGATGTGGGAGGCCATCCCAACCATTTTGGATTGCTTCGAACGCGACCCTGAGATCAAGGTCATCGTGCTCAAGGGTGCCGGCGAGAAAGCATTTATCTCCGGCGCCGATATCTCCGAGTTCGAAACGGTCCGCTCGACCAAGGAGGCTACCAGCCATTACGAAGACATTGCCGACTCGGCCACTGAGCGGCTCTACCACTGCCCCAAGCCCACCATCGCGATGATTCGTGGCTACTGCATCGGCGGCGGCGCCGGCATTGCGGTGAGCTGTGACCTGCGGGTGGCGACCGAGGACTCACGGTTCGGTATTCCGGCAGCCAAACTCAGCGTCGGCTACCGGCACGGCGGCATCCGCAAGCTGGTCGACCTGGTCGGACCGTCCGTCGCCAAGGACATCTTCTTCACGGCACGGCAACTTTCCGCACCGGAAGCGCTGAACGTCGGACTGATCAACCGCATGGTCCCGGACACAGAACTCGAAGACAGTGTCGCCGAGTACTGCCAGACGATCGGCGCCAACGCACCGCTGACGATCCGGTCAGTCAAGCAGATCGTCGGCCAGATCGTGAAACCCGACGGGTTCGACCAGGCCTTGTGTGAAAAACTGGTCGAGGACTGTTTCACCAGCGAGGACTACGTCGAGGGTCGCCGGGCGTTCATGGAAAAACGCAAAGCCGTTTTTAAGGGCCGCTGAACTCGCCCTGGCGCTGCGCTCGCGCCGGGGTGCACCGGCCAGGAGTCCGACTCAGAACTCGAACACTCCCTTGCCGGTCTGCTGTCCATCGAACAGCGCATAAGCATCGCGCGCCTGTTCCAGGCAGTAGCGCTCCGTGAACAATGCGTCAACGTCGACATCGTGGTCAACGATAAAACGCGCGCAGTCCGCCTGGCCACTGGTCGAGAAGGTCCACGAGCCGATCAGTGTGACCTGCCGGCGAATCATATCGTTGCTGACGTCCATCGTGACCTCACCGCCTTCGCCAACGTAGCAGGCCTTGCCCCAGGTCCGCACACACTGCACGGCGGCAAGGCGCGCCGCGGGCGACGAACTGCAGTCCAGTGACAGGTGGGCACCCGGCCCGCCAGTCAGCTCGCGAATGCGTTTCACCGGGTCGTCCTGTGACGGATCGATCAGCGTGTCGGCGCCGAATGCATCCGCCCGTGCCAGGCGTTCGGCACTGACGTCGAGCGCAATCACCCGTGCGCCCATCGCGGCCGCCAGCTGGGTCGCGCTAAGACCGACCGGCCCCTGACCAAAGACCGCAATGGTGTCACCGGCCGAAAGACCCAGCCGACCGAGCGCGCCGTAGGCCGTACCGGTACCACAGGAGATCGCAGCGCCGGCAGCGAAGCTCAGGGCATCCGGTAACGGTACCAGGGTGCTCGCCGGCGCTTTCATGTAACGCGCATGGGCGCCGTGTCCCGTCGCACCGTAGACGACGACCCCCTCGCGGCACAGCTGGCCCCAGCCATCCTCGCAGTGGCTGCAGTGCCCGCAACCCTTGTAATGATGCACCATCACCCGGTCACCGATCCGCACCTGGCCGGCATCGACAGCACTGCCGATCTCGGCCACCACACCACAGGGTTCGTGTCCGGCGATCACAGGGCTGCCGTCTCCACCAAGACCAAGTGCCGCGGCGCCGCCCACCACCCGATAGAACTTCAGATCACTGCCGCACATCCCCGAAGCCTTGATCTCGAGCACCACCTCGTCCGGACCCGGCTCAGGGTCCGGGAACTCCATGAACTCGATCTTTCGATCACCCAGAAATACCACACCTTGCATGATTCATCCTCCTGCCTGTTGCGCTCTGTCAGTCATCGGCGAGATGAAACCGCCAGACAACGACCTCTACAGCACCTCTCCCTGGCCTGCCCGGCTGGGAACCCAGTGACTTATATCCGCAGTTTGCCCATGGTTTCAAGCGCCGCTCAGCCCTCGAGTAACGCCTGGATCCGGGCCAGTGCAGCTTCGATATTGTCGACGCTGTTGGCGTAGGAGAAGCGGATGAAGCCTTCCCCCAAACGACCGAAACTGGTTCCGGCAACGGTCGCGACACCAGCCTCTTCCAGCAGCCGCCCCTGCAGTGCCCGGGCATCCACTCCGGTACCGGTGATATTCGGGAAGGCATAGAACGCACCGCCGGGCATGCGGCAGCGGAATCCGGGAATCGCGTTCAGACCGTCGACGATGACGCGGCGGCGTTCGTCGAACGCGCCGACCATACTGTCGACGGCCTCCTGGGGGCCCTCGAGAGCGGCGATGCCGGCGTACTGGGCTGCGGCATTGACGCAGGAGTGACAGTTCACCGCCAGCCGGGTGGCGCCTTCGATCAGCGCTTTGGGCCAGACCGCATATCCCATCCGCCAGCCGGTCATTGCATAGGTCTTGCTCCAGCCATCGAGCAGAATGAGCTGCTCTGCCAGTTCGGGATAGGCCAGCAGCGAGACGTGCGTGCGCCCGTCGTAGGCGATCCGCGAATAGATCTCGTCGCTCAGTACCGCCACATGGGGGTGCTCGGCGAGTCCCGTAACCAGCCGGTCGATCTCCTCCTTCGGTACCGCACCGCCGGTCGGGTTGGCCGGTGAATTGAGTATCAGCAGGCGGGTCCTGGGCGTGATCTGCTCGAGTACGGCATTCGCATCGAAGGAGAAGTCCCGCTCCTCCAGCAGCGGGGTGGGCACCGCGGTCGCCCCAGAGAACTCGATCACCGACTCGTAGATCGGAAAACCCGGATTCGGGTACATAATCTCGGCACCCGGCTCACCAAACATCAGTATGGCGAAGAACATCGTCACCTTGCCACCGGGCACCACCACGATCCGTTCCGGGCTGACCTCAACCCCGCGCCAGGTCAGCAGGTCGCGAGCAACCGCCTCACGCAGGGGCAGTATGCCCGGTGACGGTGTGTAACCATGATGACCGTCGTGCAACGCCCTGACCGCTGCTTCCACCACATGCTCCGGTGTCTTGAAATCCGGCTGGCCAATGCCAAGGTTGATGATGTCGCGGCCTTCACGGGTGAGCGCCTCGGCCCGCGCCAGAACTTCGAAGGCGGTCTCCGTTCCAAGCCGGCTCATCTTCTCTGATAGCTTCAGCATATCTGACCGTTGGTATCCGGTGAATCGCAGGTAATCATACCCGCAAACCCTCCGGCAGGAATACTCTTTGCCCGCCGTATCGATTCCATTAGACTTTAATCGTATTCCTCTGGCAGCGTGCCATCACTCGGGAGACACCCCATCAAGAACTCCACCGCTCACGGACGCGACCTTTTTCTGTCACTGCTGGAACAGGAAGGGGTCACTCACATTTTCGGCAACCCGGGCACCACCGAGCTCGCGATCATGCACGCGCTCAACGACCACCCTGATCTGACCTACGTGCTTGGACTGCAGGAATCCATCGTCGTTGCCATGGCCGACGGTTTTGCCCGCGCCTCGGGCCGCCTGAGCGCCTGCAACGTACACGTCGCACCGGGCCTTGGCAATGCAATCGGATCGATCTACAACGCCAACCAGACCGGTTCACCGTTGATCATCACCGCAGGCCAGCAGGAGCAGGGCCACGGATTGACCGAGCCGCTGCTGTACGGACCGATGATCGAGATGGCACGCCCGGTGGTCAAATGGGCGCATGAGATCAACCGGCTCGAGGACATGCCGCGGGTGATTCACCGGGCGGCTAAGATCGCGACAACGCCGCCCACCGGACCGGTGTTCTTGTCTCTGCCGGGCGACATTCTCAACCAGCAGGCCGAGATCTCCCTCGGCACGCCAACCCGGGTGGACAGCGTCGGCCGGCCTTCGGATGCCGCACTCGAGGCGCTGATCCAGCGGATCTTCGCTGCCCAGTGCCCGGTGATCGTTGCTGGTGCCGAAGTGGTGGCCAGCGATGCTCAGACAGAGATCGCGGATCTCGCCGAAGTACTGGGAGTACCGGTCTATCAGCAGACCGTGCCAAGCGGTGCTCATTTCAGATCCCGGCATCCGGCCTTCATGGGCTGCCTCACCCGGGATCAGCAGAAGGTGCGCGATGCCCTTGAACCCTACGACCTGATGCTCGCTGTCGGCTCGGACATTCTCCAGATGTCGGTCTGGAGTTCGATCGATCCCCTGCCCGGGCACCTCAGTGTGATTCAGATCGGCTTGCGGGACTGGGAGATGGGCAAGAACTATCCGGCGGAGATCGCAATCCGGCACGATGTCGGCGAGACGCTCCGGGCCCTGGTGCCATTGCTCCGCGAACGGGCAAACAGTAATCCAAAGACTCGGACTGACCGGTCGCTTGCCGACATCGAAGCGAACAACTGGTCGGCCAGACGCAAGAGTCGAGCGGCGAAGACCGCAACTATGGCGGAGCGCACACCCATCGATCCGGAGTGGCTGATGATGACCATCAGCGAGACCATCGCCGAAGATACCATCGTCGTTGACGAAGGCCTGACCGCAGCCAAGACCCTGCTGGATTACCTGCCGCTGCAAGACCGGCACAGCTATTTCGGCATGGTCAGCGGCGGCATCGGCTGGGGAATCGCCGCGGCGGTCGGCATCGGACTCGCCCAACCGGCCCGCCGTATCGTGGCCGTTATCGGTGACGGCAGTGCGCTGTACAGCCCGCAGGCACTCTGGACCGCAGCCCACCTGGCGGTACCGATCACCTTCATCATTCTCAACAACCGCGGTTACCGGATCCTCAAAGAACGCCTCTATGCTTTTCATGGTGATGACCGCTACATCGGCATGGATTTCAAAACGCCACCTATCGACATGGCGGGTCTCGCCCGATCGTTCGGTATGCCGGGAGAACAGGTCAGCGAACCCGGACGGTTCGCCGATAGCCTGAGCGAGGCGCTCGAGCGCGCCGGCCCTGCCCTGCTGGAAGTGATGGTCGAACCCGGGCCTGGCTGACAACACTCAAGGCCCCAACCCTAAGAAGGATTCGAACGGGGAAAGTACGCCTAGGTCGCGATCAGAGGATCCAGACCCCAGTCGAACAGTGCCTCACCTCCGTCGGGGGTCACCCGGATCACCTCCTCAAGCCAGATACGGTGATGTTCGTCTCCGGGGTAGAGAATGTGCAGCGGCACCACCATGTTGTCCTCGAGCCGCCAGTCGACGTTGGGCTCGCCATCTGACGTGTACTGCTCCAGGTCCATATGACTCAGGCCCAGACCATGGAAGAAGATCAGCACCGCATCAGCATCGGGCACGCCGACCTTTGAATAGACCGACCGGCCAATGCGCTGCAGTTCGCTGATCCGGACACCCGGGCGCATGGCCTCGAGTACGGCAGCGGACGCCTCGGCCGTGGCTTCGGCGTAACGCCGGGCATCCCCCGCCGCTTCCCCGTCGACCACCCAGGTCTTGCCGCCGTCCCAGCAGTAAAGATCCAAGGTACCGTGGCAATCGAACATGATGTGCAGGCCGGGCTCGACGACGAAGTCCTCCAGTGCAGTCTGCAGTGTCACAGCACGGTCCCCGCCGCAGGGATGTCCCCAGACCATGGCTCCGGGGTCGCGGACGAAACCCCCGAGGTCGATCACGGTCCTGTGGTAGGCATGATTGAACTCGCGCCAGGTCATGCCGCGCTGCCACTGGCCAATAGTGGTGCAGATCGCCTGTTCGTTCAGCCGCGTGGCTCGCCTGAGCAACTCGATCTCTGCCGGCGTCTTGACACAGCGTGCATACATCATCGGGTCGTAGCCGTCGGTGATCGTCACGCTGTCCATTGCCAGCAAGTGCCCGAAACGCAGGTCATCAAAGGCAACCCGACCCGAAGCGAGCCCAAGATCGGCCAGCGCCTGGCGGCAGGCCGCTCCAATCGTATCGGCATAATGGCCGCGGGCGTTCTTCACCCAGTCGATATTCAGACCAGGCTGGGGCAGGAAGCGATCAAGATCACACTCCCCCGGCGGCAGATCCAGAGGCAGCATCACGGCCCGGAACGAGCGGACATCTTTGATCCAGGTGGGCTGGTCGAGCAGGCTGGAGACGTAGTAGTCGGCCACCACCAGCACCGGGTGGTCGGGCTGGTGGCGCGACAGGATGACCGCGTAAGGCCGTGGCTCGTCTGATTTATGGGCAATGCCCTTGAAGCCCGACAGGTAGAAGGTGTTGTACGGCGAAGTGACCACAATACCATCGAGATCCCTCGCAGCCAGCGAGTCAACCAGTCGTCCCAGATTGCAGAACTGCTCGGGCAGTGGCTGCGGTGGGTAGGCCATCGCGCCGGTTTGGTCAGTGGCCACTGTCACGCCAGGCGCACCCCACTCAGCCTCCGGCTATGCGCGGCATCAGGTGCACTTCACTGTCGGGCTGAATTCTGGCGAACCAGTCATCCTGGTGCACTGTGCCGTCTATGGATATAGCCAGCTCGTCCTCCAGGCTTTCGGGCAGATCGGGGTAGCGTTCACGAAGTTTGCGGATCAGGCTCCGGATCGTGCCGGCATTCAGTTCCAGTTCAGTCTCGCCACCGGTGTACAGCCGCAGGTTTCCGGTGAGCACGATCTTTGCCATGTAAGGGGCGGACCCGGTTGGCTTAACCCGCCTGCTCGATGGCAGCCAGTACCCGTGGCGGAGACATCGGCAGCTCCGTGAAACGGATGCCCAGAGCGTTCTCGACCGCATTGGAGATCGCCGCCAGCGGCGGGACGATGGGCGTCTCACCCACCCCCCGTACACCGTAGGGATGTTCAGGATTGGGAACCTCGACGATCACGGTATCGATCATCGGCACATCCGAACAGACCGGCACGCGGTAGTCCAGAAACCCTGCGTTTTCGATCTTACCTTTCTCGTCGTAGATGTACTCCTCGTTCAGTGCCCAACCGATGCCCTGCACGGCGCCACCCTGGTACTGCCCTTCCACATAGCCCGGATGGATCGCCTTGCCGGCGTCCTGTACGACGGTGTAGCGGGTGACGCTGACCCGGCCGGTTTCCCGGTCCACATCAACGTCCACCACGTGGGTGCCGAAACTGGGGCCGGCCCCCTGGGCATTGGTCGAATGCCGTCCGACTATCGGACCACCGGACTTGGCCATGTCCTTGGCGATCTCGGCCATCGACATCGGTGCTTCGCTGCCGGCTCGACCGTTGGCCGGCCGGGCCTCGCCTTCGATCCACTCCACGTCATCGAGAGGAAGATCCCAGGTCAGGGCGGCCCGCTCGCACAACTGCCTGATCAGGTCTTCAGCGGCACCGACAACGGCAATACCCCCGGCAAAGGTCACACGACTGCCGCCGGTCAGCATGTTATAGCCCAGTGCACTGGTGTCCCCGACCAGCGGCCTGACCTTATCCAACTCGATGCCCAGCGTTTCAGCGGTCATCATCGCCAACGATGCACGGGATCCCCCGATGTCCGGAGTGCCCACCACCAGGGCCACCGAACCGTCTTCACTCAAATTGAGTGTCGCCGAGGTCTGACCACCAATGTTGAACCAGTAGCCGGTCGCCACCCCGCGCCCCTGGCCGGAACCAAGCGGTGTCTGATAGTGGTCATGGTCACGGGCAGCTTCCAGCGTCTGGATACAACCGATGGGTCCGAATTTCGGACCGTAAGACGAGTCGACACCTTCACGGACTGCGTTCAGCAGACGAAATTCAATCGGATCCAGCTCCAGCGCCTTGGCCAGTTCATCGATCACCGACTCGACAGCGTACTCACCGAGCGGCGCACCGGGTGCACGGTAGGCCGCCACCTTGGGCCGGTTGACCAGCACGTCGTAGCCGACACTGCGAACGTGCTCGAGGTCGTAGGGGGCAAACGCGCACATGGCAGCTGCCGGTACAGGAGAGCCGGCAAACGCGCCAGCCTGGAACTTCAGCGTGGCGTCACCAGCGGTAATCTTGCCCTCGCGAGTGGCACCGATTCTTACCTGCATGCTGGTCCCGCAGGCCGGACCGGAGGCGCGGAAGACCTCGTCACGGGTCATGACCATCTTGACCGGCTGGCACGCCTTGCGCGACAGGGCCAATGCCACCGGCTCCAGGTAGACGACCGTCTTGCCGCCGAACCCGCCACCGATCTCGGAACTGGTGACCCGCAGCTTGGAGACATCCATGCCAAGCAGCGTCGCACAGTGACCCCGCGCAACATAGTGACCCTGGGTCGAACACCACAGATCGGCCTGGCCGTCTTCGCTGAAACTCGCAAGGCAGGCGTGCGGTTCGATGTAACCCTGGTGTACCGGCCGGGTCTTGAATTCACGCTCGATGACAACCTGCGCCTGGCTGAAGCCTGTCTCGATATCACCGTGGCCGAACTCCACCCGTTTGGCGATGTTCGATGGTTTCTCTGGTGCAGGATCCATGCCTTCGGTAATCAGGTCCTCCTGGATCAAAGGCGCATCTGCACCCATCGCCTCGTCAACATCGATGACATGCGGCAGAACCTCGTAATCGACCTTGATCAGAGTCAGAGCCTGGCCTGCGACCCGGTCACTGACAGCAGCCACAGCTGCGACGGCATGCCCTTCATAGAGCGCTTTTTCCCGGGCCATGATATTCCGGGTCATGTCGCGGTAATTGATGATCATCTCTCCCGCAGGCTGGACAGCACCGGCAGGCTGGTCGGGGAAATCGTCGCGCGTCACGACCGCTTTAACACCCGGCAATGCCAGGGCCGCTGAAGGGTCGATCGACAGGATCCGTGCGTGCGCGTGGGGGCTGCGCAACACCTTGCCGATCAGCATGTTCGGCAGGTGTGTATCAGCGCCGAACTTGGCACGACCGGTCACCTTGTCTACGCCATCGGGACGTGGCGCCCGGGTACCGACCCATTTCAGCGCTTTGCTGTCGGTTGTCTTGTCATCGATTCTGTTTTCGATGATCTTCTCGACTGCTGCCATGATTTACTCCCTCATTTCCGCGGCGGTGTCCAGTACAGCCCGCACGATCTTGTCATATCCGGTACAGCGGCACAGATTCCCGGCCAGCCAGTAGCGCACTTCGGATTCAGTGGGATCGGGATTGCGCTCCAGTAATGATTTCGCTGCGACCAGAAACCCCGGCGTACACACCCCGCACTGCAGCGCGGCGTGATCCAGAAACTTCTGCTGCAGTGGATGCAACCGGTCGCCATCGGCCATACCTTCGATAGTCTCGACCTCGGCACCTTGGGTCTCTACAGCCAAGACCAGGCAGGCGCAGACCAGCCGCCCATCCATCGTGACACTGCACGCACCGCAATCGCCAGACGCGCAGCCTTCCTTGCTGCCGGTCAGATGAAGCTCGTCTCGCAGCACATCCAGAAGGGTCTGTTCGGTATCACACAGAAACTCGACCGGGTCCCCGTTGATGGTAGTAGTAACGTGATTCCTTGCCATCAGTGCTCCCCCGCCCGTTCCAGGGCAATTCGACAGGCCCTGCCCGCCAGCACGCCGGAGACCTGGGTCCGGTAAGCGATCGTGCCGCGCTTGTCATCGATCGGCCGGCAGGCGGCCCGCACGGCCTGTTGCATTTTTTCCACCGCGCCCTCATCCACCGCTGTCCCGACCAGTGCGTCTGCAGCTTCGGTCACCAGCAGGGCCGTTGCCGCGACGGCACCCAGCCCGACGCGTGCAGCGATACACTGTCCTGCGCCGTCCAGTGTCAAGCTGACCCCGACTCCCACTACCGCAATGTCCATCTCGGTACGCGGGATGAAGCGCAGGTAGGCGTCGCCGGAGTGCGGCGGTCTGGCCGGCAGTATCAGTGAGACGACGAATTCTCCGGTGCCCAGAATCGTCTTGCCGGGCCCGGTGCAGATCGACTCCACCGGTACCGTGCGCTCACCATCGGGACCTGCAATCTGGCAGGTCGCAGCGGCGGCGATCAGCGCCGGAACACTGTCCGCAGCCGGCGAGGCATTGCACAGGTTACCGCCCATCGTGGCCCGGCCCTGGACCTGGGTCGACCCGATCAGTTCTGCGGCTTCGACCACGCCGGGCCAGTTCTTCTTCAGGTCGGGGTGCTCATCGAGCTCGGCACCGGTGACCGCAGCACCGACCCGGAAACCACCGTCCTGGGCCGTGACCTGGCGGGTCTGGCTGATCTTCTTGATGTCGACCACGACATCCGGTTCCACCAACCCGGCGCGCAACTGCACGAGTAGATCGGTTCCACCGGCAAGAATCCTGGCCGATCCGTTTGCGGCCGCCAGCAACGCCACGGCCGCATCGACCGTTTCAGGCACTTCGTAACGCATCACTGCTCATCCTTTGAGTTATCCATCAGTCACTTTCAAGCAACTGGCCCCAGCCTATTGTAACGATCCCACGAGGTCCAAGTACACGACAGAACCCAATGCCGGCGGTCAAGCCCCTGACAGCAGTGCCACCTGGCGGCCGAAACTGGTCGTACCATCGCAGACAGGGCCTTGTGGTCTACCAGGCGCGAGACCGATAATTAAGTCCTCCACGCGAGCCACCCGGCAACCGTAACGATGACCAGTTGGATTTAAGGTGTACACGATCTTTAACACGAAGCTCAATGCTTCAAGGAACAGCCCCCTGCCATGCCCCAGCTACAACTGAATCCAGACGAAGGACTCTACTACGAGCACGATCTGCCGCAGCGCGAAGGCGCTCCGACATTTGTGTTTATCAACCCGATCACCGGCAGTGTCGACATCTGGCAGGGCGAGGTGGCTCCGTTCCTGCGCGACGCTGGTTACGGCACGCTGTCCTACAACTTCAGAGGACAGGCCGACAGCTCATTCAGGCCAGGCACTGCTTTGGATGATGATCTGATTTCCAGTGACCTCAGGCACATCGTCAAAACACTGGAGATCGACAAGCCCATTCTGGTCGGCCTTTCCATTGGCGGCCTGTTCGCCCTGCAGGCACACCTGGGCGGCACGCAAGCCGCAGGAATCGTGCTGCTCAACACCCTGAGAAAGATCGGGCCCCGCATCGCCTGGATCAACGATGCGGTGGTTCGGGCGATGGATGTCGGCGGGCCGCAGTTGATGGCCGACGTGATGACACCGTTGGTCTGGGGACCGGAATGGCTGGCCGCCAATCGCGCCAGCTTTATTCAGGAAGACACCACTTACACCCCGTTGGACCAGAGCAGCGGTGCCTACAACCTGCTCAGTCACATGGGCGGCGCCGACTGGGACGTCCGTTATGAAGACATCCACTGCCCGGTACTGGTCATCATGGGTCTGCAGGACCGAGTGTTCTACGATGCAGAAATCGTCGATGAACTGATGCAGCGCATCCCCCGGGCCCGACGGGTCGACTTCCCTGGTGCAGGCCATATGCTGCCGCTGGAAGTGCCCACCCAACTGAGTCGGGAGCTCAAGCAGTTTGCGGATGACCTGTGATCCAACCGCCCAGACCCGCACCCGCCCCAAGGCCTGACGGCGACGCTTGCCTGTGTTGAACCCGCTGCGGTCTTTGATCTTCCGCGTCTTGAGCCGGCGCATGTTCTACGGCTGGGTGATTCTGGCTGCGACCTGTTTTGCAATGATTGGTACCGGCCCTGGCCAGTCCCACCTGATCGGGCTTTATTTCGAATCGATCAGCGCAGAGATGACGTTTTCCTTTGCCGCTGACTGGATGGGCGAAAACCGACAGATCGCCATTGCTATCGCCTACGGCAGCGCGACATTTCTCGCCGCATTTCTGCTGCCGCAGATCGGTAGGCTGATCGATCGCTATGGCCCGGCGATCGTGCTGTCGTTTGTTATCGCCGGCCTGAGCGTTACTGCGCTGGTGTTCAGCCTGGTCCGCGACTGGCTGGCGGTGGCCATCGGTTTCGGTTTCCTCCGCTTCCTGGGGCAGGGCTCGCTGATGCTGGCTTCGGTCAACATGGTCTCTCAGTGGTTCGACCGGCGCCGCGGGTTCGCCCTGGGCATCATGTCACTCGGCTTTCCGCTGTCGATGGCAATTCACCCACCGCTTTGCCAGTGGCTCATGGACCTGGTCGGCTGGCGGTCATCCTGGATCTGGCTGGGTGTCAGTACGGTAGTGCTGTTCCTGCCCGCTGTGCTGCTACTGGCGCACAGCAAGCCTGAGGTGCTGGGGTTACGGCCTGACGGTATCCCGCAAAAGGCCACTGACGAGCCGCAGGCCGAGGTCTGGGGGCTGAACCGGGCCGAGGCCCTGCGGTCCCCGACCTTCTATATCATCACCGCCGGCCTGACCTCTCTTTCGATGCTGGTCACGACCCTACACGTCTATTTCAAGACCATCCTGACTGACCACGGACTGGACGCGCAGACAGCGACCCTGATGTTCACCGTCACCGGGATCACCGCGGCTGTCTCTATGCCGATCGTCGGCCATATGCTGGACAAATTCCGTACTGATTGGATGTTCTGCGGCGGTCTGCTGGTCATGGTCGCCTCGCTGACCTCGGTGACACTGGTCACCGACGTGCCCAGCGCTATCGTCTTCGCCATCATCTTCGGCATCAACAACGGCGTCACCATGACCTTTTTCGGTTTCCTGTGGCCGAGATTTTTCGGCCGCAAACACCTTGGCAGCATCCAGGGTATCGGTCAGATGGTCGGCATCGTCGGGGCTTCGATCGGCGCGCTTCCTTACGCTATCGCCTCCGACATCAACTGGGACATCGATTTCGCACTCAGGATGTTTGCCATTCTGCCGCTGGTGTGTGCCGGGATCGCACTTTTCCTTCGTGATCCTGCTGGGTCTCCAGCCAGGCGCTGAGCCGTCGTTACGCTGTCTGGCCGAAGTCGCTGGCCCACAGCTCCCGCAGGTGTTGTTGAGAGCGAGACCCCAGCCCTGGCATGTCCGGCACAGCGAGTGCCTCATCAAGATGTGCAAGCTCCGCGAGCCCGATCACTGCCGCGTTGACAGCCGGTTGATCAAGTACAAAGCGCAGCGCTTTCTGGGAGTCAGAGCCTGATACATCGGCAAGAGCGTTCATCACCGCCTCGGCACGCCGTCGCTCACTGTCATAGTCGGCATTGCTGGTCACCGGGATCTCCCGCCCATGCTGCTCACCAGTGGCCAGAATACCCGCCGCATAGACCCGGATGCCCAGCACCCCGACATTCCGGGCCTGACAGCAGTGCAGCAGGCCCTGGTAGTTCTCACTGTACCAGGCGGCGGGCACATCGATCCCCGCGCTGGGATTGATCGCGTTGTAGTAGACCTGGGCCGTGTCCACCCGGCCGGTTTCAACCACAGCCAGGCACGCAGCGGGATCACCCAGCGCGGTGAATCCAGCATGGTCGATCACGCCGTCCGATTTCAGGGCATCGAATGCGTCGAGCACACCAGCGGGCCGAATCAGCTCATCGACGGGTAGCCGATTCTCGTCATCACCCAGCTTGTTGTGCAGCTGAAGCAAAGGTACCCGCGTCATCTGCAGCCGTGCCAGGCTGGCCGTCAGCGAATGTCTGATTTGATCGAGGTAGCTGCCGCCACTGCTGTCGACGGCAACTTTGGTCGAGACCTGGGGTCTTCTCGGTTCGGGAAGCTCCGAGAGCAGCCAGCCCACCACTTCTTCCGACTGGCCATTGCCGTACGATGCGGCGGTGTCGATCCAGTTGATCCCGCCGTCCAGCGCCCGTCGAATGGCCTCGCGACGGACCTCGTCGCTGGCGTGCAACAGAATACCACCGACAAAACCGCCGCCGAAGACCAGCTCCGAGATCTGAAGCCCGGTTCTACCCAGTGTGTTTGTTTTCAAGTTTCCTCCTGACCGCTCAACAGCGGGTTCAATCCGAATACGACAAGCCAATTTCTATCGCGCCATAGTCACCGAAATCGGCGGCCACCCGGTGCGCTCCACCCAGAGGCGCCGGGTCGCCACACACACCGGTGGTGACAAACTGGCCACGCTCGATGTTAAGACCCCGTCCCGACAGATGGTTGACCAGCCAGGTCAGGGCAAAGCGCGGGTCACCGAGTGCATCTGCACCAGACCCTTCAGTCACCTCTTGTCCATCCATGACCAGACGGGTCGGGCGACTCGACAGATCATCCGCCTGCCAGTTACCCGGGACGCGCGGCCCGAGCACGAACAGGTTGGCACAGGCATTGTCGGCAACCAGTTGCGTCACCCCGGCCTTGCTGAAGAATCGGTACCGTGAGTCCGGCAGTTCTATACCCAGTCTCAGATGGCCGACAGACGCCATGACCTCCTGCCAACTGTAAGGCGCCCGGCGCGGTTTGACCGGGGAGGCGAACTCGAAGACAAACTCCGCCTCGGCGGCTTGCATCAGGTTGTCTTTCATCTGTGCCGTATCACCCGGGGCCAGGACCTGCGAGGTCAACAGCTGGCCGGAGATCGGGTGATCGATGCCGATGTGCTCCTGCCCTGCACGACTGGTCGCGGCGATCTTTAACCCCAGGACCTGTTCTCCCGCCTGGCTGACCAGTGCCGATTGAATCTGATAGGCCTCCTCAAGATCCTTCGGTTGCAGGTGTGCCGGCAGTACATCGATGCGCGCGCGGCGAGCCGCGGCATCGCCGAGTATTCGTGCAGCGTCATTAAATTTTTCAGTCGTCATCAATCAGTTTACCCAAGGCCTCGAGCCTGGCAGGTTCCGCCATGACCGGTGATCTGAGAGCTGCCGGCGGGTTGAACTATACTAGGCCAAGACTTGCCGGACATCTCACAGTCCGGTATTCGGCCAACGCTTACAAGTCTGATATTCAGCGGAGAACCCACATGACTGACAAGCCTGCACAACGACTTCGCAGCCGGGAATGGTTCGACATTCCAGGCGATCCGAGCGCCACAGCCACCCACATCGAGCGTTACACCAATTTCGGCATCTCGGCCGCCGAACTGCGCTCCGGCAATCCGATCATTGGCATAGCGCAGACCGGCAGCGACCTGGTGCCGTGCAACCGGATCCACGTCGATCTGGTCCAGCGGGTGCGCGAGGGTATTCGTGAGGCCGGCGGGATTGCCATCGAGTTCCCGGTCCACCCGGTGCAGGAGAGCGGTAAGCGGCCGACCGCAGCACTGGACCGCAACCTGCAATACCTCAGCCTGGTCGAAGTGCTGTTCGGTTACCCGCTGGACGGTGTCGTTCTGACTACCGGCTGCGACAAAACCACACCGGCCATGCTGATGGGTGCTGCCACCGTCGACATCCCGGCCATCGCGCTGTCTGGCGGCCCCATGCTCAACGGCTACTGGCGGGGGAAACTTGCCGGGTCCGGCACCATTTTGTGGGAAGCACGCAAACTGCTGGCTGAAGGCGAGATCGACGACGAGGAATTCGTCCAGCTGGTCGCCGATGCCACGCCATCGCCCGGACACTGCAACACCATGGGCACAGCCACCACCATGAACTCGATCGCCGAGGCACTCGGTATGTCGCTGCCCGGCTGCACCGCGATCCCGGCACCGCACAAAGAACGGGCTGGGATGGCCTACCTCACCGGCCGGCGAATCGTCGCGATGGTCGAAGAAGATCTGACGCCTTCACAGATCCTGACCCGCGAGGCTTTTGAAAACGCGATCGTGGTCAATTCAGCGATCGGTGGATCGACCAATGCACCCATTCATCTGAACGCCATTGCCCGCCACGCTAACGTGCCACTGGACATCGGCGACTGGCAAAGTGTCGGCCTCGCCATCCCTCTGCTGGTCAACCTGCAGCCCGCAGGTGAGCACCTGGGCGAGGCGTACCACCAGGCCGGTGGAGTGCCTGCTGTGATGAACGAACTGCTGCACGCCGGAAAACTGCACGGCGACGCCCTGACTGTGGCCGGCACCACAGTCGAAGAGAACTGCCGCAACACACCATCACGTGATCCCGATGTCATCCGTCCTTACGCAGACCCCATGATGAAAGACGCAGGATTTGTCGTGCTCAGTGGAAACGTCTGTGAAGCAGCGATCATGAAGACCTCTGTGATCAACGATGAGTTCCGCTCACGATATCTTTCTGAACCGGGCCAGGAGAACGTGTTTGAGGTCCGCGCAATCGTATTTGATGGCCCCGAGGACTACCACGCGCGGATCAATGACCCGGAACTGAACGTCGACGCGCACTGCATCCTGGTGGTCCGGGGCTGTGGCCCGGTCGGTTATCCCGGCTCAGCGGAAGTGGTCAACATGCAGCCGCCAGACGCGCTGATCCGCCAGGGAATCCGCGAACTGCCCACGCTGGGCGACGGCCGCCAGAGCGGCACATCGGGCAGCCCCTCGATCCTCAATGCCTCCCCGGAATCGGCTGTCGGCGGAGGCCTGGCGCTGCTTACCACGGGCGACCTGCTGCGCATCGATCTGAACCAGGGGACGCTGGATGTGTGTATTTCAGACCAGGAACTGGCGGAACGTCAGGCGACACTTGAGAATCAGGTGCCAGAGCATCAGACGCCCTGGCAGGAGATCTACCGGGACACCGTGGGCCAGCTGGCAACGGGCGGTATCATCGAACTCGCCACCAAGTACCAGCGCATCCGTCACGTGATACCGCGCCACTCCCACTGACCAACAGTTATCCAGGAGAACTATGGCGCGACTTCGTCGCGCGGCCTGCCCGTCGCGAGGAACGCCTCGATGTTGTCGATCACCCGCATTCCCATCTCGTCCCGGGTCTCAACAGTGGCGGTCCCCACGTGAGGTGACAGCAGCACATTGTCCAGCGCCAGCAGGCCTTGCGAGACGAGCGGCTCGTTCTGAAAGACATCGAGGCCGGCCCCGGCGATCACACCACCTTTCAGAGCCTCTATCAGTGCCGTTTCGTCAACCACGCCGCCCCGGGCCGTGTTGATGAGCACCGCGCCCGGTTGCATCAGCGACAGCGCCCGGGCATCGATCATGTTGCGCGTCTCGCCGGTCAACGGGCAGTGCAGGGAAACGATGTCCGATCTTGCGAGCAGTTCATCGAGGTTCTCACAGTAAACGGCAGCAAGATCAGATTCCAGCTGCGGCCTGCGAGTGCGGCCATGGTAGAGCAGCGGCATTCGGAATGCTTGTGCGCGCCTCGCCACAGCGGCGCCGATACCGCCCAGCCCGACGATCCCGAGCGTCTTGCCCCAGACCCGGGCACCGCCATTGGGATCGTCTATACCGATCCCGGCCCAGCCCTGCTCACGGATCAATCGATCGCCGTGGACCAGCCGGCGATTCAGCCCCAGCATCAAGGCGAGCGTCAGGTCCGCCGTCTCTTCGGTCACCACGTCCGGGGTGTTGCTGACCGGGATGTTGCGGGCCTTAGCAGCGGCGACATCGATGTGCTCAGTTCCGGCACTCACACAAGCGATCAGCCTGATACTGTCAGGCAGTCTCGAGATAAAAGCGCTGTCCAGCCGGTCAGCACCCCACGGACAGAGCACCGTCGCACCACGGCAGCGGGCCAGGATCTCTTCTGGATCCAGCAGGGTGTCGTCAGGGTTGAGACGCGCGTCGAAACGCTCGGCGAGCAGATCCTGCGCCCGCCTCGTCCACCTGCGGGTCACCACAACGACAGGCTTTGGCATTTCGATTCTCCAGACGTTCGCAAAACAGGACGGCAGTTGACAGGTCTTGTACTGAGTCCACCTTGCCGGTCATAGGCCCGCAAGGTTCCTGAGCCCATTCCAGTGCTACACTGAACCCGTGTTCGGCCCGCACTCTAACGAATCCATCAAGCATGTCGCAAACCAGCCAGCGGGCCAGCCCGCTTGTAGTCAGGAATCCACACAATCGTTTCCGATCACCACCCCTACAACATTGGCCACCACCCGGAATCAAAGGGCGAGGACTGAATAAACCATGAATACCCGAATCAAGACCGCCATCATCACCGGTGCAGGATCGGGTGTCGGTCGTGCCGCCGCCCTCGCCCTGCACAGTGAAGGCTATTCGGTCACCCTGGCTGGACGCCGACTGGATGCCCTCGAAGAGACTGCGGCCCTCGCCTCCTCTTCCGGGGAACGGACCCTGGTGGTGCCCACCGACATCACTGATGCCGCTTCGGTCAGCGACCTGTTCAGCCGGACGGTCAGCGCCTTCGGTCGGGTCGATGTTCTATTCAACAACGCTGGAATTGGTGCGCGCGCGGTACCCATGGAAGAACTGGACATCGAGGAATGGCGTGCAGTGGTCGACGTCAACTTGACTGGGACCTTTTTGTGCACCCAGGAAGCCTTCCGCATTATGAAATCCCAACAGCCAAAAGGCGGGCGAATCATCAACAACGGCTCGATTTCCGCGCACACGCCACGCCCCAATTCGGCACCCTACACAGCCACCAAACACGCCATTTCAGGACTGACACGCTCCACATCGCTCGACGGGCGGGCCCACGACATCGCCTGCGGGCAGATCGACATCGGCAATGCGCTGACCGATATGACCGCTAGGATGGCCGGTGGCGTAGCACAAGCCAACGGCAGTATCGCCGTGGAACCGACCATGGACGTCAATGACATTGGCCGGGCGATCATCTACATGGCAGGACTGCCGCTTGGTGCGAACGTCCTCTTCATGACCGTCATGGCCAGTCACATGCCGTTTGTAGGACGGGGTTGAGCCGCTCGTATCCAGCGCCAAAGATCCTCTCGTGAGATCTCCAGTCGAAACGATCACAGCACCCTTAACGCCAACACCACCTTCAGGTCCCGACCGTGAGCGGGTCGACCAGCCTTCTCAGCGCCGCAATAATGCTGAGCACCACAATCCTGCCGGTTCGTGGATTTTCCTCGGTGGGAATATTCTCGATTTTGATTTCGAACCGGGCACTATCCGCTTCCACAACGATGCTGTGGGTGTTACGGCTGACCCCGGGGTCCGCCCACACCTCAAGGCGGGTGCGGTCCGGCCCGATCCCGGCAAGCCCCAGCGCTGCCGCCACGTTCACATTAGCCGGAAACGCAGCCACACCTTCACGGGCCGACCCTTCGAACACTTTTAACGGCCGATCGACAGCCCCAAGGTCTATAGCGTTTCGTTCAATGTGCGGCGCACCGGCAAGACCGGCCGGCGGTTTGCGGGTCACGATCAGGACCTGCTGGATGTCTCCCTGCGCAGCCGCGCGTACCGCGTCCAGTCCCAGTACAGCACCGCTGGCCACATTGATACGAGCCCCGCTCCTGGCGGCCAGATCAACCAGGTGCCAGTTGGCCAGGAGGCCGCCGACACTGACCGGGATCAGAACCTTCCCCAACCGGATTGCAGGTTCAGCCACCTGTTCGAAGACCTCAGCCGGTGCGCATTCCACCACCACATCGCAGACCTCTGCCAGATCCGACAAGCCCAACACGGGCACCGCCCGCTGCAACACCGCCAGACGTGTTCTTGCCTTGTCCCGGTCACGCGCCGACACTGCGGCAAGTTCCAGGCCGTCCAGCCCCGCATCCAGTCGCTGGGCAAGTTCCATGCCGATCGCACCCAGACCGCCAATCGCGACCCGCAACGGTGCCCGCCGCGCTGTGGACAGAACCGACATTCTTTGTATGAATTCCCTGTACCGACGATGGACAATATCTATCGATTGACCCGCTGACTGCACCTGGCCATCAGCCGGTCACCATCGATTGTTGTCCGGTCCGTGTCTCGATGCAAGACGCCTTCGATGCCGCAGCATGGGCCAGCGACTCGACCGGGCCCTGATCAACGGTGTTTTCGATTCCGGCAGGGGTTATGAACAACGTTATTCCTGATCTGACAGCTGATCGACGATATGCCGTGCAATCGGGAAACACGAAGTGGCGGCCGGTGACGGGGCGTTACAGACCACCAGACAGTGGCCTGTTCTGTGAAACAGGAAGTCGTCTACAAGCCTTCCCTCGCCGCTGACCGCCTGGGCCCGGATCCCCGGCGGGTACGCCTGCAGATCGGCAACAGTTAGTCCAGGGCTGTATTTCTGAACCTCCTTGAGATAACCCTGCTTGAACAAGCCGTTCTTTAACTCATGCACAGCGGTGCCGAAGTGCGTCCACAGCAGTCTGCGGAAGCCTGGAAAGGTCAACATTTCAAGGCTGTCACCCAGGGAGAAGGCGAACCGGCTGTAGCCTTCGCGGGAGAAATTGACCACTGCGTTTGGCCCTACAGTGACTGAACCATCGATCATCCGGGTCAGATGAACTCCCAGAAACGGCAGCGCCGGGTCTGGTATCGGGTAGATCAGGTGACGGATGATCCGGTTGTGGCGCGCTGCCAGTCGGTAGTAGTCACCGCGAAAGGGCACGATCTGGAATTCCGGCTGACCACCCAACATTCGAACCAGGCGGTCGGCCATCACCCCGCCACAGGCGATCAGCTTGCCGGCCGAGATTGAGGCACCGCTGCACTTGACCGCCACACCGCTATCGTCCTCGCCAAGCCCGGTGACCTGGCTGTTGTAGTTAATCACGCCGCCGTCAGCCTCGATCAGCTCGGCCAGCCGCTGACAGATGGCCGTGTAACTGACGATCCCTGTTGATGGCACACGGATCGCGCCCACGCCTGTGATATTCGGTTCCGCTTCGGCGAGCTGGGCTTTGTCCAGTATCTCGATGGTCAGACCGTTCTGTCGCGAACGCTCGATGAGGGCCTGCATGCGTTCCAGTTCCACGGCATTGGTGGCAACCAGCAGCTTGCCGCACTCATCAAACGCGATGTCGTGTTCCCGGCAGAACGCCTTGATGGCTCTGTTCCCCTCGAAACAGAACTGCGCCTTGAGGCTGCCCGGCGTGTAATACACACCGGCATGGATCACGCCACTGTTGTGGCCGGTCTGGTGAAAGGCGGGCCGGTTCTCTTTTTCCAGGACCCGGACGCGACTGCCGGGATGCCGATACTGCAGTTCTCGGGCGGTACTTAAGCCGAGGATTCCTGCGCCGACAACGAGAAAATCACAGTCTGTCATCTGGATCTATATGCTTTAGCAATGGAACAGCGGATTCCCCCGATGGAAGAGAAGAACGCACACCCGACCAGCGGCCACAGACTTATCCGACTCGAGTTCAATCGAAGGCCGGACGCTACTGTACCATTGGCAATCCCTGCAAGGGGCGCTGCGGTTAGAATCACACACCGCCGCGCAGCCGAACAAAGCGCGGCCAAACATTTCAAGGCTGAACTCGAACATGGCTGATCCAGCAAGCGGTGAACTAAGGCCCGCGATCGAACGCATGCCCGTCTCGCGAATCCGGGATGTGGCGAATGAGGCCATGGGCATGGAGGGACTGATTCCGCTCTGGTTCGGCGAACCGGACGTCGCCACACCGGATTTCATCTGCCAGGCGGCAGCCGACGCCCTGTCTCAGGGTGAGACCTTCTACTCACCCAACCGGGGCGTGCCGGACCTGCGCCATGCGCTTGCCCGCTACACAAGTGAGCTTTACCAGGTGCCGGTCGCTGACGACCGGATCACCATCACGGCCTCCGGCATGAGCGGCATCATGCTCAGCCACCAGCTGCTGATCGAGCCTGGCACCAATGTGATCTGCGCGACCCCGGCCTGGCCCAACGTGCAGGGTACAGTGGACGTGCTGGGCGGAGAGTTCCGGCCTGCACCTTTGAAATTCACTGGTTCTGGATGGCAGCTCGAGCTCGAAACGGTGTTCGACGCGGTCGATGACAACACCCGCGCTGTGTTCATCAACTCACCAGGCAACCCGACCGGCTGGGTCATGCCGGGCGACGATCAGAAAGCACTGCTGGCGTTCTGCCGTGAGCGCGGCCTGTGGCTGCTCGCCGATGAAGTCTACGCCCGGCTGGTCTACGACCGCAGCCATGCCCCCTCGTTCCTGGAACATGCCGGACCCGAGGACCGTGTTATCGTGATCAACAGTTTCTCCAAACCCTGGGCCATGACCGGCTGGCGCCTCGGCTGGCTGGTGACACCGGCACGCCTTGGACAGCGACTGGAAATGGTCAATGAGTTCAACCTGGCTGGTGCTGCCACTTTTACCCAGATCGCGGGGATCACCGCTTTACGTGATGGTGAAGACTTCATTGCCCGCCAGCTCGAGCGCTACCGCAGTGCGCGGAGCGCGGTCTACGAGCGCCTGTCTGCGAACCCCCGCATTCGAATCGGCTGGCCGGAAGGCGCCTTCTATGCCTACTTCGCGGTTGACGGAATCGACGACGGTCTCGCTTTCTGCAAACGACTGGTACGCGAACACCGGGTCGGCCTGGTACCAGGGTCCGCCTTCAACGCAGCCGAAGAAGGCTGGCTGAGACTCTGCTTCGCGAGTCAGCTCGACACGTTGAATACTGCGCTCGACCGACTCGAAGATGCCATCGCCTCCTGATCCGGTATCCCGAGGACACCCCGCACGGCGCCTCAGGGATCGTGCCAGCGGCCTGCGATGACCATCCCCTCGGCGACCAACTGGCTATCGCCCTGCCGGCTCTGCCCTTCCGCATCAATGAATTGAAACTCTCCAGGCTCCATCCGCAACACTGTGGCGTCGCCGGTCGTGCCGGCTCCTAAAGTTCCAAGATCAGGACGCCGAATCGCGTCAGCCGGACCGACTGTACTGGCCGCAATCACATCGGCGAGCGACATTCCCATCGCCAGAAACTTCGAAAGCGTCACCAGCTGGTTGTGGGCAGGTCCGTCGACACTGAGTACATGTACATCGCTCGAGATACATTCAGGCTGGAAACCGGACTCGAGCATCACCTCGGCGGTCGCGAACCCGAACGAGCCCATGCCATGCCCAATGTCAAAGATCACGCCGCGCTCGCGGGCTGCCAGGATCTCTTCATGCACGGTGCGATCGCGCAATCTGGCCGGAGCGTTCGGAAACGGCCGGAAGCAGTGGGTCAGTATGTCGCCTTTGCGCAGTCTGGAAACGACCTCCATGCGGCTGGGCGGGGGATAATCCAGATGGCACATGACCGGAAGCCCCAGTTCGTCTGCGACTTCCAGGGCCAGATCCAGCGGTGCGACGCCCCGGCCGTCGCTGGCATTCATCCCGACCCGTACCTTGATTCCAACGATGGAGTCCGGATAAGCACGAGCGACCCGCAGGCAGGGCGCTGGGCTGAGCAGACGGAAGTCCCCGCACTCACCCACCATCACTTCTTCGCTGAAAGCAAAGATACCGGGAAAAGCGATGTTCAAAAAGGCCAGAATCCGCGGCACGGCTGGTTCGATGACGTGCTCGAGAAATCCCCGGTAATTGGCCGGACCGGCTGTGCCGGCGTCGACCAGGGTAGTGGTTCCTGATTTGAGTGCATAGTCATCAGGTTCGATACCGATCGACGTACCGCCCCAGTACACATGCGTGTGCAGGTCGATGAGACCCGGCGTGACGATCAGCCCGGCCACGTCCCGAATCTCGGCTGCTTCGGATTCGGCAATGCTCTGTGCCAGTGCCGCGACCCGACCTTCGGCAAACGCGATGTCGCCCGTAGCGTCGTGACCGCTGCCGGGATCCAGCAGACGGGCATTCTTGAGCAGCAGATCGTACATCGCATTACCCCTTCGGCCCGGCTGTTCCCGGCCCGTTGTCTGTGTAGAATGAGCCTGGGAGTTTGACATGAAACTTGAATCCTACGAAACGCTTCACTGCGATGCCGGATGGCGCAAGTTCTCGTTTCTGAGACTGGTTGCCGAAAACGGCACCACCGGTATCTCCGAATACAATGAATCCTATGGCAGCCCGCGGCTGACGCAGCTCATCGAGGCCCTGCTGGACTGGGTAGTCGGCCACAACGCCCTGGCCCACGAGCGGATCTCCCAGGAGCTTTACGCCCGCACCCGGCAGGCCCATGGAGGTATGGCACAGCAGGCGATCGCTGCGATCGAGAACGCTCTGCTGGACCTGAAGGCCCGCAGCTTCGATGTGCCGGTCTACGAGCTTCTTGGTGGTGCGGTGCGTGATCGCCTGCAGCTTTATTGGTCGCACTGTGGCTCCTATCGCCTCGGCCAGACGGTCGCTTACCTCGACAAGCCCGAGGTCAGATCTCTGGATGACCTGGTCGATCTGGGCCGGGAGGTTGCGGAGCTCGGTTTTGGCGCACTCAAGACCAATATCTTTCTGTTCGACGAACGGCCAAGAATGCACCAGCCCGGCTTTGCCCGGGCACCGGGATGGCCCGAATTGAATCCGGACCGGAAAGTCACCCAGGCCCTTCGAGATCAGCTGGGGGCTTTCCGGGAAGGTGCCGGTGCCGACATCGAGATCCTGCTGGACCTGAACTTCAACTACAGAACAGAAGGCTATCTCAGCGTCACCCGGGCACTGGATGACCTGGGCCTTGGCTGGTACGAGATCGACATCTACGACCCGGACGCACTGTCATTGATCCGGCGCTCGGTCCGGACCCCGATTGCATCATGCGAATCACTGTTCGGGCTGCGTGGCTATCGGCCGTTTTTTGAGCGCCAGTCGATGGATGTCTCGATTATCGATGTCCCCTGGAACGGCATCTGGCAGTCACTGAAGATCGCCGCGCTGGCTGAAAGCTTCGAGGTCAACGTGGCACCCCACAACTTCTATGGCCATCTGTCGACGCTGATGAGCGCCCACTTCTGCGCAGCTATCCCCAATTTCAGGATCATGGAGATCGACATCGACGACGTGCCCTGGAAAGACGACATTGTTACGCAGACACCCCGTATCGAGAACGGCCAGCTGCTTCTGCCCGACGGACCCGGCTGGGGTGCTGATCTCAACGACCAGGCGATCCGGGCGCATCCACCCCGGGAAGCCGAGCCCCGGCAGTACGAACGCGGCATGGGCTGAGGCGGCTCGACCACCCCTCGCTCGAGAAGAAAGTGCCAGAACCAAAACCGAACGAAGCCTGGCTCGCCCAGACCCGGGAAGAGACGATAGATCCTGGACTGCCGATCTGTGACCCCCACCATCACCTGTGGGATCACCGGGCCGGCAGCATCGCTGAGCGCTATCTACTGGATGAGTTCCTGTCCGATGCCTGCAGCGGCCACAACGTTGTTTCCAGCGTCTTCATCGAGTGCGGTACGATGTGGCGGCGCGACGGACCGGCTGAGATGCGGCCCGTCGGCGAGACCGAGTTTGCCAACGGCATCGCCGCGATGAGCGCATCGGGCGACTACGGAGACACGCAGGTAGCAGCAGGGATTGTTGGAACGGCCTCTCTCAGTGCGGGCGACGCCGTCGCGGGCGTGCTGGACGCACAACTGGTCGCCGGCGGAGGCCGGTTCCGGGGCATCCGGCAGGCCGCCGCCCGAGATGATGACCCTGCCGTCCCCGACCACCGCACCAGTCCGCCACGCGGGCTTTACGCAGAGCGCCGCTTCCGTGAAGGGTTTGCGCACCTGGCGCCGCGGGATCTGAGTTTCGAGGGCTGGTGCTACCACACTCAAATCGAAGAACTCAGCGATCTCGCCCGGGCGTTTCCGGACACCACCATCATCCTCGATCATTTCGGCGGACCGGTTGGTGTCGGGTCTTATGCAGACCGGCGCAGCGAGGTCTTCGACCAGTGGCAAAGAGCTCTCTCGAAGCTGGCCCAGTGCCCCAACGTGGTGGCCAAACTCGGCGGTATCGCCATGGAAGTGAACGGCTTCGGCTGGCACCTGCAACCAACCCCGCCTGACAGCGGGATGCTGATTGCTGCCACCCGCCACTACTTCGAACATACGATTGAGGTGTTCGGTACAGACCGGTGCCTGTTCGAGTCCAACTTTCCCGTCGACAAAGTCAGCTGCAGTTACAACGTATTGTGGAACGCATTCAAACGCCTGACGACCGACTACTCAGCGGCCGAGAAAGCCAGCCTGTTCCATGACAACGCCGCGAGGATCTACCGGCTCGAGTGACCGGCAGACGACCCTGCCGAACAACCGGCGGCCGCCATCACCCCTTATTCAGCGACTGAAACTCGCCAGGGGGAGAGTAAAACGGGGCTGACACCAGGATCCTGTTATCCTGCGCGATCAGGTAGCCCGCCTCCCCGCTCACCGCAAGATAATTCTGCCAATCGGGATCGGCCTGCATGGCTTCTCGCTTGCTGGCCCGATCGGAGACGTCTGCATAGGCCCAAATGTGAACGTAGGTGTTCACATTGCCGATCTCGGTCACAGCATAAACGATCGGCTGGCCGAGGTGACGTGTCTGAGGACCCCAGCCATGTTCTTCATAAAGGGCCAGTTGCTTCTTGATAGTTCCCGCACGACAGGTATAGGTTCTCTGGTCAAATATCATCATCATCTCTCCAGTTCAGGTTGACCCCGTGCACCCCATGCATCTCACGGCTCGGAAGGGTCCTTGTAGGAAGCCCGTTTATCTTTGATCATCTGCACCACGACAAGCACAACACTGATACCAAACCCGAGGTACAGCCACTGCTTGTCATCGGTGATCAGCAACGCAAGCACAGCCAGCGCAAACACCAGGCAGGCGGCCGTCGTACCGTTGATCATCCCGCGGTCTCCGGCACTATCATCACCCGATTCGGTGGTACTGGTCTGACCATGGCATCATCGGCACACGAGGCTCAATCCTCGCCGTTCGCGCTGATCCCTGACGAGAGTTGTCAGCCACGCAACCGGCTCGGACCGTTGCTGGAGATCCCTTCTCGAATGGGTCTTGGTACCGAACTTCAATTGATCCTGCCTGCCACGCATTCTTCTTTCCGGACGTGAAATCGCCTACTCGTCTCGCTTGGCGAAGCGCACCGGCTGACCTCAAATTCCTGCCTACATCGAACTATAAGGTTCCCCGACCCAACATTGCACGCAATCCGGGGCTAATTCTGGAGATTTCCAGGACTTTGCAGGGGCAGGTCCAGGCTGCGGCCAACGCCCTGACAAATCGATCCGCAGCGAAGCCGCGACTTGAGTGGATACCGGTGGAAGGACTGGAGTATGCTTTGAGACTGGAAAGCCATACGGTCGAACCGGGCGCTACCCGGACACCGGTTATTGAAACAGAACCAACGGGAGTAACCATGGACCTTGGAATCAGCGGAAGGCGGGCCATTGTGTGCGCGTCGAGCCGCGGACTGGGCAAGGCGTGCGCCCTATCGCTGGCCCGAAATGGCGTGCACGTGACGCTCAACGGACGCGACGAGGATGTACTGGCGGCGACCGTCGCGGAGATCGAAAAGGTAGCGCCGGACGTCGAGGTCAGGGCCGTCGCGGGCAGCGTATCGGACCAGCAATGCCAGCAAGCCCTGCTTGACGCAACACCGAACGCCGACATTCTGGTCAACAACAACGGCGGCCCGCCATTTCGGGATTTCCGCGAGCTCGACCGGGATGCACTCATCGAGGGTGTGGTGATGAACATGGTGACACCCATCGAGATGATGACCGCGGTGATCGACGGCATGGCCGAACGGCAGTTCGGAAGGATCGTCAACATCACCTCGATATCCGTGAAGAAGCCAGTGCTTGGACTGGACCTTTCCAGCGGTGCTCGGGCCGGACTTACGGCGTTCCTGGCTGGTGTCAGCCGCTCGGTGGCGAACAACAACGTCACCATCAACAATATCCTGCCCGGGTTCTTCAACACCGACCGACTGCGCGACAGTTTTAATGCCAGCTCAAAGGCGCTGGGTATCTCGGTTGAAGAGGCCGCAGCGGCGCGGGCTGAGCAGATCCCGGCCCGGCGCTTTGGCGAGCCGGAAGAGTTCGGTGAAGCCTGCGCATTTCTGTGCAGCACACAGGCCGGCTACATCACAGGGCAGAACCTGCTCCTGGACGGCGGCGTTTTCGAGAGTGCTTTCTGAGTTTCATCATCTCTCTTCAACTGCCTATTCAGCACACTGACCCGGAAGACCGCTCCCCGTGAACCTCGCGGCACTCAGCCTCAACGACAAGTACGAGCAAGCTGATGGCCAGCTGTATCTGACCGGCACCCAGGCGCTGGTCAAGGTTGCTATGCTGCAGAGCATCCGGGATCGTGCCGCAGGACTCAACACCGCCTGTTTCATCTCCGGCTACCGCGGCTCACCGATGCACAATCTCGACAAGGAGCTGTGGCGGGCCGAACGATTTCTACCACAGAGCCAAATTCACTTCCTGCCGGCAGTCAACGAGGACATCGCAGTGACCTCGCACTGGGGTACCCAGCAGGCCGGTCTCTTCGGCGATGCCTGCCATGACGGTGTTTTTGGGCTCTGGTACGGTAAAGGACCCGGACTTGACCGCAGCATCGACGCCATGCGTCACGCAAACCTCGCCGGCACCTCACGCCATGGCGGCGTGCTGGCCATGGTCGGTGATGATCACGGCATGACCTCGACCGACGTACCGGCCATGTCTGTACCGACCTTCATCGACCTGATGATGCCGGTGCTGTATCCGGGCAACGTTCTTGA
>PBDS01000020.1 GCA_002718155.1 Pseudomonadota bacterium
GCTCGGAGGGCGGAACGGCAATCGAGAGTGTGGCTCGGGATACTCCGGAAAAGATTTACCGGATTCCGATTGATCCAACAGCAGGACTGAGCCATGCGAGTGCCTTAGAAGCTGCTCGGGGCACGGGTGCCAAAGGCCCAGTTTTGGCGCAGATCGCGAACGTGTCAGAGAGGTTGTACAAGCTTTTCTGGGAGCAGGACGCGAGCCTTGCCGAAATCAACCCATTGGTGACGACCGAGAGTGATGACGTTATTGCGCTCGACGCCAAGATCAATTTTGACGACAACGCTTTGTTTCGAAACCCGACGATATCATCATTGAGGGATCTTGATGAAGAAGACCCCAGCGAAATTGAAGCCTCAAAACATGGTCTGAATTACATCGCCCTCGATGGGAATATTGGATGTCTGGTTAATGGTGCGGGTCTGGCGATGGCGACCATGGACATCATCAAATTTTACGGAGCGGAGCCTGCAAACTTTCTGGATGTTGGAGGAGGAGCGTCAGACGAACAGGTGGCCCAGGCTTTCCGGGTTCTGCTAGAAAACGACAAACTCCGGGCTATCCTGGTTAATATATTCGGTGGGATCATGCGCTGTGACGTTGTTGCCCAGGGCCTGGTCAATGCAGCCAGGACGGTCGACCTGCATGTGCCGCTGGTGGTTCGACTCGAAGGTACCAATGTTGAACAAGGCAGGCAGATACTGGCCAATTCAGGGCTGAACATGATCGTCGCGAACACCATGGACGAGGCTGCGAAAAAAGTGGTACAGGCAGCGGCGTAACACCAGTGTCTATTCTGATCGACAGCAGCAGTCGCGTTCTGACGCAGGGAATCACCGGCCAGACCGGGCGATTTCACACTCGACAATGTATCGACTACGCACTGGGCGAAATAGCCTTCGTTGCGGGGGTAACCCCCGGTAAAGGCGGGGCCGACTTCGATGGTATCCCTGTTTTCGATACGGTCGCTCAAGCTCGGAATAGTACGCAGTGCAACGTGTCTGTGATTTACGTGCCACCGCCGTTTGCAGCGGGTGCAATCGACGAAGCTGTGGNTGCGGGTATCGAAACAATTATCTGTATCACAGAAGGAGTGCCNGTCAAGGATATGATTCTGACTCGCCACAGGATGGCGGATACTAATTCAGTGCTCATTGGCCCAAATTGCCCGGGGATCATTACGCCNGACGAGCTAAAGATCGGCATTATGCCGGGGTATATCCACCAGAAAGGCTCAATAGGCGTNGTTTCCCGGTCNGGCACGCTCACCTACGAGGTGGTAGACCAGTTGACTAAACTTGGATTGGGTCAGTCTACCTGTGTCGGTATTGGGGGTGATCCGGTTGGCGGAATGAAACACTTGGACATCATGAAACTGTTCAACGAGGATCCCGACACTGCGGCGGTTGTCATGTGTGGTGAGATCGGCGGGANGGATGAGGAAAATTGCGCCGAATGGATCCAGAAGTACATGAACAAACCGGTTGTAGGGTTCGTGGCGGGTAGCACAGCACCTTCAGGTAAGCGAATGGGGCATGCGGGGGCCATAGTCTCCGGTGGGAAAGGCACGGCGGAGGNAAAGATCGCCGCATTGGAGCGAGCCGGTGTTCACATGGTGCGTAGTCCGGGAGAGATCGGCCAAGTCATGCTGGCCGTGCTTGAGGCCACNGGGCAGTAGTTAGCGCAGTTCAGCCAGTACCTGTTCCATGCTGTCCTTGGCATCTCCAAATAGCATGCGTGTCTTTTCCCGGTAAAACAAAGGATTGTCTACCCCGGCGTATCCCGTTGCCATGCTGCGCTTAAGTACGATGGTCGTTTCGGCTTTCCAGACTTCCAGCACAGGCATGCCTGCAATGGGGCCATCTGGGTCTTCCTGGGCTGATGGATTAACAATGTCATTGGCACCGATGACGAGCACCGTATCGACATCCGGAAGCTCATCGTTGATTTCGTCCATTTCAAGAACGATGTCGTAAGGCACCTTAGCTTCAGCCAGCAGAACGTTCATGTGCCCCGGCATGCGGCCTGCTACCGGGTGAATCGCAAATCTGACCTTTATGCCCTTGTCNCGCAGAAGGCGGGTCAGATCTGATACCGGGTGCTGGGCGTGAGCAACTGCCATGCCATAACCCGGGACGATCACCACCTGCCTTGATTCTCCAAGAAGTTGGGCGGTTTCAGTNGCGTCGATNGCAATGACCGTGGCTTCACCGAGATCCTTTGAGGCACTGGTCGTAGTGGACCCAAATCCNCCAAGGATCACCGACAAAAAATGACGATTCATGGCTCGGCACATGATATAACTCAAAATTGCGCCACTGCTGCCCACCAGTGCCCCCGTCACAATCAACAGGTCGTTGGATAACATGAAGCCGGTGGCTGCAGCCGCCCAGCCCGAGTAACTGTTGAGCATGGAGATGACCACCGGCATGTCAGCACCACCTATCGCCATGACCATGTGGACACCGAAAAGAAGTGCCAGAAACGTTGCGATCAGCAGAACAAGCATGCCCCCGCTTAAAGGGTCGGCTCCGACAAATATCCAACCCAGCCACACGCATGCCAGGCCGATCAGGATATTGATGACATGTCGTCCGGGTAGCATCAACGGCCGGCTGTGGATCACNCCCTGGAGTTTTCCGAATGCGATGACTGAACCGGTGAAGGTTACGGCGCCAATCAAAACGCCCAGGTAGATNTCGACCTCATGGATCGCCTTTTCTACCCCAATGTAGTTCGAGTCTGGGTCGATGTACGTCCCAATACTCACCAGTACGGCGGCAAGGCCGACCAGGCTGTGTAACAGGGCCACAAGTTGCGGCATCGCTGTCATCTGGACTCGGGCCGCGACGATCGCTCCGATACCGCCGCCCAGCACCATCAACCCGAGAATCAGACCATAATTGCCGACCTTCGGAGTNAACACGGTTACGGCAATGGCCAGGCCCATNCCCAGAATTCCAAATAGATTGCCTCGGCGAGCGGTTTCCTGGCCACTCAAGCCTCCCAGGCTCAGGATGAAAAGAATGCTCGCCGCGATATAAGCCGAAGAGATCATCCCGGTACTCATATTCAGAGGTCCCTCCTGAACATACGAAGCATTTTCTGGGTTACCAGGAAGCCACCGCAGACATTGATGCTGGCAATCAACAACGAAACGGCCGCCAGGACCACGACCAGCACCGGCTCAGCGTTAATTTTTAGCAACGCGCCTATTACGATGATGCCGCTGATGGCGTTGGTAACGCTCATCAGCGGTGTGTGAAGCGCAGGGGTNACGTTCCAAATGACCTGCCAACCGACAAATATTGACAGAATGAAAACCGTAAAATGATTCATGAAAGAGGCCGGGGCCACGGAGCCAACAGCGATNATTAACGCGATGACGATGCCAAGACCGATAAGCCCGCTTTTTTTGTTACCCCCAGACGTCTTCGTTACACCGNTTTGTGTCTGTACGTCCGGCTTGGGTTTAGCTGGAATCACAGGTNCTTTGATTTCGGGCGGTGGCCAGGTGATTTCACCGGATTGAACTACAGTCATTGAACGCAGGACTTCATCGCTCATGTCGAGCAGAATCTGTCCGTCTTTACCAGGGCAAAGGTCCTCCAGCAGATATCGGATATTAGTACCGTAAAGTTGGCTGGATTGCGCCGGCATTCGACTGGGTAGATCGGTATAACCGATCACATTCACGCCTTCGATGAGGGCGACCTCACCTGGCCGAGTAAGCTCACAGTTGCCCCCCTGTTCAGCGGCGAGATCAACGATGACACTACCGTCCTTCATGGACGCAACCATGTCTGCGGTGATCAATCGAGGTGCCGGCTTCCCGGGGATCAGTGCCGTGGTGATGATGATGTCGAGCTCACGGGCCTGCTGGGNAAACAGTGCCATCTCAGCTGCGATGAATTCTTCACTCATCACTTTGGCATACCCGCCAGCNCCCGATCCTTGTTCNTCGAAATCGAGCATCAGAAACTCTGCCCCCATGCTTTCAACCTGCTCCTTTGCTTCGGGGCGAGTGTCAAAAGCACGGACNACNGCGCCCATGTTGCCAGCNGCACCAATNGCAGCAAGNCCCGCNACCCCCGCGCCTATGATCATGATCTTGGCTGGNGGAACCTTGCCGGCAGCNGTCACCTGNCCNGTGAANAANCGNCCAAAATGNCTGGCCGCCTCGATCACCGCTCGGTATCCCGCTATGTTAGCCATGGAGCTCAACGCATCGAGCTTCTGGGCTCTGGATATTCTCGGCACAGCGTCCATTGCCAAGACGCTCGCTCCACTGGCGGCCATCAGGCCAAGTAATTCTGGATTCTGATCGGGCCAGATAAAGCTGATCAATGTGGTATTTGGTTGCAGCAGGGTGGTCTCTTGGACTCCGAGAAGCGGGTGGTCCGAAGGTGCGCGCACCTTGAGTACGATATCGCTGGAGGCCCAAAGCGTGCGCACATCAGGTTCGATACTGGCGCCAGCTCTTTGATAGGCGGCATCGGAAAAGCTGGCTGGAAGACCGGCTTCCTGCTCGATGCTCAAATCGAATCCGAGCTTGATGAGGTGCGATACAACTTCGGGAGACACCGCGACGCGACGTTCTCCGGGGTAGATTTCCTTGGGTATTCCGATATGCATCGGGCGCCTTATCGATATTGGTTTAACGCAATGTCGGGGTGTGGATCAACCACGAGGAAGTAACAGAGGTCATGCGGTCCATGTAAATCACCAACAAATCGAATAGCGTCCATTGACAGCTTATCCCTGGTGATGCCTGGCCATAGACTCAAAAGAAACACATTCGTACCGAATGATCAGTAAATCCGGTATCCTTCACCCTCACACGAATTATAACGCATCAGTTAAGGATATTAACGGTGGAGACTGGCGAGATATTGGGCGACCTGACTGACTACGCACAGCGGGTCGATGGACTCAGGGGGTATCTTTGACTATCAGGGACGCAAGGAACGCCTGGAAGAGGTGCTTATCAGGCTTGAAGACCCAGCCATATGGAGTGATCCGAGTGAGGCCCAGTCGCTGGGGCAGGAGCGTGCACGCCTGCAAGAGACCGTAGAGATCCTGGATTCTCTGTCGACGGAGATCCAGGAAGCATTGGAATTGCTCGATCTGGCCCGAGAGGAGAACGATCAGGATACTCTTGACGAGCTGGCTCGGGAGGCTTTCGGACTCGGACAGAGACTCGAGCGGCTTGAATTCCGGCGAATGTTCTCCGGGGAAGCAGACGAGGCCAGTGCGTTTGTCGACATTCAAGCCGGTTCCGGCGGCACTGAGGCTCAGGACTGGGCCGAAATGCTCCTCAGGATGTATCTTCGCTGGGCCGAATCTGAAGGGTTTACAACTGAATTAGTCGAAAAGTCAGAGGGCGAGGTCGCGGGCATCAAAAGTGCCACGATTCATGTTACCGGTGAATATGCCTACGGGAACCTGCGTACGGAGACCGGTGTACATCGACTGGTGCGAAAATCACCGTTTGACTCGGGAAACCGACGGCATACGTCTTTTGCTTCTGTATTTGCCTATCCCGAGATCGACGATAGTGTTGAGGTAGAGATCAACCCTGCTGACCTGCGGGTAGACACCTATCGAGCCAGTGGGGCTGGCGGACAGCATGTTAATCGGACTGATTCTGCAGTACGAATCACTCATCTGCCAACTGGAATCGTCGTCCAGTGTCAGAACGATCGTTCGCAACATAGAAACAGAGCGGAGGCCATGTCCATGCTGAGAGCTCGACTCTTCGAAGCTGAGATGCGGGCAAAGCGTGAAGAACAGCAGATATTGGAGGACTCTAAGGCCGACATTGGGTGGGGTAGCCAGATCCGCTCATACGTACTGGATCAGTCCAGAATCAAGGACCTCAGGACCGGAATCGAGACTGGTAACACGCAGGCTGTGCTCGACGGTGCTTTGGGTCCGTTCATTGAGGCCAGCCTGAAATCCGGGCTTTGAGAATAAATAAGTAGACTCCTATGACAAGTGGACAAAACGAACAAAGCGCGCAGCGCAAGGCTAAACTCGCGCAGCTGCGTGAGAAGGGTAATCCGTATCCCAACGATTTTCGACGAACACATGTCTGCGCAGATGCCCCCGGTCTTTTCGAAGATAGCTGCAATGCTGCAGATCAATCAGAACCTGTAAGCATTCGACTTGCCGGGCGATTGATGTCCAGGCGAATCATGGGTAAAGCCAGTTTTGCGCACGTCAGGGATGAATCCGGCAACATCCAGATATACGTTCAACGAGACAAGTTACCAGAGGGGTTCTACAACGACCAGTTCAAGAAATTCGACATTGGCGATATTATCGGCGTTGAGGGTGTTCTGTTTAGAACAAAAACCGGCGAACTTACCGTCGATGCCAGCCAGGTAAGACTGCTGGTCAAGGCCTTGCATCCGTTGCCTGAGAAGTTCCACGGCCTGACCGATATTGAGACTCGATATCGGCAGCGATACGTCGATCTCATTGTCAACGAAGAGTCGCGGGAAGTGTTCCGAAAACGAGCTGCAACGATCCGTGCTTTGCGTCAGTTTCTCGACGAGCGAGGCTACCTGGAGATCGAATCGCCAATCATGCAACCGATCCCTGGTGGGGCAAACGCCAGACCTTTCGTAACGCACCACAACACGCTGGATCGTGAACTATTCCTGCGTGTTGCCCAGGAGTTGTACATCAAACGATGCCTGGTCGGCGGCTTCGAGAAGGTTTATGAATTAAACCGGAATTTTCGAAACGAGGGTATTGATACACAACACAATCCAGAGTTCACCATGCTGGAGTACAACGAGGCCTACGTTGATTACCAGGACTACATGGAATTGACCGAGGAGATGTTGCAAGCCGCAGCACAGTCCGTCAATGGTACAGCACTTGTTCAGTATGAGGGGCAGCAGATCGACTTTTCACCGCCTTTTCGGCGTTTGACCATGCGTGATGCGGTTCTCGAATTCAACCCCACTTTGTCCAAGAATCAGCTTCAGGACTCTGAGTCGCTTCGCAATCATCTAGAGTCTCTGGGAGTCCAGGCTGAGCGCGGATTCTCTGCCAATTATCTGCTGGTCGAGTTGTTCGACCACACGGTGGAGAGAAACCTTATCCAGCCGACCTATATCACCGGTTACCCGGAAGAAGTCTCACCGTTGTCGAGACGAAGCGAGCAAGATGCCGGATTGACGGACCGCTTTGAACTCTATGCGGCTGGCAGGGAGTTAGCCAACGGCTTTTCAGAGCTGAATGATGCGGAAGATCAGGCTCAGAGATTTGAGGCTCAGGCGGCCGCCAAAGCACAAGGTGACGAAGAAGCAATGTATTTTGATGCCGATTACATCAATGCTCTGGAATATGGACTGCCGCCAAATGCCGGCGGTGGTCTGGGAGTGGACAGGTTCGTCATGTTGTTGACGGGCTGCCCGTCGATCAGGGATGTACTGCTGTTTCCCCACATGCGCCCGGAACGCGATAGCTGACTTTGATCAGGTACCGAAGGGATCCCGTTTGGAAAGGCGTTACGGTCTGATGATTCAGCCCCTCGAATTACTGATCGGGTTGCGCTACACACGCGCAAAACGCCGAACTCATTTTATTTCGTTCATCTCACTAACATCGATGTTTGGGATCACCGTTGGTGTCTGGGCTCTAATCACTGTTCTTTCGGTTATGAACGGCTTCGAGCGTGAGTTGAAAGAACGAATTCTTGCGGTGGCCTCTCATGTCACCGTGACGGGTCAGGATGGCTGGTTGTCGAACTGGGAAGAGGTGAACAAGACGATCATAGCCCATCCGGGCGTGCTCTCCACGGCCCCGTTTGCCCTGGGACAGGGCCTTGTGCTGAAAAGTAACGAAGTCAAGGGGGCGCTCATAAGAGGCGTCAACCCCGAACTGGAAACCCAGGTCTCCAGTCTGCCGGGCCATATGTACAGGGGCTCATGGTCGAGCCTGACGGCTGGTTCCTGGGGAATCATTCTTGGCTCGACTTTGTCCTGGCAGTTGGGCGCGTCCATAGGCGACAAGGTCACTGTTGTAGCGCCAAAGGGGCAGATCACACCGGCTGGCCTGTTGCCGCGGCTGAAGAGATTTACGGTTGTTGGAATATTTGAACTTGGCATGCATGAATATGACAGCGGACTTGCCTTGCTGCACATTGAGGATGCGGCGAAACTGCTGAAGACGACTGGGAAGGTAACCGGAATACGGTTGAAAATAGGTGATCTGTACGATGCGCCTGCAACGAGAAACTCTCTCGCGGAGATACTCGGGAACCGTTACCGGGTCTCAGACTGGACCCTGGAACATGTAAATTTCTTCAGAGCACTTAAGATCGAGCGCCGGGTCATGTTCATCATTCTGTTGCTGATAGTCGCTGTTGCTGCTTTCAATATTGTCTCGACACTGATTATGGTCGTCACTGACAAACGACCTGATGTCGCTATTTTGCGAACCCTGGGTATGGGTCCGTTCCGAGTCATGATGATCTTCATCATACAGGGGAGCCTCATCGGACTGGTCGGCACCTTGGCCGGCGGGGCGATTGGCATCTTGACCGCCGTCAACGTCGAGACCCTGGTTCCTTGGCTGGAGAACCTTTTCGAGATTGAATTTTTTCCGGCCAGTGTCTACGTGATTTCCGATTTTCCGGCCGAACTCAGATGGCCTGACGTTTATCAGATCACCAGCGTCTCGTTTCTGCTCAGTGTCCTCGCCACGCTCTATCCAGCCTGGCGGGCCTCCCGAACCGATCCTGCCGAGGTGCTTAGGTTTGAATAGCTCGATCGACCAGATTGTACGGTGCGAAGGGCTTGAAAAGCGTTTCGAAGAATCGGTGGTCTCGGTCGAGGTTCTCCGGGGGATCGATCTGGTGGTCAATAAAGGGGAGGCCGTAGCCATTGTTGGGGCTTCCGGCAGTGGAAAAAGCACACTGCTACATCTACTGGGTGGGCTCGATCGCCCGACTGCCGGAGAAGTGTTTGTCTGTGGCAGTTCGCTGGCGAGCCTCAACGAACGTGAGGCATGCGCATTGCGGAACCGTTCGCTGGGATTCGTCTATCAGTTCCACCACCTGCTGCAGGAGTTCTCCGCACTGGAGAACGTGGCAATGCCGCTTATGATCCGCGGGGAGAACTACCGAACGGCCGGATCAAAAGCAGAAGGACTCCTCAAACGAGTCGGCTTGGCCAATCGACTGACCCACAAACCGGCAGAGCTTTCGGGGGGAGAACGGCAAAGGGCGGCAGTCGCGCGAGCCATGGTTACACAACCGGACTGCATACTGGCCGATGAACCGACTGGAAATCTCGATCGTCGGACGGCCAGGTCGCTGTTCGAATTACTGATTGAAATGAACCAGGAACAAGCAACCAGCCTTGTCCTGGCAACCCATGACCTTGAGTTTGCGAAGACCCTGAAGCACACCTATCAACTGGTTGACGGGAGACTCCAAAAAGCCTAAATCCGACCATGTCAAGGCTACAAGTACGGGTCTGCACTTATAATACTGCCAAGACTTGAATTCACGGAAGACAAGGACGGGCAAGGATGCCAAAAGTCCTCAAGTTTGCGATCTGTTTCGCGGCTGGTGCACTGCTGGTTCACCAGCAAGCAGAACTGGTTTCGGGTTTGTTTTTCTTTGCCTTGGCCGGCCTGGTGTTGCCATTCGCTGGTTCAAAGACTCCACAGTATCTTATTGCCGGGTTGATCGGGTTGGGATGGTCCAACACGTTTGCTGGCTTTATCCTGGACAGCACCCCGGGGCCGCACCTGTTTGGGCAAGCTATTGTAGTCACGGGCAAAGTGGCCGGATTGCCCAAAGAAGATTCCGCCTACACGCGTTTCGACTTGCATCTTGAGGCGGCAGAATCTGAAACCGCGGTGGAGTTTCTAAATAGCGCCATACGCTTGCGCTGGTATGGTAAACGACCGGAGCTCATTCCCGGGCAGAGATGGCGCTTGGCAGTAAAGCTCAAGAAACCCCGGGGCTACAGGAACATGGGCCTGTTTGACTACGAGCTATATCTATTTCGAAATCGTATCCGGGCAACCGGTTACGTTCTCCCCAACGAGCGAGGATCGTTGCTAGCAAGCGGAGTTGGGTATTCGATCAACCGAGTCCGGTATGTGCTCGCAGAAAAGCTTAAACGAGGAATTGGTGATCATCCCGTGGCTGGAATTATTGGCGCCCTTGCGGTTGGCCAACGTTCGGGAATCACCCAGGATCAGTGGACCTTCTTTCGCCGAGCGGGACTCAGCCACCTGATGGCAATATCTGGACTGCATATTGGCCTCGCCGGCCTCTTCGGATACACGCTGGCCGGTGCTCTCTGGAGGTTAAGCGGTTCGCTTTCTCGGATTCTTCCAGTCAGGCAAATCGCTATCGTAGTTGCACTGCTGTCAGCTCTTGGGTACTCAGCACTTGCCGGGTTTCCCCTGCCCACCACGCGTGCTCTCACGATGTTGTTGGTCTATACCCTCGGCGTTGTATCACTGAGGCGTTATTCACCTGAGACCTGCCTAGGTATCTCGATTTTCGTGGTGGTCTGTTTGAATCCAATGGATACCAGTTCTGCAGGGTTCTGGCTTTCGTTTGTTGCTGTCTGGATTATCTTCCGGTCTCACAAGATAGTGTCCCGCCTTGGAAGCGCTCAGACAGACCTCTCGGCCGTTAANCCNAGCAGGCGGNGGNGGATACTCAGCGGCGTTCTGTCTCTTGGCCTGATTCAATGTAGTCTTTTTCTGGGCTTGTTTCCGGTAATGGCCTTCTTTTTCTCTGAGGTCTCCTTGGTCGCTCCTTTAGTCAATTTCCTGGTTGTGCCAGTTTTTGGATTCACAGTGGTTCCAGTCGTGCTGGCTGGGGTCGTAGCGACGCTCCTCAGTGGGGATCAACTCGGCGGGTTTCTGCTTCTCTCGGCAAGTTGGATCATCGAGAATCTGTTGGCCGTTGTGCGCCCACTGGGTTATCTTGAACTGGCCACTCTTCCCCTGAGCAAGAACGCGGTATTTACTTTGCTGTCCACAGTCCTGGTGGGGTTTCTCGTCTTCTGGCGACGCTCATGGTTTCTCAGCCTGCCCGCAATAGTCCTACTGGGTCTCATCGTCGCTTGGCCCCGAAGCGACCTACAGCCTGGAGGTTTCCGCCTGCANCTGNTGGATGTGGGGCAGGGGCTCTCGGTNCTGATACAGACCGCTGAACGTATGGTTCTCTACGATGCAGGACCACAGTACGGCCAGTTCAGTCTAGGAGAGGCCGTTATCGTGCCGACAGTGCGGCGTCACGGGCAAAACAATATAGATGTTGNNGTGATCAGCCATTTNGCTGCAGATCATGNCGGTGGATTGGCGGGAATCCAAAAGTCGATGCCTATCGGAATGATTTTGTCCGGTGAANCGTTGGCTATTCCAGGCAGTGAAGCNTGCGCACAGGGGAGAGTCTGGGAATGGGACGGGGTAGTGTTCGAGATTTTGTGGCCACCCAGGGAATCNCATCATTCCGGCAACGACCAGTCNTGCGTNATTCAGATTAGATCGGAAACTGGAACGGCCTTGCTGACAGGAGATATCGAAGGATTTGCGGAGAANGCCCTGATCAAATCTGCAGGTAAGACGTTAGANTCGGACATACTGCTTGTNCCACATCATGGGTCCGGCACTTCATCCAGCGAACGTTTTATTGAATTTGTCGCACCAGAAGTAGCAATAGTGAGCCGTGGCAGTTCAAATCGTTATGGTCACCCTCATCCGGANATTCGTCAGAGATATCACAATCTCGGCATTCGNTGGTTGGACACGGCAATGGTGGGTCAGATTACGCTGACAAGCCATCAAAAGGGCTTTCGGATCGTGAGCTGGAAAGACCACAGGCGCCGTTTCTGGCATAGTTAGGGCTAGGGCCNGCATGGTGCCCGTTACTCGACGATGTCAAGAACCTGCTGCAACACTCAATCAGCACCAGAATCACTTCGGTNAAATTCCCGTCTGTTTCGACAGTTGCGTCACTGACAGGAAACAGATTGAGTCTACCAGCCAACATCTTTTTGGCAGCCTGCGGCCAATTGCCGCGTAACCAACCTCGTCCAGATTTCTAATGTTTGAATTGATGACCAGTGGTGGTTGGCTGATGATACCGATTGTGGCCTGTTCCATAGCTTCACTGGCTATCATTTTNGAAAGGTTCTGGGCACTTCAGGATCGGCTCGTCTCACCGCTTGACCTGTCCAGAAACATTGAGGCGCTTCTGCAGACCGATCAGTTAACCCGGGATAAGATCGCCGAGATCCAAAGCAGTTCTCCACTGGGTCGAATACTGGCAGCTGGCCTTGTCAATCTTGACCAGTCAACCGCAGTGATCAGAGATGCAATTGAGGAAGCCGGCAGATACGCTGTCCATGACCTCGAGCGGTATCTCAATGCGCTTGGTACCATTGCTTCTATAACTCCGTTGCTGGGTCTGCTCGGTACTGTGATCGGTATGATTAAGGTTTTTTCGGCGATTACGGCTGTTGGTGTAGGAAATCCTCAAGCGCTTGCCGGGGGGATTTCAGAGGCCTTGATTACAACGGCGGCCGGTCTGTCGGTTGGTATACCTAGCTTACTGTTCCATCGCCACTTCAGGGGACGTGTTCGCGAACTGACTGTGGAGATGGAGCAGCAGGCGCTTCGAATGCTAGATGTCATCAGGAGGCTTCAACCCGGGTGAGATTTTCCGGCCCCGAAAGCGAAGATGTCAACATCAGCCTCACGCCTCTGGTCGATGTTGTTTTTTTGCTGTTGATCTTTTTTATGGTCTCAACCACCTTTTCGACCGAATCTCAGTTGCGCCTGCGGCTTCCTTCCAGTGATCGGTCTAGCGAACCATTGACTGAAAGGCAACAATTGCTGGTCGATATATCGCAATTCGGTCAGTACGTCATCAGACGACCAACGGCAAATTCTTCTCGGACCTATGGCAGCGATGATGCTGAGGTTCTTTCGGAGCTTCTCAAAGAGACAGCAGGAGAATGGGAAGAACCCGTGATTGTTATTCGTGCAGACCGTCGATCCTCCCATGAGTCTGTCATGCTAGCGCTGGACGCCGCAAGGCGCGTCGGGTTTCTTAGCGTGACCTTTTCACTGCAGAGTCAAGCGGGCCAGTGACTGGCAAAGTCGGTGCATTAACCGGTCGGGAGATCTACCAGAGGCTGCTGGCTTACGTTTGGCCTTACAAGTTTGTGTTTCTGGTCAGCGTGGTCGGGATGATCTTCGTCGCNGCCGCCGAAACGACGTTTGCGGCCTTGTTGAAGCCGATTATGGATGGTGGGTTTGTTGAAAAAGACCAGNCCATGATCAAGNTGACACCCGTNCTNCTCATTGTGGTTTTCTTGATAAGAGCCTTCGGGTCGTTCGCAGATCAGTACTGTATATCCTGGGTAGCCAGAAAAGTCGTTTTCGATCTGCGGGCTCAGATGTTTGATCGAATGATTAGATTTCCAACGTCGTATTTCGACCAGCAGGCCACATCGGGCCTGGTGTCAAAGCTTCTCTACGATGTTGAGCAGGTAGCTCAGGCAAGTGCGGTAGGACTTCGAATCTGTATTAAAGACAGCGCCCTGTGNATTGCACTGTTGAGNTGGATGGCATATTTGAGTTGGCAGTTGACACTGGTTTTCTTATTGCTAACTCCTGTTGTCGGACTCATTGTTCGAAAAGCGAGCCTTCGTTTTCGCAAAACGAGCGTGGGTATTCAAAATTCAATGGCATCTATCACCGAGGTGGCCACAGAAGCGTTCCAGGGACACCGTATTGTCAAGGCCTACAATGGCTACCAACACGAAAACCGTTCATTCGAGATCGCAAATTTTGCTAATCGGCGACAGGTGATGCGCAAAGCACTCGTCGCTTCTGCCAGCGTACCTCTGCTGATCTTCATTGCTGGTGCGACGGTCGCTCTGATGATCTATCTTGCCATGAGTGGGGTGATGGTATCTTTCGTCAGTGCTGGTACTTTTGTCTCCTACCTGGGGGCAATTCTGCTTCTTATGGGACCCATAAAAAGACTTGCTCGGGTCAACGAATATCTCCAGACCGGTATCGCCGCAGCCCACAGCACCTTCTTAACACTGGACGAATCCGTTGAAGAATCGGGCGGGCGTACTCCGGTTAGATCACTCGAAGGCGGTCTCGAATTTAGAAACGTGTCGTTTCGCTATTCGCAGGACAAGCCACTGGCTCTCGATGACCTGTCATTCAAGATCNAGAACGGCCAGACCGTGGCTCTTGTGGGCGCATCGGGCAGCGGTAAGTCCAGCATCATTGCCCTGTTGCTCGGGTTTTATTCATTACAGGAAGGGGATATTTTGATCGCTGGAACGCCGATATCCGAGTGCTCACGGGAAGGGCTACGCGCCCAGTTTGGCTTTGCGCCGCAGGAGGCGATGCTTTTCAATGGAACAATCAAAGAGAACGTAGCTTATGGACAAGGACAAGTTGATGAGAGGATTCTGACAAAGGTGGTCGAGGCAACCAGGATTGACTCATTTTCCGAGNCTTTGCCTTCCGGGCTCGATGGCGCGGTTGGTGAACAGGGGGTCCGGTTGTCTGGCGGGCAGCGTCAGCGCCTGTCGATCGCGCGAGCCTTGTACCGGCAGGCTCCCGTACTGATCCTGGATGAGGCGACATCCGCGCTGGACACCGAGTCCGAGAGTCTGATCAGAGCNGCTATAAAGACGCTGGCGCCAGAACAGACCGTATTAATCATCGCACACCGACTGAGCACCATCGTCGATGCTGACTTCATTCTAGTCCTGCAGGACGGCAGGCTGGTTGAGTCTGGAAGCCATAATGACTTGATTAAGTTAGAAGGGCGTTATTTTGAACTGCACCGTGCCCAAGAAAATGGTTCAGAATCAATCGGCGGTGGTCGCAACTCATGAACTGGNTTTCCAGTCACCTTTGTCGGAGTTGGTATGAACCCAATATGTTTAGCACTATCCTGTCTCCGTTAGGCGTGCTGCACTCAATTGCCAGGATGACCCGAAACCTGCTGTATGACTGCAAGCTGCTCAAGGTGGAGCACTTCATGGTCCCAGTTGTTGTCGTTGGCAACATCACGGCAGGGGGCACCGGCAAGACACCTCTGGTCATCCAGTTGGCAAACGACCTCCGGGCCAGTGGCTATTGCCCGGGGGTAGTGAGTCGCGGTTATGGATCGAACGGCTCATATCCCGCTCGAGCCAGAAAGGATTCTGACCCCAAAGAGGTGGGTGATGAGGCCGTGCTTATTGCGCGTCGTACAGGTGCTCGGGTGATCGTTGACCCNGACCGGGTCAACGCAGTTGCAACTTTGTTGGAGCAGGGTCCAGTCGATCTGGTCCTGTCAGACGACGGCCTTCAGCACACCCGGTTGGGCAGATGTCTGGAAATCGTGGTGCTTGACGGAGAGCGGGAATTCGGCAACGGAAAACTGCTCCCGGCCGGGCCGTTGCGAGACCCTGTCGAGCGACTAGACACGGTCGATCTGGTCGTCAGGAACGGCGGTGCCCTCCGGTCAGGTGAGTTCGCCATGAATTGCTTTCTTGGTGAGGCCGTGAATATCTTAAGCGGGGAAAGACGAAGCTTGGGAAGTTTTGCTGACCGGCCGGTGGTGGCAGTTGCAGGAATCGGTAATCCGGAAAAGTTCTTCAGGGATCTTCGAGACTTGGGATTAGAGACCGAAACCATCGCTTTCCCCGATCACCACTCCTATACGGATGCAGACCTGAAACAGTATGCAAACCAAACGGTGCTGATGACTGAGAAGGATTCGCTGAAATGCGAAGGGCTCGCAGGCGAAGACTGGTGGTGGGTCGATTTGTGTATTGATATCGATGCAGGGCTCACTGAACAGGTCCTCCACGCCGCAGAGAAGTTCCGGGCAAATGAACACCGAATTTAAGATACTCATTCCTGCCCGCTTCTCGTCAGAGCGGTTACCTGGAAAACCCCTTCGGGATGTTGCCGGAAAGCCCCTAATTCAGAGGGTCTACGAGTGTGCAAAAGCGAGTTCGGCGACCAGCGTGACTGTCGCTACAGACGATGAGGGAATTTACCGGGCAGTAGTCGAGTTCGGGGGTTCAGCCTGTATGACATCTGAACAGCACAGCAATGGTACCGAAAGACTGGCTGAAGCAAGCGACGAACTAGGGATTGCGGACGAGGCTGTGATCTTAAATCTTCAGGGCGACGAACCTCTGGTGCCGACCGCGCTGATTGACCAAGTCGCACAGAGTCTGGTGGATCATCCTGATGCGGTGATNTCAACAGCTTGTTGCCCGTTGGAATCGATCAGGGACCACCAGGACCCTAACGTCGTCAAAGTCGTCCGGGACAGGGTTGGTCAAGCACAATATTTTTCCCGGGCTCCGATTCCCTGGTTCAGGGAAGCCCAAGAGAATATGCCCGGCGCGGGGCGCTGGTCGGTGGCACGAAGGCATCTTGGGATCTACGCTTACCGTGCTGGTTATCTCAGGCGCTTCTGCAGCTTGACCCCGTCACCTATGGAAGAGGCGGAGAAACTCGAGCAGTTGAGAGCTTTGTGGTACGGAGACAAGATCACGGTTTGTGANGCCGTCGAGACACCAGGTCCTGGCGTAGACACATTATCTGACCTNGCGGATGTCATTCATATCTTCGAGCTACGCGAAGACTAGAAACTAATCAATCATGCCGATGATTTGTTACCGCTGGTTGTGCTTTTGGCTTGGCTTGTTCCTTAGCAGATGACTGGTGCCGGTTTGGGTCCCTTAATGATTGATGTCGAAGGTGTCGAGTTGACGGTAGCTGATCGAACCCGGCTCGAGCACTCCTCGGTTGGCGGAGTAGTGCTGTTCCAGAGAAATTACACCGGCCAGGCGCAACTGGCAGCATTGATAGCCGAGATCAAAGCACTCCGTACGCCGGAATTGCTGGTGGCAACTGATCACGAAGGCGGTCGGGTCCAGAGATTTCTAGAAGGTTTTACCCGGCTTCCAGCTCCAAGGGTAATCGGGCAAATGTTCAGCCAAGATAGCGCAAGAGCGATGGACGACGCGAAAACACTGGGGCGGGTTATGGGTGTTGAGTTGCAGAATGTGGGAATTGACCTCAACTTTGCTCCGGTCTTGGATCTCTTNCACCCAGGGAGTCGGGTAATCGGNGACCGAGCTTTCCACGAGCGGCCCGAGATTGTGGCAAGGCTCGCAGCGCAGCTTGTCGAGGGGATGCAGGAGTCTGGCGTGCACGGGGTCGCTAAGCATTTCCCCGGTCACGGNGGTGTGTTAGATGACTCTCACCATTGTTTACCGGTCGATGGTCGGCCTCTAGCCAAGATAAGTGAATCTGATCTTGAGCCGTATCGGCAGATGGATCTGGACACGCTTGGTGGCATCATGACTTGCCATATTCTGTTTCCCGCGGTCGACCAGCTGCCTGCAACGTTTTCTCGCCGTTGGATTAATGATCATCTGCGTGAAGAACTTGGCTTCACTGGAGCTGTGTTCAGCGACGACGTGATCATGNAAGGCGCTAAGGGNATCGGAACCCCTCTTGCGAGNACCCTGCAGGCAATCGATGCGGGGTGCGATATGGTATTGGTCTGCAACGACCCAAATTCAGTTGATACCATCCTGGCCGCGGCGCCAACCCCAAAAGACAGGGACAGCGAACAAAGGCTCAAGAAACTTTATGGATTTCGAGGTTTGCCAGCGCTCGAGGCAAGCGAACTAGAATCCTGGGCCGGGAGGCTCGAAGCGCTGTCGACGAGACCCAAGGGGCCTTAATCGGCTCGTTCCATGTATTCTCCGGTTTCTGTGTTCACCCGGATCTTGTCGTCTATCTTGACGAACGACGGTACGGTCAGTCGAAGTCCCGTTTCCACGGTTGCCGGTTTGCCAGAGCCTGCAGCGGTTTGCCCTTTAACGACTGTCTCGGTATCAGTGACCTTCAGCACGACCGCGGCCGGTAGTTCAATACCGATCGGGCTGTTATTGTAGAAATTGATCTGGACCTCCAAGCTCGGCAACAGGTAACCTTTTTCCTGGGCAAGATCTTCAGCCGACAGACTCATCTGATCGTATGTTTCGAGGTCCATAAAGACATAATGTTCGCCTTCAGGGTAAAGGTATTGCATTTGTCTCGGTTCTACGTGAGCCTTCTCAAGCTTGTCTTCGGAGCGGAATCGTTCGTTGAGTTTGGTTCCGTCGGCGATGCCCTTCATTTCCAATTGGGCAAAAGCACCCCCTTTGCCCGGCTTAACGTGCTCTTTCTTGAGCACCCGCCAAAGCTTTCCTTGATATTCAATGAGATTGCCAACCCTTGTTTCAGATGCTGAAATCTTCATACTCACGACCTGAATAGAACATTGTGGTGAAGTTTACGGGCTGTGACGAACAGCAACAAGAAAAGAAATCTCTGATGGCAAAANCACGATCTAAAAGGGCCAAGAACGACCAATTCCCCCCGGAAAGCTGGTACGACCCGAACTGCAGAGAATGCCCCCGGCTTGCCCGGTTTCTGGATNTCACCAAGACAGAGTTCCCGGACTATTTCTGCGCTCCGGTACCTTCCTTCGGTGATCCCAACGCCCGGCTTTTGATCGTCGGGCTTGCGCCCGGTAAGCACGGTGCCAATGCCTCTGGTCGACCGTTCACCGGAGATCACGCCGGAGGGCTTCTTTACGAAACGCTGCACCGCTACGGATTAAGTTCGGCTTCCGTATCTATCAGCAACTGTGACCGGCTGCGCCTTTTTGACTGCCGTATCACTAATGCCGTCAAGTGTCTGCCGCCGGAGAACAAGCCAGTCGCCGCCGAGGTGAACAGNTGTGTCCGATTCCTTGAACCCGAGTTGGTCAGCGTGCCTTCAGGTGGCGTCGTTCTGGCCCTGGGTAAGCTTGCCCACGACGCTATTGTCCGGGTCTTTGGGCTGGCGCCTTCTCGGATGCAGTTTGGCCATGGGGCGCGGCATAAATTACCAGGCAATCGAACTCTGCTCTCAAGCTACCATTGCAGTCGCTACAACACCCAGACAAGGCGCTTGACCGTACCTATGTTTCGGTCGGTGGTTCGAAAGGCCAAAGCGCTGTCGGGAGCTGTCACCCGATGAGCAGGGAATTTGACCAGAGAACTTTTGTTAAAAGCGTTTCTTCTCTCCCAGGCGTGTACGCAATGCTGGACCATGAGGGTCGTTACCTTTACGTTGGAAAAGCCAGCAATCTTCGAAAAAGGCTGCGAAGCTATTTTGGGGCGACTGATCGCTCGACGAGGTTGAAGCGCATGATCTCTCAGGTGGCGGACATTCAGGTTCACATCACCAACACCGAAAGTGAGGCGCTCCTGCTTGAGAACAATCTGATTAAGGCTCACCGGCCACACTACAANATTCTCTTGAGGGACGACAAGAGCTATCCGTACATCCGCCTGACGCTCAATCAGGATTTCCCGGGTCTCTCGCTTTACCGTGGCAGCCTGAAACAGCCGGGTAGGTACTTCGGNCCTTTCTCGAACGCCGGCGCAGCAAGAGAGACACTGAGCCAGATTCAGAAGATAATTCCAGTCAGGCAGTGCCAGGACAGCTATTTTCGAAATCGCTCCAGACCCTGCCTGCAGTACCAGATCAAACGCTGTTCAGCACCTTGTGTTGGGCTGGTCGAGTCTCAATCCTATTCCAGCGATATCCAAGACAGCATAATGCTCCTGGAAGGGAAAAGTGAGAAATTAGCCAGGCTCCTACAAGACCGTATGCATGAGAGCGCCGGAAAGCTTGATTACGAATCTGCAGGTCGGTATCGTGACCGCATCAGCGCACTCAGGCGGGTCCAGGAAACCCAGTACGTTTCTGGCCGAGCGAACAATACGGATGTATTTGTCGCGGTTCGAGAAGCTCATCTGACCTGNGTTTCAGTAATGAGCATCAGGAACGGNCAGAATCTGGGCAGTCGGCATTTCTTTCAATCTGCGGTTCTGGATGAGACAACTTCCCAGGTACTGAAGGCTATTCTTCCTCAATACTATCTGAGCAACCCGATACCCCCGGAGTTAATTGTGTCTCCGGNNGTTTCAGGCGCATCCAAGTTGGCTGACTTCTTCTCGAAAAGAGCCGAGAGAAAGATTTACATAAAAACCAGGGTTCGCGATTTCAGGGCTCAATGGCTGCAGTTGGCTGAACTGAACGCAACGGAGCGANTGGCCAGGCACCTCGCCAGCAGAGAATCATACACAGATCGTCTGAAGGACCTATCTCAGCGGCTTGGGCTCGAAGGGCTGCCGATGAGGCTGGAGTGTTTCGATATCAGTCACAGCTCAGGGGAAGCCCCTGTCGGTTCATGCGTGGTCTTTGATCAGGAGGGGCCTGTTCCTTCACAATACAGGCGGTTCAACATCCGAGACGTGACTCCTGGGGATGATTATGGCGCGATTCGACAAGCACTTGAACGGCGTTATCGCCGGGTTACGGAGACAGAACAGGTGGTGCCCGACATTCTGTTTGTTGACGGCGGTAAGGGGCAGCACGCCATTGCCGAGGCTGTCTTGAACGAATTCTTACTCGGTGATGTGACCGTGGTGGCNGTNGCAAANGGAGCCGACAGAAATGCGGGTAGGGAACGTCTCTACGTATCCGGGGTCGCCCGGGCGCTGACCTTGCCACGGACTTCAACGGCTCTTCATCTTGTTCAGCAGATCNGGGATGAGGCACACCGATTTGCCATCACTGGGCATCGTCTGCGTAGGAGTAGGGCCAGGCTGAATTCTGTCCTCCAAGATATTCCCGGTATCGGTGCGACCCGTCGGCAATCGCTGCTCCACCATTTCGGAGGTCTTCAGCAGGTCCAACGCGCGCCGGTCGAAGACCTTTCTAAGGCGCCCGGAATCAGCGTGAGNCTNGCAGAAAGAATCTATCACTACTTTAAGCAGAATTGACTAGCGGCAATGCCCTGGACCGTCCCAAACCTTCTGACGCTACTGCGGGTGGCATTGATTCCCGTCATTGTTTTTCTTTACTGTCTGCCTGTTGACGGTGTTTACGCTGCGACTGTGTTTCTGCTGGCGGGTCTGACAGACTGGCTGGATGGCTACCTTGCGAGATCCCTGGCCCAGAGTTCACGTTTTGGTGAGTTTCTCGATCCGGTNGCCGACAAACTCATGGTCGTGGTCGCGCTGGTCCTGCTGGTCAGTGACCGGCAACTTGCTGACAGCCTGCTCGCACCCCTGATATTCACTTTGGTTGCAGCGGTGGTGATTGGCAGAGAGATTGCGGTTTCTGCACTGCGTGAATGGATGGCCGAGATGGGAGAACGCGGGGTGGTTGCAGTCGGGAATCTTGGGAAGATTAAGACGACCATCCAGATCATCGCTATCACCTTGCTGCTGAGTAAAGGTAATCTGGGGGATCTTCCTTCACTGATCGTCGGGGAGATTCTTTTCTATGCAGCGGGCGGTTTGACTCTCTGGTCTATGACACTCTACCTCAGGGCGGCCTGGCCGGTACTCCTTGGGCGAGCCAGGTGATAAAAAGTCAACTTGACAGGTTTTTGACAGGGTCTAGAATTTCTACTGCTTCCCAGCGGGAATAGCTCAGTTGGTAGAGCACCACCTTGCCAAGGTGGANGTCGCGAGTTCGAGTCTCGTTTCCCGCTCCAAATATTGTTCTTCAATTATGACAGGAATCACAGTTTTATAGAGTTTTATCGGATCATACTAAGCTGGCATTCTCTTCGGATCATATTAGGTCGGCTTTAAGACTATTACTCAAGTGGAGCTTCCTTGAAGCGACTACACAATACTGCGACGCCTTTCGTCGCTGCCGCATTGGTGATGCTGATGGGGTTATCGGGGGTATCCAGTACGGCCCTGGCGGTAGCGCCGTCGGGTTCTCCTTTGAGTATCGATGTAACGGTTACTCATTCTGATGACACAGTGGGCACCGAAGCTGATCGGGTGTATTTCGAGGTGAATTTGTCGCCATCTCCGCTGCAGCTAACGTCACCGCCGGATCAAGCGAGACTGCAGGGTGAGGATATTGTTTACCCGTATACAGCAGTGTCCACGGCCAACGGTCCGGATAACTACTTTCTATTTCTTACATCTGTATTTCCTGAGAACACTGACGGTGCTCCGACGGCGATTTTGCGTAACTTAGATGGTGCAGTGATAAGTTCATTGACTCTGGGTGCAACGGCTGCCAGTGGTTCGATGGCCGTCTCTCAGCTGGGAACATGGATTCCAGTGCCTTCGGACGGGGTCGCTGATAATTCCATCAACGGGATTGAAGCGGGTGATACGGTTTATGTTCATGGACAGGTTCATAGCGTTGCCAGTGTTGAGGATGATGGAACCAGTGCGAGCATTGTTTTAGCAGAAGAGCATGGTTCGACTATCAATGTAGGGGATATGATTTCTGAGGGGGCGAGTTTTGAGTTAGTGGTTTCGGGCGTGACGATCGCTGATCTTGAGAATGACGCAACAGTAGGGGTGCTGGTCACGGCGACCTCGGAAGCTGACACCGATCAGTCCACGCAAGACGAGACCCTGACTACTGTTTTTGCGCCGATTCCGGCCTCGACCGAGTACTGGGTGCGCAATGTGACTAATCCCAATGGTGAAGGTGATGCGGGTTATGCCACTGCTGATCAGTCGTACTATGGTACTGATGGGCAGGTGAAGGCCTCTGCTGGGGATGAATTGGAGTACATCATTGTGCAGAGTGCGGGCAACACGGGTGATCTAAACGATGTGGTGATCAGATCTACGATGCCTTTGTTTACGACTTACATTGGCAATTCGACTCATCTCAATGGTGAACTGCAGGCGGATGCCTCTGATAATCCGGCACAGTCGGCATTGTCAGGTCGTTGGGAGGCCAGGCTAAACGTAGGCACAATTGCCAAAAATGGCCAGGCTAATATGACATTCCGGGTCATCGTTGATGACATGCCTGAGTCAGGCCAGGGTGGGCGGGATCAGGGACAACAGGGAAAGCCCCAGGGCGAGAAGGTCGCCTGGACGTCGGGTAACGATGCCTGTTGGGATGAGCGAGGGCTAGTCGACGGCGCGTCGGATTACCCCAACAAAGTGATTGGTTCTTGGGTAGCGGGGGCGTGCGCTGGGGC
>PBDS01000084.1 GCA_002718155.1 Pseudomonadota bacterium
AGCGAGGGGTCGGCCGCCGGGTTGGCGCCGGGCGTGCCCGGCGCAGGGAAGCCCCCGCCGCCCGCGGTCGAGATGAGCGCGGTGGTGAGCACGTTGGGCACGCAGCAGCCGCAGACGGCGTACGCGGCGGGCTCCGTGATCATGACCATCGCCTATGGCAACTTCACCCTGAAGGCCCTCAAAGAAGCCCTGGTGAAAACCACACTGGTCACCGCCATGATTCTCACGATCCTTCTGGCAGGCAAGGTCTTCGCTACGGTGTTCACGATCTCCGGTGGCCTGGTGGGTACCCAGCAACTTGTGTCCGCAGCTAACCTGAGTGGCTGGGAAACCCTTGGGATTCTTTTGTTGCTGGCGTTTATTGCAGGGTTCGTGCTGGATCTCATCTCGATCATTCTAATCATCATTCCGATCGCGATGCCATTGATTGAGCAGTTTGATTTCTATGGCCTGGACCCGAGTCAGGTAAAGACCTGGTTCTGCATTCTCTTCCTGATCGTGATCCAAACGAGTTACCTGACACCGCCGATGGCACCTGCAATATTCTATCTGCGCGGCATCAGTCCGCCTGAAATTCGCCTGGTACACATGTACAAGGGTGTTCTGCCATTTATTGCGTTGGAAGTCATTGCGTTAGTCCTCGTCGTGCTGCTGCCAGCATTGGCGCTCTGGCTGCCTGAGCAAATGCTGAACATGCGCTTCAAATAGCCAAGATCGAGCGGGATGCAATTAACACGTGCCCAACTGGAAGCGTTTGATCGGGACGGGTTTTTGGTTTTTCCCGAGTTACTTGCACAGGAAGAGATCGACATTCTGCTTAGCGAAACTGAGCGTGTATCCCGGGTCGAGGCGGACGGAATTTTCCGGGAGGGGGACGATCAGCAGGCCAAGAGCCTGTTTCGCCTGCACGAACCAGACGGTGCGACGGCCTCACCCGCGTTCCGCCAGCTTGCCCGGTCACCTCGCTGCCTTGGTTTAGCTCAGCAGGTTCTCGCTGACGATGCACTCTATCTCCATCATTCAAAAGTGAATATGAAAGCGGCGATTCAGGGCTCAACTTGGCCATGGCATCAGGATTTCATGAGTTGGAAACTGGACGGCATCGAACGACCGAACATGGTCACCGTGCTAGTGATGCTGCACGAGGCAACACCCATCAACGGCTGCCTCTACTTCATACCGGGCGGCCATAAGTTAAACCGACTCGATCCGTACTACGACACCTCCACCGCTTACCGTCTATGGGCTGCCGACACTAAAACCATGCGCAAGGCCATGGCGCTTTATCCGGAGCCGGTCTCGGTCACAGGCGCAGCAGGGACCGTAGCTGTTTTTCACTGCAATTTGCTCCATGCCTCTGGGCACAACCTCTCTCCGGTGGACCGCTGGCACGCATTCATGTGTTTCAACACCGTGGCTAACCACCCACAGCCGGTGGAGGACCCCCGCCCTGACTATGTGCGCTCAACCAATTGGAACAAGTTGGTGCTTGGTGACAACAGCCNGATCTCGAATGCCNCGGCCGGTTGACTGGCTGAATTCAGGACCGTTGGCTGCTGTCTTGACTAAGGCCGGAACACAGCCTATCTGCCGATGCGCCTGGCAGCGAGGCCAGACCACCACACTCAGTTGAGCATCTCTGGCAGCGTTACCACCGCAATGCCTTCTGCTTCGAGGCCTTTTCGCACTTCGCGGGCAACGGCAACACCGGTGGATTCGTCACCGTGGACACACAGCGTTTCCACCTGAACCGGAATGACCTTGCCGTGGCGGGATATGAGCTCGCCGTCCCGAACCATGCGGATCGCCTGTGCGCAGGCCGTCGCCGGATCCTTGATCACGGTACCCGGGATCGACCGTGACGCGAGATTGCCATCGTCTTCATACTGGCGGTCAGCGAATCCTTCCCGCGCCAGGCGCAGGCCGAGTTTTTTCGCAGCAGTGTGCATAGCCGAACCAGTAAGTGCGACGTAAATGATCTCCGGATCAGTAACCTGGATGGCACGGCCAATCGCCATTGCCAGTGCCTCGTCTTCGGCTGCCATGTTGTTCAATGCACCGTGGGGCTTAAGGTGGGTAACCGACAAGCCCTCGTAGCGCGCCATCGCCTGAAGAGCACCAATCTGATAGGCGATAAGATATTCAAGGTCCTCGGCAGGCATCGTGATCTGGCGCCGGCCAAATCCCCAAAGATCATTGAACCCCGGGTGAACCCCGACGCTGGCCCCGACCCGGGCAGCGTGGGCAACCAAGCGGCGCATGGTCAGTGGGTCACCTGCGTGAAAACCGCAGGCGATGCTTGCAGACTTGATGATCTCCATCAACTGGGCGTCATTACCGATGTCGTAAGCGCCAAACCCTTCACCGATATCGGCATTAAGATTGATCTTGTCAGCCATGCGCATACTCCCGGCCTAAGAAACTAAAATCAACGTTATGCAACCCGGCATACAAACGGGCAACACCGTACAGTTTACTATAGCATCCAGCCGTTCCAGACCGAGCCAACGACCAGATCGATGAATTCGTCAGCTAGATTTCTGCCCAACGGAGACACCGTCATGGTTGTTGAATTCGGCGAAGAAATTGACCTTCATACGAACCGCAAGGTGACAGCGCTCCATGCCGCGGTGAGCGCACTTGAACTCGCCAGCATCACTGACTTGGTGCCGACCTTCCGTTCCCTTGCGATCCACTATGACCCGGACATCGTCCCCTTCGCCGAACTCGAAATAGAACTCCGCGCTATCCTGCCCGATCTTTCCTCCCATTCATTCTCCGGGCGTGACTGGTCAATACCAGCATGCTATGACCTGGACCTGTCACCCGACCTCCAAGCAGTCGCGGACAGCTGTTCATTGTCGATCGAACAGGTGATCCGCTGCCACAGCGGTGCGACCTACCACGTCTACATGGTCGGGTTCCTGCCCGGCTACCCCTACCTGGGGGACCTCGCTGCGGAGATCGCCTTGCCTCGCAAGATCACACCCAGCCTGCGCATTCCGGCACGTTCTATCGCCATCGCTGAGCGAATGACTGCCGTTTACCCGATAGAGAGCCCAGGCGGGTGGCACGTTATTGGCCGAACACCGATGAGACTGTTCGACGAGACTGCCACACCCCCGGCCCTACTCGCACCAGGCGACCGGGTCCGTTTTTCACCGGTAACTCGTCACGAGTACGATCGCCTGTCGAAAAATGACAGTGGCGTCGACGACGCGCAGCCAAACAAGAATCCGGCAACATGATTTCTACCCTCCGCGTACACAAACCAGGTCTGCACACCACGATTCAGGATCTGGGCCGTTACGGCCTGCAGTCTATGGGGGTACCCGTATCCGGGGCACTGGACTCAAGCGCCCTTCGTATTGCGAATCTCCTCGTTGGCAACGAACCGACGACTGCGGCCCTGGAAGTTCTTGCTGCGGGACCCACGCTGGAGGTCAACACAGAGTCTGTGCGCATCGCCGTTGCCGGTGGAAATGCACTGATTGAACGCCTCTCACCATACCCCCGTCGGCTGCCCACGTTTGAGAGTTTCTGCCTGCACCGGGGTGATGTCTTTTGCATTGGACCCGTGACGGACATGGCAATGACCTATCTTGCCGTCGAGGGCGGCTTTGATCTACCCACTGCGATGGGCAGCCATTCCACGTACACGAGGGGCGGCTTCGGCGGCTTCAAAGGCCGGCAGCTGGCAAGCGACGACGAGCTTTCTCTGATTCTGCCAGCAGCAACGGACAGAGATGAATTGCGCTTCGTTGAGCGCACGCTGCCCGGAGAACCACCCATTCGTGTCATTCCGGGACCGCAGGCCGACTTCTTCACTGCTGCAGCGTTGGACACGCTGTTCAGCCGCGAATACACCGTCTCAGCCGCCGTCGACCGCATGGGTATGCGCCTCAACGGCCCTCAATTAGAACACGCACGCGGCTTCAACATTACCTCTGACGGTACAGCACCCGGTTCGATCCAGGTACCCGGTGATGGCCTGCCGATCGTACTCCTGGCGGACCGGCAAACCACCGGCGGTTACCCCAAGATAGGCTGCGTAATCTCAGCTGATCTACCGACACTGGCCCGACTGCGTCCCGGGAGCACGATCCGGTTCAGCAAGAGCACACTGGAACAGGCAACCGAGGCACGTCGTGAGCGAGAAAACTGGTTTGCCAGATTTCTAGACCAGATCAAGCGGGCGGGCACATCTGGTATTATCGATCCCACCGCACTTCAGACACAGAACCTGGTCAGTGGAGTGGTTGGTCCCGATGATCCCGCCGATTCTGATCGATGAAACTATCCTAATAACAAGATCACCCGGCAGGTTTAAGTGATTGGGAATATCCGACTGACAGAAATCCGATGAACACATTCGGCGTCGGCGCCTCTGTATTGCGCAAAGAAGACGACCGCCTCCTGCGTGGGCGAGGAAAATTTGTCGGCGATATTCAGCTGACAGGAACCCGTCATGTCGCGTTTCTTCGAAGCCCTGCTGCCCACGGTTATCTGCATTCCATCTCGATTCCAAACGAGCACCGTCAACAGGTATTTGTTGCTGATGATCTGCAAACGGTCGCCCCGATCCGGGCGCGTTCGAGCCTGCCTGGTTTCAAACCCTCCGACCAACCCGTACTGGTACGTGACAAGGTCCGCCACGTCGGCGAACTGATCGCGATGTGTGTGGCTGACACACGGGCTGAGGCCGAAGACATCGTTGACACGATCGAGATCGAGATCGAAGAACTACCGGNAGTCAGCGACATGCTCGCCGCTCGCGACACCGAAGCACCCCTGGTACACGAGGCTTGGGATGACAACGTATTTCTGACAACGGAATTTGAACAGAACCTCGACCCTGCCATTGCTCGGTCTGCTGCCTCGGTGACCCGTACAATTCGTACTGCACGCCAGTCAATGAGCCCGATCGAGGGACGCGGAGTCCTCGCGACCTGGGACACCAGGCTCGAACAACTCGTCGTTTATACCTCGACCCAGCAGTCCCATATCGTACGTACCGGGCTTTCCGAATGTCTTGGAATTGAACATGCCCAGATCCGAGTCGTGGCACCCGATGTCGGTGGCGGCTTCGGTTACAAGGGTATTCTTCTGCCGGAAGAAATCTGCCTCGCCTGGGCAGCAATAAAACTGGGGCACCCGCTCAAGTGGCTGGAAGACCGGCGNGAAAACCTCACAGCATCATCGAACTGTCGCGAGCATCACTACACGATTACCGCTTATGGTGATGCGAACGGCAGACTCCTCGCCATCGATGCTGAGGCAACGGTCGACGCCGGCGCCTATTCATCCTATCCCTTCTCTGCCTGCCTGGAGGCGGCCCAGGTGGTCAGCATTCTGCCCGGTGTTTATGACCTGGCCGGGTACCGCTGCCGGACCTATGCTGTTGCCACTAACAAACCCCCCATTCTGCCCTACCGAGGCGTTGCCCGTTCCGGAGTCTGCACCGCACTGGAACTGATAGTCGATGCGCTGGCGCGGGAGCTGTCTATAGAACCAACAGAAGTTCGTTTCNAGAGTCTTGTCCGCCCCGAGCAGATGCCCTTCAACAACATCACCAACAAACATTTTGACAGTGGCGATTACCCTGAATCGCTGCGCCAGGCGATTGAGGCAGTTGATCTCGCCGCCATCCGAAGGCGCCAGAAACGCGGTGAAACAGACGGACGACAGATCGGGGTTGGATTTGCGATGTACTCGGAACAGGGAGCCCACGGGACCACCGTCTACGCCAGCTGGGGAATCCCGATGGTGCCGGGTCACGAACAGTGNTCGGCCCGCCTGACCCCGGACGGCGGACTGGAACTGCGCATTGGTGCCCACTCCCACGGGCAGGGTCTGGAAACCACCCTGGCTCAAGTCGCGCATGAGGTTCTTGGTATCAAGCTGGAACAGATACGGCTGATCCACGGTGACACCGCCCTCACGCCTTACTCGACCGGAACCTGGGGCTCACGCTCAATGGTAATGTCTGGCGGTGCAGTTGCCTGCGCATGCGATGAGCTGGCACGACGCGTGTTGCGCATTGGCGCCAACCTGCTGCAGTGTCCAGTGGAGACCGTTTCGCTGAAAGACGGCACTGTCCACGGCACCTCCGGCACCATCAAACTCGCTGAGATCGCCCGCACCTGGTACCTGAAGCCACAGGACCTGGATTCCGGGGTTGACCCCGCAGGTCTAGAAGTCACTGCAGGATACAAACCCGAAAAGGATTCCGGTACCTTCAGTTATGCCACCCATGCNGCCGTCATCGCTGTAGACCCTCTGACCGGTGAGGTTGAATTACTGGATTATGCGATTGCCGAGGACGGCGGGGTCCTGGTCAACCCGATGATTGTCGAAGGGCAGACCCTCGGCGGACTCGCTCAGGGTGTTGGTACCGCCCTGTTCGAGGAAATGGCCTACAGCACAGACGGTCAACCACAGGCATCCACTTTGTCGGATTATCTTTTGCCGGGTCCGACCGAGGTCCCAGACCCCAAAATCATCCACCTGGAAACGCCCTCCCCCTACACCCGCTTCGGTGTCAAGGGAATTGGTGAAGGTGGCTGTATCGCNCCTCCGGGCGCAATCACCAATGCGATTAACGATGCACTTCGCACGATCGGGGCCGAGCTGTCGGTGCTGCCAGTCACACCGCGGCGCATCGTAGAGGCCGTATCCGTGGCCGANGGAACCTCACCTGGCAAGGCAACAACATGAAACCGGTCGACTTCGAGTACGAACAGGCAAAAAGCATCGANCAGGCGGCCACGCTCCTGGGACAGTCGGCCAACGCCCTGGTTCTTGCCGGCGGCCAGACACTCGGCCCGATGCTCAACTTGCGGCTGGCTCANCCCGAACTGCTGGTAGACATTACCCGCATCGATGAACTGGTTCGCGTTGAGGAGTCGACGAACCACGTCACGATCGGTGCCTGCGTATCCCATGCCGCGATCGAAGATCGTAGAGTCGCCGATCCGGGTCATGATTTCCTCGCCCGGGTTGCCGGTGGCATCGCTTACCGCGCGGTCCGAAACCGGGGCACNCTCGGCGGCAGCATTGCCAACGCAGACCCGGCTGCGGACTGGGTGACGTGTTTTTCTGCACTCGGTGCGGAGATTCTGATCTCCGATCCAAATGGACAGCGGAGTGTCGAGATCAATGATTTCCTGGTCGGGGCAATGGAAACAACCCTTGGCCCGGGAGAACTCATTGACGGCATCCGCATACCCCGGCTCGGCGGTTCTGTACGTTGCGGCTATGCCAAGATTTCACGCAAACCCGGTGAATTCGCCGATGCCATTGCTGCGATCGTGCATGACCCCGACCATGATCGTTGCCGTGTGGTTGTCGGGGCCACCGAAGGTTTACCCCTGTTGCTAGACAACGATACGCTGGGCCTCGAGTCCGCCGGAGTACTTCCAACTGTACTCGACCCGGATCGGGTACGTGACCATCTTGCAGGACACATGCCGGTTCCGGACGTTTATCGTCTGAACGTCCAGTACGCTGTACTCCAACGTGCACTGGACGATGCACATGCGTTCTCGTCATGAACTCGTTTGAGGTGACTGTCAATGGGCGTCTTCACCGCAGCGCGGTGTCGCCACGCACCTCCCTGGCCGATTTTCTACGCGAGGGAATCGGCCTGACCGGCACTCATCTTGGCTGTGAACATGGAATCTGCGGTGCCTGCACTGTGCTCATCAACGGCCAAATATCCCGCTCCTGCATCACGTACGCCATCAGCTGTGACGGTGCGAAAATTGAGACCATCGAGGGCCTGGACGACGACCCGTTGATGATAGAACTGCGCCGGACATTTTCTGAGGAGCACGCNCTGCAATGTGGCTACTGTACACCAGGCATGCTGATCACCGCTCGCGACATCCTCGCGCGGCACAAAGATCTCACACCGGCACATATACGGCGCGAGATGAGCGGCAACCTTTGTCGTTGCACGGGCTATCGGGGTATCGTTCGGGCAATTTCACGAGTCGCTGCCCTGCCTCTGGCCGGTGACCGGCAGCAGAGCGCGGTCGGACTCGGTCCAGCGCCNGGGCCCGAAGCAGACGCGCGCCCGACAAAGCCAGTACCGAAGACCAGGGTCATCGAAAGTTCATCGATGCCACCGACAAGGAACTCACCAGCGGCTGGTCCGGTAGAGATTGNGGTCAACGTGAGTGAGGCAACCCAGTCCGACGGCTGGATCACCATCGCACAGACGTTCACATTACCCCACCCTCGGGGCAAAGTGTGGCCGTTGCTTTCAGACCTCGAAGACGTCTGTGCGGCCCTGCCCGGAATTGAACTCGATGGGCCGCCGCTCGACGGCGTGGTCAGTGGTAAAGCCTCGATCAAACTGGGCCCGATCCGACCAGTTTTCGCCTTCTCCGGCAGCCACGCGGTAGATGATCGCAGTTACGCGTCGACCATTGAGGGCGAGGGATCCGACCGCCGGACCCACTCGCGGGTCAGGGCGCGNATCCAGAACCGTTTGATCAATCTCGACGAGGAGAGCACCCGGGTCGAAGTCGAGTTTGGATACACCATTACAGGTCCATTGGCCCAGTTCGGCCGCTCCAGTATTGTCCGTAATCTTGTCGCCCGGCTGACGACCACCTTTGCCCAGAACGTGAACGCNACCTTGTCTGGCCAGCCTGTGGCCAGCGCAGCACCGGCCCGGTTCTGGGACTGGTGGAAAAAGATCCTGACACCCCTGTGCCGATTCGCCGCCCTCTTTAACGGACNACGCCCGCGCTAGAGGCTCAGCGAATTCTCCCAGCCCTGGCTGTGTATGACACACCGGCAGCCACCTATTGACGACTTACCGGCCATGCGATAGCCTCATATATTAACGATAAGACCCGTGTGGAACACCTATGCTACGGCGGGCGTGCAGATGACCGCAGAAGACGTCCTCAAGTTGAAGCCGAACGTCCTCACCAACCGTCAACGAGAGTCATATCTCGAGAACGGCTATCTCCTCGTTGAAAACGCGGTGGACAGCACATGGCTGACACGCCTTCGCGCCGCTACAGACGAGATGATCGAATGTTCCCGTCAAGTCGGCGAATCAGATGCNACCTGGGACCTTGAGAAAGGACACAACGNAGACTCGCCGAAGTTACGCCGCCTGTCGAGTCCGAATGACCACCACCCCGACTACTGGGCTTTCGCTTCCTCCACTTTGCTCCTCGACATCGTTGCCGACCTGATCGGGCCCAACATCAAGTTTCACCACTCAAAACTCAATTTCAAGTGGTCCGGTGGCGGCGAAGAAGTCAAATGGCACCAGGACATCAGCTTCTGGCCACATACCAATTTCAGCCCGTGCACGCTAGGCCTGTACCTGTACGATTGTGATGACAACCAGGGCCCGCTCGGTGTCGTTCAGAAGAGCCATACCGGCCCGCTCTATGACCAGTACAATAACAACGGTGAGTGGGTGGGCTACCTTTCAAACGAAGACATGACAAGCATCGACCAGCGCGACATGATCTACCTACCCGGTCCCGCGGGGTCNCTGACCATCCACAACTGCCGCGCGATCCATGGCTCACAGATCAACCATTCGCCCCAGCCACGGCCATTGCTGCTGAACGTCTATTCCGCGGCCGATGCGATGCCATATACTCACAATCCGCTGTACTCGAAATACGCGGGCACCATCGTACGCGGCCAAGCGGCACAATGGGCTCGCCACGACCCTGGTCCTTGCCTGATTCCTCCCGACTGGTCCGGCGGGTACACCTCAATATTCGCACTGCAGCAGGAAGAACTCGGCGGCTCCAGTTGAGCACTTCAGCGAAGCGAATTCATTAACAGGGTCAAGTGAACCAGATGACTATTTTCCACAAACTCTCACAAGGAGTGTCCCGAGCATGTTAAGTGAGAAGCANACAGCGTTCAGGCGGGAATACCGCTCTCGCATTGCCGGCTGGTACAACGGTTTCATTCACGTTGCAGTGATCTACATCATCGGTATAACGGCGATGTGGATATACATCCAGCACATCGACAACGTGCTGTGGTGGGAATGGTTGACGATCCCAGCAGTCGGCATGGGCTGCAATATTTTCGAGTGGTATTTACACCGTTACATCCTGCACCGGCCACTCAAGTGGAACGGTTTTCGGGCCATTTATGATCGTCACACCCTGAATCATCACCAGTTCTTTACTGACCAGGAAATGCGTTTTCGTGATCAGGCAGACTGGCGGGTGACTTTCTTTCCCCCGTATGCGCTGGTTGTCTTCATCCTGATCTCGGTTCCCGGCGCTGCCGTGCTTNGCTTTCTGGTAACGCCAAACGTCGGCTGGCTTTTTATCTGCACCACAACCAGCACCTACCTGATCTACGAATTCATGCATTTCTGCTGCCACGTCGATGAAAACTGGTTCGTCCGCTATTGTCCTTTCGTCAACACACTGCGACGTCACCATACAGCACATCACAATTCACGTCTCATGATGGAAAAGAACATGAACCTGACATTCCCCATTGCAGATTGGTTGTTCGGCACCTCCGATCTCGACTGCGGACTGATTGGGCACCTGTTCAACGGCTACGGTACGAAATACGTCAAACAGAACCTCAAGGGCAAACCGATGTCGCCAGACGAAGCGGCTGCGACACCAATACCTGCGGACTGACAACGCTCCGATGCCCAGCAACATCAAACTGATTCTGTCTCTGGTCGTCGCTCTTGTCGGGCTGGCGGCCTATCTGCTGGAGCGGAGCTTGGGCAATCCGACGGTTGGCCTGATTGCTGGCCTTCTTGCGGTGTTCATGATCCTGTCAATGTGGATCTTTCCCGAGGCCCGTCGNAAGCCAAAACAACAACCGTAGACAAGACCGCCAAGCCTATGGGCTGTCAACGTGCCCTGGCTCAGGAAGATTCGATGGTGCGACCCAGTACCCAGTTGGCGATAGCGTGCACNCCAGGCTCGAGAAAGGCTGCGCTTTTAATTGCTGTTCTTTTTCAGGCAGGATATCTTAAACAACTGGGGGGAACATGAATTTCGAGAATCCGATTGAAGGCGGCAGGGTGTTGGAGGATACCATCGTCCCTGAATGTGAGCCCTGGAGTGTCAANTTGAACAAAGGCGATGTGCTCCGCCTGGTTGACCTGGAGGGCCAGCAAGCAGTGGATTTTCTTTGCTACAGTGCCGACGATCCAGCCGACAGGTACAACGCGGCAAACACGATCAAACTCAACGGTAACATTTACCTGGGACAGGATGCGGCACTATGGTCAGTACGCGCCCGCAAATTGATGACCATCATTGACGATACCTGCGGATACCATGACACGATTTATGGTTGCTGTTCGGTTGAGGTGGACGATGTACGATTCGGAAAAAACAATGGTAAGGGGTGTCAGGGCAATTTTGAGGCGGAACTCGCCAAGCACGGTTTGGGTCAGAAAGACATTGTGGCCAATGTCAACTTTTTCATGCGCGTTCCGGTCGAAGAGTCCGGGGCATTGAGCATCGTACCGGGTCTATCTAAACCGGGAGACTACCTCAGTTTGCGCGCGGAACAGGATATCTTGGCAGTTTTGTCGAATTGCCCAGAGTGTCTGAATAATGCAGCCGGCTTCAAACCGACCCCGATTCGCGTCATCGTTTACTCTGCTTAGTGACGGGTACAAACACAGCGAATTAGATTAATAATGTTCTGCCATCTGCTGAGGGGTGGTAGGAACTGGATCGATTTCGCAGTAACTCGCCGGCCGTTGCTAGATCACGCTTGAAAAAGAACTGAAGTATTCTTGTCAGAANGCCAGATTCCATGCTGTCGATATTATGACGACGAGAATACGTTAAAACCGACATAATCCAGTCATATGAAGGCCATAGTCATCAACGAATTTGGCGGACCTGAGGTACTCCATCAAAGAGAGGTCGCCACACCCAAGATCGGCCCAGGTGAGGTGTTGATCAGACTCCTTGCGGCCGGCGTCAACCGTTATGATGTCACCACGCGACGCGGCGAGATTCCTTATGCTGCGGTCTCTTTTCCACATGTTCTGGGCGTCGAAGGAGCCGGTATCGTGGCGGAAGTTGGATCCGACGTAACCGCATTTCAAATAGGCGACCGGGTAGTCCCAGTGCTTACCATCAGCCGTGGGGTATGTCGTCATAATCCCTGTTACTGTCAACTCGGCTGGGACAACATCTGCCGCCACTTCGACAAACTCGGTCTCACAAAGTGGGGAACCTACGCAGAATACGTCAAAGCCTCAGAACACAACCTTATACATCTGCCGGACTCGCTGTCGTTCACTGACGCAGCCACTTCGATGGTTGCGACTGCTACAGCCTGGGAACTGACCATATCGCGGGCACAGCTACGCCAGGGAGAAACGGCTCTGGTCAACGCGGTCGGCGGTGCGGTAGGTAGTGCAGCAGTACAAATTGCAAGGTGCGCCGGCGCACGTGTTATCGCATCCGCAGGATCCGATAACAAGCTGGAGCTCGCCCGTCAACTCGGTGCAGATGAGTTGATCAATTACAAACGTCAGGATCTCAAAACAGAGGTGCTAAATCTGACCGAAGGACGCGGTGTAGACGTCGTTATCGAGACGGTGGGCGGACAGGTTCTGCAGCAAAGCATTGAAGCACTGGCCCACAACGGTAGGCTCGCGACTGCTGGCTCAGTAGGATCGTCTAAGGTGGAGATCGATATTTTCCGTCTTTTACGCAAACAGGCCTGGATAACCGGTACTCACTTCGCGCCGAAAGCAACTATCCGCACCGCGCTCGACCTACTGGCCGAGAAACGGTTGCGCCCTGTACTGGCCCGCAGCTTTCCACTCGTCGAGGCGGGTGAAGCGCAAGCCCTACTGGAAAGCCGGGAATTTTTCGGCAATATTCTGCTGGAGATCGACCCCTGATCAAGTAGAGAATTCTCAACCGACCCTGTTGCCAGTCTCATCGGAACAATTCGCCCAGATGAACGGGCACTTGGCCAGGAATGGGCCTTAAACAACGCCCAGTGCCTTTCCGACTTTCGTGAATGCATCGATCGCCCGCTGAATATCATCCGCAGAGTGCGCCGCCGACATCTGGGTGCGGATCCTGGCCTTCCCTTGAGGCACCACCGGAAAGGAAAAGCCGGTCACATATATACCGTCATCCAGCAGTTGCGCTGCTATCTGCTGGGCAAGCCTGGCGTCGCCCAGCATCACCGGGATGATCGGGTGTTCGCCCGGTACGAGATCGAATCCCACCTTGGACATCCCTGCCCGAAACTGCTGAGAATTCTTTTTGAGCTTTCTCCGAAGCCCCGCTCCGTCTTCGATCAGCTCAAAGGCTTTGATTGAAGCTGCCGTGATGACCGGCGCCAGGGTGTTTGAAAAAAGATAAGGCCTTGATCGTTGCCGCAACCATTCAACCACTTTCCCTGACGCCGCAGTGTAGCCACCCGATGCGCCCCCGAGAGCCTTTCCCAGGGTGCCGGTAACGATCTCAACCCGGCCTTCAACGCCGCAGTACTCCAGCGTTCCGCGCCCCTGTGCTCCGACAAAACCGACAGCGTGGCTGTCATCGACCATGACCATGGCATCATGTTTCTCGGCAAGATCACAGATACCGGGCAGATTGGCAATGATCCCGTCCATCGAAAACACACCGTCGGTCGCAATCAACCGAAACCTGGCCGCCGCGGCTTCTTCGAGCCTGGCCTCAAGATCAGTCATGTCATTGTTGGCATACCGGTACCGGCTGGCCTTGGACAACCGCACACCATCGATGATGGAAGCGTGATTCAACGCATCCGAGATGATCGCGTCCCGTTCATCGAGCAGAGTCTCAAACAAGCCTGCATTGGCGTCGAAACAGGAAGAGTAAAGAATCGTATCTTCCATTCCCAGAAAACCGGCAATTTTCGCCTCGAGCGCTTTGTGCTCTTCCTGGGTTCCACAGATGAAACGGACTGAAGCCATACCGTAGCCATATCGATCCAGCGCAGCCTTAGCCGCTTGAATCAACTCGGGGTGATCTGCCAGGCCGAGATAGTTGTTGGCACAGAAATTCAGGACCTTGTCACCGCTTGAAACTTCGATCTCCCCCGATTGCGGTGAGGTAATGATCCGCTCGGCCTTGTAAAGACCGGCTGCCTTCAGGTCCTTGAGTTCCCGTTCGAGGTGCCGGGTAAATTTCTGGCTCAAAGCGGCTATCGTCCAGGTGTGAAGCGGTGCGCCTAGGCCCCGGGGTTCGCTTTGCGTTTGATCCCCCCGCCACCCATGAACCCACCATCGATCGGCATAACGACCCCATTGATGTATCCGGCCTCTTCGCTGACCAGAAAAACCGCCGTGGCTGCCACCTCCTCGGGGGTACCATAACGGTTGATCGGGATCCTGGCGCAGTAGGCCTCACGGGTCTCGGCATCGTGCATCTTCGAGACCAGTTCGGTTTCAATAGCACCTGGCGCCAGCGCATTGACGGTGACTCCGAGTTCTGCAAGTTCTACTGCCATCACCCGGGTGATGGCACTCACGCCNCCCTTGGATGCACCGTAGGCCGTACGGCCGGTCCCACCNCGCTCACCGGCAACCGACCCCATCAGTACAATGCGTNCATAACGCTGCCGGGCCATGATCTTCGCCGCGCCCTGGGCACAGAGGAAGGTGCCGGTCAGGTTGACCGCGATGATCNGGTCCCATTCCTCAAGGGTCGTATCCATTATGCTCCGCTCGATTCCAATACCGGCGCAGTGCACGACCCCATCGAGCGTCTGGTAGTTCTCCAGCGTCGAGGCATACATCTTGTCGACAGCCTCTGAATCCGAGATATCAGCCACGACGGCACTTGTTCTGGTACCGGACTGCTGCAGATCTTCACAGGTCTTGTGGACCGTGTCCTGATTCTGATCCACAACGATGACGCCCGCACCCTGCTCTGCCAGCATCAGCGCTGTCGCTTTGCCGATACCACTGCCAGCCCCGGTAACCAGGATATTTCTGTCAGAAAAAGAGAACATCGATTGCCTATTAGTCACTCCAGTCGAGAATCACTTTACCACTCTCCCCGCTGCTCATCACCGAAAATCCCTGCTCATATTCAGACGCCGCAAACCGGTGGGTGATCACCGGTGAGATATCGAGCCCACTCTGCAGCATCACGGTCATCTTGTACCAGGTCTCATACATCTCCCGACCGTAGATCCCCCTGATCGTCAGCATGTTGAAAATTACCGTATTCCAGTCAATCGCTATATCTTTGTCTGGAATGCCCAACAATGCGACTTTTCCGCCGTGACACATCGTGCCCAACATGTCTTTGAAGGCCTCCGGACTGCCGGACATTTCAAGACCAACATCGAAACCCTCCTTCATATCCAGTTCTTTAAAGACCGTGTCGATGGATTCCTCAGTCGCATTGATCACCCGGGTGGCGCCCATTGTCCGGGCCAAGGCCAGTCTGCCGGGATTGATATCGGTCACAACGACGTAACGGGCACCGGCGTGCCGGCATATCGCCGCCGCCATGCATCCGATGGGGCCGGCTCCAGTGATCAGGACATCTTCCCCCAGTACATCAAAAGACAGTGCCGTGTGGGTCGCGTTACCGAACGCATCAAAAAGCGCCGCAATATCGAGATCAATACCCTGTGCATGGTGCCAGACGTTGGCCTCGGGTATAGCCACATATTCTGCAAAAGCGCCCTGTCGGTTGACCCCGATCCCCTCGGTATTGGCACAAAGATGCCGGCGCCCGGCAAGACAGTTTCGGCAACGACCACAGACTACGTGACCCTCGCCGCTGACAATTTCNCCCGGATAAAAGTCCGCGACGTTATCACCGGTCTCCACAATCTCGCCAACAAACTCGTGGCCAATGATCATCGGTATCGGTATGGTCTCGCGGGCCCAGGCGTCCCAGTTGTAGATGTGAAGATCTGTCCCACAAATGGCTGTCTTCAGAACCCGGATCAATACGTCATTAGGCCCAACCGCCGGCACTGGTGTGTCTTCTAGCCACAACCCGGGTTCCGCATGTTTTTTACAAAGTGCTTTCATTGCGTAGTGAGTTTATTCGGTGAACGGATTCCGCGCTGTCCATTCCAGATCCGAACTCCGCCGGGGTCCGGGTCGGGCAGTTCCCAGTCTTCCCGACGCATCACCTCGGGTGGTCCAAGACTGTGAATCACCTGGGCATTCGACATGGNCTNTTCTAGCGNTCTGATCNGGGCCNGTTCGACATATGCGCTATCCTACTCTCCAACGACCCGGCCGTCTTCAGAATGTGGCCGCAAGGATTCTGCTCGTGCAGCAAGTGCTACCGTTGACAAAGACTCTGTCAAGATCACACAGGNGTNATCAGNCNCTCGTCTGCACCCGATTATGGATTCNGCTGCCTGGCAGTCATCGCGCACCCAGAGTGAGATAATCAACAAATCTATCCAGCTGCTGGATTGAACATGACATACCGGGTAGGAATCGATATCGGGGGGACATTCACAGACTTCGTTCTTCTGAACGATGATCATGGAGATATCTGTGTCCACAAAAGACTGACAACACCCGAAGATCCCGCTATTGCTGTTTTGGCAGGCTTGGATCAGTTACTTCAAGAGGCACAGGTCTCGGTTTCGAGTATTAAGAGCATCATTCATGGTTCAACACTGGTCACCAACGCAGTAATCGAAAGAAAAGGTGCCACCGTTGGCATGTTGGTAACAAACGGCTTTATCGATGTGCTGGATATTGCGCTTGAACAGCGGTATGACCTGTATCAACTCGACATCCAATACCCTACACCTTTGGTGTCACGTGACCAGCGAAGGGAGATCAATGAACGTATTCGGTACGATGGGTCTATAGAGATAGAACTGGATGTGGACGAAGTTCGTCGGATGGTAGACGAACTTCTGTCCCGGCATCCGATAGAAGCCTTCGCCGTATGCTTGCTGCAATCCTTTATCAACCCAGATCACGAAAACAAGATACGTGATCTAATCGAAACGCATTATCCCAGCGTGTTCGTATCGACGTCTGCCAGCGTACTGCCCTATGCGCGTGAATATGAGCGCTGGACTTCAACAGTCATCAATGCCTTTACACAACCTCTGGTCGATCGGTATCTCAGTAACATAGAACAAGGGCTGAAACACCGTGGTCTGCAAGGGTCTTTGTACATCATGACTTCCAGTGGAGGCACGGTGACACCTGCTACAGCCAGGCGGTTTCCAGTGCGGATGCTCGAGTCTGGCCCAGCTGCTGGTGTACTGATGTCTGCACACCACGGACGGAAGCTGAGTATGCTCGATGTCTTGTCCTTTGATATGGGAGGCACAACAGCCAAAGGCGCAATCGTACGTAGCGGTGAACCGCGGCGCGTCTACGAGATCGAGATCGCTCGAATCCACGAATCGCGCAAGGGAAGCGGGCTTCCAGTACGAGTTCCGGTGATCGATATGATTGAGATCGGAGCCGGAGGTGGGAGCATCGCTGAAGTCGACGACCGTAACCTGATCCGGGTCGGACCACGGAGTGCCGGCGCTTCTCCAGGCCCCGCCTGTTATGGACTGGGCGGCAGCCATCCTACCTTGACAGACGCGAATCTGGTTCTTGGGTACTACGACCCCGCGTTCTTCCTGGGCGGCGAAATGCAACTCGACGTGCCTGCCGCAGAGGCCGCGATCAGGGACAATATCGCAGCACCTCTAGGCCTGGATCTTGCCCGCGCCGCGTGGGGTATACATGAGATCATCAACGAAGATGTCGCCCGGGCTTTTCGTGTCCACGCCAGCGAGATCGGCTTTGACTACCGGCAGAGTACGATGATCGCCTTTGGAGGCTCCGGTCCGGGTCACGCGTTGCGTATCGCCCGTAAAATGAGAATTCCACGGGTCATTCTGCCAACCGCATCCGGCGTAATGTCGGCGTTGGGAATGCTGGTCAGCCCACTCTCGTTTCAGATCGCCCAGAGCCAGAATGTCTTACTAGACGATATCGATCAACCGGCGTTCTGCAAGACATTCTCTCTTCTGGAAGGGGAAGCCTCCCAATTTCTTGTCGAGGCTGGAGTCAGGTTCAGCGATATCCGCGTCATCCGCCGGCTCGATCTTCGCTACTTCGGCCAGGGGCACGAGATCGAGGTGACATTACCAACCGGGGAAGACATTGCTTCTGTCTTTCCTTCACTGCCGATGCTTTTCGCTAGCCAATATGCTGAGATTTTTTCATTAAGTTACCTGAATGAGCCGCTGGAAATCGTCAATTGGAAGGTCGAGGTCTGGGGCCCACCGGCAGACTCATATAAATACCGCCCAGCGCCAGGTAACAACTCGTCCTCAGCACATAAGGGGACAAGGCAGGCTTACTTTCCCGAGGCAAGCGGTTATATCGAATGCCCGGTGTATGATCGTTACGTGCTTGGCGTTGGGACGATTGTGACAGGACCGGCGATTATCGAAGAACGTGAATCAACCCTGGTAGTTGGTACAGGTGACTTGGTCACACTGGATGCCCATGGAAACCTGATGGCACAAATAGAATTTTATTCTGCAGACAGCATGGAAAGCAATGACAGCCGATAAACTCGATCCAGTCAGCCTGAGC
>PBDS01000021.1 GCA_002718155.1 Pseudomonadota bacterium
TGGGTACGGACAATCTCGGTCGAGATATGTTGTCCAGGCTTATCTTCGGCGCTCGTAATACGATTGGTATTGCGCTAGCCGCTGTTGTCATCGCGTTTGCTATCGGGGGGGTAACGGGGATGCTCTCTGCGATACTCGGGGGTTGGTACGACACGATTATCAGTCGAATTGTGGATATTCTTATGGCTATACCTGGCCTAGTTTTCGCGTTATTGATTCTCACTATTCTTGGAACCTCTATGACGACTTTGGTACTGGTTATCGCTGTATTGGACAGTACCCGTGTGTACCGTATCACCCGGGCAGCGGCAATGAACGTAGCCGTAATGGATTTTGTNGAAGTCGCCCGCCTTCGTGGNGAGGGNCTGTGGTGGGTNATCCGCAAAGANATTCTCCCNAATATCATGGCGCCNCTNTTNGCAGAATTNGGNCTTCGCTTCTGTTTCGTGTTTTTGTTTATTGCTGCACTGAGTTTTCTGGGACTGGGAATTCAGCCTCCGACCGCGGATTGGGGGTCTATGGTCCGTGACAACGCCACGCTGATTAATTACGACGATATAACGCCTCTTCTGCCGGCGGCGGCGATTGCCGTTCTCACGGTGGCTATTAATTTTGTCGTTGACTGGCTGTTGCACCAATCAAGCGGGTTAAGAAGTGACTGATATAGAGCTGCGCCTGGAANTATCTNTTNCGNGCTTTCCCTGNCCCTTTACAACGCGGTGTAGAGGTTCCAGCCTATCTATAATNGAGGTCTAGGTGTTCAAATCGGAGGAAGGAAATGACCNTGGTCAAATATGANACGCATGACGATGTTGCTATCCTCACGGTGGACAATCCACCGGTCAACGCCTTAAGTCCCGGTGTTCCTAAAGGTATCGTTGAAGGTGTCAGTCAGGCTAATGCTGACAGCAATGTGCGGGCGATCGTACTGATTGGGGCCGGCCGGGGATTCATCGCCGGTGCGGATATCCGCTTCTTCTCAAGACCCTGGCCTGCGGGNGCGGAGAAGCTGTCCCACATTATCAGTAGCTTTGAGGACAGTCCTAAGCCGGTGGTGGCTGCGATCCATGGCCACGCGCTGGGNGGGGGCCTGGAGCTNGCNATGAGTTGTCACTATCGGGTCATCGTCCCGAAGGCGAGGGTCGGCCAGCCCGAAGTCAAACTCGGTATTCCGCCAGGAGCGGGGGGTACGCAGCGACTTCCCAGGTTGGCCGGTGTGGATGCGGCGCTGGACATGATCGTTTCTGGAGACCCCGTTTCGGCAGAACGAGCCCAGCAACTGGGTATAGTCGATAAGCTCATCGATGGCGAGCTTCTGGAAGGTGCTGTTGCTTTTGCATCCGAAAAAGGCTCATCGGGAGCAACCCATCCTCTGGCCCGCGATATCTCGATAACGCCGGAAGATCCCGGCATCTTTGAGGCCAAACGGGCCCAGATCAAACGACGTGCTCGTGGTATGCGGGCACCTTATGCTTGTATCGAGTGTGTTGAAGCCGCCGTCTCACTGCCCTTTGCTGAAGGGCTTGCACGGGAGCGGGAGATCTTTGAGAAATGCGTGGCTTCCGAAGAATCCCAGGCGATGCGCCACGTTTTCTTTGCTGAACGGGGAGCTGCGAAGGTGCCCGGGGTTGATCGAGAGGTGCCGCGGCGGTCCTTTTCCANCGCCGGTGTTGTCGGGGCAGGNACCATGGGNGGCGGGATTAGNATGAACCTCGCCAATGCCGGAATTCCGGTTACGGTCATTGAGCAGAACGCCCAAGCGCTGGATCGAGGCATGGCCACGATCGAAAAGAACTACGCCGCCACAGTCAGTAAAGGGCGCCTTACACAGGCAGATATGGATCAACGACTGGCACGGATTACGCCCTCGACCCGAATCGAGGATCTGCAGCAGGCAGACATCATCATTGAAGCCATATATGAAGAAATGCCCGCTAAGAAGGAGATTTTTTCNCGGCTGNATGCCATCGCTAAACCCGGAGCTGTCCTGACTTCCAACACTTCCTACTTGGATGTCAATGAGATCGCGAACAGTGTGCCCGAGCGCAAAAACACGGTGCTCGGGACGCATTTCTTCAGCCCCGCCAACGTGATGCGACTGCTCGAGGTCGTCCGGACNGACACGGTCGATGACGAGGTGCTCATGAGCGTCCTCGATCTNGGCCGAAGAATGGGTAAGCTGCCGATCGTGTCGGGCGTCTGTCATGGTTTCATCGGTAACCGGATGTTGGAAGGCTATTTCGGAGAAGCCGCCATCATGGTCGAAGAAGGGGTCGACCCGAGTCAGATCGACCGCGTGATGTATGACTTCGGCATGGCCATGGGTCCGCTGGCCGTATCAGATCTGGCTGGACTCGATATTGGCTGGGCCAAACGCAAAGCGGCTGGTGGAGGACGGGCTGCTGATACCCCGGGTGCGTTCATATCCAACCGGTTATGTGAGTTGGGGCGTTACGGGCAGAAGACAGGGCGCGGTTACTACATCTATGAAAAGGGCAGTCGGGTGCCGGTGCCCGACCCAGAGGTCGAGGAGTTGTCGCGACAGGCTGCGGTACATTTTGGGTCTGAACCGAGACAGGTCAGTGACCAGGAGATTCTGGAACGTTGCATGTACCCGCTGGTCAACATCGGGGCAGCCATACTCGAAGAAGGCATCGCCCTACGCGCCAGTGACATAGATCTGGTGTACCTCAATGGCTATGGGTTTCCTGTCTGGCGCGGAGGGCCCATGCACTGGGCGGGGACCGTGGGCCTGGATACTGTGGGGCGGGCGGTAGACCGGTATTTCGAACAGACCGGGCGTGATCACTGGTCACCGTCATCATTGCTGAACAAACTGGGGGCCGAGGCGAAAACCTTCGAAGCGTATGATGCAGAGAACAACTGAAGCCTGGCTTCCCAGTCGGTNATTCTGAAAAACTGGAAGGGATTTACGATGATCGAGATGTCTGAAAAATGTGCTGATCTACATGCAAGGATCACGGCGTTCATGGACGCCCATATATATCCAAGCGAACGGGCGATAGCGGATGAAGCCGCATCGGGTGACCGTTGGCAGCCTTCTGCAATTGTGGAGANGTTAAAGGGTAAGGCCCGTGATGCTGGCCTGTGGAACTTGTTTCTGCCGGAAAGCGAGTTTGGCGCGGGGCTTACCAACTACGATTATGCCCCGCTGTGCGAGATCATGGGGCGCTCGCCCTATGCTCCAGAGGTATTCAACTGTTCAGCACCGGATACCGGCAACATGGAGGTCCTGTCTCGCTACGGGACACCTGAACAGCAGAAGCAATGGCTGGAACCACTGCTGGCCGGCGAGATTCGTTCAGCATTTGCGATGACGGAGCCGGACGTTGCCTCCTCCGACGCGACCAACATACAGGCCCAGATCGTTCGAGATGGAGANGAATACGTCATCAACGGGCGAAAATGGTGGACGTCGGGTGCCAACGATCCCCGTTGCCGTGTCCTGATTTTCATGGGTAAGACGGATCCTGACAATCCGAATCGACACAGCCAGCAATCGATGATTCTCGTGCCGATGNATGCACCAGGAGTCNCTGTCTTACGGCACTTGCCAGTTCTAGGTTTCGACGACGCACCGCACGGNCATGCCGAGGTTGATTTTATGAATGTCCGGGTNCCGGTGGAAAACATGNTGCTCGGNNCCGGGCGAGGATTCGAAATCGCCCAGGGTCGTTTGGGACCNGGNCGCATTCATCACTGCATGCGCCTGATCGGTCTGACGGAGCGNGCCTTGGAGAACATGTGCCGGAGGGCGAGCAGCCGGATTGCCTTCGGCAAAGCCATAGCCGAACAGACCGTCACCCAGGAGAGAATAGCCGAATCCCGGATTATGATTGACCAGAGCAGGCTCTTGACCTTGTACGCGGCCTCTAAGATGGATTCGCTGGGAAACAAAGCCGCGCGAAAAGAGATCGCCATGATCAAGGTCTCTGCGCCCAATATGGCCTGTCAGGTCATCGACTGGGCGATTCAGGCGCACGGCGGTGGTGGTCTTTCGGATGATTTCGGGCTCGCTCACGCCTACGCGACGGCCCGCCTGTTACGTCTCGCTGATGGACCAGACGAGGTCCATAGAAACCAGATCGCGCGGCTCGAACTCAGGGAGCACGGCTGAGGGCTGCCCGGTCCAGTTGTTCGGATAACCGGCCCTCGGAGGCGATACTGGTGAGCCGGAAGGGGCCAGTCGATACAGGGACTGCCCCTGGGGAAGAGGCCGGCGGGTACCCAATGGAGGCCGTTGGCTGGCATCGACTGGACCCAGAAGGTATCCGGCGGGAACGCCATTTTGGCCGTGACTTGCTGTGTTTTGCTGATCGTCCCGCAACAATACTGCAAATTCTTTCCAGCACGGTGGCTCGTTTCGGGTCGTCTGAGGCGCTGGTCGCCGGAGGCCAGCGGATTTCCTACGCTGCGCTATGGGAGCGGGCAGGAAGGATTGCGGGTTGGTTGTCAGAAGCCGGGATCAAGCGGGGTGACCGTGTTGCAGTGCTGGCTGGCAATCATCCTTCAGTCGTGATCATTATCGCGGCATGTCTTCGCCTTGGCGGCATCTGTGTTCCATTGTCACACCGGCTGGCGCGGCCGGAGATCCAGCTGATGCTGGCCGATTCAACGGCCAGTGTACTGTTCGTTCAGGATCAACTCGTCGATCGACTGCCGGAGTCGGCTTTACTACCGGAACTCACGATTGCGATCGGGGATGCCGGGGGACTGAAGCTGGCCTGTTCTGAGCTTGAGCGATGGTTGGGGAGTTCACCGGTCGACCCGGAGGTCTCGGAAGAGGACTGTGCCTTTATCCTATACACCTCCGGAACAACCGGCAGGCCCAAAGGGGCGATGCTGACGCACCTGAACATCGTGCACAGTATCGTGCACTACCAGCGTTGTTTTAGGTTGAAGGAGGCAGAAAGAACCCTGATCGCAGTACCGGTTGCCCACGTTACGGGACTGGTCGGGCAGTTGCTGGCGATGTGGGGCTGTGGTGGGGCCTGCATCCTGATGGACGAATTCAATGCCCACGAGGCGATCAGGCTTATGTCAGGCGAGAAAATTACTCACTCAGTCATGGTGCCCGCGATGTACGCATTGATGCTGATGCGACCAGAGTTGGGCACGGCGGATCTCTCGTCCCTCAAACTGGGCCTTTTTGGTGGGGCGCCAATGCCCGAAGATACGATCATCGGACTGAAAGAGAAACTGCCGGAACTCAACCTTTCGAATGGGTATGGTGCTACCGAGACTGCATCGCCTGCGACGCTTCTCCCGCCAGCCGCTATCGCCAGACATCGGATGAGTGTCGGCCTGCCGGTCCACTGTGCACAGATCAGAATAGTCGATAGCGAGGATCAGTTGTGTCCCACCGGAGAGGCCGGGGAGATCCTCATCAAGGGTCCGATGGTCGTGCCAGGATACTGGAACCTACCAGAGGAGGCAGCATCGCAGTTCACGGACGAAGGATTCTGGCGCTCAGGCGATATAGGCCGGATGTCCACAGAAGGCTATGTTGAGGTGCTTGACCGACGCAAAGACATGATCAACCGAGGAGGATATAAGGTCTATTCTTCCGAGGTAGAGAATCACCTGTTGCTTCACCCTGGAATCAACGAGGCTGCGGTCATTGGGAGACCCTGTGCGGTCCTGGGTGAACGTGTCCATGCGTACATACTTCCGGTCGAATCCGCTGTGGCAGAAAAGGATATGCTAGAACTGCTCACGGCCTGGTGTGTTGGCTGTCTGGCCGATTACAAGGTCCCGGAGAGTGTGACTCTGGTGACCGAGCCTCTGCCGCGAAACGCCAATGGTAAGACCATGAAATCGGCACTTCGAAGACATCTGTTGTCTGAAATGAGCACAAGGCTTGACAACGCTTAACCGATCCCAGGAGGGGTTTCATGACTAATCTAGAGCGTGGTGAAACAGCAACGGTTGCGATCTTGGGATCAGGGCTGATTGGCAGTGGCTGGGCTGCCCGGTTCCTGGCCCACGGGCTAGAGGTGNGCGCCTGGGACCCGGATCCGACCGCAGAGAAAGNTCTGCGGGACAATGTAGAAAACGCCTGGCCGCTTCTTAGCGAAATCGGGGTGGCTGANGATGCCGGCCTTGAGCGACTGCGTTTTGANCCGTCNTTNGAGCGTTGCCTTGCCGGNGCGGATTTTGTACAAGAAAACGCNCCTGATGACCTCACNCTCAAGCAGGAGATTATCACNAGGGTAAGTCTGATGGTTGAATCTCGGGTGATNATCGCATCCAGTTCATCAGGTATCCGCCCGAGCCTGCTGCAGAGCGAAGCACGACATCCTGAGCGGGTCTTGGTCGGTCACCCGTTCAACCCGGTCTACCTACTGCCGNTNGTCGAACTGGTCGGAGGCAATCGTACTGCCGAGTCGACTATAGTGCGGGCCGGACGTTTCTATCGTTCGGTCGGTATGCGGCCGTTGCATACGAGGGTCGAGATCGATGGTTATATCTCCGATCGCCTGCAGCAGGTTCTTTTCCATGAAGCGCTTTACATGATCCGTGACGGGGTTTGTACTTCCGCCGAGATCGATGCTGCGATCACTGGCGGGCCGGGCCTGCGCTGGGCCTTCCTCGGGCCGATGTTGACTTTTCATNTGGCGGGCGGGAAGGGCGGCCTTCGTCGATCTATGCAGCACTGGTCACCGGATGANGCCAACTTGTGGACNCACCTGCCAGCACCGGANTTCACTGAAGAGTTGGTTGAANCGGCCGCGGCCGGCTGCGAAGTGGCGCAGGGAAAGCGCTCGCTCGAGGGGCTGGAAAAGCGCCGGGATCGGTGCCTGGTCGCGATACAGAAAGCGTTGGCTGAATTTTGGTACCCGGCAGATGAAGACGGCTGGCCCGAGTCGCCGACCTGAACGCTCATCCATCAGGGCGCGGATCNGATCCTGACCAGAGTGTCAGTGCGGCTAGTCCACAGGGTCCAGTCTGTAATCGCTTAGATCCGGGGTCCGTGTCATGGTCCAGTAGTCCACCAGTCGCCAGGGCATGACTGTCACGACCCGGCCACGCGCATTGCGATAGTAGGTGGTCATGCCNGGGTGTGACCAGATCATCTGATCGTGTTCGGCGTCAACGCGTCGTACGTAGTCGTCGTGGACCTCCTGCCGAACGTCAATTGAGGAGATATCTGACTGGACCATGTCGACGATGCAGCCGCTGATGTAGCGCGCCTGGCACTCCGATTGAAACATGGTGCTTCCACCATGCCCAAGCCCGGTATTAGGCCCGAGCATACAGAAAAAGTTCGGGAAACCCGGTACCGTGATACCCAGGTGTGCGGTCGGGTTGTCNTCTTCCCACACTGCCCTGAGGTCGANNCCCTCACGGCCACAGATTCCAAGTCTTGAAGCCATTGATGTCATCTGGAAACCGATCGCGTAGATAAGGATGTCTGTCGCGCGTTCACGGCCATCACAGGTCCTGACNCCGTCGGTGGTTATCCGGTCGATCGGCTCTGTTACGAGTTCGACGTGGGGTTGTGTTAGGGTCCGATACCAACCGTTATCGAGCAGTATTCGTTTGCCGTATGCGGGGTAGTCTGGTNGGCAGNGTGCCGCCAGATCAGGTCGATCCCGCAGTTCGNAATGCATGAAGTCGGTCATCTCCTGGCGGTGGCGNTCGTTGACTCGGTTTANCGCTCGNTCAGGGTGGGGCCAGTCAGGGTCTTTTCTAAGAAACGGCAGCAAGCCGTCGCCGTAACGCCAGAACATGGTGAAACGAAACCACTCAACGTAGTAGGGCAGGTTTTCCAGCAGCCACCGTGCACCGTCTCCAATACGTTCTCCATAACCTGAGATTGGCCGTACCCACTGGGGCGTACGTTGATATATCGTTAATGTTTGGACTTGATGGGCGATGGCCGGCACGATCTGCATGGCGGAGGCGCCAGTACCGATGATGCTGACATGCTGNCCCGAGAGATCCAAGTCATCGGGCCACTTTGCACTGTGAAATGCACGCCCTTTGAAGTCACTGTTTCCCGCGGTGGTAGGTGTGCTGGGCAAGTTGAACTGGCCGATCGCACTGACCAGGAAGCTGGTAAGGATCTCTCTTGTACCCGTCGCTGTGCGGACCTGTACTCGCCAGCGGGCGTTCTTTTCGTCCCAAACTGCGCCCGTCATCTTTGTCTGGAAAAGGATGTGGGGCCGTACACCGAAATCATCGGCGCAGCGTTCGAGGTAATCCTGGATCTCGCCACGAAGCGCAAAGTAGCGGCTCCAAGGGTAGCGCTCGCCAAAGGACAGTGAATACGCATGGTTCGGGGTGTCTACCCCACATCCNGGGTACCGGTTCTCCAACCAGGTTCCCCCGACTTCNCCATTTTTTTCAACAATGGTGTAGGGAATGTCGAGTTGGCCCAGTTTGGCGCCAAGAACGATGCCGTTGACTCCGGCGCCGATGATCAGAACCTGTCGGTCGGATAGCTGCGACTCCGAGGGTTTTGTGGTCCAGTGAATGTCACGATCCACAAAGCCCAGTTCCTCCCGCATGGCTGGCGCATATTCTTGCGGGACGTTCTCACCCAGGCAGGCGCGCATCATCCGATGCATCAGTGCGTCGCCAGGATCGGTGATCGACGGTCTCAATGGACCCTTGCAAAAGAGCTCTAGGGCAGAGCTTCGTAATTGGTCTTGGATCTCCTGTGGAAAACCAGCCGATGGATCNGCTATCAGGTTGACGTCCCGCACAGGGGCGNAAGGGGGCTCAAGCCAGCCCAGNTCACCGGTCAGATGGACCAGTGTCATCAGCAATACCCTCAAATCAGCTTCCTCGATGGCCTGTGCCAGCAGATGCTTTTCGAGAGCCGATTGATGGGGTTTCTGCACGGTCGGTAAGGGAGAAGAGGGTCGGTTCTGCCAGTCAGGATCGTAACGGATCTGGTGCCAGGCCCTTCACTGCTGGTTCATCGGGATCTTTGTTCACGGCATCCTTGGCCACCATGTTTCATGNGCCTCTGAGTTTGAATCCTGTTTCATATCCCTACCGGGTTCGCCAGAGCAGCTTAGTCAGAGGTCCTTGAGGATCTCCTCTGTGTCTGCGCCCAGGTCAGGTGCGGGCCGGTGGATCNTAGCCGGTGTGTCCGAAAGCTTGATCGGGAATCCAGTCATTCGGACAGTGCCGTGTCCGGGATGCTTCACGTCAAGAACCAAGTCCTGGGCTAACACCTGTGGGTCCTGAAACACCTCGGCGAGGTTCAGTACACGGCCGCATGGGCAACGGGCCTCATTGACCGTTTTAATCCAGTGCATGACGGTTTTTAGTTGGGTCTTCTGGTTGATAATGTCAGCGAGGACGTCGCGATGGGATAACCTGTCTGCGTTAGTCGAGAAGCGGGATTCGTCGAGCAGATGGGAGAGTTCCAGCGTAGCTAGAAACCGCTGGACGTGGACCTCGGTAGAAGGCGCTACAGCGAACATCCCGTCGCGGGCTCGAAAGAGTCCATAGGGCGCAACGATAGGATGGTTGTTGCCGGTCCTTTCGGGGACTTCACCGGTGGCGAAATATCCGGCAGACAGGTAGGCCAGCATGCTGATCAGTCCACCCGTCAGACTGGATTCCACCCGCTGTCCTNGTCCGGTACGGTGTCGGGCCTGCACGGCGCTGACGATACCGAAAGCGCAGTAAAGACCGGCGATCAGATCGCTCATCGGTGGCGCTGCCCGCATGGGATCGCTCTGGGGGGAACCGTTAACGCTCATGAAGCCGCTCATCGCCTGGGCGATGAAGTCGAAGGACGGCCGATCCACGTAAGGTCCTGTTGAGCCATAGCCGTTTACCGCCGCGTGAATCAAGCGGGGATTGATGGCCTGAAGTCGTTCCGGGGTAAAGCCGATTCTCGCCAGCACGCCGGGNCGATAATTTTCTACCAGTATGTCAGCGTTCTCTAGCAGTCGGCTCAGCTTGATTTTGTCATTGGTATNATAGAGATCGAGGACGACCGACTTCTTGTTTCGATTGAACTGGGCAAAGTACCAGCTGATCCCGTCAAGAATGGCACCCTGTTTACGAACGGGATCCCCATCCGGGGATTCGATCTTTATAACATCAGCGCCCATATCTGCGAGCAGTTGAGTGCAGAATGGTCCGGCNAGGATGCGTGTCAGGTCGATGACNTGTAAACCGCGAAGAGCCATGATCCGAAGGAGGGGGTTCAGCCTTGAGCGGTAGCCACCTCACCCATAGAGTGAAGGTCGAGCCGTGGTCCGGTTTTCATTATCTGCCCAGGTAGATCACGCCCAACCAGCGCCTCGACCTCCGTGGCGATGCGCATCAGACNGCGTAGATCGATTCCGGTTTCAATCCCCATCTCGTGCAGCAGGTAAACGAGATCCTCGGTACAGATGTTACCGGTGGCCTTGGGGGCGAATGGGCAACCACCGATGCCACCAAACGAAGCGTCGAACTGGTCGACACCTTCTTCGAGNCCGGCCAGTACATTAACNAGCCCGAGTCCGCGTGTGTTGTGAAAGTGCAGTCCGATAGGAAAGTCGGGCAGATTGTCTTGAAAGAAGCGTACCGCTTGCGATACCAGCGGTGGTGTCGCCATGCCAGTGGTGTCGCCGAGGCTGATGCCGGTGAATCCCAGTTCCTGATAGCGACGACCGATGTGACCTAGTCTCTGGATGGGCACGTCACCCTCAAAAGGGCAGCCAAAAGCTGTAGCGATCGCTCCGTGAATTGGAATGCCTGCCTGGCCCGCGATGTTCGCCACCTCCTCGAAGCCCGTGAGCGATTCGTCGACGCTTCTGTTTACATTTTTCTTGTTGTGGCTTTCCGAGGCAGAAAGNAAAACAACGATCTCGTCGACACCGGTATCCACCGCTCGTACCGCTCCCTTGGCGTTTGGCACAAGGGCTGCCANGACCGTGTTGGCGGATCGGTCTATCCCCTCAAAGACCTCGACCACATCAACCAGTTGGGGCACCGCGCGGGGAGAAACGAAAGAGGAGAACTCTATCCTGGGCAAGCCGGCGCCAATCAGGTCGTTGATCAGCGCGATCTTGTTTTTGGTGGCAACGAACTGGGGTTCGGCCTGCAGTCCATCTCGTGGGCCGACCTCGGTGACCTCGACCGTCTTTGGTATAGGCATTTCACATTGTCTCTTTCNTGTGGCAAAACTGTTCTACCATGAGCACGCTTCGGTGGCAACGGTACCGCCCGATATCTCCTAAAATCTGCCGATCGTTTACCCAGGGAAGATTAATGGCCTCAATGGAACACGGCCAGGTTTCCCGCGCCATCAATTTTACCGGTCCGGCCGCAATACTCCTCTTTAGTCATAGCCAGCACAGTGTCCGGATCTGTTACGTTGGCCCAGGTGCGCTCANCGTCACCCACCAGGCAGGCCGCGTGTGCGATCTCGGCTGCCTCAGCGCCGTACATGACGGTGTAGGCTTCGATTGTCGCTTCCCCAATATGCTCGACCTTGACAGCACGTTTGACTGTGGCATCCACTTCGGCCTGGAGATTGTTACAGCTGAAATCTGCGCCAGGCGGGGTGCCCGAATACAGGCACAGGGCATGTTTGGTCAGTAGCCCNCCGTTCGCTGTGACCAGNGCATGCTCGGTGGGTTTGGTTCTGAGCAGGTCGACGGTTCTGGCAATTGCATGCATCACATAATTGTTCCAAGGTCCACCGGCAAAAGTCAGGCCACCGGTGACTGTCAGGGGTCGCTCCAGCCCAAGGCCGATCTCACGTGCAGCGATCTGGACCGCAGACGGGAAACAGCTGTAAAGGTCGACGAACTCCAGATCTTCAATGCCAAGCCCTGTTTGCTCAAATAGACTCGAGGCGGCCAGCCGTATGGCAGGTGAGGAATAAAGATTGTCCCGTTCGGAGACACACAAGTGATCCCACGCCTCTGTCGCNGCNAGCGGATAGATCCAGCGCTCCTCNGGGATTCCCAGATGTTTGGCAAAGTCGGTNGAGGTAACGATGAGCGCAGCACCCTGGTCGACATGATTGTTCGAGTTCATCAGTTTAGGATAGGGGTGCGAGATCAGTCGATTGAAGCTAGATGGAATCGCTATTTCACTGGCACTGAATCGCCTGCGGATCCAGGCATCAGGATTGTCGGTCGCAACGTCACTGAAGCGGGCCCACAGTTCAGCGATACGCTCTAGGTGTGTGGCGACTGATTCACTGTTGACATAACGCACTGCGGTCTCAAAGATCGGATAGTACTGGACGGGGTGTCGGATNCCGCGCTGGAGTTCGGCAGCATGCCGGGTGCTTCGGTTACTGCCGAGGAAGAATTCGGGCCGGTCAGTAACACCGTCACTGGCAGTAGGGTCGCTCCCGGGAACCATCGTTGCGGGGTTCCAGGCCAGGGCTAAGCCCGACTTTCGGGCCCTGGCCTGGGTCCGGCCGCACTCACTACCGACCAGTACGATAAGTTCGTTTCTCGCTTGTTGTATGTCTAGAAAGCTCTGGTTTGCCAGACTCTGGACGTAGTTCCCACCCAGTGAGGTGAGCCCGGTCTGGACGCCGGACAGGTCGAAGCGTTGAGCCAGCATACGGGCAGGGTTTGTATAGCCCCACATGCCTTGGACGACCCGGATGGAATCAATCGCCTGCAGAACGGGTGTTGCCTGCGTATCTTCGACTGCGGCCCTGATCGCATCGGCCATCAGTTCCAGAGGTGCTCGGGCTACCAAAGGATCGTTCTCACGCTGCGCTACCTGTGCAACGCCGACAATTATCGGGATTCGTTTGCCCATTTGCTTGATCCGTTGTGGGCGGGTTTGGAGGGTAATTCGTCAAAGCATACAGAATCTGCAGCCTGATGTNCTATTGGNATTGCTCTGTTCACTTGTCCTTCAACTTGGGACAGGTAAAGCNGTCTTNTAACAGACCTGCTTGAGCGAAAAACTGGACTTGATGCTGGCAATGCCTTTGATCCGGGTCAGGTGGTCCATCAGGAAACGCTCGTAAGCAGCAAGATCCGGTACCACCACCCGGAGCAGGTAATCGAATTCGCCGGTCATCAGGTTGCACTCCATGACTTCGGGTCTTTGAGTGACCGCCTTTTCAAAAGCCTCAAGTGCAGGTTCGATTTGTTTTTCAAGGGTCACGGTGGCGAACACGTTGATAGGCAGTCCCACTGACTTGGCGTTGACCAGTGTAACGTAGCGTTCGATAACCCCAGCCGCTTCGAGCGCTCGGACTCGTCTCCAACAGGGGGAGGCTGAGAGGCCCACCCGGTCGGCGAGNTCTGTGTTGGAGATGCGCGCCTCTTCCTGGATGATCTCCAGAATACGAGAGTCAATCTTATCCAAGGGTTCTGGCATGACCTTTCTGATCCTGTAATAATTTGATTAATAATTGCAAAATTCGATAGGAATAAGAGAAATTTAGCAGAAAATTTCCAGTTCAACGCAATATCATAAGAAACCCACCTGAACATTTAACATCAATCAACGGATGAATCACATCCCATTCGATCCCGACGACGAACCACCACCGTCGAACAACGGATTCGACAGGNTNACGGTTCTGCACGCACTGGAGCGCAAGGTCCTGTGGCTGTCAACCTGGATGATCCACTATGCCAACCACGAGCGTGGCGGTGACGGTGAACTCAAAGTCGGCGGACATCAGGCGTCCTGTGCCTCCATGGTCACGCTGATGACTGCGTTGTACTTCGCTACCTTGAGACCNCAAGACAGGGTTGCTGTAAAACCCCATGGCAGCCCGGTTTTTCATGCCATCCAGTACTTGTTCGGCAAACAGGATCAGCAGCACCTGGCCGGTTTCCGAGCGCTGGGTGGAGCCCAGTCTTACCCGTCCAGAACCAAAGATGTCGATGATGTCGACTTCTCCACCGGGTCCGTTGGTCTCGGCGTGGCCATGACGAGTTTCGCAGCGCTGACCCAGGATTACCTGGAGGCACATCGGTGGCAGCGACAGCGCGGCCGCATGGTCTCGGTGCTCGGGGATGCCGAACTGGATGAAGGGAATATATACGAGGCGTTACTGGAAGGCTGGAAGCACAATGTACGAGATCTCTGGTGGATCGTGGACTACAACCGCCAGAGTCTTGATGCGGTGATCTCTGATCGTCTTCTTGCCCGTTTCACCCGGCTGTTCTCCAGCATGGGCTGGCAGGTGGTGACCGTAAAGTACGGCAAATTGTTGCAGAGAGCTTTTCAATCACCGGGGGGTGATGCGCTGCGGCAATGGATCGACGCCTGTCCGAACCAGAAGTATTCGGCGTTGGTTTACAAGGGAGGGCCGGCGTGGCGCCAGAGCCTGCTCGAGGACATCGGCGCTCGGCCTGGAGTCATTTCGTTGTTGGAACAATACGATGACCAGGCAATGAACGTCTTAATGACGAATCTCGGTGGCCACTGTATGGAGAGTATGCTCGAGGCATTCGAGGAGGTCAGTGATGACCAGCCAACCTGTTTTTTTGCCTATACCATCAAAGGATACGGATTGCCCCTGGCCGGTCATAAGGACAACCACGCCGGCATGTTGACGCCGACGCAGATCGAAACGCTCCAGGCCAAGCATGATATACCCGAGTATGAGCAGTGGTCGCGCTGGGCTGGGACGGGATTGTCGGAAACCGAACTTCGACAGTTCATCGCTTCTGTGCCATTCAGTTCTACGGACCAGNGANGGCGAATCGCTCCCCGTATTGCTGTNCCGGAGCGCTTGGCCCTTCCCNCCGCAGATCGTATCTCAACGCAGGAAGCATTCGGCCGGATTCTGGCCGGCATCGCCAGAAGCAAAGACNATCTTGCAGATCGGATCCTCACGGTCTCACCAGACGTAACAGTGTCGACGAACCTCAGCGGGTGGGTGAATCAGAGAGGACTGTTTCATATCAATGCGCAAGCCGAACTCTTTCCCGGAGACGAAGTGCAGTCCATGCACCGTTGGCGAGCGGCTCCAGGTGGCCAGCACGTTGAACTGGGGATAGCCGAGAACAACCTTTTCCTGATGCTCGCCGCGGCGGGTCTTTCACACTCTCTTTTTGGAGAACGACTCCTTCCGGTNGGNACAATTTACGATCCGTTTATAGAAAGAGGCCTGGATGCACTGAACTACGCTTGTTACCAGGACGCGCGCTTTATCCTGGTGGGAACCCCATCAGGGATTTCNCTGGCACCTGAGGGTGGCGCTCATCAATCGATTGGAACCCCCTTGATCGGACTGAGCAAACCCGGCCTGGCAGCGTTCGAACCCGCCTTTGCTGATGAGTTGGCGGTGATCATGCGTTGGGCCTTCGATTTTCTTCAGCGAGATGGCACTGCACCGGACGAAGCAGATCTGCTGGGGGATCAGGATGGCGGCTCGGTTTATCTGCGCCTGACAACCCGGCAAATTGAGCAACCGGCAAGAGATATCGACACGGAACTATCGGGTGATATTTTGGATGGCGGTTATTGGCTGTACCGCCCAGAGAAAGGCTGCAAACTGGTGCTAGCCTATACCGGTGCGGTTGCACCACAGGCTATCGAAGCCCACCAGGCCCTTTTGCAAGGCAATCATTCGGTGGGCCTGCTGGCGGTCACCTCGCCTGAGCGGATGTTCCGGGGCTGGCTCGAGGGACAGCGCAGGCGTCAGCTCGAGGACAGCGATCTTGAAGCACCGGTAGAACGGCTGTTGCGGGTGCTTGAAAAAGATGCCCGGATCGTGACGGTCGTTGACGGNCACCCTAGCGTGCTAAGCTGGCTNGGTTCGGTTCATGGACACAGCGTTCGGGCGATGGGTGTCGAGCGATACGGGGAATCCGGCACCCTGACCGAACTTTATCGTGAGCATCAGCTGGATACAGAATCGATCATTGCNGCGGGCAGTGCTTTGCACTAGGCTGGTCACTGCCTTCCAGCGGCTCGTCGGCGCTTGCTATCCGGGCCACCGGGTCACGTTCACAGAAAATCAAATAGAACAGTAAATAGTGTGCGTATAAGCAAAGTCGAAACATTCATATTGCAGGCACCAGAAGACGACAGGCCACACTGGGTCAGTCACTTCATCGTGCCGCGGGCCAACGAACTGCTGNTCCGCCTTCAGACCGATGAAGGGGTCTGCGGGTTTGGTCTCGCCACCTGCTATAGCACCGTGGAACCTGTGGTCAAAGCGATCAATTCGGGTGTCACGGGCGAGGTCGTGGGATGTGATCCGCTGTCACCGGAGCGTGTGTACGAAAAACTCTTCTCGCTCACGGCCAAACGTCTGGCCCACGAGAAGGGCTGGAGTCGCGATGCTTTGCTAAAGATCTCGGCCGCTGTCGACCTTGCCTGCTGGGATGTCATCGGTAAAACGGCAGGGCTACCGTTATACCAGTTGTTTGGCGGCTACCGTGACCGGGTGCCCTGTTACGTGACTTGTGCTTACTACCGAGATGGCAAGGACGAGGCCGAGTTGCGAGATGAGATCCAGGCGTTAAAAAGCCAGGGGCACCGGGGTTTCAAGGCCAAGGTGGGTGGGTTATCTGTTGCAGAAGACATCGAGCGGCTGGAGATTGTGCGCGATGTTATAGGGGAGGAGAGNGATCTAATGGTCGACGCAAACCGGGCATGGGATCTTCAGACCGCGACCGAAGCTGCTAACCGGATGNCNCACGTTCAGCCACGCTGGCTCGAAGAACCGGTGCGCTGGCAGGATGACCGNCGTGAGTTGAAACTGCTCTCCCAGAGAACGAGTATTCCTCTGTCGGCCGGTGAGAGCGAGCTGACCAGTTATGGCTGCCGGGCACTGCTCGAAGAACAAGCTATCCAGATACTCCAGTTTGACTGCACGATGTTCGGCGGGTTCACTCACGGGCGCAAACTAGCAGCCCTTTGCGAGATGAACCACGTTCAGATCGCACCCCACCACGATTGTTTCATCCATGCGCCTTTAGTGGCTTCGAGCCCATCCGGCTTTATCGTCGAGTCATTCACGGATCCGGAGCGCGACCCACTGCAGGCCGAGTTGTTCGAGAACCCGCCAACAATTCAGGACGGCTGGCTGACACTCAATCCGGATCCTGGCCTTGGCTTGACACTTTCGGAAAAAGCACTGAAAAANTTTGGCACGCTAATCGGTTGCTGAGCCATTTGGCGATCGTCTGGCGTACAATTTGCTGACTAAGTTGCAGTAACTGCAGTTCATTAAACATAGACGAAGGCAAAACATCATGGAGATATCAGGAAGGAAAGCTCTGGTTCTTGGCGGAACCTCCGGCATTGGACTGGCGACGGCTAGTCAGCTCGCAGGGGATGGGGCCTCGGTCGTTGCAGCCAGCCGCGATCCCNGCAAGGCGCTGGACGGTCTCACTAGCGGTATTGAGCTACTTGCGTGCGATGTTCTGGACCGCGACGCGCTGTCGGGGCTATTTTCCGATCAAGCGCCGTTCGACATCTTGGTTTGTGCGGCCACCGGAGGTGCAAGAGCTGCGGGGCCGTTTCTTGACATGGAGCTAGATGCCTACCAAGGGTCTTTCGCGAAACTGTGGGGTTATACCAACAGCGTTCGTCTGGGCGTCCAACACATGACCGAAAAGGGTGTCATCGTGCTGATCAGTGGTGCGCCGGCACGCAGGACCAAGCCGGGGCAGGTCGCGCTGAGTTCTGTCGGCGGCGCTGTGGAAGCCTTTTGCCGTGCACTGGCGCCGGAACTTGCACCGCGTAGAATCAACGTTGTGTCTCCGGGGATCATCGACACGCCGATGTTCGGGGCGCTCGGAGAAGAACGTACCAACAAACTCGAAGGCGCAACAGCGGGCCATCCGATCCCGCGTGCCGGGACAGCTGATGAAGTCGCTCAGGGCGTGCTCTTTACCATCCGCAACGAATTTGTTACTGGCACTACGGTTGACGTGGACGGCGGCTGGCTATTGAGTTGAACCGGATCGTGGCGTTGAAAAGTCAATAACCAAGGCGCGGTCTGACTGTATTCTTGAGTCTTTTGCCCAGCATGAATCGGTCAAGATTGTGAAACAAAAGATCAAGAGTAAGGTCAGTATAGGACACGTCGTCATCGGAAGATACGTGGGGCGTGATCATGAGATTTGTCGTATTCCAGAGCGGTGAGTCGATCGGCAACGGTTCTGGATCTGCCACATCGAGGATCGCACCGCTAAGCCAGCCGCGCTCGAGAGCTGACATCAGGGCCTGCTGATCGACCACCCGACCGCGGGCAAGNTTGATGAGCCCCGCGCCCGTGCGCATAGCGGCGATCTGTTTGGCGCCGATCATCNCTTCCGTCTGGGTGGTCAGCGGCACGTTAAGAATCACGAAATCGGCTTCTCCAAGTACTGTTTCNAGGTNTTCAGGGGTGTACATGCGGTCTACGTAACGTGAAGGACGCCCGCTTCGCCGGATNCCAANAACCCGTAAGCCCATCGAGCGTCCGACCGAGGCAGCGACGCTACCCATTTTNCCNACTCCGATGACTGCGACCGTCTTTCCGGCGATGGGAGTGCTATAGAGGGCTTGCCAACGACCGAAACGCTGATCGGTCATAAATTTCGGTACGTGGCAGTTGAGCATGTGCAACGCCATCACGACATATTCCCGGGTCTTCTCTGCGTGGATGCCCGAACTATTGGTCATTTTCATGCCGGCTGGCAGCCAATCCAGCGGGGCAAGGTGCTCGATGCCCGCCCCAATGATATGGATCCAACGAAGTTTTGGAGCTCTGACCCCGAGNTTCCTGGTTGGCAGGTCCCAGGTCATGAGCACTTCGGCGTCACACATGGACTGGTCGAAATGATCGAGGTCCCAATCAATGCGCACGTCAACACGATCGGCAGTCAACGGGTGTCGGGCCATTGCTCGCTCTAGNCGTTCAGAGGTCGTTCGGAAGACAGGTTCCCCCGATCGGTTGTTCTTGATGTGAACGATGACTCTCTTGTTGTCTAAATCCTTGTTGACCGACATAACGAAAATATTTGATTAGGTAATGCTGGTGTCGTCTGCTCTAGCGGCTTTGCGCCAGGGCTTCAGGAAATAGCTTCCTGGTGGAGAAAATCCTCCAGAACTGCCAGGAATGCGTCGTTGTGTTCGCGGGTTCCCGCGGTAACGCGGATTGATCCCAACTCGTCCGGCCAGGCCAACGCCTGAATCAGGATATTGTGCGTTGCCAGGTGATCCGCCAGTGGCCGGGCCGGAGTCTTCGTTCGGGCCAGTACGAAATTGGCTGCTGACGGAAAAACGGATAGGCCCAGCGCCGTCATTCGAATCGCTAGACGGTCTCTTTCTGTACTGACTTGTTCAAGAACATGATCCAGATACTCCTGATCCTGCATCGCTGCGCAGGCCCCCGCTAAAGCGATCCGGTTGACGTTAAACCCCGACCGCATTTTGGAAAACCCGGTTGCAAGATCGGTGTCACTCAGGATGGCGTATCCAAGTCGTACGCCGGACAATCCGTAAGCCTTCGAGAAAGTCCTTATCACGNCCCAGGGCCCTTTCCGTCCCGCCAGGATGGAAAGCACATCGGGGCCGCCTTCCCAAGTCCCAAATTCATGATAAGCCTCATCGACCATCAACAGGCACCGCTCGGGTACCGTGTCCGCGGCCCGGGACAGGTCTTTGCGATCCAGCAAGCCGCCAGTCGGGCTGTTCGGTGTGCACAGGTAGACCAGAGAAGTTCTGTCNGATATTGCATCGATCATGGCCGAAACGTCGTTGGCCCCGTTACCGAGGACGGGCACGGGTACGATTTCTCCCCCGGCGAGCAGAATGTTCTTGCCCACCGGTGGGAAGGTCGGTTGCGGCAGTACTGCCAGGTCGGAGGGTTGTATGGCGACAGCCGCCGCCGCGACCAGCATTTCCCCACTGCCGTTNCCAAACACGATCTGNTCGGNAGCGATNCCGGTCCGGTGGGAAATAATTTTGGCAAGAGCAGAGCAGGAATGGTCCGGGTAACGATGGCTGTATTGGATCGCTTCGCGCATCGCGGCGATTGCCCGAGGTGAGGGTGGCAGCGGGCTTTCGTTTAGATTGAGGCGAATCACACCAGGCGAGGGTACATTGTCTGGCTCAGCCAGGATCTGCGGGGCCATCAGTGGCAGGGCATCGATACGGGGTGCGGGAAATTTATGCTGCATCTTGTTTGGGTCTGAGTTTGAGTTTGAGATTGTGCCTGGGATTGTGGTTATCGGCACCTGATAGATAGTGTCGGGAGTCTTTGCAACGGCTATTGGTCAGGGGTACGCGTATCTTGTGTGACCTGCCTGAGGAAGATCATGGGATCGGTGCCCCCGGTCCCGGTATGCCCAGGCCCGGCCTGGCTGGTCTGAGCCATAATGTACCTGGCAACCATCTTGAGGTGGTCCTGGCGAAATTCAGCAAGCGCCTCGATGCAGGCGTCAAGCGCCCGGTGGCAGCCGGCGTGCGAACGGGTCGATCGAGCGAGTGAAGGCCGGGACTCGAGTTGTGCGATATAGGCGGCGTGCCTTCGCGGCATGTAGTTGCGCATCTCTTGCAGATAACTGCGGGCTTTGTCTTCACGATGACCGACACCGAACATGGCATCTATCGCTTGCAACAGGGAGCTCTGAGCGGCGCTGCCACCAAAGTAGTCGCGTGAGAGAGGATCGCAGCCCCGGTACTCGATCCGCTCGAACGAGGCCAGGAAAGGGCGAACCCGATGATAGAAAATATACGGATCGCAATGTTCGTACATCCGGTTCAATGTGCTTCTCAGCCGGCCTAGTAGCGCATAAACCGACTGCAGTGAGCCNGCGACCTTGTCGAGGTCGGGGCCCATCAGGGCCGAGCAGATNGTGTCGAATTCTCTCAGGATTCCGGCCCCGGTAGACTCGATCTCGGTAGTCACCAAGTAGAACCAGGATTCATCCAACCCGCCGTGGAACTGGATCAGCGTGGCAATATTGCCCAGGACTACCGGCCCATCTGGATCAAGTAGACGCCAGTTTTGCAGGACTAAAGATGCGTGGGCCAAAGTGGGCGGGCGCGCCAGCCTGTCTGCGACTTGTGTCCACGGCACGGCAATGCTGGGTGGTATATAGCCTGACGACTGATAATCCTCCCAGACAAATGCATGACCAAAACATGACAGCAGAAGCATTGCCCGCTCGAGTTCAGCGCTGGTCTCCAGCGCCGTAATATCGCTAATGACCGGCATGGCCTCTACGGTCGAACGAAACGAGTGGGCATTCAGAAGCTCAGAAAGACTGCCCGCGATCTCATCCCATTGCGCGTACGCTTGCGGGAGTGCCTGTAGTGGCGCCTTACCGGGCAGAAAGCCATTGTTCGGATCTATACCGTAGCGATCAGACATGAATTCTCCGGCTCGATTNTCAGGATTGGCTAACTCAGAGCTTTCTTAACGCGGTGGTCTAGAACACATGGTGGACTTGCCTGCAGTCATGTCACCAGCTTGCGCGTCGCATAAACAGGATTCTCCCAGGTGCNGCTGTCAAGAATCTCCGCCAGCAAAGCGACAGCGACCCAGACATCCTCGTAGCCGATGTAGAGCGGTGCGAAGCCGAAACGCAGGATGTCTGGCGCACGAAAATCACCAATCACTCCATGAGCAATCAAGGCCTGCATGATAGGCCAGCCATGAGCGCTAGTTAAGCANACCTGGCTGCCGCGTCGACTGCTGTCTCGGGGGCTCGCCAGGGTCAGCCCGTGCCCTTGACACATCGATTCGACGAGTTCGATGAAGAAGTCGGTAAGGTCGATGGACTTTTGCCGCACAGTTGAAAGGTCAATGCCCTCAAAGATATCAAGACTCTCTTCTAGGGCAATGTACGACAGAATTGCTGGCGTCCCGCAGCGAAANTTTTCGATGGTGCCAGCCGCCACGTAACGTGTGTCGAAGGAGAACGGATCGGCGTGGCCTTGCCAGCCGGTCAAGGGGTTCTGGGCGCCTTGCAGGTGACGGTCCGCAATGAACAGGTAGGCAGGGCCACCAGGGCCCGCATTGAGGTACTTATAGGTGCAGCCAACAGCGAAGTCGACACCGGTGTTATTTAGGTCCACCGGCACTGCCCCGAGCGAATGAGCAAGATCAAAGATCACCAGGGCCCCGGAAGCGTGAGCGGCTTCGGTGATACGCTGCATGTCCCGTATCAGACCAGTACGGTAACTAATGTGAGTCAGGGTCACGACCGCTGTATCCTCAGTAATCAACTCAACGACCGAATCGTCATCGTCGCCGCCCAGTAGAAGGCGGTGGTCTGAATAGAAGTGNTCAATCGCGCCCTGAATGATGTGCAGATCCGATGGGAAGTTCTGTTGCTCCGAAATGATCGTCCTGCGGTCGGGACGCAGCTCCAGTGCCGCGGACAGCAGCTTGAACAGGTTGATCGATGTGGAATCCACGATCAAAACCTCGCCCGGTGCTGCACCCATAAGTTTGGCGAGTCGGTCGCCAAGTGTCAGGGGAAGTTCGTGCCAGTTCCGTGCGTTCCAGCTCCGGATTAGACCGGTTCGCCAGCCATCAAGAGCAGCCTGCTGCAGGCGTTGTGGGACATTGANCGGCATCGCCCCCAGGGAGTTCCCGTCCAGATAGATCAACTNGTCAGGGAGATCGAAGTTCGTTCGCATCTGCAAAAGAGGATCCGCAGCGTCACGGGCCCGGGCGCTTGTCAGCCCTGGATTCTGGCTGGCACGTAGGGATTCAAGTGTCTGGTTCACTGGGTCAAGTCAGGTCGGTTCGGCTGGAATCTGTGAAATCTTCCGAAAAAGTAAAGATTGGGCATCTGCAATATCGAACATGATATCGAAATGATGTCGTTCGTTCACCTTGATTATTTGCGAGCGATGGCTGGCGGCTTGCCAGCGCTGGGCATATTCTGTTGACTGGCGGACAAATTCGCCAGTCTCATGTTCCGCGTAGATGATCGCCAGTTCGACCGCCGGATCGGGCGCATGGTACTGGGGACTGAGTTGCTTTGCAGTCACTGGATCCAGTCCCAGAGGTTGATTCACGTAAGTGTGGCAGATTGGCTCCAAGTCGTAGATTCCGCCAATCAGTATGCTTCTGGATGGGCTGGCGAGGAGTTGAATATCACCCTCGCCGGCAATATCGGGTGAGATGGCGCAGGCAATCAGATGTGCCCCGGCAGAGTGGCCGATGGTCGAGATTTTNCCGGAGGCGTAGCCAAACCGTTCAGCATTGACGGTTAGCCAGTTAAGGGCCTGGCGACACCGCGTCACCATTCGGGCAACCGATGACCCGGGCGCGAGGCCATAGTTCAGTGTCGCGAAGGCATAACCGGCCGACAACCAGGCCGGAGCAGGAAACGCATGTTCATCCTTTGACAGCTCCTGCCAGTAACCGCCATGGACGAGTACGGCGAGTGGAAATTCGCCTGTGCGTAGGGTTCGGTCCGGGAGGAAAAGATCCAGGCTTTCGTCTTCTGCATCACCATAGCAGAGATTCTCGTACATCTGATCGGACAGTACGGTTTTGGCTTCTCTTGAGGCTTTCGNGTACCGGTTGATGAATGGCCCGATATCCCCGACCATGCTGCTGGGAGAATAGGCTCGCGCCAATTCGTCAGGGCTCAGTGAACGCCAGCTCACGTTGGTCGAGTTGAGGTTCTCCGATAAGTTGTGCTTACCGGAATAAGGCAGACGCATTCCCGGATTCGAATTCCAAGTCGCTGAAATGGTGATGCCTTTAAGCCTTTGACTATCGGATAAATCATTGCGGGCACTTTAACCTATCATGCCATCCAATGCCGGCAGACANAGCCGAAAGCCACTTCACTGCTTGCTTTTTCACCGGAGAACGGTATGGTAACAGGCGGTTCGCGGCGGATGCCCAGCGGCCCTGGTTGAGTCGTCTGATAAACAGGATCTACCATAGTGCACGCGTTGCTGGATATCCGAGAATTGCTGATCGAAGCCGAAATTGAAGGTCAGTGGCGTCCGATCGTAAATCGACTCAACCTGGTACTGGCCGAGGGGGAGATCGTCGGTCTGATCGGAGAGTCTGGCGCCGGTAAATCCACGCTCGGCCTGGCTGCACTGGGCTATACGAAACCTGGTTGCCGGATCGTTTCTGGATCGATAAAGCTCGCTGGCCAGGAACTAACGACCCTGACTGATGAAGAGTTGAGACAGATTCGGGGCAATCGGGTCAGTTACGTGGCGCAAAGCGCTGCTGCTGCCTTCAATCCGGCNCACCGGCTACTCGAACAGTTTGNNGAAGCGCCGGTACAACACGGCAAGATGAGCAAGACTGCGGCTGGGCAACGAGGCCGGGATCTGTATGCTCAGTTGGATCTTCCCGAACCAGAACGGATAGGCGAACGGTTCCCCCACCAGGTGTCGGGTGGCCAGTTACAACGGGCAATGACTGCAATGGCCATGGGGTGCGAGCCTGAGATAATCGTGTTTGACGAGCCAACGACTGCTCTGGATGTGACCACCCAGATAGAGGTCTTGGCCGCGATCAANGAAGCTGTGCGNGCCAGAGGAGCAGCTGCGATCTACATCACCCACGATCTCGCTGTCGTAGCGCAGCTTGCAGACCGGATCATAGTCCTTCGCTACGGCGAGCTTGTCGAAGAGGGTGACGCCCGCACATTNCTAGCAGAGCCTCAGGAGGAATACACCCGTCGNCTTCTGTCAGTACGNTCCCTGCGGGAAGACAAACTGACCCGTCAGGAGGATGCGGGCCTGCTGAAGGTGGATAAGGTCTCGGCCAGATATCCAAGCTCCACGGAGTATGTTCTTGATGACATCAGCATTGGGGTTGAAAGGGGCAAGACAGTGGCGGTTGTGGGCGAATCCGGGAGTGGTAAGAGCACGCTCGCCCGGGTCATTACTGGGTTGCTTCCACCGGAACAGGGTACGGTAGCTTTTAAGGGTAATCCTCTGCCTTCGACGCTATCTGATCGCCAGAAAGACGAGTTGCGTTCTATTCAGATGATTTATCAGATGCCTGATGTTGCACTGAACCCGCGTCAACGGGTCCATGAGATCATAGGCCGGCCGCTCGAGTTCTATCTCGGATTGCGAGGCCAGGAAAAGAGCCGTCGAATTCAACAGTTGCTGCAGCAGATCGAGTTGCCGGAAAGCTTCGTCGAACGTTATCCCGCACAGCTTTCCGGTGGTGAGAAGCAGCGTATCTGTATCGCACGGGCACTGGCGGCCGAGCCAGACCTCGTGATCTGCGATGAAGTGACGTCAGCACTGGACCAGCTGGTCGCCGAAGGCATACTGGAGTTACTTCAGAGCCTCCAGAACGATCTTAATCTGTCCTATCTTTTTATTACCCATGACCTNGCTACNGTAAAAGCCATCGCCGACGATATAGTGGTCATGTATCAGGGCAGAATCGTTGAGCAGGGCGGCAAGCACGACATTCTGACCCCTCCTCATGAACCTTATACCGAGTTGCTGCTGTCATCGGTCCCGGAGATGGATCCCGACTGGCTGGACGATCTGATGGAACGGCGGCGGCGTGGCGTTGCCCCGACCGCCGATTCCATCAATTGATCCGGATCTGCTCAAGCGCAAGAGGTCTTGCCAATCTGGACCTGTTGTCTGTCGGTTGGCGACTCCGAGTGTAGTATTACCAATGCTAGTCGTTCATTGCNGCTTTTCATGCTGCTGAGAGTTTATGGAAAAATCTTTCAAGAAGNACCCGTGGCACACACCGGTAGTCATTCTGATTGCGGGGTGTCTGATTTCGGCCTGCGGATTCGGCGCACGTTCGGTTATGGGGCTGTATCTGGAACCCATGACCGAGGCGTTGAGCTGGAACCGGGAGACGTTCGCCATGGCGATGGCGATCCAGAACCTCGTTTGGGGGTTGGGTATGGCCGTGGCCGGTGCCGCGGTGGATCGTCACGGTCCCGTCTGGGTCATCGCTGGCGGTGCTTTGGTCTATGCTCTTGGCCTCTGGGGTATGACTCTGTCGACAACGGGTGCGATGCTGTTCCTTACTGGTGGCGTGCTGACGGGTTTGGGAGTGGCTTTTACCGGCTTCCCACTCACAATCGCCGCAATGGTGAGGACAGTCGGCCCGATGAGGCGTTCGCTGGTAATGGGCGCGGGCACGGCCGCAGGTTCTGTGGGCCAGATTTTCTTCTCACCGTTTATGCAGGCTATGATCGAACGCTTTGGTTGGAGCGATGGGCTGATCATATTGGCCTTTTCTACATTGGTCATCATTCCACTGGCGATACTGTTACCGAATCATTCCAACGTGATTGAACCCGATACCGAGGGCCAGACGCTCATGGCGGCATTGACTGAGGCCATCAACCATCGAGGCTATATTCTTCTGACGATCGGGTTTTTCGTCTGCGGATTTCATGTGACATTCATCTCGGTGCACTTTCCAGCTTACGTGGTGGACCTTGGCCTTTCGGCAANTGTTGCGGCCTGGTGTCTGTCGCTGATTGGAATCTTCAACATTCTTGGCTCGATCGGCGCGGGTATCTACGGTCAGAAGAGAAGCAACTCCAACGGCTTGAGCTTTCTATACGCAGCTCGAGCTGTTGTGATCATGGGACTGCTTCTTATGCCAAAAACCGAGATAAACATCTACATTTTCGCGTCTGTTATGGGGCTGCTGTGGTTGTCCACGGTACCGCTCACGACGGGTGTAGTCACACGAATTTTCGGTATTCGTTACATGGCATCACTATTCGGGATTGTCTTTCTGAGTCATCAACTGGGGAGCTTCCTGGGTGTGTGGCTGGGTGGGTACATCCATGATCTGACCGGTACCTACGACATGGTGTGGCGGGCTGGTGTGGTGCTTGGACTGTTCGCGGCACTAGTACATTGGCCAATCGACGAAAGCCCGATCAGAAGGACGAATTCGACCCTGCGCCAGCCGAATGCACGCCCAACCTGACCTTTGGTTGATTCTGGAGAATATTTGACTCACAGTATCGGTTCCGGGGAAAGGGAAAAGCATGATTGAGTCCAGTCTCAGAATTCTGCGAACTGACGTGTCCGGTATGCCNATCGAATGGATCGGCTTTGAAGGCGCCGTCAAGCTGCACTGCCTGGAGCAGATTCTGTATCCGATGGGATCTCCTCTGTACACCGTTAGGGGCGGTATTAACGCCAAGACAGGGCGCAGGAGNACCCTNGATGTGTANTCGATTATCTGTACACTTGGGTACTCCCGGGCGCACCTGAAAAGACACCCGTCCTACACTCCGCCGTTGAACAATCGTGCGCTGTTCAAGCGCGATGCCCATCTGTGCCTATATTGTGGCGAACAGTTTCGAACCAGCGAGTTGTCCAGGGACCATGTGCAGCCGCTCAGCCGGGGCGGAAAAGATATCTGGCAGAACGTGGTGACGGCCTGCCGGCGTTGCAACCATCGAAAGGGTGGNGACACGCCGGAGGGATCAGGGCTGCAACTGCTGGCGGTGCCTTTTGTGCCTACCCATGCCGAGTATATTTANCTGTCCGGGCGTAGAATTCTGGCCGACCAGATGGAATTCCTACTGGCGCATTTTCCGCGAAACAGTCCTCTCCACAGGCGTATTGATCAGGTCGATCAGCCGCCAGGTTCCTGACCGTTTGAGCAGCGACAACCAACTGATTCGAGGGATTCGATCGCGCGCTGTCCACGCGGGTGAAGGCCCTGAGGCAGGAAGCAGAGCCTCGGCACCAAGCATTACCATGTCCAGTACCTTCGTNATCGATCGGCCGGTCAGTTTTTCGGCACAGGATAAACCTGACGATTCGCCATACGTCTACAGTCGTTGGGACAACCCTACCGTAACCGTGCTGCAGGACAAGCTCGCGTCCCTGGAGGAGGCCGAAGCCTGTCGTTGTTTTGCCTCCGGTATGGCGGCAACGTCCGCGCTTCTGTTATCTACACTGGGGCCAGGGGATCGGCTGGTGATCAGTGATGCCTTGTATCCGGGTACTGCAGAGTTCGCTCGGGTGACCCTCACCCGGCTTGGGGTCGAAGTAGTCAGTGCCAACCTGTCAGATCTGGATTCGGCTGAACAGGCTATCGTTCCGGGTACTCGCCTGGTGTGGGGAGAAACGCCCGCTAACCCGACTCTGAGAATGACCGATATTGCTGGGGTTGCGGACATAGCCCATGCCCGTGGAGCTGAACTGGCAGTGGATTCGACCTTCGCCACGCCCATCGCCACGCGACCGGTGACGCTTGGTGCGGACTATGTGGTTCATTCGCTAACCAAATACTGTTGCGGCCACGGCGATGCTATGGGCGGCGCGGTTATTGGTCGGCGCGAGACCCTGCGAAGTATCGAGTCCGATGGCCAGATCTACATGGGTGGTGTAATCAGCCCATTTAATGCCTGGTTGATCAACAGGGGGCTGGCCACATTGCCTGTACGGATGCAGGCTCATGAGGCGAACGCTTTTGTGCTTGCAAGGTTTTTGGAGTCACACCCAAGAGTGATCAGGGTGCTTTATCCTGGCCTGGATACCCATCCCCACCATGCACTGGCGAGCCAACAGATGGAGAACTATTCAGGAATGGTATCCGTACAGGTCGCCGATGGCCCTGAACTGGCAATAAAGATGATGCGCCAGCTTAAGGTCTTCCACTATGCGGTCTCACTGGGTCATCACCGCAGCCTGATCTACTGGCTCGGCACGGACGATCTTATGACCTCGAGCTACAAACTGCATGGTGAACAGCTTGATGCGTATCGAGCCTTCGCNGGCGATGGTGTTTTNCGAATCTCNGTTGGTCTAGAGGATCCGGAGGACCTTTGTGATGATCTTGCTCAGGTGCTTGGCTGAGGCGCTGATCAGCCGGTACGGAAGGTGATATTGCGTCTAGGGCGATACTGAAACGTTCGATGTCTGTTCGTCGGCNTGGTACGANGAGCGAACCATCGGNGACGATGCCGCATGATCAAAACCCATCGACTCGGCAGTCGTAGCGAGTTGCTCAAATTCGCTCGGGGTGACGTAGCGTTCGACTGGCAGATGATGGCGGCTGGGCTGAAGATACTGTCCGAGTGTCAACAGGCGCACATTGTGCATTCTCAGGTCTGACATCACTGACTCGACCTCCGCCAGTGTTTCGCCTAAGCCCAGCATTAGGCCGGATTTTGTAGGCACTGCTGGACATTGCTCGGAAAAACGCTGCAGTAGTTTCAGGGAGTGGGAATAGTCCGCCCCCGGTCGTACACGCCTGTAAAGCCTGGGTATTGTCTCAAGATTGTGATTGAAAATGTTTGGCGGCGATTCGCTCAATATCTCAACCGCNTGTTCAAGACGACCTCGAAAATCTGGGGTGAGGATCTCAACCTGCACCTTTGGAGTGGTTTCTCTGATCGACTCAACACAGGNCTTGAAGTGGCCGGCACCTCCATCGCGCAGGTCATCCCGGTCTACTGACGTCACAACGACATAGGCGAGTCCCATCTTCGCAACGGTGGCCGCTAGCTTCNCCGGTTCGTCGGCATCAAGTGATTCNGGACGACCGTGCGCGACGTCGCAGAACGGGCAGCGCCTCGTGCATAGGTCGCCCATGATCATAAACGTGGCCGTGCCCTGGCCAAAGCATTCTCCCAGATTCGGGCAGCTGGCTTCTTCGCAGACAGTGTGCAGCCCGGCTCGTCGGAGAATCCTTTTGAGGCGCATGACTTCCGGGGTCCCTGGGAAGCGTGCCCGGATCCACGTCGGCTTACGCAGGCGGTCGGCGCGTTCCGTGGCTGGAATCTTGACCGGTAGCCGGGCGACTTTTTCGGAGCCCCGCTGTTTCCTGATGGTGGTCATGCAGCTTCACGCTCATAGGCACCAATCGGCGGGCAACTACANACGAGATTCTTGTCGCCATGAACGTTGTTGACTCGGCCGACCGGTGGCCAGTACTTGTCAAGTTGAGTNTTGGCGGTGGGAAAATACGCCTGTTCCCGGGTGTACGGGCGATCCCAGTCACCGGATGTCAGTAGGTGCTGCGCGTGTGGAGCGTTGCGCAACAGGTTGTTGTCAGGGTCTGCCGTACCGCTTTCGACTTCGTTGATCTCCTCGCGGATCAAGATCAGCGCATCACAAAAGCGGTCCAATTCAGTCTTGGATTCGCTTTCGGTCGGCTCGATCATAAAGGAATCGGCNACCGGCCAGGACATGGTGGGGGCATGGAAGCCGTAGTCAACCAGGCGCTTGGCGACATCTTCCACGGTAATGCCACAATTTGCTTTGATTCCCGACAGGTCGACGATGCACTCGTGCGCAACCAGTCCTCCGGGCCCCGTATACACTACCGGATAGTGGTCATTAAGGCGCCGGGCGATGTAGTTAGCATTGAGAATCGCGACCTCTGTCGCTTGTCGAAGGCCGCTGGCGCCAAGCATCGAGATGTAGGCCCAAGAGATCGGCAGGATGGCTGCTGAGCCCCAAGGAGCGGCTGCAATGGTACCTATGGTGCTCTTGCCCGCAGCAGCTGGGTTTACGCCTTCTACCAGCGGGTGATCGGGCAGGTAGGGCGAAAGATGAGATAGGACTCCAATGGGACCCATGCCTGGTCCNCCCCCACCATGTGGAATGGCGAAAGTCTTGTGTAAGTTGATATGGGCGACGTCAGCCCCGATCTCTCCTGGACGGCAGATCCCGACCAAAGCATTGAGATTTGCGCCATCCATATAGACTTGTCCACCATGTCGATGAATCACTTGGCATATTTCACGAATGGACTCTTCGAACACACCGTGGGTAGACGGGTAGGTGATCATCAGTGCGGCCAGATTGTCACGGTGAATAGCTGCTTTGTCGGAGAGATCGCTGAGATCTATGTTCCCTTCGTTGTCACAGCCGACGACGACCACTTCCATTCCCGCCAGGATCGCGCTGGCAGGATTCGTTCCGTGGGCCGAAGATGGAATGAGGCAGATGTTACGGTGCGCTTCACCCCGGTTCTGGTGGTAGGCCCGGATGCATAGCAGACCTGCGTATTCCCCCTGGGAGCCAGCGTTGGGNTGTAGTGAGATCGCATGGAAGCCTGTGATCTCGCAAAGCATGTCCTCGAGNTCCTCAAAAAGTTGCTGATATCCCTGGGTCTGATCAAGCGGTGCNAACGGATGGAGATTGCTGAAGTCCCGGTAGGACAGCGGCAGGAGTTCAGAAGTTGAATTCAGCTTCATGGTGCATGAACCGAGAGGGATCATTGACCGCCCGAGGCTGATGTCTTTGCTGGCTGCCCTTCGCATGTAGCGCATCATCTCGGTCTCAGACCGGTAGCGGTGAAAGATCTCGTGCGTAAGAAACCCGCTTTGCCGCCGAAGAGGGGTCGGGATATTCTCGTCCACTTGACGATCGAGGGACTCGATATCGAGTTTGCGATCCGCNGCAGTTTGAAAGACTCGCCAGAGGGTCAACAGGTTTGATCGCTTGGTGGTTTCGTCGAAGGTGATCCCAAGATGATCAGCATCGATCTGACGAAGATTAATACGGGATTCCCTGGCCCTGGCCGCAATGCGACCGGCAAGACCCGGCACCTTGATCCGGACAGTGTCGAAATAGACGTTATCTGAGACAGGGTAGCCGAGTTGGTCCAAGCCCAGGGCCATGACCTGGGTCAAACGGTGTACCCGGTTGGCGATGGTCCGCAAGCCGTCTGGGCCGTGGTACATCGCATAGAGGGTTGAGATGTTGGCGAGCAGCACTTGTGCGGTACAGATGTTGCTGGTCGCTTTTTCACGGCGGATGTGCTGCTCACGGGTCTGCAGCGCCATGCGTAGGGCTGGTCGGCCCTGGGCGTCGATCGAGACCCCGATGATTCGGCCTGGCGTAGATCTTTTATAGGCATCTCGNGTGGCGAAATACGCTGCATGCGGGCCGCCGTAGCCCATGGGTACTCCGAACCTCTGGGCGCTGCCGATCACTATATCGGCCTCCATTTCCCCCGGCGGTTTGACGATCGTCAAAGCGAGAATATCTGCGGCAACAGTCGCCAGTGCATTCTTGTTGTGCACTTTGGCAATGGCTTCAGCAGGATCCCGTAGGGCGCCAGTCGATGCTGGGTATTGAATGAGCACGCCGAAGAATTCCTGGCGGTCAAGATCCTTGTAGGGNTCCCCAACGGNCACNTCGTAGCCAAGAAATGCGGCTCGCGTCCTGACGACAGCGAGGGTTTGTGGATGGCATNCATGGTCCACGAAAAATACGTTNGATTTGTTNTTTGCGATACGACGCGACATGGNCATGGCTTCTGCCGCTGCGGTTGCTTCGTCGAGGAGCGACGCATTGGCGATCTCCATGCCAGTGAGATCCATGATCATTTGCTGGAACCCCAGTAGAACCTCAAGGCGCCCTTGACTCACTTCTGGCTGGTAAGGTGTATAGGCGGTGTACCAGTCCGGATTCTCCATGGCGTTNCGCTTGATAACCGGTGGCATGACAGTACCGTGGTAGCCACAGCCGATCATGGAGATGAAAACGTTGTTCCGATGGCGCATGTGTCTGAGATAGGTGCTAGTAGCCCTTTCGCTACGGGGTTCCGGTAGATCCAGCGGTCGTTCGCTGACGATCGNCTCGGGTACGGCGTCGTTAATTAGGGCGTCGAGCGTTTTGTAACCCACTATTTCGAGCATGGCCTCAATGTCAGAGCGGCTCGGGCCGATGTGGCGGCGGATAAAGTCGCCGTGCATTTCCAGGTCGGACAGGCTTTGACGGGTCGTCGTCATGGTGTTCCCCCGCAGTGAATAATCGTTGCTACTCAGTCAAGGCTGGCAATTAGCTTGTTGTAGTCATCCTCCGACAGGAGGTTGTCGAGCTCCTGCGGGTTAGAAATACTGACTTTGTAAAACCAGCCCGTACCCAGTGGATCCTCATTGACTTTTTCGGGCGCATCGTTGAGGTTCTCGTTGACTTGGGTTATTGTTCCGCTGACCGGAGACTTGACGTCGCCGGCAGCTTTTACCGACTCAATTACGGCCGCATCATCGCCTTGCTGGACAAGCGTACCGACGGCCGGTAGTTCAACGTAGACTAATTCTCCCAGTTGCTCCTGAGCATAGTCGGTGATCCCCACCGTTATCGTATCGCCCTCTGCCAGGGCCCATTCGTGATCATCTGTGTAACGCAGTTCGCTCATAGTGTTTGACGCCCCTTGTATTGTGTCAATTGTTTGACTCGAGTTTATGATTTTAGATAACGATGTTTCGTGAAAGGTAAGGTACAGACCGTTACAGGAACCGGCTTNTTTCTGACAATAGCCTGAAGTTGCGTGCCGACAGACGAGTGACCGGTCTCAACGTAGCCCATGGCGATGGGTCTGNCCACCGAAGGNCCGTAACCNCCGCTGGTGACCTCGCCCACTGAAGTTCCGTCTAGAGCCTGCAGCAGAGCGTGCGCGCGGACCGGTGCCCGTCCCTCAGGCTGGATGCCAACGCGAATCTGCNTGGGCCCGGATTCGAGTTCGGCCAGTATGTGTTCGGACCCCGGGAAGCCCCCGGCCCGCTCACCGCCAGGTCTTCGACAGGCCGGGATCGCCCAAGCGATGCCGGCTTCAACCGGTGTGGTATCGGTGTCAATGTCGCTGCCATGCAGGCAGAGACCTGCCTCGAGGCGTAGTGAGTCTCGGGCGCCGAGGCCGGCCGGGGTGGTCTCGACTTGCCCTAACAGCAGTCGAGCCAGTGTCTCAGCATCTNCACTGGCCAGTGATANTTCGAAGCCGTCTTCACCAGTGTAGCCACTGCGATAGGCCTGACAGTCGATGTTGCCGATCTTAACCTGGGCCACATCCATGAATCGCTGCTGCTTGAGCGCCGGGCTTAGACGGGCGATGACCTTTTGAGTTGCCGGTCCTTGGAGGGCCAGTAGCGCTTGGTCTGGGAGTAGTTCAANCTGGCATTGATCACCAAGCTTTNCCTGGATATGGGCAATATCGGTGTGTTTGTTGGCNGCGTTNACGACCAATCGGAAATGATCGCCGAAGTTCGACACCATCAAGTCGTCCAGAATGCCACCCTGATCGTTGGTGAGGTAGGCATAACGTTGACGACCAGAGGGTAGGTCGACAAGGTCGGTCGGGATCAATGATTCGAGCGAACTTGCTGCGTTCGGTCCATCGACGCGAATCTGTCCCATGTGCGAGACATCGAAAAGCCCTGTGGCGTTGCGGACCTGCTTGTGCTCGCCGATGATTCCATCAGAATAACGGAGCGGCATTTCGTATCCCTCGAACTCGACCATCTTGGCGCCGAGTTCGAGGTGTAGGTCGTAAAGCGGCGTTTGGTCAGCCACCAGACACAATTGCGGGGTTAGGAGCGAGGATTTTTACCAAAGACCAGTGGNAGTACGCACCATGGNCTGAGTATAAGCTTTTCCCCATTCCTTCGGCTATTCCAGGTGGATTGCCAGATCAGAGTTCGTCCGGGGTATAAGCCTTGATGCTGAGTGCNTGGATCTCGTTGCGCATAGCCTCNCCNAGGGCNNCGTAANCCAGCCGATGGCGTGCCAACATATTCAGCCCAGAAAAATTCTGAGCAACCACGACCACCTCGAAATGACCACCACCCGAGGCTGCGCCCGCGTGACCGGCGTGGAGGTGACTCTGATCCTCGATTTCAACGGATTCCGGATCCAGGTGCACTGAGAGCCGCTGGCGAATCATCTCGACCCTGTCTATGCCAGGGTTCACAAGCCTAGAAAAACCGGACCGTGAAAATTTCCGATTGAGACTGCAGCGGCGGATTGCACGGGACTCAGGAGGACTCTCTGTCGGAAGGCGCCAGATAGCGTGCGATGAACAGCATCTGAATTACCGCAAAAGCAAGGGTCAGGCCCATCAGGCCAAACACCTTGAAATTGACCCAGAAGTCAGTACGGGCTTGGTCGCTGAGTTCGGGGCGAAAATAGAATGCCACGTAGACGTTGAGGCACCCGACGACCAGGAAGAAGGCCCCCCAGCTGAGGTTGACATGCCGCCAGATCTGCTTGGGNAAATCGAGTGCCGAACCCAGCAGGACCTCAAGTACGGTCCGCCGACCAACGAACTGACTGGCTACGATAATGATGGCAAAGATCCAATTGACAATAGTCGGCTTCCATTTGATAAAGGTGTCGTCACGAAAAATCAGGGTCAGGCCGCCAAAGACCGTGATCACTCCAAGAGTGACCAGGTGCATGGTCTCAAAGCGTTTGTTCCGTGACCAGAAGAGTGCAACTTGAATGACGCAGGCCACGATAGCAACGGCGGTTGCGATGTAGATGTCGTACAGTTTGTAGGCGCCGAAAAAAAGAACCAGTGGGAAAACATCGAACAGAAGTTTCATCGTCTAGTGGGTTTGTGGTGGTTGGAAGGCCGAGAGTATAGGGGCTCGATGGGGTTGCCAGCAGCGGGTTGCCGGTCAACGGTAAGGGAGTCGGCACTTACAAGAGTCATTCGACATCGGGTGGGTCGAGCAAGCCTAGGATCCCGGCATTGTCCAGAATCGTATTCTGCTGCTCGCTCGTGAGTCGGTTGTTTGGGAGGATTGATGCACCACAGTCGATACCAATGCGCGCGCCAAGGATCGTTTTGCCCACATGTGAGACAGCATCGAACTGATCGGTGAGGTTCACTACCGCCTGAATTGATGCCTGACGAGATCGGGCCGTTTCGATGTCACCGGCCTTCCAGGCGGCATAAAGCTCCGAATACAACCATGGGGCGATCGATAATGGTGCGTCGATAGAACCGACCGCGCCCATCGCCAGAGCAGGNAGAGCCAGTCCTCCGAACCCTGAGAAACACGCAAGCTCCATGTCTGCCCAAGTCCTGATCATTCCGAGATCATAGGCCGAGTGCTTGAGTCCAATGAGTGAAGGGACCTCGTCCCGTACTGCCTCCATCAGGGCCTGGTCAAATGCGACCTGGGTAAGTTGCGGCAGATTGTAGGCAAAAAGTGGCAAGCCGTCGGCGGCGTCTGCAACCGCCTTGTAATGATCAATGATGGATCTCTGACTCACCTTGATCAGGAAAGGTGGCAGGCAGGCGATNCCCGCACAGCCGGCGCGAGCAGCGCCACGGGCACCCTTGACCGCCGTGCTCGTGTTGATAGCGCCGACATGCATGATTGCAAGNGCCCGGCCCCGAGTGACTTCCCCGGCGACCGCTGCGACCCGGTCGCGCTGCGCTTCGGATAGCAAAGGCCCCTCGCCGGATGTGCCGGCCAGCCAGAATCCATTTGCCCCGTGCGCCATATTGTCTTCGAGAATAGCCCGTAGCGCCTCTTCATGAATCTCGCCGGTTCCGGTAATTGGCGTTGGATTTGCGGGGAAAACTCCGGCAAACCCCCGTGTGTCTGATGAGTTGAATTGCGAGTCGGTCATGTCTTTCCACTCAGCCGGCTTCCCGATTCGACAACCGGCGCTTGTCTGGGTTCCGTCACTCGGTATACAGGACCAGCTTGTTGCCGTCCAGATCCCGAAAGTAGGCGCCGTAGAAAGTCTCCGTCCTAAATCCAGGTGCGCCTTCATCCGTGCCGCCAAGTTCCAGTGCTCTGGCGTGCAGTTGCTGAATCTGTTCCTGGCTTTCTGCTTTGAGGGCGACCATAGTTCCGTTGCCGGCTGTCGCCGGTTTACCGTCAGCCGGGGTAATGACGACCAGTTCAGTTCCGGATTCGGTGCCGAAACGGACCGCACGGCCAGGGAACTCTGCGCCTTTGCTGATGCCAAGCCCCGACAACAGCTTCTCATAATAATCCACAGCCGCTTCCAGGTTATTTGTGCCCAGCGTGACGTATCCCTTCATTAGATCATCTCCTTGTTTGTGGTAGTAAACACTTCTGCTCGAACCGGTTAAACAAAAACATGAAGCGACGTATTGTACCGATTCTACTTTGCACATGTCTGGGACGATTTTTCACTTCAGNAAACTCAAAAGGTCTGATCAATCGTCACCAGGGTGGCCGATTCTTCGTTGCTTCGGGCAAAGTCGATCCGTATCAGCAGTCCCTCGGCCAGTATCCGTAAACCCATACCGGCCGTAGACCTCATGTCGCGATGAAATTCGCTGATGTCGAAATGTGGTGCGACGCGTCCCAAATCGGTGAAGACAGCCAGCTGCCACCAGGGCACTCGATAGCCTAGTTGGCTGAACACCTTCGCCAAGGGCTGCCATGTCGGGATCAGNCGATATTCGGCCGAGTAGGCCCAACTTGATTGATCGTAGAAACGGGATCCCCGATATCCACGCAGACGCATCAGACCACCCAAGCGGGCCCCCAGGTACTCGGGCGGTCGATTCTGTTCAGTAAACGAGTCCCAGGTCGGGGTGACGGTTGCATGGAGATTCAAGGCCAGCACCTGCTGTCTTGCCCATCGCTGGGAGGTCGGCAATCCGATAAAACCGCTGAGTGCACCCTCATATAGCCGCCACTGTCCGCCGCCGGCGTGGTTTCTGCCCCAGTGGGAAGCAAACCGCGCGCGTCCCCCGGAATTCGGGATCAGCCGCGAGCCGGTGTTGTCCCAGTCGAACCGAAGGCGAAAAACATCACTGCCTGACCTCGTGACCCCAGAGGATTCAGCGAAATCCCGCTGATGCTGTTCCCATTCGAAGCGGATGCTGCTGACCCCGCTTTGCTGTGGNTNTAAAGAGATGCGGGGCTGCGATTGCTCGGGAAGAATCACCCGCTTTGAAAGGCGGAAACCCTCATTTTTTCCGGCACCGATCGGCAAGATCCAACGCGCCTGAATACGCGCGACAAGATCATTCAATCCTAGGGTATTGAACTGGGGTGTGGAGTCGTTACTGCGCGTGGCAAAGCCCGGGCTGTCGCTGACGAAGTAGCGGTAATTGGGCATATCCGACTGATAGAAAAAACCCGAGAAATACCACCGGGGAAGATCTGGAATCTGGTAGTTGAGCGCACCGACAGAAATGCCGCTGGAATCGTTTTCAGATTTGAAGCCTAGGCCGAAGAGGGCNGCCTGGGCCTGACCCGCACCGATGGAGACACCCCCCAGGCCAAAGGCCACTTCAGTGTTGTCGCTCGAAAAAACAAGTGGTACCACACGGGTACGGGCCGTNGCNCCGGTTGGATCATCGTCTGCTCGAACTGGGTGNNATCCCCCAGTTCCAAACCCAGNACAGCAAAAACTCACGACGCCTACGACCAGGCGAAAAGGACGAAGGTTTATCACTGAAATCGAATGCCGAATCGTGAATCGGGTACCTGAAATCGAAGTGATTGCACCGAGTATGGGTATCGCTGGTCTGGGNCTTCAATCGGGGGCCGCAGGAGTCCCCCCGGCGGTGGCGGAGAAGCGTCTGTCTCTCGCGTGGAGTCGCACTATGCGCTCCCAAAAGCGTTTTGCGTTGTGTCTGGTACCGAGGATCAACTATATCCTCATCGTTTTCCCCTTGTTTCCAATCCCCCAAATACTATTTTATCAGGAGTTTCGTGTTCATGAGTATCTACAAGGTTCCACATATCTAATAACGATTGGGGGCCTATTGGGGGCCGAATAGGTCTGCNATGTGTACCTAGATCATGTATACAAAGACAATCGGCGTAGCTGGCGAGCAGTTCTTTATCGCCCGAGCCCCCGAAGAAGGGCTAAACCTGTCGCTGCCGATTGGCGACAACCTACCTTACGACGTTCTAGTCGATTCGGGTCAGTACATTCACCGAGTCCAGGTGAAGATCTGTGCCTATCCGAAAAAACCAAATATTCTTTTCTCTTAAAGCGCGGCATCGACGGTGTTCGCTACGATTGCTCGCACGTTGATTTCTTTGTCTTAGTCGCTCTGCCGGCTCACGTTCTTTTCATCTCACCATCCCAAAAACTCGGGGATTGCATTAAAGTAGCCGCATGGCCGACAGCCGAAGACACATAAGGAAGACTCGAGGTCTATCGTGAGCGGTGGGATTTACTATTAGGGTCCCAATTAGGATCCCAGGACGGTATTTAAGGGCTAGAGGGGCGAAAAACCCTATATATAGAAGAAACATTGGTACCGAGGGTCGGACTCGAACCGACACTTCATTGCTGAAACCAGATTTTGAGTCTGGCGCGTCTACCAGTTTCGCCACCTCGGCGTTGTGGAGGCTTATTCTATATTGTCGCCCGCAACAATTCAGACGTTTGATTCGGGTAATCCAGTTGCTGTGGACGNGANGCGATTGCNGGTTGAAATTTGGCGCTTCGGCCAGGTTGGGCTCAAAGGCANCCGAACTCGTGCTGGAAGATGCCCTGGTGGTTGGTTATGCTTGGTTTGATCATGTATGAATTGACCACACTTNGCGAGATACGCACGGCTAGAGACGCGTTGCCCAGTATTGTTCGACGAACACCAATTTTGCCATTAGCCCCGAAGGTCAGTGATACCGGCCGGGAGACTTTGTATCTAAAAGCGGAAAACCTGCAGATTACCGGGGCCTACAAGGTGCGCTCGGCATTCAATGTGCTCAACGCCATGAGTGATACGGAGCGGACCCAGGGAGTTGTTTTGGCTTCCTCGGGAAATTTTGCACAGGCCTTCGCCTTCGCCGGGTCAACGTTGGGGGTGACGATTGTGGTGGTGATGCTCGATCAGACCAGCGAGTATAAGATCGCAGCGACCAGGGACCTGGGTGCGGAGGTGGTGTTTTGCGGCGAAGATGCGCTGCAACGGCAGCCGACCGTTGAAAAGGTGGCCCGCGAACGNGGTATGANGGGNATCGACACCTGGGAGCATAGGCCGGTCGTNGCNGGCCACGCCAGCATCGGTCTTGAGATCGTCGAGGATCTNCCGGGNGTTCAGCAGGTTCTGGTGCCGGTTTCCAGCGGTGGNTTNGCTGCGGGGGTTGCCAGTGCCGTCAAGCTGACTGCGCCGGATGTCCGTGTGGTGGGCGTCCAGCCCGAAANCGCGAACGCCTATTATCTGTCCCGGCGNGCGGGCGAGCCNGTNACGATCACTCANTGGGATTCGATCGCAGACGGTTTNTCNGCNCGNTATCCGGGAACGTTTCCGTTTCATCACCTGCAGGCATACATGGACGACGTGGTACTGGTCTCAGAGAAGGAAATNNGTCAGGCTTTTCGTGATCTGCTNTTTCGCGGCAAGNTGNTGGTTGAACCNGCTGGGNCGGTCGCGGCTGCGGGNTATCTNTCCGACAAGGTCGANCGGTCTTTGGTGACNGTNGCCCTCGTNACCGGCGGCAATCTGACAGAAGAGACTATGTATTCCCTACTGGAGATGACAGCGTAAAGTTATCCGACCCCCCGGAACGAAAGTCTTTTTTGGACGTTTCGAGGGTAACCAATCCATAGGCGGAGTTGTTGACGACAAACACTGAAATACCGCCCCGGGCAGATGTTTGGCAGCGATCGCCGCCCGCTGAAGTCGGTTTTGACGAGAGCGGAATACAGGCGGCTGTCGCTTATGCCTGTGAGCATGAAACCGACTGGTTAATCGATCTTTCCGAACAGAAGGCGATAGCCGGTGATGAACCGCCACCCTGGAATGAGATCTTGGGTCCTCTGAAACCCCGAGGTGGACCTACAGGGGTTATCGTCAGTCGGGGAGCTATCATCGCAGAGTGGGGCAATGCTGACCGGGTGGACACGACATTTAGTGCGACAAAGAGTTATATCGCCCTGTGCGCACTCGTCGCTCTCAGGCTGGGTTTGATTCGAAGCCTCGACGACCTGTTGCAGGATTATGATTTGTGCGCACATTTTGAGACACCGCAAAATCAGAGGATCAGCTGGCGTCATCTGTTACAGCAGACCAGTGAGTGGGAGGGAACCCTGTGGACAAAACCGGATCAGGTTGATCGGAACCGGCAGGTTGGACCGGGGTCGAGAACTTTGGCCAAAGGTGGCCCGCGCCGTCTGTGCTCGCCCGGGAGCCACTGGGAATACAACGACGTGCGGGTCAACCTGGCAGCGTTGTGCCTGACCCTGCTTTTCGGGCGTCCATTGGGGGAGGTTCTGCGCGAATACATCATGGACCCCATTGGTGCCGGTCGGAGTTGGGAGTGGTACGGGTACCGAAACAGCTGGGTTGAGATAAACGGGCAGACGATCCCGTCCGTATCGGGTGGAGCCCACTGGGGAGGGGGGCTTTGGATCAGCGCGATAGATCATGCCCGGATGGGGCTTCTGATCGCCAGAGGCGGGTTTTGGGGTGGCTATGAGGTGCTGCCCAGAAAGCTGATTGCACAGCTCTTCGAGCCTTGCGTGCTCAATCCGAGCTATGGACTCATGTGGTGGCTGAATACAGACCGTGAGATGTTTGCCAGTGCTCCGGAATCCAGTGTGTTTGCCTATGGGGCCGGGGCCAACTATGTGTGGGTAGATGCGCCCCGCGACCTGGTGGCGGTGGTGCGTTGGATTAATCCTGATTTCATGGATGGTTTCATCGCTAGGGTGATGGGCGCCGCTACTGCCGGTTGAGGCTCAGCACTCGGAAGCAGGTGCTGATTCATCAGTACCTGCGTGCCGGTAGGCATAGTTGCGGTCAAACCGTGCCATAAGGTAGTCACCGTAATGCACAGACTTTGAATGGTTGGGTGATCCATTAGGACAGTTCAGCGGTTCGACCCAGGTATCGAAATTCGGATCAAAGAAAAAGGCGGCAGAGAAACGTTCTGTGGTACCCAGAGTGACTCTGTGTGGGGTCGATGGCCAGCGCCCCCCTGACCACAGCGACAAGATATCCGCCACGTTTAAGACAAAAGAAGCCGGCCGGGGTTCGATCGGTAGCCACCGGCCGTCTGGATGGCGTACCTCAAGCCCCCTCCTGCCGTCCTGCGCAACGAGGGTGATGAAGCCATGGTCGGTGTGCGGGGCTGCACCGTATCCCTTTACCCTGCCTGGAGATTTGATTGGAGGGTATCGCAATAGACGTAGAAAGACGGTCGGGTCGGTGAAGAACNGATCGAACACGTTGGTGTTNTGNCCCAGGGCTCTAGCAAGCTGACGCGTCAGGTAGCGGGACAGCTCCGCCATCGCCTGGTAGTAAGATTCGATAACGCCCCTGAAACGGGCCCCCAGTTCATCAGGCCACTGGTTGGGACCGAAAACAGCGCTTCCCCAGAGGGGGTGCGCAGAATCGACAGGCTGCATGACCATGAAGGACGCCGAATGATTCGGACCCGTGGGCTTTTCAATGGACGACGTGACCAGAGTACTGGATTGGTCACTGATGTACCCGCGGTGATAGCGGTTGATTTGAACAGATTGTTTTTCAGTTTCGGTCTGGGCATGGAACTGTCGGTTTGCCTGGAACAACTCATTGATTATTTCGCGGGGCACTCCGTGGCCCGTGACGTAACAGAAACCGAAGCCCGACAGGGCCCTGTCGAGCGCCTGTGCGACGCCGGGGTCATCAGAATGGCCTTGATGGATATTAAGGTCGACTACTGGCAGCGGCAAATGAGAGGCCATAAGCGCAGTTGCAAGTGACGGGTTGTGAATAATGTCTGGAAGAAATAACCGGGATAGTGTTTGGCCACTACAATTAGGGCCTAAGTCGGAGCATGACATGGCAGCTAACTCCAATCAAATCATAATCCCGGTGCCTCCCCGTATCGGCCGTCCCGGCGTGGCCAAGCGACATTGAGTACCATGCGCTGCCAGGATTTTCAATACGACCTGCCTGAACAGTTGATTGCGCAGCGGCCCTTGGCCGAGCGCTCGGCGAGCCGCTTGATGGTCGTCCCGAATTCAGATGCGCCAGTCGAGAACCTCAAATTCTCAGATCTTCCTCAAGTGCTTCAGCCCGGAGATCTGCTTGTCTTTAATGACACGAGAGTACTCAAGGCTCGACTGTTGGCACGCAAGTCAGAGACCGGTGGTGCGGTTGAAATTCTGATCGAACGATTACTGGGCGATTCGAAATGCCTGGCGCAGATAGGATCGAACAAGCCAGTCAGAGTCGGGACAAAGCTGACCACGGCGGGTGGCCGGCCACTCGGGGTTGAAGCAGAAACGTCGGGGTTCAAGATATTGGTCTCGTTAAGCGAAGTTCCTATGTGCAGCATTCTGACCGAGGAGGGCCGGGTCCCTTTGCCCCCTTACATCAAGCGAAAAGCAGAAGAATATGACCAGGATCGTTATCAGACAGTTTACGCTCGGGTGCCTGGTGCCGTGGCAGCGCCGACGGCGGGTCTCCACTTCGATCAGGCGTTACTCGCCCGTCTCGGCTCTCGAGGCATTGATTCGGCGTTCGTCACGCTTCACGTCGGGGCAGGCACCTTTCAGCCCTTGAGAGGCGAACGCATAGAATGTCATCGGATGCACAGGGAATGGATGTCGGTGGGTCAGCAGGCCATTGATGCCATACGGAGGACACGCCAATCAAGTGGTCGCGTCGTTGCAGTGGGCACGACGGTGGCCCGCGCCCTGGAAAGCGCGACGCGGTCGGGTGCACTTGCGGCCCAGGAAGGTGAGACCGGCATTTTCATCACACCAGGTTATCGTTTTCGAGTGGTTGATCTGCTCGTCACAAATTTTCACTTGCCGCGCTCTACCCTGTTAGTCATGGTCAGTGCCTTCGCCGGCACGAAGAGGGTGCTCGATGCTTACAGGCATGCGGTCAAGGAAAGCTATCGCTTTTACAGCTACGGTGATGCGATGCTGCTGACAAAAGCGGAGACTCTGTAATGCAGTTTACAGTCACTGCGACGGACGGTAACGCCCGCCGGGGCACTATCATATTCTCACGCGGCGAGGTGGAGACGCCAGCGTTCATGCCGGTCGGCACGGGCGGGGCGGTTAGAACTGTGGCGCCTGAAGAGGTTGCCGAGAGTGGCGCCAGGGTCATCCTTGGCAACACCTTTCATTTGATGCTGCGGCCAGGCACCCAAGTGATCAAGGCCCACGGCACCCTGCATGACTTTATGCACTGGTCGGGCCCCATACTGACTGATTCTGGTGGTTTCCAAGTCTGGAGCCTGGCGGATTCCCGCAATATCACTGAACAGGGGGTCACATTTCGCTCCCCATTCGATGGTTCCAAGGTCTATCTGGGGCCCGAGGAATCAATGTCGGTACAGCAAGATTTGGGCTCGGATGTCGTTATGGTCTTTGACGAGTGCACGGCGTACCCCACGACTTATGAGAACGCGGAATCATCAATGAACAGGTCATTGCGCTGGGCCAGGCGCTGTCGTGATGCACACGGTGGCGAAGATCAGGCCCTGTTTGGGATCGCGCAGGGTGGAATTTATCCGGAACTCAGGATTCGTTCGCTCGAGGCTTTAGAAGAGATAGGCTTTGATGGTTATGCTCTGGGCGGGCTTTCCGTGGGAGAGCCAACCGAGCAGATGCACAGTGTTCTGGAACAGATCACACCCCAGATGCCAGGTGGGAGTCCTCGTTATCTGATGGGTGTCGGAAGGCCGGAGGATATTCTCACCGGTGTTCGATCTGGTATCGATCTTTTCGACTGTGTTCTGCCGACCCGCAACGCCCGTAATGGCTGGCTCTACACCCGGGATGGAATCGTTAGACTGAAGAATTCTGCTAATCGTACGGACACGAATCCCATTGAAGAAGATTGCCGGTGCCCCGCTTGTATCAGCTACAGTCGGAGTTATCTTCGACACCTGTTCACTACCAGTGAGAGCCTTGGAAAGCGCCTCTGCACGCTGCACAACCTGTGGTTTTTTGGAGCCTTGATGGAAGACATCCGCGGCGCCGTGGCGACAGGAACGCTGGATTCGTTCAGTCGGGCCTTCCTCGAGAGTTACCTCGGAGGGGGGGCGGATGTGGCATAATCGGGCGCTTTTCTAGCTAAAGACCGGGTATTCTGCAATGAGTTTCCTGATATCAGATGCATGGGCACAAATAGGCGGCGAAGGTGGCGGTGGGCTGCTCAGCTTGGCGCCATTGGTCATCATCTTTGTCCTTTTCTATTTCCTGCTGATTCGCCCCCAGCAGAAGCGGGCTAAGCAGCATAAAGAGATGGTGGCGTCGATCAAGAAGGGTGATGACGTTGCCACGAACGGTGGCTTGCTGGGCAAAGTGGTAGATCTGGATGACAACTTCGTATCTCTGGAGATCGCCAAGGGTGTCAACGTCAAGGTGCAGCGGCCGTCGATTGCCCAGATGATTCCCAAGGGCGCAGCAGACTCCACCTGACAGGCTAACGATGCATAACCACTATGCCTGGTGGAAGTGGCTGATCATCGCACTGGTGATCGTGCCGGGGCTGTTCTACGCGCTGCCGAATCTGTTCGGGGACGATCCGGGTATACAGATTCGCGGCTCACGAGGCACATCGTTGTCATCGGCCGATTTCAAGCGCGTCAAGTCGGTGCTCGATGGATCGATCGAACTCAGGTCGGCGATTCTCGACGATAAGGGCATCAATCTGACTTTTGTCAGTCCGGATGATCAGCTCAAAGCGAGGGATCTGCTCGAGGTTGAACTCGGAAACCGCTACACCATTGCCCTGACACTGCTGTCAGCGGCGCCGGATCTTTTTGCCCGGATTGGCTCGAAACCGATGTACCTGGGGCTGGACCTGCGTGGTGGTGTACATTTCCTGATGGAAGTAGACATGGAAAGCGTGATGCGACGCGCAGAAGAACGCTACGTTGCTGATCTTCGGGCTGCGTTGCGCAATGAGAAGCTGCGTTACAAAGAGGTCAGGCGACAACCCGGCGGTGCGATAAGCATTCGGTTACGAAACCCGGGCGACCTCGAGGCGGCTGTGCGGACCGTAAAACAGCAGTTTCCTGGGCTTGATATTCAGCAGGTCGAGGATTCCGGGGAACAGCAACTTCGGGGCACGCTGAGCCCTTCCGAGACGCAGGATCTATCCGAATTTGCCTTGACGCAGAACATTACTGCCCTCCGGAACCGGATTGACGAACTCGGTGTAGCCGAGCCGGTCGTCCAGCGGCAGGGTGAGCGCCGGATCGTGGTTCAGCTGCCCGGTGTTCAGGATACGGCCCGCGCCAAGCGTATTCTCGGTCGGACGGCCACGCTGGAGATGATGCTGGTCGACGAGGAGCACAGTCTGGATGCTGCTGTGGGGGGTAAAGTTCCGCCCGCCTCCAAGCTTTATCGGATGCGCGACGATCGGCCGATCCTTCTGAAAAAGCGTGTGATCTACTCCGGGGAGAACATCGTCGACGCGGCCGCCAGTATCGACACGCAGAGCGGCGGGCCGATCGTCAGTATCAGCCTGGATGCGGTTGGAGCCAGAATCAACCAGCGCATTACCGGTGACAATATCGGTAAGCGGATGGCGGTTGTCTACATAGAACTGCGTTCCACGGCCAAGACAGATGCTGACGGTCGTCTGGTCATTGGGGATGATGGAAAGGCGCTCAGGATCAAGGAGCGAATCGAAGAGGTCATTACGGCACCGGTAATTCGCGACCAACTTGGTAAACGTTTCCAGATCGAGGGTCTCGACAGTGTTAATGAGGCTCGTGACCTTGCGTTGCTTCTTCGCGCAGGAGCTCTTGCCGCTCCGGTCGAGATCATCGAAGAGCGAACTGTCGGCCCCAGTCTTGGTAAGGCCAACATCGATCAGGGGTTTCGGTCGGTTATTGTCGGTTTCGTGCTGGTGTTGGTTTTCATGTTCCTGTACTACCGGGCGTTTGGCCTGTTTGCAAACGTAGCTCTGGCGCTTAACCTTGTGCTGATCGTGGCGGTGTTGTCTTTGTTTCAGGCGACACTGACACTGCCAGGCGTAGCAGGCATCGTGCTGACGGTTGGTATGGCAGTCGACGCAAACGTGCTGATATTCGAGCGGATCCGCGAAGAGATACGGAACGGGAATTCTCCGCAGGCCAGTATCCATCTGGGCTATGACAGGGCTCTTTCTACAATCGTCGATGCCAACATCACGACCCTGATCGCAGCGGTTGTATTGTTCAATTTCGGTACAGGCCCGATCAAGGGGTTTGCAGTAACACTCAGCATCGGTATTTTGACTTCGATGTTTACGGCAATCATGGTGACGCGGGGTCTGGTCAACCTTCTGTACGGTGGCAAGCGGGTAAAAAAGCTAGCGATCTAAGGCGAGTTATGGAATTTCTTAAGCGAGACACACGACTTGATTTTCTAGGTTGGCGAAAACAGGCAGTCCTGGCATCGCTAGTTGTCATTGCGATCGGACTGGTGTCGCTTTTCTTCCGGGGCCTGAACTTCGGTATCGATTTCACTGGTGGGACGCTGGTTGAAGTCTCTTATGCCGAGACGGTAGACGCAAACGAGATCCGGGCGAATCTGCGAAATGCAGGATTTGACGATGTCATTGTTCAGTATTTCGGGACCTCCCGCGATGTCATGATTCGACTCCCGGCCAATAGTGCGACCAACGCTGCTGAGACCAGTAGCCTGATCATGGCATCCCTAAGAGCACCGTTCTCGGAAACTCTGGCGGACAGTCCGGAGGGGAAAAACCAACGCTGCGTGACAGCCAGCAATCAATCCCAGGATTGCCACGTGCAGATGCGGCGTGTCGAGTTTGTCGGTCCCCAGGTGGGTGACGAATTAACGGAGGATGGCGGCCTGGCCATGCTGTACGCATTGATCGGGATCCTGGCTTACGTAGCGTGGCGGTTCGAGTGGCGTTTCGCCTTGGGGGCCGTCACGGCCCTTGTTCATGACGTGGCGATCACGATAGGGTTCTTCTCTTTAACCGGTCTTGAGTTCTCTCTGCCGGTACTTGCTGCGGTACTGGCGGTAATTGGATATTCGTTGAACGACACAATTGTTGTGTTTGACAGAATACGGGAGAATTTCCGCAAGATGCGCCGTGGTACGGTCAGCGAGATCATGAACAGCGCAATCAACCAGACTCTTCGCCGCACCCTGCTGACTTCATTGACCACGCTGCTGGTGGTCGTGACGCTGTTACTGGTTGGCGGCGAGATCATCAAAGGGTTCGCCGCGGCGTTGCTGATCGGAGTTCTGGTCGGAACCTATTCGTCTATTTTTGTGGCAAGCCCGGTTGTCTTGAGCATGGGGATATCCCGCGATGACATGCTGCCGGTCAGTAAAGAAGGAGAGGAAGCAGACGCGTTGCCATGAGGCAACGGCGCTTCCGAACTTTTCAGGGGCCAACGTGCGCTGCCCCGGCTGTGGATCCGACCAGACTCGGGTCATCGATTCCCGGCTGAGCGACGGCGGTGATACCGTCCGCCGGCGTCGAGCCTGCCAGGGCTGTGAACATCGTTTTACCACTTTCGAGCGATCGGCACTGGATCACCCTCGGGTCATTAAGAGTGACGGAAGACGTGAGTTGTGGAATGAAGAGAAACTGCGACGTGGCATCATGCGAGCTTTGGAAAAACGTCCCGTCGGGGTGGATGAAATCGAGGCTACAGTGCTCAGCATAACCCGTCTGCAGAAACTCTCCGGGGAACGGGAAATAAGCTCGTCCCTGATCGGGCAGGTGGTGATGGATGCTTTGCAGAAGCTGGATGAGGTGGCTTACGTGCGCTACGCCTCGGTCTATCGACGTTTCGAGGATGCCTCGGCATTCACCGATGAAGTCGACCGACTGGAGCGCTCGCGGCAGCACGCCCCGGAAGTCGCTCAATTGTCGTTGCTGGCTGACCCAGAAATGGCACCAAAGAAATGAATTCAGCGCCTGCCGAGGAGCAACGGGAACAACGGTGTATGTCGCAAGCCCTGGCGCTCGCCTCTAAGGGGCTTTATACAACACGACCCAACCCTCGAGTCGGCTGTGTGATCGTGCTTGGCGACGAAGTCGTAGGCGAGGGCTGGCACGAATGGGCGGGTGAGAGCCATGCTGAGATCATGGCGCTGGAGCAAGCTGGCAGGCGAGCCAGTGGTGCGGAAGTGTTCGTAACCCTAGAGCCGTGCAGTCATACGGGCCGTACCGGGCCATGTGTTGACAGTCTTATAAGAGCTGGTGTTAAGCGTGTCGTAGCCGCGATGCTGGATCCAAACCCGAAAATATCCGGTCAGGGAGTTGAGACGTTGCGAGCAGCCGGGATTGATGTCGATGTTGGAATCGGTTCTGTGGAGGCTCACAAGCTCAATGAGGGATTTGTCAAACGGATGGAAACAGGGCGGCCCCTGGTCCGAGTCAAGGTGGCTGCTACTCTCGACGGCAGAACAGCTGCGATGGATGGCAGCAGCCAGTGGATCACCTCTGAAGCAGCTCGGCAGGACGTGCATCGCCTGCGAGCGCGCAGTTGCGCTCTGGTTACCGGTATCGGAACAGTGATCGAGGATGACCCACGACTGAACGCGCGCGTGGATGAGCCATTGGCACCTAGTCTGCGGGTGGTACTGGACGGCAACGCCCGCCTTGAGCCTGGTGCCGCAATTTTCAGCGTGCCTGGGCCGGTGCTGATCGTAACCTCAGGAAAAGACCCCTATGACTATATATTTGACTCCAGGACAGAGTGTATGCGTATGACGGGAGCTGACGGTCGTGTTGACCTTTCTGGGTTGGTTGAGCTGCTTGGTCAACGCGGTTGTAATGATATCCTGGTCGAGGCTGGAGCCGGCGTGTCCGGGGCCTTCATGGCTGCAGGACTTGTAGATGAAATCGTAACCTACAACTCGCCGGATGTTCTGGGCAGTAGCGGTCGCGGAATGTTCGTCGTTCGGGGTATCAGGAGCATGAAAGATCGAATTCGATATGAGATTCTAGATGTCGGCCGGATAGGGCCAGATATAAAGGTGATTTATCGACCGATCCGAGACGGGAGCGAGTGATGTTCACTGGTATCGTGGAGGCCCGCGGCGAGGTGGCATTGATGACTCGACAAGGGGGGGATCTATGCCTTGGTCTCTATGCAAGTGTGCTGGAAAAAGAGGTGGTAAGGGTCGGCGAGAGCATCTCTGTCAATGGTGCCTGCCTGACAGTCGTCAAGCAAGACGGCGCCCGGTTCGATTTTGACATCTCTCTTGAAACCCTCGATCGGACCAATCTGGGGGCATTAGAGATCGGTGACTTGGTGAACCTGGAACGGGCAATGATATATAACGACCGGTACAGTGGTCACCTGGTTTCCGGACATGTCGACGGAATCGCCACTTTGGTTGACCGGCGGGCGGCTGCCCGTTCGGAATGCATGATATTCCGCTGCAAACGAACCCTGGCACAATTGTTTGCTGAGAAAGGTTCGGTGGCGCTAGATGGAGTCAGCCTGACTATTAACAAGGTGAGTGACTCCACGAGTGCAGTCGACATCGAGGTCAATATTGTGCCGCATACGCTCACTGTCACGACCCTGGGCAGTCTTGAATCTGGTGACAGCGTACACGTCGAAGTCGACTTGGTCGCACGTTATCTCAAAAGGCTATGGGATTGTCAGAGATGAGGCGTTCCGATTTAGTGGCGAGGGCGAGACGGTTTTGGTTTGAAGCTGGAGAGGTAAGGATATGACGCTCAAACCCGATCTGCCGGATTTGCGGGTCAGTCCGATCGAGGAGATCCTCGAGGACTACCGGAACGGTAAGATGGTGATTCTGGTTGATGACGAGGACCGAGAGAATGAAGGAGATTTGGTCATTGCGGCGGGCTGTGTGACCGCTGACCACATTAACTTCATGGCATCACATGGACGTGGTTTGATCTGTCTGACACTAACCGATGAGCGCTGCCAAAGACTCAATCTACCACTGATGGTCAGGGACAACGATTCCCGTTATTCGACAAACTTCACTGTGTCTATTGAAGCGGCGCGCGGCGTTACTACCGGCATTTCGGCCGCTGATCGGGCGACGACAATCCTGTCGGCAGTCAGCGAGAATGCTACGGCCGACGATATCGTGACACCAGGTCACGTCTTTCCGGTCATGGCACAACCCGGCGGCGTATTGACCCGGGCCGGGCACACTGAAGCGGGAGTGGATCTGGCTCGAATGTGCGGTTTTGAGCCTGCTAGCGTGATTTGCGAGATTCTGAACCCGGATGGCACCATGGCCCGCCTCCCAGATCTCGTCGAATTTGGAAACAAACATCAGATCCGGATCGGCGCGATTGCCGATCTGATCCGCTATCGCCTCAAAAATGAACCGACAGTCTGGCGTGTCTCGGAGAATCTTATTGAGACCCGACACGGTCAATTCCGTGCGGTGGTCTACGAAGATGCCGAGTTGCGACATGTTCACCTGGCGCTGGTTTCAGGAAATATGAAAACGGATCAACCGACGTTGGTTCGGGTTCAAAGCCATCGCGGCGTGTATGACATGCTGGCCGAAGCCAGGGATAGTGGACGCTGGACCGTCGACGCGGCCTTGCAGCAGATCGCTGCAAAAGGCCATGGTGTGCTCGTGCTCCTTGCCTATGCCGAGGATGCAGCAACACTGGAACGAAGACTTCGCGGTGAATCCAGTGATGATGGTGAGGGTCGGGAGTTGCGGATGCTGGGTGCCGGAAGTCAAATCCTGGCTGATCTAAATGTCGGTGATGTCATCGTTATGGGAACGCCCCGCCGGACACACGCATTGTCTGGGTTCGGATTAAGAGTGATCGAATACCTCAGCGACCCACCCCTAGTAAAGGGATGAGTTCGGGCAGCCGCCATCTGGCTCGTCGTAGCGCAGTGCAGGCGCTTTACCAGTGGGAATTGACCGGTCAGAGTGCTGCCGAGATCGAACCCGGATTTATCAGTGATGATGCATACTCTGGTGTGAATCGAGATTACTTCCTTCAACTGATTGAGAACATTCCGGGCAATTGCGCCTCTCTGGATGAGTGTCTGGGACCTTGTCTCTCTCGCGAGTTAGACTCATTGGATCCGGTAGAACGGTCGATTCTGCGCCTTGCGACTTATGAGCTGCTGCACGAGCCAAAGATCCCTCATAAGGTTGTTCTGAATGAGGCCGTCGAACTGTGCCGGATATTCGGGTCAGAGGAAGGCTACCGGTTTGTCAACGGGGTTCTTGATTGTTTGAGCAAGCAGATCCAGCAAGGCAAAGAATCCAGGCTACCGGCCGGCTAGGCCCGATGGACGAATTCGAGATCATCGACCGTTACTTTCTACGCGGTTCATACCCGACGGGTGTGGTTGTAGGGATCAGCGATGATGGTGCCGTCATCGAAAACCCGGCGGGGGAGGAGACAGTGCTCGCCACCGACACGCTGGTTGAATCGGTCCATTTCCCGGTTGGTACCAATGCTCTCGACCTGGGTCACAAGAGCCTCGCGGTCAATCTGAGTGATCTTGCCGCAATGGGGGCGGTTCCCCGTTGGGCACTGTTGAACCTGGTCTTGCCACAAGCTGACGACGATTGGATCAGCCAATTCTCGCTAGGGTTTATGAGTCTTGCTGACGAATACGATGTTGTTCTCATTGGCGGTGATACTTGCAGGGGTCCATTGTGTATTACGGTCACGGTCGTTGGAACCCTGCCTGCCGGAACCGCCATCACAAGAGGTGGTGCCAGGCCGGGAGACCAGATCTGGATCAGTGGAAGCCTCGGCGATGCGTCGATCGGGCTTGGCATTGTCCAGGCGGGGGTCGATCCAGCTGATCCAGATGAGGTTTGGCTGATGAGGCGGCTGAATGCCCCACAACCGAGGGTTACCCTGGGCTGCTCGTTAAGAGGTCTCGCCAGTGCTGCGATTGATCTATCCGACGGATTACTAGCCGATCTTGGGCACATCCTGCACTACAGTGGTGGTCTCGGGGCGGTCCTGGAGGTTTCATTACTGCCAGTGTCGCCGGCAGCGTTGGCTGTCTGTGGCCAGCGAGCCGCGCGGTCGTCAGCACTTGCGGGCGGGGACGATTATGAATTGTGTTTTACAGTGCCGAGGCGGCACGAAGCGGAGATAGAAGCACTGGAGAAGCAACAAGACCACCAGATAACAAAAATCGGTGAGGTCTGTGCTGATGAGGGCATACAGCTGACCGGGCCGGATTCGAAACATTACAACGTGACTGGTGCAGGTCATCTCCACAATTGGCCGGATGGGGGCTGATCCATGTACGGGCTGCACTTGTCGGTTGGCAGAGTCGCGGTGTTCACGGCCCAAGGGTTCGGTGTCGGTCGATCGCCAGTAGCACCCGGTACTTTCGGAACGCTGATCGGTTTGCCGTTGGTCTGGCTGCAGTCTTCATTCGATCCATTATTGGCTGTGATGTTTGCTGTTGCCTTCGGGTTATTTGCTGTGCCGGTTGCTGGCATGGCGGCCCGATATTTGAACAGCGACGACGACGGATCGATCGTGATCGACGAGATTGCCGGCTATCTGGTGGCAATGATCGCGATACCACTGACACCCTGGAGCATCGTTGCAGGATTTGTGCTCTTCAGATGCTTCGATATTATCAAGCCGCCCCCGATAGGACTGTTGGAGCGAAAGATCAAGGGCGGGGCGGGGATCGTAGCTGACGATATTGCCGCTGGAATTATGACCAACATCGTCCTTCAAGCCGGCATGTGGTGGCTGTGATTTGCAGGCTAATCGATAATCAAGCTCAGTCTGGGTTCACTGGGGCATCTTTTTTGCCGGGATTGTGGCCGAGTTCCGGTCGCTGACACCTTACAATCGCGAATAAAGAAACAATTTGACCAGTGATGCACGGAGGTTTACAAAATGCCGACATTTGATGTGGTGAGCCAGGTCGACTGGCACGAAGTAAGAAACGCGGTAGATCAGGTCAATCGTGAGGTCAGCAATCGTTTTGATTTCAAGGGCAGTGACGCCCGGGTAGAGCAGGCCGAGTCATTGTTGACAATCTACGCTGACGATGACTTCAAGATTGGCCAGATCACCGATATTCTAGACATGAGACTTGCCAAGCGTGGAATCGACGTCACTTGCCTACAACCCGATGAGGTTGTGGAACGGGGTGCGGGCAAGGTCCGACAGGAGATCAGGATTCGGCATGGCATAGAATCGGAGCTTGCCAAAACCCTGGTTAAGAAAATCAAAAAAGAAAAACTGAAGGTACAGGCCGCTGTCCAGGGAGACCAGTTACGGGTTTCCGGAAAAAAGCGGGATGACCTGCAGGCAGTGATCGCGCTACTGAAGAACGAGGACATCGGATTGCCGCTACAGTACGTAAATTTCCGTGATTGAATCCGGCGCCAGGCCCTGCCGGGGTCACGATCAACGGCGTGGCTAGCGTTCCAAGTACTGCAGTTTGTCTTTAACGTCCCGCCATTCATCGGAATCAGGCAACGGATCTTTCATCTCGGTGATCACTGGCCATTGCAGGGAAAGTTCGGCATTGAGTGCTAGAAAATTCTGCTGGTCCGCCGGTAGATCTTCTTCGGCGTAGATTGCATCCACCGGGCACTCGGGCTCGCACAGGCTGCAGTCGATACACTCCTCTGGATCGATGACCAGGAAGTTAGGTCCTTCGTGGAAGCAGTCGACTGGACACACCTCGACACAATCAGTCAGTTTGCAGCGTATGCATGAATCGACAACGACGTAGGTCATAATCTGGCTCCGGGTTGTGTCTGGGCGTCTGTTGGAGGGTTGATTTTACTCCAGACCAGTAGCCTGTCGACTGTCATTTTGGGAAAACAAGTGGGCCAGGGGAACTGGGCCGGCCGAGTATCACTTTGACTCCCCGACCAGGCGCTGCAATTCGAACAATAGTGCCAAGGCGTCGCGAGGGCTGATCGACTCGGCGTCCAGCCTCTGGAGCCGCTGGATGGCCTGTTTTTTGCCCGTCTCATCCTGGGCGGCGAAGATTGGCACCTGTTGGGGACGGTTTTTGTCACTGATTCGCTCGTAACGTTGCTCAAGTTCGAGCAATCGTTCCAGCGCATCAGTCAGTACCGACTCGGGTAGCCCAGCAAGTCTGGCAACCTGCAGACCGTAACTCCGACTGGCAGGACCTGGTTTTAGCTGGTATAGAAAGACAATGCCGTTGCCGTGTTCAACAGCATCGAGGTGAACGTTAACTATGCTGGGTGCCCGGGCAGGCAGGGCAGTCAGTTCAAAGTAATGCGTTGAGAACAAGGTAAAGCTATTAATCCTGTTTGCGAGATCAAGGGCGCACGATGAGGCGAGCGCCAGTCCATCAAAAGTGCTTGTCCCCCGGCCTATCTCGTCGACAAGGACGAGGCTTTCGGAGTTGGCGTTGCGCAGGATATAGGCCATTTCGGTCATCTCGACCATGAATGTCGACCGGCCGCCGGCTAGATCGTCGGAGGCGCCGATACGGGTGAAGATCTGCCTGACCGGCCCTACACGGGCAGAATCGGCCGGAACAAAGCTGCCAGTGTGGGCCAAGAGTACGATCAGTGCGACCTGCCGCATATAAGTGCTTTTGCCACCCATGTTCGGGCCGGTGATCAGTAACATTCGATCGACTTCATCGAGCTTCAGATCATTGGCGATGAATGGTTCGGCCTGGCTGTGTTCTACCACTGGATGGCGGCCGCCAGTGATTGTGAGTACCGGTTCTTCGACCAGTTCCGGACGACAGAAGTCCAGATCGCCCGCACGGCGGGCCAGATTGTCCAGAGCATCGGCTTCAGCAATTGCTCTGGCACCGGCCTGGAGTCGCGGAAGATCGGATTGGAAGCCTTGCAGAAGATCTTCGTACAGATACCGCTCACGGGCGAGCCCTCTTTCTCTGGCTCGGAGTACTCTGTCTTCGTAGGTCTTGAGTTCCTCTGTGGTGTAGCGCTCTACGTTCTTCAATGTCTGGCGACGGTGGTAGGCGAGGGGGACGTGATCGGCCTGCGAACGGGGTACCTCGATGTAGTAGCCGTGGACCCGATTGAACTGAACTTTGAGTGAGCGGATGCCTGAATTGGCTTGTTCACGTTTTTCAATTTCCAGTAAAAGAGCGTTGTCATCAGATTGGAGGGTACGCAAATCGTCGAGCTCTGCGTCAAAGCCGGTCCGGATGACTCCCCCATCTCGTATCAATGGCGCCGGTTCCTCAGCGATAGAGCGTTCCAGGAGTTCGAGTATCTGCGGCTCGGGGTTCGAGGACCCGGCCAGCCGGGCCAGGCGTGCATTCCCCGTTGCCCGCAGTTGATCACCCAGGTCAGGGAGTACGGCATAGGCCATCCGGAGTCGCACGAGATCTGCCGGTTTTGCGGTACCCATTGCGATTCTGGACAGAACTCGTTCGATATCGCCGATTTTTCTTAAGCATCGGAAAAGATCGTCTGTTTTGAGAGTTGACAGTGCCGTTAAAGCGTCATGCCGTTCTGTTAGTTCGTGGCGGTTGAGTGTTGGGCTGGTCAACCAACGGCGTAACTGTCTGCTGCCCATGCCAGTCGCGCATTCATCCAGAAGGTCGACAAGCGAGATCCCGCCGGGAGAGTTGCAGTTTTCTATCTCCAGGTTTCGCCGTGTGGCAGGGTCGATGATGATCTGGTCGCCAAAATTTGCAATGGTCAGCGAATTGATGTGGGGCAGGGTGGTGCCGCGCAGATCCTGAACGTACTGGATCAGAGCACCTGCGGTTGCCGTGGCAGCAGGATGACCTGGGCAGCCAAAAGCGCTGAGATCACGGGTGCCCAGCAGCTCCTGTAATCGAGTACTGGCTCGGTCCAGATCGTAGTACCACGATGGGACAGTACGGGTCGGCAGGTTTGCGAACACTGGATAATCCGGGTCAACCGGGTCTTCCGGGTATAGCAGCTCAGCGGGTTGCAGACGCTCCAGTTCCTCACGTAATGCTTTGATGGTGGGTGGTTCCCGGGCTTCGAAACGACCGCTGGAGATTTCCAGTATTGCAATCGCGTAGTTCTCCTCTTTGATCCAGACAGCCGCAATGCTGTTCTCGCTTTTCTCATCCAGTAGATCTTCTTCAATCAGCGTACCGGGTGTGACGACACGGACAACCTTGCGCTCCACCGGCCCTTTGCTCCTGGCCGGGTCACCGATCTGTTCACATATCGCAACCGGCTCCGACTGACGCACTAGTTTGGAAAGATACTGATCGACGCTGTGAACCGGTACACCAGCCATGGGTACCGGTTGCCCAGCAGACTTGCCACGCGCCGTCAAAGTGATGTCCAACAGCCGAGATGCTTTCTCAGCATCTTCATAGAACAACTCGTAGAAATCACCCATCCGGTAAAACACCAATGTATCCGGGTGTGAAGACTTGATGCGCAGGTACTGCCGCATCATAGGCGTATGAGAATCCAGGTCTTTGTCTGGAAGATGGGGCATGGCCAATAATCAGTTATGGTGTTTGGCTATTATTCGAAGTAGATCATTGAATATCCGCGGATTAGCCGTGACCACATTGCCACTGTCGAGAAAGTCCTGACTCCCTGCGGGGTCGGATATCAACCCACCGGCTTCCCGGATGAGCAGTGCTCCCGCAGCCATGTCCCAGGGTTGTAGCCCGAACTCCCAGAAGCCATCCATCCGGCCTGCCGCGACATAGGCAAGGTCCAGGGCCGCTGATCCGGTCCGCCGGATGCCAGCCGAGCGCCGAGTTAGGGTCCTGAAGGCCTTGACCCACTGATCGAGTCGATCGAGTTCCCTGAAAGGAAACCCCGTACCGAGCAGCGCCAGTTCCAGTAGGCCACAGTTGCTAACCCGAATTCGCCGATCATTCAACTGGGCGCCCTGGCCACGGCTCGAGGTAAAGAGCTCGTTTCGCAGCGGGTCATAGATGACACCATGCTCGATTGTCGAGCCCTTGAGGACAGCGATAGAAACGGCAAACTGGGGGAAGCCGTGGATGAAATTAGTTGTTCCGTCTAATGGGTCGATCACCCAGGTATATTCACCTCCTTCACGCCTGCCGCTCTCTTCAGCCACCACACCGTGTTCGGGGTAGGCCTTCAAAAGTATCTCCAGCGCAATCTCCTCGGCTTCCGTGTCTGCCTGACTGACGAAATCGTTTCGGCCTTTCTGGGTGACTTCGATGCGATCAAGCCGGTCGTAGTGCATTAAAATAATCCGTGCGGACTGACGGGCAGCCCGCACAGCGGTGTTCAACATGGGGTGCATCTGTATTTACTCTGTTAACGGTGAAAAGAAATGCCGGGTTTTACCCACCAGGCCCTGACGACATCATCTGGGGTGCTGGGTGCTGCCTGTGTCACTGATAGTCTAACGGTGGAAGACTCATTGCTGAATGCGTTTATTCCTTGGTTATGACGCTCGATAGTGTCAGAGTTATCCTGGTTCGTCCCACCCATCCCGGGAATATTGGTGCTGCGGCAAGAGCGATGGCCAATATGGGGCTCGAAAACCTGTACCTGGTTGGACCTCGCACCTTTCCGTCACCGGAAGCATTGGCTCGGGCAGCAGGCGCGGAGTGGCTGTTGAGCACGGCAAGGGTCTGCGAGACCCTTGATGAGGCTGTTGCGGAATGTGGGCTGGTCATTGGCAGTTCAGCCCGCCATCGGACGGTACGTTGGCCAGTTCTGGAGCCTGAATCAGCTATGGCCTTAGCGTACAGAGCGAGCCAGAAGGGCAATGTTGCGCTGGTATTTGGGCAGGAAGCGAGTGGTTTGACTAATGAGGAGCTCGAGCGCTGTCAGGTCCATGTACGAATTCCAGTCAACCCGGCGTTTCCTTCGGTGAATCTGGCCGCAGCGGTTATCGTCCTGGCCTATGAGTTGAAGAAAGCTGAAGCACAGTGTGGGGGGTGCGACATTACCCTGGCGGCTACTGATTCTGCCGAAGCGGACGCCGAGTCATTTGCGACAGCAGAGAACGTGCAGAGGTTCTTTGTTCACCTCGAGACGGTGCTGAGAGAGATCGGATTCCTCAAAAGCCCCTCGGAAAAGCTTCTCAGAAAGGTAAAAAGGATCTTTAGCCGCACGCCGCTGCTCGAAGATGACATCAATATCCTCCGTGGTGTGCTGAGCGCGGTCCAAGGTCATAAGGCACAGCCCAGAGGCAAGAGTCGGATTCGGTGAAGCCGCCCAGGATTTGGTAAAATGGTTGCCGCGAGAACGTTATCCAGGCAGATATTGACGGACCACGAGGCAGGGATTATGGCGAGATCAGGCAGCACACCACGGGCACAAGGCCAATGGCGATAACACTCACCGAGGCAGCTGCTACCCGGGTGCGAACCTATCTGAATTCCAGAGGACGGGGCCAGGGACTGCGCCTGGGGGTCAAGACCACCGGGTGCTCAGGGCTCGCCTATGTTGTCGATTTTGCAGACGAGGTAGGAGATGAGGACACGGTTTACTCGAGCCAGGGTATCAATGTTATTGTGGCAGGAGACAGCATCAAGTATCTTGATGGTACTGAAATCGACTACCAGGAAGACGGCTTGTCGGCTGCCTTCAAGTTTCGAAACCCGAATGTCGCCGACGAGTGCGGCTGCGGCGAGAGTTTTACCGTCGACTAAAACCGGCTACACGGACGCAATTCCTGTAGCTTATATCGGAGGGCGCTGGTGCGCCCTTTTCTTTTGAAATGACCGAATTTCTAGCCACCACGCAGGTTGAGCCCGGAATCAGTGCTCCTTCGAGTGCTGGGCCCAGTGCCGCGATCAGTACGCTGGGGTGCAAGGTGAACACCTATGAGTCGAATCTCATTGCTCAGGGTTTGAGCCAGGAGGGGTGGCGTCTGGTAGATGACCGTAAGAAAGCCGACCTTTATGTGATCAACTCCTGTACCGTGACCGCAGAAGCTGACAGGCAAACCCGACAACAGGTCAGGAAGGTGTTGAAACGAAACCCCAACGCTGTCGTTGTCGTGACCGGCTGTTACGCACAGGTAAATGCTGCTGCACTGGCTGCGATCGATGGCGTTCGGCTTGTTGTTGGTAACGACCGTAAGCTTGCAATACCCCAGATCACCCGGGATGTGGTGCGAGGGCAAGGGGTCGAGGTGATGGTTGGGGCGCTCGATGGTGGAGCCGATATTGGGAGTACTCCATTGTCAGGATTTAGGGATCGAAGCAGAGCGTTTGTCCAGGTGCAGCAAGGCTGTGACCAGGCCTGCACCTTTTGCGTTATACACACAGCCAGGGGTCCGAGCCGTTCATTCAACTATCACGAGATTCTGAACCAGGTCGCGAAACTGATCAGCACTGGTTTTCGGGAAATCGTGATCTGCGGTGTAGATCTAGGTGCCTACGGATTGGACCTTCCAGGTGGAACGACAACGGAGACCGGACAGGGGCTTGTCCACCTGCTTGAAGGTATCGGGACAGTTGCCGGTGATTTCCGGGTGCGACTCAGTTCTATCGATCCTGTGCACGTCAGCAACGGATTGCTTCAGCTGATGAAAAATGACCCTCGGATGTGCCCGTACCTGCATGTCTCCATGCAAAGTGGTAACAGTCTCATCCTCAAGAGAATGAAAAGACGTTATGACGCCACCTACCTGTACGAGTGCCTAACGGCAGCCCGGGAGAAGATTCCAGACCTGGTGCTCGGTGCAGACGTGATGGTTGGGTTTCCAACAGAGTCGATCGATCAATTTGCCGATACGCTGGCAGCGATTCGTGACTTGGAAATTGCGTTTCCGCATGTTTTTACCTATTCGCCGAGGCCAGGTACGCCTGCGGCAAAGATTCCAAAGCAGATCCCGAACATTGAACGCCGGCGACGGAGCGCGGTGTTACGGGCGGCCGGTCGAGAGATTTTGGATCGAAGTTTGAAAAGCTGGACAGGTCGCAGGTCAGTCGTTTTATTGGAACGGGCCGTAGGCAAGGGCGATTTAGGGCACAACGCGAGGCTCGCAAATTACATGCCTGTACGAATCGATCCACAGGGCAAGGCCCCTGGTCGGTTCCTGGATGCCGTGGTTACCGGTGTCGATAACGGCGGTTTAATTGCCGAGGCAGTGCGCAGGGAATAAAATTGAAATGTCACGCCAGCCGGTCACTTCAGCCATCCTGGCTGCGGGCGTCGTGTACACCCCCGGCTTGTCGCAAGCAGCTTGGATTAGACTCGGGACTCCACACAATCTACCTGCTCAAAGGAGCAATCCATGACCCTTGAAAGGACTCTATCTATTGTCAAACCGGATGCCGTAGCCAAGAATATTATTGGCAAGATCTACGACCGATTCGAGTCGGTTGGATTGACGATCGTGGCCTGTCGAATGACCCAGCTGAGCCGGGAACAGGCGGAAGCCTTCTACGAGGTGCATCGACAACGCCCGTTCTACGGTGAACTGGTCGAGTATATGACTTCCGGTCCGGTTGTTGTCCAAGTGCTCGAGGGGGAAGATGCGATCCAGACCAACAGGCGGGTGATGGGAGCAACGAACCCGGAAGAGGCCGAGCCGGGTACGATCCGGGCCGACTTTGCCGAATCGGTACAAGCCAATGCTGTGCATGGTTCCGACGGGCCGGAGACAGCAAGGTCAGAAATCGACTTTTTCTTCGATGAAGGTGATGTCTGTCAGAGGTAGTGGAAGATTGGCTGAAGACCAGCAGCGGCTGAATATTGTCGGTATGGAGCGAGAAGCGATGCAAGGTTTCTTCGCGACACTCGGGGCGCCTGAGTTTCACGCCCGACAGGTCTTACAGTGGGTCTACCAGCGCGGGGTCAGTGACTTTTCTGCAATGACCGACCTCAGCAAGACACTGCGAGTCCGGTTAAAGGAAATAGCGAAGATCGGCTTGCCCGATGTAGTATCGGAATCTTCTTCTGCAGACGGAACCCGCAAATGGTTGCTTAGACTGGTTGACGGAAACTGTATCGAAACAGTCTTTATTCCAGAAGAGGGCAGGGGCACTTTGTGCGTATCGTCGCAGGTCGGATGTGCTCTGAACTGTTCTTTCTGCGCAACGGCCCGGCAAGGCTTTAATCGGAATCTTGATTCCAGCGAAATCATCAGTCAGTTGCTGATCGCCAAAGGGCTTTTGCAATTGTCGGGCCATGGTGAGCGACCGATCACTAACGTCGTCATGATGGGAATGGGTGAACCGTTACTTAACTACCAAGCGGTGATATCGGCAATGCGCCTGATGCTGGATGATCTGTCGTTTGGGCTATCTCGAAGACGGGTCACTCTCAGTACCGCTGGGGTGGTTCCGGCCATAAGAAGGCTGAGTCGAGACTGCCCGGTTAGCTTGGCAGTGTCCCTCCATGCCACCGATGATGCCCTAAGAGATAAGCTGGTGCCGCTGAACAGGAAATACCCGATTCGTCAGGTTCTAGAAGCCTGCAAGCACTACCTTCTTGGGGATCAACGTCGGCGAGTGACCTTTGAATACGTTATGCTAAAAGGGGCGAATGATTCGAAAGACGATGCCCACAGGTTGTGCGGCCTGCTGGATGATGTGCGAGCGAAAGTCAACCTGATCCCCTTCAATCCGGTACCGGGCGTAGGCTGGCAAGCGAGTGAGTCCGGCGCATTGAACACGTTCCGGGATGTACTGCTGTCGGCTGGAATCATGACCGTTACAAGGCGTACTCGGGGAGCGGATATCGAGGCGGCCTGTGGTCAGCTCGCTGGCCAGTTCAGGGACAGAACCCAGCGACGCGCCAGGCTCTAACAGTGTCCAGCCAAGCAGTCAAAATACTGATTTATGCCGCCGCCGGCCTGCTGATACTGTCGGGGTGTGTGGTCGAACCGGCAACCACCGCCACTGGCGGCTGGACGAAGGAGCAGCGAGTCAGTCTACACACCCGACTTGGAGTCGGCTACCTTCAACAAGGACGATTGGCCGCGGCCCAGGAAGAGCTTGAATTTGCACTCGGGCTCGGTAGAGATAACTCTGGGGCCAATCACGCGATGGCGTTGTTGAAGGTAAAGCTCGGGGAAAGTGAGGCCGCCAATCATTATTTTGAGCAAGCACTTGCGGGCGATTCCGATAATCATGACGCGCGGAATGATTACGGCATGTTCTTGTGTGATATTGGAAAGGACGAGGCCGGTATTGTCCAACTAGAACAGGTTTTGGGCGACCCATTAAACGACGCCCGTTATCGCAGCCATTTTGGAATGGCTGCTTGCTTGAGTCATCGTAAGCAATACCAGAGGGCCGCTGAGCACCTTTCCAGGGCTCTGAAAGCGCGGCCGAAAAACCGGTTTGTTCTCTACGAATCTGCTGTAGTGAGCCATGAACTTGGAAAGTTTCTATCGGCCAGAGGGTATCTAGAACGGTATTTCGAGCTGGGAACGCCGTCAGCAGATAGCTTGCTATTGGCTGTGAAGAACGAGTTAAGACTAGGGTCAAAAGAGTTGGTACAACTCTACGCCTACCAGTTGCGCTCGAGTTATCCGTCGAGTTCCCAGGCTAAGCAAGCCAGGTCACTATTGGTTGGAAACAATCCCGATGGCTGATCCTGAACAACAGGGCGTATCGACCCCCGGCCAATTGCTCCGCAGCGCACGGCAACTTCATGGCTGGAGTATCGAGGAAGTCGCAGCGGAGCTTAATCTTCTGTCGAGCATCGTCCAGGCCTTGGAGAATGATGATTACCAAGACCTGGCAGGCCGTACTTATGTGGTTGGCTACCTGAGAAGCTACGGAAAGCTTGCCAGCGTCAATGTGGATGGCGCAATTGAAGGTCACACGGCGCTGATGCCGCCGCTCCAGGATGGTCCTGGCACAATGACCGAGGATCTGGTGCGTGGTCAACCGGTGGCCATTCATTATCGTTGGGTGGTTACAGCACTCGTGCTGGTTCTTGTTGTTGGGGGATTGTACGGCGCCTATCTAAAACGCTCTGACGATGTCGAAAAGATTCCGCTTACTGCCTCAAAGAAAACTGAACCCATAGCTGAATTGGTTCGGGAGCCGTTGCCACAGAAGGAGCCGGCATCCGCTGAATCCGAGAAAGCGCTTGCATCAAGCCAGGTTGTTTCGGGGTCAGATACCACAGGTAGTGTTGCCCAGATCGCCGATGACAAAGCATTGTCTGGTGGACCAACCAGCGACCAGCAAGGGGCGGTCCCGGGATCGGTCACTCAAATTACCGCTGTCAGTACACCGTCTTCAGAGTCTGGGAGCGGTTTAACGGTAGGCTCTAGTGGGCTGGTGACCGAGCCAACGGCCGTTGCCAGCGATTCTACTGTCCGGAAAGAAACGGAGCCGGCCCCTGAAACGGTGCCAGTGCCGCGCTTGCAGACGGAGCCGCAGACTAAGATACAGTACCCGTCCAAGCAGCGCTCGGAATCCGCAGCTCGTGAAATCGTGACCAGCAACTTCATCAAGACGCGATTTCTGGATCTGATCAGCGCATCGGGTGGGAAAGTAGTAGCGCCACCGAGTTCGGTTTCCAGTCAACCGGCGGTCGAGGAGGTGAAGATAACCAAGATCACCAGCGCCCCGAGTAACGACCGGGATGCACGTCGGAAAGTTGTCCTTGTGCCAGACCGCGAACTGACTATTCTGGTGAATGAGAGCAGTCAGGTGATCATTTGGGATGGTGATGGAGTCCAGCTTTTCCGGAAATACCTTAACGCGGGAAAGGTGGTGACGGTTTCTGGCATACCCCCATTTGATGTGCAGCTACAGTCCGCCGAGGGCGTGAGGATCATTTATGCCGGCAAGCAATTCGATTTTCCGGTTCCTAAAAGCGGTCGAAATGCACGGTTTCTAGTCGGCGCAGAGGAATAAATACGTGGCTAAATCTATCCAATCTGTCAGGGGTATGAACGATCTGCTACCGGGCCGCTCGGACTTGTGGCACACCGTGGAATCTGCGATTCGGTCCGTGGTTGGGTCGTATGGATACCAGGAGATTCGTACACCACTGGTTGAGCATACGGAATTGTTCCAACGCTCTATTGGAGAACAGACTGACATCGTTGAAAAGGAGATGTACACCTTCCTTGACAATAACAGTGATAGTCTGACGCTGCGCCCGGAAGCGACCGCAGCATGCGTGCGCGCTGGAATTGAGCACGGGTTTCTCCATAATCAGACACAGCGACTCTGGTATCTCGGTCCTATGTTTCGCCATGAGAGACCGCAGAAGGGCAGGTACCGACAGTTTCACCAGTTCGGAATCGAGGCATTGGGCTGGAGTGGGCCGGATATTGATGCTGAGATCCTGTTGGTGGGCACCAGACTGTGGCGGCAACTGGGATTGTCGGGCCTAACTTTAGAAATCAATACACTGGGAACGAGCGACGCGCGGACCCGATTCCGAGAGGCTCTGCGAGATTACCTAGGCACACGGCGTGAGGAGATCGACAAAGACAGCCAAAGGCGCCTGCAAAGTAATCCGCTGAGAATACTCGACAGCAAGGACCCCGGCACACGGGAGGTGCTTGACACAGCACCAGACCTGTTGGATTTTATTGCAGGTGACGCGCGTGCTGATTTCGATACGTTACAGCACTTGTTGACGGCCAACGGTGTCGAATACCGTGTCAACAGCCGGCTGGTACGCGGTCTCGACTACTACACGGGCACGGTCTTTGAGTGGACAACAGGGTCCTTCGGAGCTCAAAGTGCGATCTGCGCCGGCGGCCGTTACGATGAACTGGTCACCCAATTGGGGGGTCGGGCTATGCCCGCAGCAGGCTTTGCCTGTGGATTAGAGCGACTAGTGGATCTATATGAGCACTCCGGAGGCTGCGGTGCAAGCGAACCCTTCGATGTTTGGATCTGTATCCTCGGGGACAACGCCGTCAGCAGAGGTTTTTCGGTAGCCGAACGTTTAAGGGATCAGGGTTTGAGGGTCATGGCCAATTGTGGGGGCGGGGGTCTACGAAAACAGTTTCGAAAAGCCGATCAGAGCGGCGCCTGTTTCGCTGTAGTGATCGGTGAGGACGAGATTAAGAGCCAGACCCTGACCGTCAAATCCCTGCGAACGGAGGAGGAACAGACCAGGCTGTCGGAAGAGCAACTCGTTGAGTACATCAAACGCGAGCGCTGACAACCAACAACGAGCTAGGAGTTAGCGGATGGCAAAGAAGGAAGAAAAACCTATTCAGATTCAACTTGCTGAAGACGACGATGCTGAAAAGCTTCGGCAATGGTGGAAGAAAAACGGGTCCGGGATTATCGCAGGCATAGTCCTTGGCGTGGCCGGCGTTGGGGGGGTTAAGGGGTGGGAGATGTACACCGAGAGACGTTCTCTTACCGCGTCTGATCTTTTCCAGCAGATGCTGGCAAGGCAGGCGGCCGGCTCTGACGCCCAAGCACAGGAGTTAGCGTTGCAAATAAGAGACGACTACGGGGCAACACCCTACGCCGATCTCGCCCTGCTGATGCTTGCCAGACTTGCCGTCGAAAACGGAGACCGCGAAAGAGCGGAGGGCTATTTGACCGGGGTAATGAACGACTCGGAAAATATGGCGATGGAACACATTGCCAGGCTACGCCTGGCTCAGATTGCCCTGGATGCCGGTGATCACCGGCAAGCCGAACAACTCGTGTCGGTCGAAGAACGGGGTGGGTTCGAGTCAGAATACTCGGAGGTTCTCGGTGACGTCTATTTAGAACAGAAGCAATGGGATAAAGCCAGAACTGCATACGACCGGGCGCTGGAAGGTCTGGATCCCACGGCCGGAGCAGGTCAGATACTCACCGCCAAGCGTAATTTGGCGATGCAATCGGCAACCGATCAGTGACAAGGATTCTTCTGGCGACATTCTGGTTGTTATTTTTTGTGGTGGCTTGTTCGCCGCGGCCGATCCATTTCATGCGCGAGGGACCCGAGGCGTCCAGGCCGCCGAAAGTTGCGGGTGGCAAGATAAAACCGCTCTGGAAATTCGATACCGGAAAGGGTTACGGGTCTGCGGATGCGCTCCTATGGCCTGTAGAGCGCGATGGTCATGTTTACGCCGCAGAGCCCGGTGGGCGGGTATATGCACTCGACATCGTGACCGGTCGGGTAGTCTGGGAAACCGATCTTGATCTTTCTCTCTCCTCGGGGCTGGGCCTGGGGAAGGAGTGGATTGTCGTGGCATCCGATGAAGGCGAACTGTTGTCATTGAATAGGCAGGACGGCGTTCAACGCTGGCGCGTCCAAATTGGGGCCGAGATACTGGCCCGACCTGTTGTTAGCAGCGAGACGATACTTCTTCGAACCGGCAATGGTCAGGTGTTGGGTATTGATGGACAGACGGGCTCTGTCAGGTGGCAGGTTCAGCACAGTGTCCCCTCGCTTAGCGTGCACGGGTTATCTGCTCCGCTCGACATGGACAATGTTGCAATTGTCGGATTCGCCAGTGGCTATTTATCCGGAATTGATATCACGACTGGCCGGGAATTGTGGAATACGCCGATCGCAAGGTCCACCGGTACTAACCAGATTGATCGGCTTATTGACATTGACGCCGATCCGTTTTGGGTAGACGGGGTACTATATGTGGCTGCCTATCAGGGCGGTGTCACAGCGCTTTCTTTGGAAAGTCGAAAGTTAATCTGGCGCAGCAACAAATCTACTTTGCGAAACCTGGTGGCCAACCAGGAATTGCTGCTGGTAACAGTGGATGACGGTAGCTTGTCGGCCCTGGATCTTGAAACGGGTGAGGATCTCTGGGGGCAGTCTGCTCTGGTGGGCCGCGGTGTGTCTAATCCAGTCGTAGTCGGTTCAGGGGTTACTGGCGCCGTAGGTGATTTTGAAGGGTATGTTTACTTAGTGGATCTGGTTAGTGGCAAACTGGTAAGGCGTGGGCGAGCCAGAGGTGGTGCCGTAATCGGCCTCTTTGGCAGCGATATGTCCGGGGTTTTTTACAGTTTGTCAGAGAACGGGGTAATCACTGCCTGGAAATTACCACCAGCAGAATAGTGAGTTTGCCACCAGCGTCCTGATTGAAGCCATGCGGGCCTGCTCAGGTTGCGACGATGTTCACGATATCATCGAATTTTCATGTTACCTGTCATAGCAATAATCGGCCGCCCCAATGTGGGTAAATCGACCCTCTTCAATCGATTGACCCGAAGTCGTAAGGCGTTGGTAGATGATCAACCTGGAGTGACTCGAGATCGGCTTTACGGTGTCACGACCAGTTTCGGTCGACGGGCCTTGGTGGTAGACACAGGTGGGCTTTCATCCAGCACCGGAGTTCTTGACGTTGCGATACGCGAGCAGGTCGATCATGTGGTCGACGAGGCGGACGCGTTGCTCTTTCTAACCGACGCAAGGTCGGGCTCGACGGCCGATGAAATCGAGATTGCCGCAAAGTTAAGGCGCAGTGGCCGGCTGGTGTTTATCGGCGTCAACAAAACCGATGGCTTGCAACCGGATACGGCCATTGCTGAATTCAACGAACTGGCGCTCGGTCGGCCATTCGCCCTGTCGGCATTATCTGGATTTGGAGTTGCTGATTTGATGGCCGAGATTGTTGACTCTCTGCCGGATAGTCTGGAACAGGACGAGGAGATCTTGCGGTTCCGAGTGGCGCTTGTCGGACGACCGAATGTAGGCAAGTCGACACTGACGAATGCATTGTTGGGAGAAAACAGAGTTATCGTGGCAGACGAGCCAGGTACCACGCGGGACAGTGTGGAAGTCGCGCTTGACCGGTACCCACAGAAGCTGCTTTTGATCGACACGGCCGGTGTCCGGCGCAAGTCAAAGGTCCGAGAGACGATTGAGAAATTCTCTGTAGTAAAGACGCTTCAGGCCATAGCCGACTGCCACGCCGTGGTTCACATGGTCGATGGGCGAGATGGCTTGATGGAACAAGATGCCACCATTGCAGGCTTGATTCAGGAAAGCGGGCGGACTGTGGTGGTTGTTGTCAATAAGTGGGACGGTATCGGGCGTACCGACAAGTCCAGGATTCGGAGAGGGCTCATTCGGCGGTTTTCGTTTTTACACAATCATGAGACGCTGTTCATATCAGCACTGCATGGGAGTGGCGTGGGCGATGTCGTTAAGGCCGTTGAAAGAGGGATCGACGCATCCCTATCCGATCTGCCAACCCCGAAGCTGAATCGTGTTCTGGCGGACGCGTTGGCGCGGCACCCACCGCCGATGTTTCAGGGCCGACCAATCCGGATCAAGTACGTACACCAGGGGGGCAAGAATCCCCCAACCCTGGTGATCCACGGCAACCTGCTGGAGCGTATACCCGCCAGTTATCTCCGTTATCTTTCGAAGACCTTCGGCAAGGCTTTTGGGCTGGTGGGCACACCGGTGCGTCTCGAGTTGCGGCGGTCCCGGAACCCCTATTCCGGTAGGGACCGGAAATTCAGCACCCGAGCGAGCCGAGGTTCCAGGTCAAGCAGAACCAGGGCAATTGATCGATAGTCAGGCTTTATCTTTCTGAGTCGCCGGATCACCACCCGTTTCAACGACGGTTCCTTTCAGCCAGCCGTGATGCAGTTGGGCCTCTATCGAATCACCCGCAGCGACGGTTGAGGCTCGAGTCAGAATAGAGCCGTCTTGGGCGTCTCTGACGATGGCGTAACCCCGGCCGAGCGTGTTGATGGGGTTGAGGAGTCTCAGCCTATCGAGTTCGGCCATGACCTTCTCGTTCGGACGAACAGTGAGTTTTACTCCCAGGCGGATGATACGGTCCGCAAGATCGGCGTGCTGCATTGTAGATGCCATGATACGACGGGTTGGAGAACTGAGTTGTAGAGCTTGAACCGCCTGATTAAGGTTTCGCTCTGCCCGGTGGATGGCTGCGACCAAGTGGGATGACAGACGGGTTTGACGGTTGAGTAGGAACTGCCAGCGGGAAGCGATCCGTTCCAGGGGGTGCTGCAGACGTCCAGTAGAGACGTCTAGTTGCTGAGAATGCTCCCGCAAGGCCCTTTGAACGGCGAGGCGTGCCCGGCTACGAAACTGACCTACTTCAGCCAACAGCTCACCGCAGTCTGGAGAAACAGCTTCTGCAGCCGCGGTGGGTGTTGCGGCTCGAATATCTGCAGCGAAGTCTGCGAGCGTGACATCGGTCTCGTGTCCAACACCCGTGACGACCGGTGATGGGCAGCGCCTGATTGCACGCACCACTGCCTCCTCATTGAAGGCCCAAAGGTCCTCAAGGGACCCGCCCCCTCGTGCCAGTATGACACTGTCGCAGACAGGGCCCTGGGCGACTCGTCGGAAAGCTCGAACGATATCATCGACCGCGCTGCTACCCTGTACCGAGACGGGGAAAAGAATTACATCAGTCACCGGAAATCTTCGTTGCAGGGTGCTGAGTATGTCACGAAGAGCAGCTCCCGATGCCGATGTGATGATCCCGACGGTGATTGGGATCTCCGGGATGGGACGTTTGTGAATCGGATCAAAAAGTCCTTGCCGTTCGAGTTTGGTCTTTAATTGTTCAAAGCGCCGACGCAGTTCACCCTCACCGGCGGGTTCTACATAGTCCACGATGACCTGGAAATCTCCACGGGCAGCATAGAGCGAGACTTTGCCCCGCAGGATAACCGCGGCTCCTTCGATAGGTTGTTCCCGGAGACGAATGCGGTCATTGCGAAACAGCGCACAACGGACTTGCGCTTTTTCATCTTTAAGGGAAAAGTACATATGGCCTGAAGGTGGTGCCGCAAGATTGGATATCTCCCCCTGAATCCAGACCTCGGGATAGGATTCTTCCAACAGGTCTCTCACCGACCGAGCAAACTCGGAAACACTCTGGATTGTGGGAGGCATATGTCCAGCTCCAAGCGGGATCTATTGCCGAACACGAAAAAGCCGGGCTGGGCCCGGCTTAATATAAGATGCCATCACGTGGGATCAGTAAAACGGTACGGCATCTTTCTGGGCGGTGGCTTGGGTGATCCCGGCCTGTGCAGCCCACGACACCCGGCTTGCGATTCGAAGCGCTTCGCTGCCGTCGCCGTCTTCGAGTTTCTTCTTGGCCGTTTTCAGTAGTTTATCGATGCCGACTGCACTGGATCCACTCGACTTGTCTACCAGGCGCCAGACTGCACCGGCGCTGACAGCGGCGGCGAGGTCGCCCTCTGCCTTGGCTATGGCATCGGCGGCGCTGTCTCCAGCCCGGGCGGTGGTAGTCCCAAGCGTGACTGCTGCTGCAAGAACAAGCAATATGTCTTTCAAGGCCGAGCGCATTCTCATCTCCTCGCCTGTGCCGTTGCCTACGTGGAAGTCAAAACTGACGGTACAAGGTTTACCGGCCAAAAGTCAAACTCTATAATCCGCAAATGGAAAACGTCGATCTGGCTTTGACTTTTGACGACGTGCTTCTTGTGCCAGCCTTTTCCTCAGTCCTGCCCCGAGACGTAGAGCTAAAGACCTGTTTTAGCCGTAATATTGCGTTGAATATTCCGCTCGTGTCTGCTGCCATGGATACGGTAACCGAAGCCGGTACAGCTATCTGTCTTGCGCAAGCCGGTGGTATCGGTGTGATTCACCGCAATATGACACCTGAAAATCAGGCGGCCCAGGTCGTAAAGGTAAAGAAGTTTGAGAGTGGGGTAATAACCGACCCGATTTGTGTAAAGGAGTCGGCCAGCATTCGTGAGGTCGTGGAATTGACCCGCCTGAACAACATCTCCGGAGTTCCGGTTCTGGACTTGGAAGGCAGATTGTGTGGGATAGTGACTAGCCGGGATCTTCGCTTCGAGAGCCGTTATGACGAGGCCATTACGCTGGCGATGACCCCAAGAGAGCGACTGGTGACCGCACCTGAAGGCGCCTCGCGTGACGAGATACAGCGGTTACTACACAAGCATCGAATCGAGAAAGTCCTCATTGTAGGCCCCGAATACGGCCTCAGAGGACTCGTCACGGTCAAAGATATCCAGAAACAGACCGAGTTTCCCGATGCGAGTAAGGACAAGCAGGGTAGATTACGTGTGGCTGCTGCTGTCGGTACGGGCGAGGATACTGAAAACAGGGTTCGGGGCCTGGTCGAGGCTGGTGTTGACGCGATAGTGGTCGATACTGCCCACGGGCACTCCAGCGGAGTAATAGAGCGGGTTTCCCGGATCAGAGAAGAATACGATGTCGATGTGATAGCCGGGAATATCGCCACCGCAGAAGCTGCCAGGGCACTGGTAAAAGTCGGGGTAGACGGAGTCAAGGTCGGAATCGGCCCGGGTTCAATCTGCACGACTCGGATTGTGGCAGGGGTTGGTATTCCGCAGATCACCGCAATAACAAATGTCGTCGAAGGGTTAGAGGGCTCCGGTGTTCCATTGATCGCAGATGGGGGTATCCGTTTCTCAGGAGACGTTGCGAAGGCCATCGCAGCTGGCGCCCATACGGTCATGATTGGTGGGCTGTTTGCCGGTACGGAAGAAGCGCCCGGAGAGATCGAACTTTTCCAGGGCCGATCCTACAAGAGTTACCGGGGTATGGGATCATTAGGTGCGATGCAAGAAGGATCAAGGGATCGATACTTCCAGGAAAAAGAAAAGGATCCCGGCAAACTGGTCCCCGAGGGGATCGAGGGCCGAGTGCCCTACAAGGGTCCGCTGAACCAGATTGTCCATCAGCTAACCGGTGGATTAAGGGCGAGTATGGGTTATACCGGTAGCGCCGACCTCGAGATAATGCGGAGCCATTGCCAGTTTGTTCGGATCACCCATTCCGGAATGCAGGAAAGTCATGTGCACGATGTTGCTGTGGTCAAAGAGGCACCGAATTACCAGCGTGGCAGCTGACCCGGTGGGTGACCGGGCAACTCCAGGCTGTTTGACCGCCTGATCCCATGATTGTGGAGACTGATCCGCGTAGGCAGGGCATCCTGATCCTGGATTTTGGATCGCAATACACCCAGTTGATCGCCCGTTGCGTGAGGGAGTCTCAAGTCTATTGTGAGATCCTCCCATACGATGCGCCGTTTGCCGAGGTTGAGGATTTTGACCCTGCCGGTTTGATTCTGTCCGGTGGTCCTGCGACGGTCACAGAGCTATCCACACCAAGGGCGGAACCGAAGCTTTTCGAGTTCGGCAGACCGATCCTTGGTATCTGCTACGGGATGCAGACCATGGCGGCTCAACTTGGTGGAGAGGTAGAAAATGCCCATCACCGGGAGTACGGATTCGCCAGGGTAATTCAAAGCCATCGGTCGGTGCTGATGGACGGGCTGTTTGACGATGGCGACGGCCACAGTGATTCTGGACTTGATGTGTGGATGAGTCACGGCGACCGGGTCATACGTCTGCCGGAGGGATTCAATCCAATTGCAGTGAGTGAGAACGCTCCCCTGGCTGCGATTGCTGACGAAAAACGCCGGTTCTACGGACTGCAGTTCCATCCCGAGGTCACTCACACTTCGCAGGGCAGGGCGATCCTGAGTCGGTTTATCCATCGGGTATGTGGGTGTGCGCCAAATTGGACACCAGAAAATATTATCGACGGCATTCTCGAAAATGTGCGGTCTAAGGTCGGTTCCGATCAAGTTGTATTGGGACTGTCGGGCGGCGTGGACTCATCGGTTCTGGCTGTCCTGCTTCAGCGTGCGATCGGAGACCAGTTGACCTGCATTTTTGTCGACAACGGCCTATTGCGACTCGGTGAAGCGGAGCAGGTTCTGGACACATTTTCTTCCCAACTTGGTATACACATTGTGCTGGTCGATGCAGCAGAACGATTTCTGGCCGGGCTGAAAGGGATCTTAGATCCCGAGGAGAAACGGAAAGCGATCGGCCGGATGTTCGTCGACGTGTTCCAGGAGCAGGCGAGTGAGATCGAGCGAGCTCGATGGCTGGCTCAGGGAACGATATATCCAGATGTCATCGAGTCGGCGGGGGGTAGATCGACCAACGCCAAAGTCATCAAGTCACACCACAATGTCGGAGGATTACCGGAATCGTTGCACCTTCAACTGCTGGAGCCTTTGAACGAGTTATTCAAAGACGAGGTCAGATCGGTCGGCCGGGAATTGGGTCTGCCAGAGGAGGTCGTAGATCGACACCCGTTTCCGGGCCCCGGGTTGGGTGTGCGGGTTCTAGGCGAAGTGCGCAGTGAATATCTACAGATTCTACGTCAGGCTGACGCAATCTACCTAGAGGAGTTGCGTCAAAGCGGCCTGTACGAGTCGACCAGCCAGGCGTTCGCTGTTTTCTTGCCGGTCAAGTCCGTTGGCGTCGTCGGGGACGATAGAGCCTATGAGTACGTGGTTTCGCTGCGAGCGGTCGAGACCATTGATTTCATGACGGCCGACTGGAAACGATTGCCCTATGAATTGCTGGCTCGAGTGTCGAGCCGGATCATCAACGAGGTTCGGGGCGTCAGTCGGGTGACCTACGACATCTCAGCAAAGCCGCCAGCGACCATCGAGTGGGAATAAAATGACTATATGAAAGCTTTATCATTTATGCAGCGCGTATCAACTGGCAAAGTGGTGATTGCGCTCATTATTCCAGCAATAATTGTATATTTCG
>PBDS01000022.1 GCA_002718155.1 Pseudomonadota bacterium
CATCAAATGCCTTAACCTCACCACCATACTTGGCACTCAATACACGCGTCATCGCCGCCGTCAACGTCGTCTTGCCGTGATCAACGTGACCAATCGTACCAACATTCACGTGCGGCTTGCTTCGCTCAAATTTCTCTTTCGCCACTCTCACTTACCTCTTCAGTTTCAGTGGTTAACTGGCTTTCTTCATCATGACTTCTGTAACACTTACTGGGGCCGGCAGATACCGGCTGAACTCCATGGAATAGGTTGCCCTTCCCTGACTTGCCGATCTCAAGGATGTCGCATAGCCGAACATTTCCGAAAGCGGTACGTCAGCCCGAACGACCTTTCCCCCGGGCAATTCGTCCATCTCCGAGATAATCCCGCGCCGGGAATTCAGGTCCCCCGTGACACTGCCCATATACTGTTCCGGCGTCACCACCTCAACCCGCATCATCGGCTCCAGCAACATAGGGGCGGCCTTGATAGAGGCTTCCCGAAAACTCTGAATGGCTGCTGCTTTGAAAGCATGTTCCGAGGAATCCACGTCGTGATACGAGCCATCGTACAAAGTGACTTTAACGTCGATCACAGGATAACCAGCCACCACGCCTGACCCCATAGCATCAACAACGCCTTTCTGAACAGCTGGGATGTATTCGCGCGGTACTGCGCCACCTTTGATGGCATCTACGAACTCAAAGCCGTCACCACGCTCCTGGGGCTCCAGCCGGAGATAGACATGAGCATATTGACCGCGACCACCAGTCTGCTTGGCATACTTGGTTTCCTGCTCAACGGAACGGTTGAGTGTTTCCCGGTATGCGACCTGCGGCTTGCCAATGTTTGCATCCACGCTGAACTCACGCCGTAGCCGGTCAATGATGATTTCCAGGTGCAACTCACCCATGCCGGAGATGATCGTTTGGCCGGATTCCTCATCACTGTGAACGCGAAAAGAAGGGTCTTCTTGCGCCAGTTTTGCCAGTGCCACACCCAGCTTCTCTTGGTCGTTCTTGGTCTTGGGTTCAACTGCCTGGGAGATCACCGGATCGGGAAACTCCATGCGTTCCAGCGTGATCGGACTGTCTGGTTGGCATAGCGTATCGCCGGTGGTGACGTTCCTGAGTCCTACTGCCGCTGCAATGTCGCCGGCACATACCTCCTTGATCTCATCACGCGAATTCGCATGCATCTGCAAGATTCGCCCGATCCGTTCCTTCTTGTCTTTGAGCGGGTTGTAGACAGTGTCGCCGGTCTTTAGAACGCCGGAATACACCCGGAAAAACACGAGCTGTCCTACGTAAGGGTCTGTCATGATCTTAAAGCCAAGCGCTGCAAAAGGCTCATCGTCGCTTGAGGCGCGCTCTGCCTCGGTTTCACCGTCTTCCAGAAGGCCCCGAATTGCCGGTATCTCGGTCGGGTTAGGCAGGTAGTCTAGGACCGCATCCAGCAGAGTCTGAACACCTTTGTTCTTGAAAGCCGACCCACAGGTCACTGGGACCAGTTCATTGGCAATGGTTCTGGTACGCAATCCGGATCTGATTTCGGGCACCGACAGGTCACCATTCTCCAGATAGGTTTCCATCAAAGTCTCATTAGCCTCGGCCGCGCACTCCACCAGGTTTTCCCGCAAATCGACACACCTTGGTATGTAATCGGTGGGAATGTCGCGTTCCTCGAACTTAGTGCCCATCGTATCCATGTCCCAATAGATCGCCTTCATAGTAATCAGGTCGATCACTCCTTCGAATCCGTCTTCCGCACCGATAGGAACCTGCAGAGGTAGAGCATTCGATCCCAGGCGGTCACGAATTTGCTCGACAACACGAAAAAAATCCGCGCCGGTACGGTCCATCTTGTTAATAAACGCGATCCTCGGGACATTGTATTTATCGGCCTGGCGCCAAACGGTCTCGGACTGTGGCTCGACACCACCAACACCACAAAACACGGCCACAGCGGCATCCAGTACGCGCAGAGAGCGTTCGACTTCAATGGTGAAATCAACGTGGCCCGGAGTGTCAATAATATTGATCCGATGCTCATCGCGCTCCTGGTGCATGCCGCTCCAGAAACAGGTCGTTGCTGCAGATGTTATGGTGATTCCCCGTTCCTGTTCCTGCTCCATCCAATCCATAACCGCATTGCCATCATGCACCTCACCGATCTTGTGGGAGATGCCGGTGTAAAAAAGAATACGCTCGGTCGTGGTCGTCTTTCCCGCATCGATATGCGCCATGATGCCGATGTTCCGGTAGCGTTTCAGGGGTGTCGTTCGAGCCACGTGAATCTGTCCTTTAATTCTTTTAGAACCGGTAGTGGGAGAAGGCCTTGTTCGCTTCAGCCATACGATGGACTTCGTCCTTCTTCCTTGCGGCACCACCTCGCTTTTCCGCGGCATCCATCAACTCGCCTGCAAGTCTGTGGGTCATGGACTTCTCAGTGCGTTTGCGTGCGGACTCCACCAACCAGCGCATGGCGAGCGCATTTCGACGACTCGGCCGCACTTCAACCGGTACCTGGTAGGTGGCACCACCAACCCGCCGACTCTTGACCTCGACAACTGGCCGGATGTTCTCCAGCGCCTGGTAGAAGACATCGAGTGGGGTCTCGGCCCCTCGCTCGGTAATGATGTCCAACGCGCCGTAGATGATCCGCTCAGCAATAGACTTCTTACCATCCAGCATGATGATATTGATAAACTTTGCCAGCGTCTGATCCCGGTACTTCGGATCAGGCAAGATGGTCCTTTTGGGTACTTCCCGTCTTCTTGGCATCGGTTTCCAGTTCCGTTGTTCGAGTCCCGCCCGGCTTGTCAAGGCCCGAGCGACTTCCTGTGCCATAGAAGCTAGATCGCAGTGCGATTGCTCCTGCCCGACCCATCGTTGACGGGCCAGTGAGGCACGGCAGACGCAACCGCGACTCTCGTCGCTGCGCAGATTTCGGTGAGACAGCTTTTTGCCACTAGCAGCACACATACTGCCTTCGCGGCTTCTGCAGCGACCTTTATATAGACAAGATCGCTTTTGTCACCGTGGCCAGTCAGCCAGGCTGGCCAGTTTTCGGTTTAACAAGCTCCGGTCACTAATGTCGACCGGTACCATTTCCTCAGGACTTTGGTTTCTTTGCTCCGTATTTTGAGCGCCCCTGCCGGCGCTCTCCTACGCCGGAAGTATCGAGAGTTCCACGAACCGTGTGGTAACGAACACCCGGCAAGTCCTTTACCCGTCCGCCGCGAATCAGCACGACCGAGTGTTCCTGCAGATTGTGCCCTTCACCACCAATATAGCTAGTCACCTCATAGCCGTTCGTCAGCCTGACACGCGCTACTTTTCGAAGGGCCGAGTTCGGCTTCTTGGGCGTAGTCGTATACACCCGGGTACACACCCCCCGTTTCTGCGGGCATGAAGCCAGCGCCGGCACGTTGCTCTTCTTGACCTGCCGAGAGCGAGGTTTCCTGACCAATTGATTGATTGTTGGCACGATTATCTGATACCGGGTCCCGGCCCATGAAATATACAAATAGGCCCCGAAAGGGGCGCGATTTTAGGTACCGAACCCTTTCTTGTCAAGAAATCAGCCAACCCGCATCCACTCCACTGACGGCTCACGCCCCGGCCGCCTCGGTGGTCTTATCTGTCGATTCACTGGTGAAGTCGGTACTGAAACTCAGTTCGACCAATTCCTGGTCTTCCGTGACCTCCTCCTCCCGCTTACGGCGGCGCTCTTCGTGGTACGCAAGACCGGTTCCAGCGGGAATCAGGCGACCCACGATGACGTTCTCCTTGAGGCCCCGCAAATGATCGACCTTGCCCTGCATCGATGCCTCGGTGAGCACCCGGGTCGTCTCCTGGAACGACGCTGCTGAAATGAAAGACTCTGTACTCAGCGAGGCCTTGGTAATACCGAGCAACACGGGTTCGTACTCGGCCGGCTGCTTATTTTCCTCGATAAGGTTTTCATTCTGCTCCAGCATCACTGCCCTTTCGACCTGATCATTGGGAAGGTAGCCGGTGTCTCCACTTTCGACTATGCGCACCTTACGCAGCATCTGCCGAATAATGACCTCGATATGCTTGTCGTTGATCTTAACGCCTTGCAAACGATAGACGTCCTGAACCTCGTTGACGATATAGGCGGTCACAGTCTCTACGCCCAACAGGGCCAGAATGTCGGTTGCCAATGGCGGACCTTCAACGATTTCATCACCCTTTTCAATATGCTCCCCGTCAAAGACCGTGATCGGCCGTCCCTTGGGGATCTGCAATTCGTGAGCTTCATTGTCCTCATCGGTAATCACCAGGCGGATCTTGGTCTTGACCTCTTTGCCGAATGAGATCACGCCGCTGTGGGTGGCGAGGATCGCCGGTTCCTTGGGCTTACGCGCTTCAAAGAGCTCTGCCACCCGCGGTAGACCACCGGTGATGTCTCTGGTCTTTGAACCTTCCTGCGGGATACGTGCCAGGACATCCCCGGCCTCCACCTTAACTCCGTCTTCCACGGTGATCGTAGCCCCCGGCGGCATCTGGTATCGGGCCGGTGCGTCGGAACCTGGTATGACTTTAGGTTTTCCGTGGCCATCGAACAGTTCAATGGTCGGCTTGATATCCTGCGCACCACCGCGCCGCTGCTTTGAATCCAACACCAGGTAAGCACTGGAGCCTGTCAATTCATCGGTCTGATGGCTCACCGACACCCCTTCGACAATACTGTCAAAATTGACCTTTCCTGCGACTTCCGTAATGATCGGGTGGGTATGCGGCTCCCAGGTTGCGATCACCTGACCACTGGTCACATCATCACCACCGCTGACCGTCAGCACCGCACCGTAGGGAATCTTGTAACGCTCCCGGTCGACACCATGCAGGTCATGGATGACCAGTTCACCAGATCGGGACACCACCACGTTTCTCCCATCGTCACGACGGACCGAACGAATCCGGACGAAACTTACAGTACCAGTGTTCTTGATCTCAACATTGCTCGCGGCAGCCGTTCGAGACGCTGCACCACCGATATGAAACGTCCGCATGGTCAACTGAGTACCAGGCTCACCGATACTCTGGGCGGCCATGACACCCACCGCCTCACCCCGATTGACCAGGTGACCGCGGGCCAGGTCACGGCCGTAACAAGTTGCGCAGACACCATAGCGGTTCTCACAGGTGACGGGCGAACGAACCAGGACCTGGTTGACATTGTGCTCTTCGAGCAACGCGACTGCCATCTCGTCGATCATGCCGCCTGCAGACAGTAGTTTCTGCCCGTCAACCGGGCTGACAACGTCCTGGGCCGCGGTGCGTCCCAGTATCCGGTCCCGCAACGGAATCACCACTTCGCCACCCTGTACGATGGCCTCACGCTCCAGGCCTTTTGCTGTATCACAATCATCGGCCGTGATCACCAGATCCTGACAGACATCAACCAGGCGCCTGGTCAGGTAACCCGAGTTGGCCGTCTTCAGCGCCGTGTCGGCCAGTCCTTTGCGGGCCCCATGGGTGGAGATAAAGTACTGCAAGACATTCAGTCCTTCGCGGAAATTGGCTGTTATCGGCGTCTCGATAATTGAACCATCCGGCTTCGCCATCAGGCCGCGCATTCCCGCTAACTGGCGGATCTGGGCATGACTGCCCCGGGCACCGGAGTCGGCCATCATGTAGATCGAGTTGAACGATTCCTGTTCGACCTCCTCTTTATTGNCATCGATCACTTTCTCCACTTTCAACNTGTCCATCATCTCGCCGGCGACTTCATCGCTGGCGTGGGTCCAGATGTCGACGACTTTGTTATAACGCTCACCATCAGTCAGCAGGCCCGAGCCGTACTGCTCCTGGATAGATTTCACCTCGTTTTCTGCTTTGCCTAATACCCCCGCCTTGTTCTCAGGCACCATCATGTCATCCACGCCAATCGAGACACCGGCTCTTGCCGCCATGGAGAATCCGACATACATCAACTGATCACAGAAAATGACTGTCTCCTTGAGTCCGACCTTCCGATAACACTCATCGATGATCATGGAAATCGCCCGTTTCTTCATAACCTGATTGATCAGTTCAAAAGGCAGGCCACCGGGCAGGATCTCGGAGAGCATTGCGCGACCGGTTGTTGTTTCGTAAAGCGTTAACTTCTCCTCGAATTCGCCGCTTTCAGTCTCAAGCATTTCCTTGATCCGAACCCTGACCTTGGCATGCAGGGAAAGCACACCGGCATCCATCGCCCGGCGCACCTCGGCCACATCAGCGAATGTCATACCCTCACCCGGCGCGTTCACTTTCTCTCGAGTCATGTAGTAAAGCCCCAGTACGATATCCTGGGACGGCACAATGATGGGATCACCGTTGGCTGGTGAGAGGATNTTGTTCGATGACATCATCAGTGANCTGGCCTCCAACTGAGCCTCCACCGACAACGGCACGTGCACCGCCATCTGGTCACCGTCGAAGTCCGCGTTATAAGCCGTGCAGACCAGCGGGTGCAACTGGATGGCCTTACCTTCGACCAGAGTCGGTTCGAATGCCTGGATTCCAAGTCGATGTAGCGTCGGCGCCCGGTTGAGCAGCACCGGATGTTCGCGGATGACCTCGTCGAGAATGTCCCACACTTCTGGCTCTTCCATCTCTACCATCTTCTTGGCCTGCTTGATGGTGGTCGCCAACCCGCGCAGTTCCAGTTTGTTGAAGATGAACGGTTTGAACAGTTCAAGTGCCATCTTTTTTGGCAGCCCGCACTGATGTAGCTTGAGTGTCGGCCCAACTACGATGACTGACCGGCCCGAGTAATCGACCCGCTTGCCCAGCAGGTTGTGGCGGAATCGCCCCTGCTTGCCCTTGATCATATCGGCCAGTGACTTGAGCTGGCGTTTATTGGGGCCAGTGACCGCTTTACCCCGCCGCCCGTTATCCAGTAAGGCGTCGACCGATTCCTGNAGCATGCGCTTTTCGTTTCGGACAATGATGTCCGGGGCGTTGAGGTCCAGCAATCGCCGCAAGCGGTTGTTTCTATTGATCACCCGGCGATACAGGTCGTTCAAGTCGGAGGTGGCAAAACGCCCGCCCTCTAATGGTACCAGTGGGCGCAGATCCGGNGGCAGCACTGGCAACACGTCCATGATCATCCACTCGGGCTTGTTTCCGGAGCGGATAAATGCCTCAACCACCTTCAACCGCTTGATGATTTTCTTGGTCTTGGTCTCCGAAGTCGACTCCGCGAGTTGCTCGCGCAAGTCGGCCGACTCATATTTGAGATCCATCCCTTTAAGCAGTTCCTTGATCGCTTCAGCGCCCATCCCCGCTTCAAAATCGGCACCATGCTCCTCTACAGCCTTGTAGTAATCGTCTTCGTTGAGCAACGTACCGCTTTCCAGTTCGGTCATGCCGGGATCGGTAATCACATAGGCCTCAAAGTACAGTGCTCGCTCGATCTCCCGGACTGTCATGTCCAGTAGCACACCCAGCCTGGACGGCAGGGATTTCAGGAACCAGATGTGCGCAACGGGGCTGGCCAGCTCAATGTGTCCCATGCGCTCTCGACGAACCTTGGACAAGGTCACTTCGACACCGCATTTTTCACAGATCACGCCACGGTGTTTGAGTCGTTTGTATTTTCCACACAAGCATTCGTAATCACTGATCGGGCCAAACAGCTTGGCACAGAAGAGTCCGTCCCTTTCTGGCTTGAAAGTTCGGTAGTTNATAGTTTCAGGCTTCTTGACTTCCCCCCACGACCAGGATCTGACTTTGTCCGGAGAGGCGAGTCCAATCCTGATCGAGTCAAAATCTTCCTCACTGACGTCGTGCTTGCCGAACTGGCTGAACAGGTCTTTCATTACTATTCCTCTAGCTGAGTACTGTTGGAAACGTGCATTACAGGGAATCGATGATCCGGCCTATCTACCCTGCCGCCGCTCAATGTTCAGGCCAAGCGCCCTGATTTCCTTTTCCAGCACATTGAAGGATTCAGGCACTGCGGCTTCCATTCTATGGTCTCCCCTAACAATGTTCTCGTACATCGCGGTACGACCGATCACATCATCTGATTTCACCGTCAACATCTCCTGCAAGGTGTACGAAGCACCATAAGCCTCCAGCGCCCACACCTCCATCTCACCGAAACGCTGCCCGCCAAACTGAGCTTTGCCACCCAGTGGCTGCTGAGTGATCAGACTGTACGGCCCGGTTGAGCGGGCGTGCATCTTGTCATCCACCAGATGGTTCAGCTTAAGCATGTACATGTAGCCGACAGTGACAGGGCGATCGAACTTGTCACCCGTGCGCCCGTCAGTGAGGTAGGTCTGACCGCTTTCGGGCAACCCGGCGAGTTTGAGCATCTTCTTGATCTCCTTCTCAGAAGCACCGTCGAAAACTGGTGTGGCGATAGGTATGCCACCACGCAGGTTTTCGGCCAGCTCAACCACCTCCTCATCGCCAAGACTCTGAAGATCCTCGTTGCGCCCGACATGGTTATAGATGTCAGTGACCTTTTTTCTGAGCTCCATCNTGGACACCTGCCGGTCAATCATCTCACCGACTTGCCGCCCCAGGTGGCTGGACGCCCATCCCAGGTGCGTCTCCAGNACCTGTCCGACGTTCATGCGCGAGGGCACACCGAGCGGATTGAGCACAATGTCGACGGTAGTGCCATCCTCTAAGTACGGCATGTCTTCCACCGGTATGATCTTGGAGATTACGCCCTTGTTACCGTGACGGCCCGCGATCTTGTCGCCCGGCTGCATCCGCCGCTTGACTGCAACAAACACCTTGACCATTTTCAACACGCCCGGCGCCAGATCATCACCCGCTTCNAGCTTGGTGCGCTTTTCTTCGTAATAAAGGTCAAAGCTCTTCGACTGCTGGCTGAGCTGCCTGCGGATTCCTTCGAGCGCGGTGTTCGCCGGTTCATCCCGCAGGCGAACATCAAACCATTTCTCCCTCGGCAGTTCCTGCAGGTAGGACTTGGTCACCTTGTCACCCGCCTTCAATCCCAGCGGACCGCCCTCAGCCACTTTGCCACTCAACAGTCTGGCTATCCTGTCATAGGTGTCGTTCTCGACGATTTTCTGCTGATCATTCAGGTCCTTGCGTATGCCGGACAGTTCGTCGGCCTCGTTGGCAAGCGCCCTGGCGTCCTTCTCGACACCATCACGCGTGAACACCTGCACATCGATGACCGTGCCGGACATCCCTGAAGGCATGCGAAGGGAGGTATCCTTGACGTCAGAGGCTTTCTCACCAAAGATCGCCCGGAGCAGTTTCTCCTCCGGGGTGAGCTGAGTCTCACCTTTAGGCGTTACCTTGCCGACAAGAATATCACCCGATTCAACTTCTGCCCCGATGTACACAATGCCGGACTCATCCAGCCGTGCCAGGGCCGATTCACCCACGTTCGGTATATCGCGGGTCACGTCTTCGGATCCGAGTTTCGTGTCACGGGCAAAACAGCTCAGCTCCTCGATATGAATCGAGGTGTAGACGTCCTCCTGGAGGAGGCGTTCGGAGATCAGTATTGAATCTTCGAAGTTGTAGCCGTGCCAGGGCATAAACGCCACCAGCACATTCCTTCCCAGGGCGAGTTCACCCAGATCAGTCGAAGGCCCGTCAGCCAGTACATCACTCTTGGCAATACGGTCACCAACCTTGACCAGAGGTCGCTGATTTATGGTGGTGTTCTGATTCGACCGGGTGTACTTGACCAGATTGTAGATATCCACACCGGAGTCCCCCGCTCCCACCTCCTTGTCATCGACCTTGACCACTATTCGGGAGGCATCAACCGCATTCACGATACCGGGCCTTTGAGCGACGACCACGACACCGGAATCGGTTGCAACTGTACGCTCCATCCCAGTGCCAACAAGCGGTTTTTCAGTCTGTAGCGTGGGAACTGCCTGCCTTTGCATATTGGATCCCATCAAGGCACGATTGGCATCATCGTGCTCTAGAAACGGTATCAGTGACGCCGCAACCGAGACGATCTGAGAAGGCGCGATATCGATAAAATCGATCTTGTCCGGTGTCGACAAGGTGAACTCGTTCTGGTAGCGGCANGACACGAGGTCGTCCATCAGCACACCCTTGTCGTTGACCCGGGCATTGGCCTGGGCGACCACGTACTTACCTTCTTCGATTGCCGACAGATAAGAGACTTCATCGCTGACCTTTTTGTCGATCACCTTGCGATAGGGGGTTTCCAGAAATCCGTACTCATTNGTCCGGGCGTAGACCGCCAGGGAGTTGATCAGCCCGATATTCGGGCCTTCCGGCGTCTCAATGGGGCATACCCGCCCGTAGTGGGTCGGATGGACATCCCGCACCTCAAAGCCCGCTCGCTCACGGGTCAGNCCCCCCGGGCCCAAGGCCGACACCCGCCGTTTGTGGGTGACTTCAGAGAGGGGATTAGTCTGATCCATGAACTGCGACAACTGGCTGGAGCCGAAAAACTCCTTGATAACGGCAGATACCGGCTTGGCGTTGATGAGATCCTGCGGTGTCAGATTCTCGGACTCGGCCATCGACAATCGCTCGCGCACGGCTCGTTCAACCCGAACCAGGCCGATCCGGAACTGATTCTCGACCAGTTCGCCGACAGAACGCACCCGACGGTTACCCAGGTTATCAATGTCGTCAGTTTCCCCGTGTCCATTCTTGAGTTCCACGAGCGTCTTGATGACGTCGACGATGTCCTGCTGACTGAGTATTCCAGGCCCTTCATCACTACTGCGCGCCAATCGACGGTTCAGTTTCATTCGCCCAACCGCAGACAGATCGTACCGGTCGATATTAAAGAACAGATTGCGGAACAACTGTTCCGCAGCGTCCTTTGTTGGCGGCTCACCAGGACGCATCATCCGATAAATTTCCACCTGGGCTTCCAGGGCCGTGCGACTGGCGTCAGCTGTGAGGGTATCGGAAACATACGGGCCATGATCAAGGTCATTGGTGTAGATCGTCTGAAGTTCGACACCTTCGACACCCGCGTACAAAGACCTCAGTTTTACGAGCAGATCGGTGTCGATCTTGTCATTTGCCTCTGCCAGTATTTCACCTGTCTCGGTGTCGATCAGGTCCTTTGCCAGAGGCCTGTCGATCAGGAAACTGTCCGGCACCTGAAGCTGTTCGATACCGGCTTTCGTGAGTTCGCGGATGTGACGCGCCGTAATTCGCCGGCCGGCCTCAACCAGGACAGCACCCCTATCCCCGATGATGTCGAAATCCAGTTCCTCGCCACGCAGACGGTCGGCGACCAGTGCAATCCGGGCACCTTCTGGCAGTAACGAAATCTGGTCGAACTCGAAAAAGAGGCTCAGGATCTCTTCAGTGGAGTAGTCGAGTGCTCGCAGAACAATTGTGCCGGGTAGTTTCCGGCGCCGATCTATTCGAACGAAAAGCAGGTCCTTCTGGTCAAACTCAAAGTCCAGCCACGACCCACGGTAGGGTATGACCCGGGCGTTGAAAAGCAACTTGCCCGAGGAATGGGTCTTGCCCTTGTCGTGGTCGAAGAACACACCCGGAGAACGGTGCAACTGGGAGACGATAACCCGTTCGGTGCCATTGATGACGAACGTGCCGTTCTCAGTCATCAGCGGCATCTCTCCCATGTAGACTTCCTGTTCTTTGACGTCGTGAATCGTTTTTGCCCCACCGGATTCACTTTTCTCAAAAACGATCAGGCGCAGGATCGCGTAAAGTGGTGCCGAATAGATCAGGCCGCGCTGCTGGCATTCACGCACGTCGAATACCGGTTGTCCGAGACGATAGGCCACGAAATCGAGCGAAGCCGCACCGCTGTAGCTCTCGATCGGGAATACCGACTTGAACGCCGCCTGCAGGCCCTCATCGATTCTCTGCATCGGCGCGACGCCTTCCTGTAGTAGCTTTCGATAGGACGACTTCTGGATATCCAACAGGTTCGGTACTGATCCGGAACCGGACCGTTTGCTGAAGCTCTTGCGAATCCGCTTTTTCTCAGTAAAGGTATAGGTCATTGATTTCTCGCGATTCATTAATGAGACGACAGAAGCCTTCGGCGGTTAGGCCGAACGACTATTTCCCGGGCCAACAGAAGATCCGGCTAGCATCCCGGGATGCCAGCCTTTTGGCCACCCTCGAACCGGTGTAAACAGCTATAACACCGTTCGAGGCAGCATTACTTGACCTCAACAGATCCGCCCGCTTCCTCGAGCTGCTTCTTCACATCCTCGGCCTCATCCTTGTTCACACCCTCCTTGATGGGTGCTGGCACAGACTCAACCAGATCTTTGGCTTCCTTGAGGCCGAGGCCGGTCAGTGCACGGACTGTCTTNATGACGCCCACCTTTTTCTCACCAAAGGAAGAGAGGATGACATCGAACTCGGTTTGCTCCTCAGCTGCACTTTCTTCAGCTGCTCCACCGGCNGCCGGTGCCGCAACGGCGACCGCAGCAGCGGCTGACACGCCGAATTTATCTTCCATGTCCTTGATCAGCTCAGAGAGCTCCAGGACCGACATATCTGAAATTGCATTCAGGACTTCTTCACGGGACATTGCAGTTTCTCCTGCGCAAATAAATAAGGGATAGTTGTTTCTTGAGTATCCAGCCGCCTGTCAGGCTGCCTGTGAATCCTGGCTATCTCTGACAGCCGCCAGAGTGCGGACCAGTTTTCCCGGCACTTCGTTCAAGGTTTGGACGAATTTCACCAGTGGCGCCTGCATTGTCGCAACCAGGGTCGCCAGCAGTTCTTCTCGTGATGGTAATCTCGCCAGCGCCTGCACCGTACTCTGGTCGATCAAATCACCGTTCATCACACCGACGGTGATCTTCAGCGCATCGTTACTCTTGGCAAAATCACTGACCACCTTGGCAACGGCTACAGGATCACCGGAAGACGAAATCAGCACCGGACCTGAGAAATGATCGCTCAGACATTCGAATTCGGTCCCGACCACACTGCGCCTAGCCAGCGTGTTCTTGACCACTCTGATCTCGACACCATTCTCACGAGCCTGGGTACGAAGCTCGGTGATCTGCTCGACGCTGAGCCCACGATACTCGGCCAGAACTGCCGCCTGCGCCGAAGAGAAAATCTCCGACACCTCGCTGACAACCGCCTTTTTCTGCTCAATGCTGAGACTCATGAAGCATTTACTCCCAACTACTTGTTAAACACATGGTGTCCTGACCGGGCACAGCCCGGTCCGGGGGCACCGCCTGCGCAGGCTGGTGTTAGCACCATTAAGCCGGCACTGGCCAAGATGGCCAACTCCGGCACCTGCGGTCTTCGACGAACTCCACCTGGCAGTACAGCCAGGCCAAGCCCCTCAAATAAGATTCAACCGACAAAAGCCGTACGATCAACCTTCACACCAGGCCCCATGGTGGTCGACAAAGTGACCTTCTTGAGAAACTGGCCTTTGGCCGAAGAAGGTTTCGCCTTCTCCAGCGCACTGACAAGCGCCAGCAGGTTTTCTTTCAGGGCGTCCTGCTCAAAAGATGCCTTGCCAATGGGACAATGTATGACCCCGGCCTTGTCGATTCGGAATTGCACCTGCCCGGCCTTGGCATTCTGCACCGCCTTAGTGACGTCCTGGGTAACGGTACCGACCTTGGGATTCGGCATGAGTCCCCTGGGACCCAGCACCTGACCCAGTTTACCGACCACACGCATCGTTGCAGGTGTGGCAATACAGACGTCGAAATTGATCTCACCGCCCTGTATAGATTCAGCCAGGTCATCCAGGCCCACCAGGTCGGCTCCGGCCTCCCGGGCCGAATCAGCATCTGCGCCGTCGGCAAATACAGCCACCCGCATAGTCTTGCCGGTGCCCCGTGGTAGCACGGTCGCACCGCGAACGCTCTGATCGGATTTCTTGGCGTTGACGCCCAGATTGATCGCAACATCTACCGATTCGTCGAACTTTGCCGACGCGGTGTCTTTGATCATCTGCAGCGCATCGTCAAGATTGTAAAACGTCTGCCGATCACGCTTGTCNGCAACACCCTGATANCGTTTACCCTTGCTGGACATAGTCAGACACCCTCCGTTTCGATTCCCATACTGCGAGCGCTGCCTGCAATAATGCGTACCGCTTGGTCGATATCGAATGCACTGAGATCAGGCATCTTTGCCCTCGCGATCTCCTCCAGTTGCCCCCGGTCCACTTTCCCTACTTTTTCCTTGTGCGGCTCACCACTGCCCTTTTCGACACCAGCTGCACGCTTGAGCAGAACGGCCGCCGGTGGCGTCTTTTTGATGTAGCTGAAGCTTTTATCGGCATACACGGTGATCACGACTGGGATCGGTAAACCGGGTTCCAGATCCTGGGTATCGGCATTGAACGCCTTGCAGAACTCCATAATATTCAGACCGTGCTGGCCAAGTGCCGGTCCTACCGGGGGGCTCGGCTTCGCTGCCCCTGCCGGCACGTGCAGCTTGATGTACGTCNCGATCTTCTTCGCCATGCTGTTGCTCCTTCGGGTCCAAGCGCCTGGCGGCTCCCCTTATATTGTTTGAACCGATCCACCACCTGGTGGCCGGTTGAGTCAGCCTTTCTCGACCTGACTGAAGCTCAGTTCGACCGGTGTTGAGCGGCCGAATATCGATACCGAGACCTTCAGTTTGCTTTTCTCAAAGTTGACATCCTCTACGGTACCCTGGAAATCCTTGAATGGCCCGTCGACCACGCGGACCACCTCACCTGGCGCAAAGGTGTATTTGGGTCGTGGATGTTCCGCGCCCTCCTGGACCTGCTGCAGGATGGTCTCTGCCTCCTGGTCGGTAATCGGCACCGGCCGGGAAGCGGTACCACCAACAAATCCTGAAACCTTGGGGACTGATTTGACCAGGTGCCAGGTTTCATCATTCATGTTCATGTGCACCAGGACATAACCCGGAAAGAACTTGCGCTCGCTGGTGCGCCGCTGACCGTTTCTGAGCTCGACCACCTGTTCGGTTGGTACCTCGACCTCACCAAAATGCTCTTCCATACCNGCCCGTGCAACATATTCCTTCAGTGACTCCTGTACCCGTTTCTCGAATCCCGAGAAAGCCTGAATCACGTACCACTGCATTGCATTTTCCATATCGACCGCCTGTCAGTTACCNAGCCCCAGGACCAGGTCATAGATGGTCCAAAACCACAATTTATCCAGCAGCATCAGATAAATACCCACTACCAGCACCATCAGGATCACAACCAGCGTCGACTGCATGGTCTCGCGCCGACTCGGCCAGATCACCTTGCGCACCTCGGTCCTGGTCCCAACCGCGAACTGCCAGGCCTCCTTTCCCGGTNCCGAAGTCAGTACGATACCTCCAGCCGCAATGACACTGACCACGACAATCAGAGCGCGCACTAACGCAGAGATGTCGCCGAAGGCATAAAAAACCGCGATGCCTGCAACCACAACGGCCGCCGCTGCGGCCAGCTTTAGGTTATCAACCAACCTGTTCTCAACCCCGAAAGTGTGGCAGGCCAGGAGGGAATCGAACCCCCAACCTGCGGTTTTGGAGACCGCCGCTCTGCCAATTGAGCTACTGGCCTAANATTTNTCCAGCCTGGCGAGTGNCCTGGNCNCTCCCGTTCCGCTATTCAATGATTTTGGTGACCACGCCGGCACCAACAGTGCGACCACCTTCACGGATCGCAAACCGAAGCCCTTCCTCCATCGCAATAGGTACAATCAA
>PBDS01000023.1 GCA_002718155.1 Pseudomonadota bacterium
CCTTTCATCTTCAATCTGATAGAGATTTTTGTCGCAGGAATTTTCTGACATCTCCGTGGTCGGGTTTTATTTTTGACAAGCTCTCCTTAAGCGAATCCGCGGCATTGGAACTACCGCCAGAGCTTGAGAAGAAGTTCGAGGACGGCACCCTTCCAACGCCATTCCACCCGGGTGCCCAATGGGCAGGGGAACCGCCTGCGAAGGTGGCAACCACTGCTGGTGCGACGACCGCCTCTGCGGCACCGGTCAGTGAACCTGATAAAGCAGTTGATCCGCTGGTCGGAATATGGTTTCAATCCAGCAAAACCGCTTATGTGGGATATTACGTTTACAAGTGGTGTTTCCTCGCTGTTGGCCAGGATCCTAAAGGTGTTTTAAAGGGCGCAACGTGGGTGCCTGAAAGGCGCAAAGGTGGCATTAATGACTGCCCTCAGGAAAATATTTATTGGGGCGGTCAGAAGAGTCAGGCAGATCTAGACAAACTTCGCTTGAGTGCCGGAGGATATCCGGGAGCTTGGCCAGGACAAGGCATGAGAGAAAGTCGATCAGTCATTTTCAGTTCGACGAGTCAGAGTGCGTACGACTGGAAAATCGGAAAAGAGATGTTCCAGAATTTCGATTTCCACAAAACAACGATACTTGGGAATAGTTCCGAATGTGATCGAATATTCCGCGGTGCGAAGTCTGGTGGCATTACACTTACTGAAGACACTGAAAATACGGCCCTTCATTTCAACGAACCCTTATGCAGTGGCATTAAGACGCTGGAGCCTGTTGTCCTACGACGCATCACACCGGACTGGGCTGTCGTCCTTAATTTTCCAGAGTGGTATAAACAGCAGGTGGAAGCAGGCACGATGCCCTCACCGTTCGTTGGAATGGACCAGTGGTCGAAAGCACCGGCGTCCGCAAAGGCGAAAGTCGAAAAAATTCCTCAGAGTACCGATAACGAACCCCAGGAGTTCAAGGAAACCGGTCGCTGACAGGGCCGGAGGAGTCCAGATGAGATCTTCCAAAGCAATAACCCTTTCCAGCTTTTTCTCTTTGATACTGTGCTGGTCCAGCGCCATGGCCGGTGAGTTGTCTTTTCGTTATGGTGTTCTGAGCCAGGATGACCAGAACAGCGTGTTCATTGTTGAACAGGGCCAGGCTCTCAAATCAGGTGATCTGCTGAAACTGAACTTTGAATATCCTAAAAACGCTTCGTTCTACGTCTGTTATCTCTCCAGCGCCGATGAATACTTGCTGGTTTATTCCACCGGCGCAGAATCCCGCGGGCTCCAGGAGACTGGGGAGGAGGCCGAGGCCATGTACGAGACGCTGGGATGGCTGGCGCTGGACGACCATACCGGTGTGGAGACCTTCATTCTGATCGCTTCAACAGAACCGCTTTCCAGGCTTGAAGAACTGGTCGACAATTACGACCAGGCTAAAGGCAAAAGTCGCAAACGCTTCCACAAGCGAATTACCCAGCACCTGAAAGACCTTGAGGACGGGTTTGTCAAGGAAGCTGGTGTCCAGCTTACGCAGCGGCTCGAGAAACCTGTGATCGCGGGGGTCACCTTTCGAGGTACGACCGACGCGGGGTTGTCCGAGAATACCCTGAGCCACGCGGCCTCTGGTCAGCATCTTGCCCTGGCGGTCTTTGAAATCGGACACAAGTAGCAGCGACTTGAAGCCAGATATTCTTTCCCTGCGCACGCTCATCGTCGCCAGTGCTGTGGTGTTGTTGGCGATGTTCGAACTCCCGACGCTCTTCCCTTCGGCTTTTTCAGACCTTGAACTGATGACCGTCGATAGTCGTTTTAAGCTGCGTGATGCACTGGGCCGGGGCCCGGACTACAGTGATTCTTTGGTGCACATCAATATCGACAATTACACGAAGCAGGCCTCTGGGCAGGGCTTGTGGCCGAAAACGACCTACGCTGAGCTGATCAACCGCATCGCGGACGGAGGTCCGGAAGCGGTGGCCTGCGACATCATGTTCGTCGAATGGGCAGATACAGCAGGCAACGAGGAGTTGATCGAAGCTGTGATCAACGCGGGAAATATTGTCAGCCCTTTGCTTCTGGCACTGACAGCCGATTCCGATTCTCGGCTATCTCCCAGTGCATTGGCCCTGGATATCAACCCCGAGATCGAGCCCGGAAATGCACCCCATGCCAGTGGCGTACGCGCGATGCCGATGGGCGGGATAATCGAACAGTCGGCGGGTCTTGGGTTTGTCAACATGGTGCCTGATGTGGATGGGGTGATCCGGCGGGTACCGATGGTCACAGAATTTGGCGGTCGACTGGTACCGTCTTTTTTTCTCCAGGCGCTCGCCACCTACCTGGACTACGACCTGGAGGACATCGAGACCGTCGACAAGTCACAGATTGTTCTGAAGCGTTTCCCGGCCGGGCTGGGTGCCGCACCTCGGGAGCTGACCGTGCCGCTCGATGGACAAGGGAACCTGATCGTCAATCTGGCAGGTCCCCTGGACGCCCAGACCTACCCGCAGTCATACAGTGCGTGGGACCTGTTGCAAAGCGAATCGCAGACTGATTTCTCGGGCAAGCTGGTTTTTCTGGCGGATATTTCTGCACAGAACAGCGGGTACTTGGATGTGAGCCCAGTCCCACTCGAGCAGGCATTTCCGCGGGTCTATATCTGGTCCAATGCGGCCAACTCGTTACTCAAGGCGCAGTTCATTATCCCAATAGGGCGTTCTGTCGCCATGATCATTGCGATTGTCCTCTGTGCGCTGATGCTGCTGGCAGTTCTGAAATTCAGTACGCTCGGGTTTAGTTTGGTCTCTTTTGGCAGCATGTTGCTCTACGCGGTAATGGTCTATGCGGCATTCGTTTACTCAGGGTGGCTGGTGCCGCTACTGCCCGTCCTGCTGTCGCTGGTAATGGTCTATATCATCACCAGCCTCTATCGTTATACGCAGATGGAGCGCTACGAGGGCATTCTGGAGGGTAGCCTCGAGAGTTACCTGTCACCGACACTCATGAACCGGATCAAGGACGACCCGGACCTTCTCAGGCTTGGCGGTACGCGAAAACGCATCACGGTGATGTTCAGCGACATCGTTAACTTTACCGCCTTCTCCGATGAAGCCGACCCACAAGAGGTTCAGGAAGTCCTAGAGGCGTATTTTGCCGATGCGGCATCGATCATCTTTGCCGAGAACGGCATCATCGACAAATACATGGGCGATGGTATCCTGGCATTTTTTGAAAACGCCGACAACGACATCACCAGCCCGGAACGGGCCGTACGCTGCGCGCTCGCAATGCAGGGCAGGGCCGCTGCTATGGATCGCGATTACCGGGCGCAGAACCGCTTTCCATTTGCACTCCGGGTCGGACTGGCCACCGGGTATGCCAAGGTCGGTAACATCGGTCCGTCTCAGAAGATCGACTACACGGTAATCGGCAGTGTGGTCAACCTCGCCTCCCGTCTGCAGGGGGTCGGAGAGTCGGGTAGCATTATCATCGACAAGGACACCCATTTCTTTGTCAAAACAAAATTTCAGATCAGTGATCTCGGGGCTCGTGAACTGAAAGGGTTCTCAGATCCTGTTGAGGTTTACGCTCTCGAAAACCCATCCACGTAATCTCTTCGCATCAGGGGTGTACTCATAGATCAATAGCTTTCTGAATCGCTGGGTAAAACCATCTTGAAAGAATGTGGAACGCCGTTCGGCCAATCGTGCTCAGGGCAATGACCATGTCGAAAGCGAATTGGCCTGGCCGCACAGCCTGCCCATTCTGTTATGCAGGCCCACACAAAGGTACCGTAAGGCCGGTCCTGTCGATCGTTCTGATCCTGACTTTGGCTTTTCTTTTGTTTGTTTCGACATGGGCGCTGGCCGAAGGCCGGGCAGGAGATTCGGACATTGCTGCGCCGACGTCGTCAGGCAAGAGCAACAAAGCACAATCAGCAGAATCCGCTGCCGAGAAGCAACTAAAACTCGATCAGGAATTTTCCTTGGCGATGAAAAAAGCCGTCGAGGTCTGGGGTAAAAGCGAGTGGAACGAACGGATCGGGCAGTGCATCTACGACAATGCTACCTCGATCACCCGGGGAATGAAGATCGGGATCATCAAGCACGGCTTCGTCAATGACGCCGTTTACTGGAAAGTGTCGGCAGCGGATGAGGCGAGTTACCAGAAAGTGTTCGACGCCTGTCAGAAGGAGCCCAGCTCAAACCAGATCGTAAAGACGGTGCCCGATGCCGGTCAGGATGACCATTCCCGGCCTGCCGGCGGAGATCTTACGCTGGAACAGGCGTTCTCCGAAGTGATCAAGAAGACCGCAGAAACGGTCTGGGGCGGCGGGCTGTCCAACGAAAGATTCAGCACTTGCATCAGTGCCAGGGCGGCTGCAATTACTCACGACATGAAAAAGGCCGTGGTCAAACACGGTCTGGCTGACGATCGGGTTTTTTATAAGGTGGATCTAAAAGACTCTGAGAGTTTCGAACAGGTTCTCAAGCAGTGCGAGAAAGAAAGTGAGCCGGGCACCGGCAGTGAGTCAGATTTAGCCGGCCGGAAAGACGGAACAAAGACTCCCAGTTCAGAGGCCGGATCAACGGCCATGTCGCTGGAAGACGCCAAAAAGGTCACAGCGAAACTGGCCAAGACCGAGTATCTGCCACCCCCCCGGAGTATCAAGGATGTCACCGAGATCCTCGATGGAAAACGCGCAGAAAGCCTGGCTGATATCGAACGATTGCGTGTCACGGCCGACGCTGTACCTCCGGATACCACCGATGCGACGGAACTGTTCGACTTCTATCGGCTGCGAGCTGATGCTGCACAGCTGGTCGGGCGTTCGGGACAGCAGATCGCGGATCTTCAAGTGGCCATCGAACACGGGCGAGAAAGTTTTGCCGCAGGCAGGACCAAGGCGGAAGCCTTTGGCCGGGTCTTAACCGGTGCCGCAAGCGCCCAATGGCAAGTGGGTTCCATGTTGAAGTCCAAGGTGCTGCTTGATGAAGCGATGAGCGTCGCGGGTCGGTCCGAATACCCCGAATCGGAGCAACTGATCAACCTCATCCTACTAACCCAATATCACCTGTTCCGGGACGATCTGGACAAAGCCGAACAATCATTGGATACCGCAAACGAAAGTTGGGCAAAAGAAGCGAAAAATCGGCCGTACTGGCCGGTCGAATCGTGGGATGAGATGCAGAGCCAGTTCTTCTCCACCGAAGCCAAGCTTCTGTCGGCTTCGGGCAAGCTGGAGGAAGCGGAAGTGCTGCACCGCAAGGCGATCGAGAATTTTCGCCGCCATAAAGATGTGCCGAACAAGGAGACCCATCTGATCCCCAAGCTCAACCTCAGGGTCTATCTCTGGTATCTGGCGGCGTTGGGTAACAACCTGGTCCGCCAAGGGCGTCCAGTGGAAGCGGAGATCAACTGGCGGGAGATAATCGCAGAGTCGGTGCGAGGATTCGGGCGCTATTCCAACGTGACGGCCGATGCGGCCACAGGACTCGCCCGGGCACTGCTGGAACAAGGCCGCTTTGACGATGCCGAGACACTGGCAGAAACAACCCTTGAGATCTGGCAGACCATTCAGGCCCCGCCTAGTTCGGTCTCACTCCAGCAAACTCGTCGGTTGTTGACCGATATATGGATTCTGCAAGAGGACTGGTTGGGCGCAAGCCGGATGTTCGCCGAGATCGAGCAGGGGCTCGCCGATGACCCTGAATCTCGACAGCGATTACTTGACCAGAATCCCGGCTACGCATTGACTTTGATGAACAGCGGCCAGGCAGAGCATGCCCGAAACGTCCTGACCCTGGCCTACGAGACAAAGCGTAACAGCCTTGGGCAAAAACATCAGGAGACGGCCGAGCTTGGAGCACTGTATGCGACTGTGGTACAGGCCGCCGGTGAGAAGGAAAAGGCTCTGGCGCTGTATCAGGCCACGGTTCCAATACTGCTCAGCCGTTCACGGCGGTCCACCGGCAACCTGGGCGCTGTGTATGAGCGCCGTTTGGCGCTTATCCTGGAAGGCTATATCGGTCTATTGGCTGATCTTTATCTGGAGAATACTGCTCAGCCGGCTGCGGGAGAATACCGGTCGAGAGCTTTTCAGTTGGCCGATCAGGCCAGAGGCCGAGTCGTGCAAGCGGCGTTGGACAAAAGTGCTGCCCGGGCAGCAGCCAAGGATCCCGGGGCGGCGGAGTTGATGCGGCGGGAGCAGGATGCGGTTCACCAGATCGGCGCGTTATACGGGTTGTTGTCGGATCACATGACCCAAGCGGCCGATGAACAAGACCCCAAGGTCATACAGGACCTCAGAGTCCGTATCGACCAGCTGCGCGGCGCCCGTGCGGCGCTGATGGAAGCCATCGAGGCCAAGCTCCCGGAATATGCCGCCCTGGTCAATCCAAAAGCACCAGATCTTGAGACCGCACGATCGCACTTGCTCGATGACGAGGCATTGCTGTCGGTCTTTGTCGGACGGCAACGCTCATTTGTCTGGGCGATCGGCAGGGCCGGGGCACCTGAATTCGCTGCTGTTGCGATGGGGTCCGGTGAGATCAAACAGAAGGTCGACCAGATCAGAGCGTCACTGAACCCCAAGGCCGGAACGCTCGGAGAGATCCCACCGTTTGACGTGATGACGGCACATGAGCTTTACGCACGGTTGCTGAGACCCGTTGAAGCTGCCTGGAGGTCACGGCGCCATCTGGTTGTGGTGTCACATCGGGCGCTGGGTTACCTGCCTTTTGCAGTGTTTCCAACTCGCCCTATTGCACAGCCAGCCGCCCGCCAGCCGCTGTTTTCTGAATACCGCGATGTCCCGTGGCTGGTACGCGACCACAGCATCACAGTGCTCCCGTCTGTAGCGTCACTCGGCACCCTGCGGCGTATGCCGCCCGGCGCACCGGACCGGCGGGCGTTCGCCGGGTTCGCTGACCCCGTGTTCTCACCCGATCAGGTTCAGGTCGTCTCGGTAACGGACGACGACATCGGCAAGAGCAGTTACGCCTCGCTTGGGTTGCGCGGTCTGCCGGTACGGCTGCGGGGATTGGGAAAAGCCGAAAAAATCGAGAAACAAACGAGCGCTGGTCTTTCGGTCTTGCCACCACTGCCGGATACCCGCAGGGAGGTCAATCAGATCGCTCAGGTACTGCGGGCAGACCCCGGCCGCGATGTGTTTGTCGGAAAGGCGGCAAGCGAGGTGCAGGTCAAGACCATGGATCTCTCCGACTACAAGGTCGTCGCGTTTGCGACGCACGGCCTGGTTCCTGGCGACCTCGACGGCCTGGTGCAACCGGCCCTTGCTCTGTCAGCGCCTGAAGTCGTTGGCGGGGATCAGGATGGCCTTTTGACGATGGGCGAGGTCCTCGGCCTGCGGCTGGATGCGGACTGGCTGGTGTTGTCGGCGTGTAACAGTGGTGCTGGGGAGGGGGCGGGGGCGGAGGCGATATCCGGACTGGGACGGGCTTTTTTCTATGCCGGTGCGCGATCGCTGCTGGTCAGCAACTGGCCGGTGGAGACCACCTCCGCCCGCTTGCTCACGACCACTTTGTTCAGGAACCAGTCCGCCTCTCCCGGTGTGGGGCGCGCTGAGTTACTGAGACGAGCTATGATCGAGATCATCGACGGAGCGGGGTACAAAGATCCTGCCAGTGGTAAAACAGTGTTTTCTTACGCCCACCCGATTTTCTGGGCACCCTTTACCATAGTGGGTAACGGTTCTGTGGACTGAACTTGCCCATGCTGATTCCCGAAGACTGCTTTTTCTAAAACTTCAATTTCGAAATCAAGGTGCCGATTGGGCAATTACTTTCTGATTGACTGCCTGAAGCGCTCCCGCAATACGATCGGGTGTAGCGGTACCACGGGCAAAGGACGGTTACCTGCAGCCACCCTGGAGACAATCACAGCCGCGCGTCGGGCAGTAAGGCAGTCAGCAAGCACCCCTGCAGTTTCTTCTCCGGGACACTCAATCACCTTCTGAGAACCGGCGCCCCGGGCAACTGCTGCTAGAGAAGTTTCCCCACTTGTGTAAGTGGCCTGGTCCCCGGTTGATCCGTAGCTGCCATTGTCGATGATCAGAAGAATCAGGTTGTCAGGGGCCCGGTTACCGATGGTCGCCAAGGTGCCGAGATTCATCAATACCGCGCCGTCACCTTCAAGAGCAACAACACGCTTTTGGGTCGTCAATGCCAGGCCAAGACCTATTGACGAACACAAGCCCATGCTTCCCAGCATGTAAAAGTGGTTGTCACGATCCGAGATTGCGTGTAATTCCTGAGAAGGAATACCAATGTTGCAGACTACCAGAGCGTCTTCAAGCACAGGTACCAGTGTCTCCAGTAGTTCGTAGCGATTCATATTTCACCTTCCATCAACTGGAAGTCGATCAGAATGGCAACAGCTGACTCGGCCACGCGGGCGTGGTCGACCAGAGGCCTGATCTCAGCCAGGTCTGCCGGTTGATGACAGTGAATTGCGGGGATCTGCAGTAGTTTCAGAAGCTCCGGAACGAGTACCCCCATGGGAACCTGGGCGGGGACGGGCTCACCGGGAGATCCGCGGTAACTCATCAGCATCACGACTGGCAGCTGAAAGAACTGTATCAGGGATTTGATGGCATTGATGGAATTACCGAGTCCGGAGTCTTGCATCAGGATACACGGTAGACGCCCAGCGAGACTCGCTCCGGCACAGAGGCCGAACCCCTCCTCTTCGCGGGTCACCGGCAGATAACAGATGTCACTGTCTTTCTCTAGTAATTGAATCTGTCCGGCGAGTAATTTGCACGGCACCGAGACAAAGAAATCACAACCGCCAGCCTTGAGGTTTGTTAGCAGCTGAGTGGAGACGGAAGAACTCATAATTGTTCTGTCGTGATGAGTCATTAAGGTGTAAGGATCTGGTTGGCTCTGCAGGATCCTAAAGTGAGAGTATAGGACGAATGCCAGAAACGGACCTAAATTCTGTCTGAAGCGACGCTCGGGAAGGCGATCGGGCTACCGGTAAATTCGCCACCTTGTTTGGGCCTAGAGGGCGGAGGATAGTGAGTCGATTCAGGTGCAGCGGCCATGCTGTCGAAGCAGGTCTACCAGGCGGTCGTGATCAATGGCTCGACAGACGTGCCCGGCGGGGCGCAACGTCGTCATGTCATCTGCAGCCAGCAGGGCATTCACCACGGCTTCTTCTACGGACTCGACGGCAGCGAGGTAAATCGGGTCACACTGTTCGTCGTTGACCCAGTCGAAGGATAGAAAAGCTTTATTGATCTGCGAGATCGGCATCGCGTTGGCGACGCTGAACGCCAGAAAAATATCCCCTGAGTTGTTACCGCCCGGAGTGCCACCCCGGCCGATGCCAATAGCAGCGCGCTTGGCGAGACGGGTGAGCTGGTGCGGCATCATCGGAATATCAGTGGCCAGTACCACGATGATTGACCCGAGTTCATGGCTGGACATCAGTGCATCTTCAGTCAGGTGCTGCCCGACCGGTACGCCGAGAACCGTGAACCACGGCCGTCTGCCATGATTGGCCTGGACCAGGGCGGCGACGGTAAAGTTCTGCCCATCGATGGTGACCTGGCGGGATGAGCTTCCGGTACCACCCTTGAACTCGTAGCAGATCATGCCGGTGCCACCACCCACGTTGCCTTCCATGATCGGGCCCGGCGCGGCCGCGTGCAGAGCTTCCAGGGCGTGGTGCTCCCTCAGGTGCTGGCCGTTGATGTCATTGAGGACGCCATCATAGGTCTCGGCGACCACGGGCATCGCCCACAGGTGTTCCTCACCCCATTGCTCTTTGTAGGTCTCGATGATCCAGCGCACGGCGGCATGGTGAACGATTCCCACGCTGTGGGTGTTGGTGATACAGACGGGTCCGACCAGATAGCCGCCATCGTGGATCCAGTGTGTACCAGTCATCTCGCCATTGCCGTTCAGGGCATAAGCACCGGCCCAGACCGGCGTTGGTGCCGGACTATGGCCTTTGGGCAGGATCGCCGTGACACCGCTACGCACCGGGCCTTTGCCAGGCTCCAGGGGTCCCTCGCCCTCGATGACGGTACAGAATCCCACCTCGACACCGGGTACGTCGGTGATCGCATTGTTCGAGCCCGAGGTGCCCGGAAAGTCGAGCCCAAGGTCCCGCGCTCTTGGTTTGTTCATGGTTGCTGCCTCTGTGGGAGAGTTGATCTAACGCCGCCGTGAACGAAGGTACAGACCCAGCGAGGCGATGATCAGCGAAGACAATACCATCAGGGTAGCGATCGCGTTGATCTCAGGTTTGATGCCCCGTCGGACCATGCCGTAAATAAACAGCGGCAACGTGGTGGAGCCGACGCCTGCGGTGAAATAGGTGATGACGATGTCGTCAATCGAGATAATGAACGCCAGTAGTGCCCCGCCCACCACACCCGGAAGGATCTGTGGAAAGGTAACCCTTCGAAAAGTGACCCACTCGTTGGCACCCAAATCAGCCGATGCTTCTTCCAGCGTCGTGTCGGTGCCAGCCAGTCGGGCACTGACGACAATGAACACGTAGCTGATCAGGAACGTCAGGTGCCCGATGATGATTGTCATCAGGCTGAGTTTCATACCGAAGTTAACAAAAAAGATCAGCAGAGCAATGCCGAGAACAATATCGGGCATCAGCATCGGCATGAACATCAATGCCTGGTAGAACTGTCGGAGCCGGAACCGATAGCGGTGCACGCCAATTGCGGTCGCAGTTCCAAGAATCGTGGCGATAGTGGTCGTACTGCAGGCTACGATAAGACTGTTCTTCAGTGCAGCCATCAACTGACTGGTCGACTCTACATAGAGCGAGTCCTCGGTCAGTGCAGTAGAGAGTCCGAAGATCGACCGGTACCAGTCGAGCGTGAAATCCTGCAAGATCATCATGTTGATCGGGTTGGAATTGAACGAGTAGAACATGATCAGCAATATGGGCAGGTAGATGAACAGAAAGAACAGGCAGCCGTAGACAAACAGCAGCCATTTATTGATCAGGCCCAGTCTGCCGATTACAGGTCCGGAGAGTTGCCTGCCCTTAGTCATCACCAGTCAGGCCCTGATCGTTTCCGAGGCCTGTTGCCGGGAGACTGATGTGATGTACACGAGTAGAAACACCAGCACGGCAGCCATCAGCAGCATTGAAAGAGCAGCACCAAAAGGCCAGTTCCGGGCGTAGAGGAACTGCTGCTCTATCAGGTTCCCGATCATGACAACTTTCGCACCACCGAGCAGATCGGGGACGATGAAGTTTCCAAGGCTGGGAATAAAAACAATGATAGAGCCCCCCACGATTCCAGGCAGGGTGAGGGGAACAATGATGCGGCGAAAAGTCTGGAATGTGCTTGCGCCAAGATCCTTGGAGGCTTCAACCAGTGACATGTCAAGCTTCTCAATGCTTGCATAGATCGGTAGAAACATGAAGGGCACAAATATGTACACCATACCGATCAGGACAGCCGTTCTAGAAAAAAGCAGGTCTAGTGGTTCCGCGACCAGTCCGAGTGACGTCAATACATGATTTAGAAAACCCGTTGGCCTGAGAATCAGCAGCCATGCGTACAGCCTGACGATAAGGCTGGCAAAAAATGGAAGCGTGATCAGGAAGATACAGAATCCTTTCCACTTATCTGGCGATCTGCTGACCCAGTACGCTGCGGGGTAACAGATAATGAGTGACAACGCTACAGTGATCAGAGCCAATCTGAAGGATCGACCGAACACCTGGAGGTAGATAGGGTCGAACTCCTCGATAAGCCCATCTGCCCAGCCGAGCAGGCGACCATAGTTCCAGTGATAAAAATTCCATTCCACACCCCCATAAAGACCTGGCTCGAGCAGACTGAAAACCAGCATGATTCCAAGTGGCCCGGCAAAGAAGATACCCAGGAAAAGGGTCACTGGTCCCAATAGGATGGTGAGCTGTTTGCGGGCTCTTGATTTAGGTGTAGACACGGCAGCTACGGCTCGGAAATGACGTGTGGCATCAATGGCGAGTAAGTAAATTTAATATCCTGGCCATCAACCAGAGCAGAAATAGAGGCTCGTTCGGTATCACGGACCGAGGCTCTCATGACGCCTCCACCACTCAACTCGAAGATCAGCTGAAAATCGCTGCCGACGAACATGGTCTGCTGCAGCGTGCCACTGATCTGCAGGGCAGGCTGGTCTTTGCTCGAAGCCGTAGAGCTGGGGGTCGCAGCGAGTTGCAGGTGTTCGGGTCGAATCATGACGGTTACCCGGCTTCCAACTCGGGCATCACAGTGTCTAACAGTAATGATCAGGCCGGAATCGGTTTTGATCCGTGTTCCCGAATGATCCTGGGAATGCACTTGCCCCGGTAGTAGGTTGCTCTCCCCCAGGAAATGTGCCACGAACGAATTGTCAGGATGATCGTAGACTTCTGTCGGCGTACCGACCTGCTGAATTCGGCCCTCGTCCATCACTACGATCCTGTTCGACATGGTCAACGCTTCCTCCTGGTCATGGGTGACGAAGATGAACGAGATACCAAGCTCATGCTGAAGGTTTTTGAGTTCCAGCCGCATCGACTGGCGCAGGTTGCGGTCGAGCGCTGACAAGGGCTCATCGAGAAGGAGTAACTTTGGTTGATTGATGATGGCCCGCGCCAGGGCGACACGTTGCTGCTGGCCGCCGGAAAGCTGCCTGGGCCGGCGTTGGGAAAGTCCGGAAAGGCCGACAACTTCCAGCGCTTTCGCGACCCGGCGGTCTCGCTCCTTTTTCCCGACGGCGGCAACGTCGAGGCTGTAACCTACGTTGTGGTCAACACTCATGTGTGGAAACAGTGCGTAGTTCTGAAAAACTGTGTTGACGGGCCTGTGGTTCGGCGGAACATTCGAGACGAACTGACCGTCGATCAGAATCTCGCCCTCGTCGAGTTGTTCGAAACCACTGATGGTTCTCAGCAGGGTCGTTTTTCCACAACCTGAGGGCCCGAGCAGGGTCAGAAATTCGTTATCGCGGACACTGAGCGACACCTGGTCCAGGGCCTGAACCGTACCACCCTCGGGTGTATCGAAGGCTTTTGAGGCGCTGCGTACCTCAACGAAATCAGTAATGGCAGAACGAGCAACCATCCGTCAGTGCCGGGAGTAGGTTACAGAAGTCAATAAAGGCCCGGTGCGGGGGCACCGGGCCTTGCTTGAGTTATCGAGGCTACTGGGCGGTCCGGACCTTGGTCCAGATCCGGTCGTACAGTTTCAGATCAGCGCCAAGATCCTCAAAAATCTGGAGCCGGCTCATCACATCCGCTGGTGGATTGATGATTTTGTTGTTTTTGAGTTCATCGGGAAGCAGGGCAATGGCCGGTATATTGGGGGTGCCGTTCATCTGCTGCTGCACATTGAGGGCGGGATTCTCGGGGCGAAGATAGAACTCCAGAAATTTCTTTGCATTTCCCTTGTTCGGGGCACTCTTGAGTACGCAGATATCTTCCTGGTACATCGTCGCGCCTTCTTCTGGAATAACGAATCCGAGCTTCTCAGGATCTTGCATTACAAGGAACATGACGCCGACGAACATGTGAGCGGCTGCCACATCTCCAGCCATTACCAGTGGCGGACTCTCATAGGAGAAAGCTGAGATCTTGGGCTTCTGCTCCAACAGGAAATCCCTGGCCAGCTTAAGGTCTTCCTTGCTGCGTGAGTTGACAGACTTGCCATTGACGATCAGACCAATCCCTATTGTTTCTCGCATGTCATCGAGTACGATGATTTTCTCTCCGGTTTTTTCAGGTATCGCGAAGAAATCGGCCCAGGACTTGATATCCTGCACTTTCTCTTTGTTGTAGAGGATGCCCACCGAGCCCCACGCATAAGGCAGGCAGTACTCGCCCTTGGGGTCTGTTTTGGCCCGCAGCGCTTGCGGATCGATGTTCTTAAAATCAGGGTGCTTGTAAATATCCGTTTTTTCCAGCAGGTCGAGTTTGTACAAGATGTCGTGCATATGAACGGACGGGAAAATGAGGTCGTAACCAGTCGCACCGGCCTGAATCTTGGCCAGCATTTCCTCGTTACTGGCATACGTGTCCAATGTCACCTCGACGTCGAATTCTTCTGAGAAGCGGGTAAGCACTTCTGGATTGATATAGTCTCCCCAGTTGTAGACGTTCAGTTTGCCGGCAGGATAAGCTGTCGTTGACAGCAGAGCGGCAACGGAGAGCGTGATCGTCACGATTGCAGCCCGGGCAAACGATTTAATATTTGTTTTCATCAAATTCCTCCTCCTCAGGGGTATTGTGGAACCGGCTGGTTGTAGAGCACCCGTTAGCACCTCACTTTGATATATCATAAATCGAAGAACATGGAAAAGATTTCATTTCACGCGATGACCCTAGCGGCCCGGAAACAAGTGTGAATTTCGGTCAATGACGGTTGCTGGCCGGGCGTTCGGGCCACGGTGGACACGGCCCGCAGAATAACGCCAAACGAACAGTCGTTTTTTTGTTAGATTACATTTTACAGCGTTGTAGAACGCCGGGATTCAGTCATTAGATGAGTTATATCGTGCATGTGACCGCAGTGGTCGAGGGAGATCTCGACCGGATCGAGTTGTTGATCAATGAATACCGGTACAACTGTCTTGCCAACCAACCCGGCATGGAGCAGTTTCTGGTCTGCCGGCCGGTCGATCAGCCTAACGTGTTCCTTTACACCCAGATATTCAGGGATGCCGAAGCCCACAAGGCGCATATCGAAGGGAATGATCCGAAGGCATTCTTTGAGAAAATGGAAGAGGAGAATTTCCAGTTCCAGGGGCGTTGGATGGCTGGACGGGAAATCAACTCGGTACCGAAGGGCCAGTTACTGAACTGACTCGTGCCCGATCAGGTGCCTGACGCCCTCGATCGCGGCACGAATGGCATTGTCGCCGTGGAGCCCCGCCATCCCTTCGGGATCGTTCGGCACGCCCTGGTCTTTGCCCATCATCGTCATGACACCGCCGGCCCGTTTGCGGTGAATGCTGGCGATGATAAAGATCGCAGCGGCTTCCATTTCCGAACAGATCGCCCCACCTGCCTCCCACGCCCGCCAGCGCTGCGTCAGTTCCGCGGACAGCGGCTGTCGCTCCGGTTCCACTTCACCGTAGAAAGAGTCCTTGGAATGAGAGACCCCTACTCTGAAGGTCAGGCCTAGTTTCAATGCTGCCTGCCGAAGAGCTATCACAACGTCCGGGTCGGCCACGGCAGGATACTCAATCGGTAGATACTGACGGGTGGTGCCCTCGTCCCGGATGGCTGCGGTGACGATCGCGATGTCGCCGCTCTTGGTCCCGGGTTGAATGCCACCGGAGGTGCCGACCCGAATAAAGGTGTCGGCCCCGATCCTGATCAGCTCTTCCATGGCAATGGCAGTCGAGGGGCAGCCTATGCCAGTGGAGGTGACCGACACTCGTTCGCCCAGAAGCGTTCCGGTGTAGGTGATGTATTCACGGTTCTGCGCGATCAGTTTAGGATCATCGAGAAACTGAGCGATCTTTTCGCAGCGGCCAGGGTCACCGGGCAGTAACACATAGCGCCCGACATCGCCCTGTTTCAACTTGAGGTGATACTGTATGGTCATTCAAGTCGCCTCTTGGATACCTCGGATCAGTTCACAGACCACGCGACTTCTAGCGGTGTTTTCAGTTGTCAGTATAGCGGTTAAACCTCGCCGTAATCCGGCTGGCCAGGCGCAGGAGACCCGGGACCACAACCATTCTATGTTCCGGAGTCGGTGCGATCGGCCAGGCTTCTCACAGTGTCGCCGGGTTATCTGGCCTCGCCCATAACCGGTGTAAGCGCTTTGATCGTTCGCGTCAGGCTATCCTGGAGTGCCCTGAAATTCGCATTTTTTTCCCGGCTGGCCTCGTCCATGTAAAGAGAGCGATTGATCTCCAATTGGACCGAGTGCCGCTGATCGGCAGGATTGCTCCAGGCCCGAATCAGCTCTGCGCCCTTGTAGGGATCGTTGACCGTAACCCGGAAGCCTTCACCGGTCAGGGCCTGGTGGAGCGCTTGGGTCAGCGCCGGGTCACAACTGGTTCCATCACGATCACCGATGACGAAATCGGGGCGCGGAGTGCCCCGGGGCTGTGCTGACATGGCTGATGCTTTGTTCGCCATCGAATGGCAATTGATGTGAAAGACCCGGCCGAACGTGTGATACGTCTGGTCCAGACAGTGGCGCAGTGCCTCATGGTAGGGTTGGTGATAACCGGCCAGGCGTTGTAACAGGGTCGCCGCGGTCAGAAGCCGTGGGTACATCGGCTCGCCGTCGGGCGGTACCCGCATCCAGACCAGACCGATCCCCAGTTCGCTTTTGACCGTTGGCACCAGCGCAAAGGGCAGTTTTATCGCATCACCTGCGGTCAGGTCGGCTGGTAGAAAATCGGTGTTTGCCCGGTTCGGGTCGATGTAGCTGCGAGGGAAAAGCGCATCGACCAGGATCGCACCCTGGTCGAGTGCGCCTTCAAAGAGTTCGTGAACATGGGTGTCCTCAGCCGAGCGCAGCCTCGCTGGATCAGCCTGGTGATCAAAATCCGGAGGATAATCAGTGCCGCTGTGGGGGGAATCAAGGACCAGCGGCAGAACCTGGGACTCTGCTCCCCGAACCCGGACCACCTCCGATGTTGGCTGATCCAAGCTGGTCACCCGAATGGACAAATTCGACCCGCAACGCGGGTCGATGGTGGCGACACTATATCAGGATGACTAAGATTGTCTTTATAGGAACATCGTAGGGCTACTGCTATATCCGTAACTTTGCCAGGGTTGCGTTCGGTAGCGAGGACTGAAAAGATGTCCCGATCGACTGGCCAGCACTGATCATCGCTTTCGTTCCAACCCCGACCCAATGGATGCCGCACTTTTTCAGTTCGACAACAGCTACACCCTGCTTCCTGAGCGTTTCTATGCCAGGTTGCCACCAACGCCAGTCGCAGGGCCACAATTGGTTCGGTTGAACGAGCCACTGGCCCGGCATCTGGGCCTGGACGTGGAACGACTCCATTCCCCGGAAGGTATTGAGACTCTGGCCGGTAACCGGGTACCGGACGGTGCCGAACCGCTTGCCATGGCCTACGCGGGCTTCCAGTTTGGCAGCTGGGTGCCGCAACTCGGTGACGGCCGCGCGATTCTGCTGGGAGAGTTGATCGACCGCGATGGTGTTCGCCGCGACCTTCAACTCAAAGGTGCGGGTCGCACGCCCTTTTCCCGGATGGGAGATGGCAGAGCGGTGCTGGGTCCGGTGCTGCGCGAATACATCGTCAGCGAAGCGATGGCCGCGCTGGGTGTTCCAACAACCCGATCACTGGCGGCGCTGCTCACCGGTGAGCAGATCATGCGTGAATCGCATCTGCCAGGCGCTGTACTGGTCCGGGTCGCGAAAAGTCACGTGCGCGTGGGCACTTTCCAGTTTTTCGCCGCGCAGCGGGATGTCGAAGCACTGCGTCTGCTTGCTGATCATGTCATTGCCCGGCACTACCCGTCGGCAGCTGAAAGCGACCAGCCTTACCTGGCCCTGCTGGATGTGGTGATCGACCGTCAGGCATCGCTGGTGGCGCACTGGCAGCTGGTCGGATTTATCCACGGTGTGATGAACACCGACAACACCTCTATTGCCGGTGAGACCATCGACTATGGCCCATGTGCATTCATGGATACTTTTCATCCTGAGACGGTTTACAGCTCCATCGACCATATGGGTCGTTACGCTTATCGCAATCAGCCTCCGATCGCGCACTGGAACCTGGCAGGATTTGCCCAGGCCCTGTTACCGTTGCTGGATGACGATCCCGATGCAGCCGTTGCCGTGGCTACCGAAGTCATCAATACATTCCAGGCCCGTTTCGAGGCGCACTATGGCGATGGCCTGCAGCGCAAACTTGGGCTCGGTGACTCGCAGTCCGGCGACACTGACCTGGCGCAGGCACTCCTTGACTGCATGGCGGAAAACCATGCGGACTTCACGCTGACTTTCAGGCGAATGTGCGATGTGGCGACCCAGGATTCGCAACACGACGGTCCAGTTCGCGGCTTGTTCGAGAACCCAGAAGCATTTGATCAATGGGCTGTGCACTGGCGTCGGCGCTTGTTAGCGGACAACCGTTCTGACAGTGAACGAGAGGCGGATATGCGCCAGGCCAACCCTGCGTTTATTCCGCGCAACCACCGCGTGGAGGAAGTGATTCGAGCAGCAGAGGATGACAACGACATGGCCCCTTTCGAAAAGCTTCTGAGTGTGCTCGCCAGACCTTATGACGACCAACCCGGGTCCGAGCGTTATGCGACGCCGCCGCAACCGGGTGAGGTGGTTGAGCAGACATTTTGCGGTACTTGAAACTGCCGGGTTGAAGCCATCCAGCTCGGCGATTGCCTGGTAACGACGATCCAGACTCAAGCTGGATGTCAGTCGGCTGAATCAAGTGCAGCGGCACGCTCGATGCCGGCAAGGGTGTCCTCGAGCTCCGATCGGATGAACTTTCGGATCAACCACACCCCGATAAAGGCCGGGGCCCGGGACGCGAACTTTATTTTCAGATCCGCTTGATAGTGCAGGACCGTGCCTGGGCTGGAAGCAACGAACACGAGCTTTTCATGGCCGGCAGAGAAATCACCAGTACCCGGTACGATCTCGAATTCAACCCCGGTGGGCGGTGTTTCAGTGACCCGCGATATCTTAACGAGGTCCCGACACAGCCACCAGATACACGCTCTGCCGATCACCATGAGCACGGCGTCCGGGGTGTCTGGCAATGGTTGAAGTACACTGCGAATGATCCTCGGAGAATATTCGGTGTACCGCGGGTAGTCCGTGATCAGCGAGTACAACAAATCGTGGCTGACGTTTGTGGTGGCAGTGAGCTCCACATGGTAGAAAAGATCGGCCTGACTGACTTCGATGCGCTCGATCTCTGCTGCACAGGCCGCCGAACACCACAGCATTCCAAACAGCACCAGTATTGCGGTCTTGGCGGTATGCCTCAGCGATGCAAAACTGGAAGCAAGGGTAACCCTGGCCTGCACGGTCAGGTTCTAGCGGCCGACGGCGTAACCCTGCATTTGCCGCGGATTGGCGGCCGCACGGAGTAATCCACCGTCTCGTGCTGCTGCTGAGCATCGGCCCAGGCTCCAGTCGGCCTCGACCTCAATCTGGTGCCCGCGTTGCCGAAGCGCTTCGACTGTTTGTGGATCTAGACGCCCCTCGACAATGACCTGGCCGGGATTGCTGGCACGCGGATAGAACGAACTTCGAAAATGAGTGGTGTGAAAATCAGGGGTATCGATCGCCTCCTGCAGGTTCATGCCGTAGTGCAGATGTTTCAGGAACACGTGCAGCGACCACTGATCCTGTTGGTCGCCCCCGGGTGTGCCGAATGCCAGGTAAGGTTCACCATCCCGCAGCGCGAGTGACGGTGTCAGAGTGGTCCTTGGACGCTTGCCCGGCGCAAGCGAAGCAGCCGTATTCTCATCCAGCCAGAACATCTGACCGCGTGTCGTCAGTGGAAAACCAAGTCCTGGAATCACGGGTGAGCTGGAAAGCCAGCCGCCACTCGGGGTGGCCGAGACCATGTTGCCCCAGCGGTCGATGACATCCAGGTGGCAGGTGTCTCCATGGCGCTCACCCCGGGTCAGAGCATCGACTGCACTGGCCACGGTCGGCTCGCCTTCGCCCGCTGAGGCCGACTCGTCGGGCCCAACGGGTAACTCGGCAATCGTTCCGCTGTATCCGGGTATGTGGCCAGGGCGCAGTGACAAGGAAGCTTCGCTGTTCACCAACTGGGCGCGCCCCGCGTTGTATTCGGGTGACAACAGATGATCGAGTGGTACGGCGACGAAATCTGGGTCCCCGTAGAACGCCTCGCGGTCAGCGAATGCGAGCTTGGCGGTTTCTACCACCAGGTGAATGAAGTCCGGGTCATCGGGGTGATATTCGGACAGATCGAACTGATTGAGCAGGGCGAGGTGCTGCAGGGCGACCGGGCCCTGGCCCCAGGGCCCGGTCTTGCACAGCGTGTGGTTGTGATAATCGTAGGTGACTGGATCTTCGACCGTGGCATGCCAGGTCGCCAGATCGTCTCCGCGAAGCAGGCCGGTATGACGACGCCCGCTGGTGTCGAGGACCGCGGTCTCTCTGCAGAACAGATCGATCGCCTCGGCAATAAAACCCCGGTACCAGCTTTCCCGGGCCGCCTCGATCTGGTGTTCCCGGGATCCGCCGGCGTTCTTCGAGTCGCTGACCAGTCGACGGTATGTTGCGGCCAGCTCACGGTTACGAAATAAAGACCCAGGCGCAGGTATCCCGTTGGCAAGATAGATCTCGGCAGAACTCGACCAATCGGTAGTGAACAGGTCGCTCATCTGTTCGATCACAGAACTGATTGCCGGCACCAGCGGATATCCGGATTCTGCATAACCCAGTGCCGGCTCCAGCACGGTCTCAAGATCCAACGTACCATGATCGCGCAACAGAATCATCCAGGCGTCAAAGGCCCCGGGGACGACAGCCGGCAACAACCCGGTTCCCGGTACCAGCGTCAAGCCAAGATCTTTGAAGTAGGGAATGGTCGCGGCTTGTGGCGCGACACCCTGGCCACAGATGACCTGTACCTGACCCGATTGGCCGCTCGATATGATGATGGGCACTTCACCACCTGGGCCATTCAGATGAGGTTCGACGACCTGCAGGGTGAACCCCGCAGCGACCGCTGCGTCGAAGGCGTTACCACCGATTTCAAGGATGCGCATACCGGCACTTGTTGCCAGCCAGTGTGTTGAAGCAACGACACCAAAGGTTCCAAGTATCTCGGGCCGAGTAGTGAACTGTGGCATGTTAATTACCTGTTGATCAGTTTTCGATACTGCCCTTAAACCCGGGTGGCTGACGCACTTTGGTCACAGATTCGAAAGCGTGGGCGAGCCGGATCAGCAGGGGTTCCTGCCAGGGGCCGGCGATGAAGGAGATCCCGACAGGCAGACCGTGCACGTAGCCGGCCGGTACTGTGATACTGGGATAACCCGGGACAGCAGCCAGATAGGCGCTGGAACCACTGCGGTTGTCGCCGTTGACCCAGTCTATTACCCAAGGCGTGGATGTCGTTGGCACCACGATCGCATCGAGCCTGTGCTCAGATAGAGCGCGGTCGATCCCCTCGGATGCCGTCAGACGGAGGCTCTCGCGCCTCGCTGTGAGGTAGATCGAATCACTAATAGATGGGGCCGATGCTGATCGTTCCAGCAGTTCCTGAGCAAAGTAGGGCATGACCCGTTCGGTGTTGTTTCGGTTGAACGTGATCAGATCGGAGAGACTCCGAACACTTGCTGCTTGTGCAGTGGCCAGGTAGTCATTCAGGCCCTGCCGAAACTCCGTCGCCATGACGACAAGCTCGTGTTCCCTGACGCTGACCAGCGAGGGCAGGGCGAGTTCCTCGATCACTTGTGCACCGGCTTCCCGAAGCGCTGTGAGCGAGTCTTCAAATACCCCTCTGATGCTCGCTTGATCTTCGGCAAACAGCCGGCAGGCTCCGATCCGTGTGTTTGCGAGCCCGTCAGCCTTGAGATAGGCCGGGTAATCGACCGCCACCGGCTTCTTGTCCTGCACTGTCACTGGCCCGGTGGTATCAGTATCGGCGATGGCTGCCAGGAGAAAGGCCGCGTCAGCCACCGACCGGGCAATCGGGCCGGCTGTATCCTGGCTGCTGGAAATCGGAATGATACCGCTGCGACTGACCAGGCCTACGGTGGGCTTGATGCCGACCACGCCGTTCATTGCAGCCGGGCCGACGATTGACCCATCAGTTTCGGTACCGATGGCCGCGGCACAGAATCCTGCGGCAACCGCGACGGCCGAGCCCGAGCTTGAACCACCGGGAGTCCGATCCAGCGCGTAAGGATTGCGCGTCTGGCCGCCGAGGCTGCTCCAGCCACTGGCAGAGCGGGTCGATCGGAAATTGGCCCACTCACTGAGGTTGGTTTTGCCCAACAGCACCGCGCCGGCACCTCTGAGTTTCTGCACCACCTCTGAATCTTTCGCAGCAAAGTGTTCAGCCAGAGCCAGTGATCCAGCGGTAGTTGGCTGTGAGTCGCGGGTATCGAGGTTATCCTTGACCATCACTGGTATCCCGTGCAGTGGGCCGAGCGGTTTGCCATTGGCGCGTTCCTCATCGCGCTGTCGGGCAATGTCCTCGGCTTCGGGATTCAGATGCAGTACTGCGCTGAGTGCAGAGTCGTATTTCTTGATGCGAGAGAGATAGTCCCCAGTCAGCTCGGCCGAGGACACGGACCCATCGGCTAGAGAGTTGTGCAGGGTCGCAATGTCAGTACGATCAAGGGCCAAGTCGGTCATCTTCTTATCCGGCCTCGGTTGATTCTCGTACGTCGAGAAAGTCGCGCAGCGCATCACCGATAAAATTGATCGACAACACCGTGAGCATGATCGCAAGTCCCGGGAAGATACCCAGCCACCAGGCACGGGAAATAAAGCTTCGTGCATCGGCCAGGATAAGACCCCAGGTTGGCGTGGTGGCCTCGACACCAAGCCCCAGAAAAGACAGGCTAGCCTCACCCAGTATCGCGTAGGAGACGCTGACCGTGGCCTGCACGATGATGGGCGCAGCCGCATTGGGCAGGATGTGCCGCCACATGATACGGAAATCGGACACGCCTACCGTGCGCGCTGCGGCAATGTACTGTTCTTCTTTGATCGACAACACCATGCCGCGGGCAATGCGGGCAAAATCATCGACGAAGGCAAGCGATATTGCGACAATCACGTTCGCAAGACCGGTGCCGAACACAGCTACCAGATACACGGCGATGATGAAATTCGGGAATGCCCACTGCAGGTCAATGTAGCGCATGATGATATGGTCGACCCATCCCCCGAGGTAACCTGCCAGTACACCCAGACCCAGTCCAGAGATCAGGGCGATGACCACTGTTGAGATCCCGACCAACAGTGAGATCTGGGCACCGACGATGATCCGACTCAGAAGATCTCGACCCAGGTCATCGGTGCCCAGAGGGTGCAGCCAGCTTGGCGGTTCCATCATTTCAAACGCCATGTCGTTGGGGTCGTAAGGAGAGATCACGCCTCCGAACAGCGCGGCAAAAACAAACACTGTCAATATGACTGCGCCGACCAGCGCCTTCTTGTCCCGCCACAGTGCCGAGCGCAGCTGGGCTAGACCCTGGCGACTAGATTTTGATCCTCCAGCAGGTGCGATGTCAGTGTGAGAGGTCACTCGTCGTAGCGGATCCTAGGGTCGATGGTGGTGTACAGCAGGTCAACGAGCAGGTTGCTAAACACGAAGATGGCTGAAACGACGATGATCGTACCCTGTACTACGGGGTAGTCGCGGTTCAAGATACCCTGGATCAGTAGACGGCCCAGACCTTTGATGGCAAAAACATTTTCGACCACCACTGCACCGGCCATCAGCAGAGCGAACGCGATTCCCACGACAGTAACCACGGGGATCAAGGCGTTGGGAAAGGCNTGGTGTATCGTCAGGACCTGGCGGGAAAGGCCTTTGGATCGCGCGAGTCTCATGTAGTCGGTTTTCAGCACCTCGATCATGGACGAGCGGATCATCCTGGCGATGATTGCAGAGAATCCGGTGCCTACAGCAACGGCGGGGAGTATCAGGTGTGACAGCCAGGGCCAGAAGCCTTTGCTGATTGGGACATAGCCGATCGCCGGCAACCAGTGAAGATGCGCTGCGAAAAATATGATCAGTAGAATAGCAACCCAGAATTCAGGCATTGAAAGCCCAAGAAAAGCCAGAAAGGTCACGGTGTAGTCTGCAGCGGTGTTGCGCCGGGTGGCTGCAATCAGCCCCGCGGGGACCGCAATCAATATGGCGAGAAAAAAAGACAACGCGGCGAGGGACAGCGTCCGAGGCAGCGCTTCAGAGACAAGCCGTGCAACGGGCTGGTGGCTGCCGTAAATAGAAAAGCCGAACTCGCCCCGGAGCATGTTTCCTTGCCAGATGAAATACTGGATATAGACGGGTTGGTCGAGTCCGAATTTTCTGCGNAGTTCCTCGGCGGCGGCAGGGTCGCCGGAGTCAAACAACATGGCTTCAAACGGATCGCCNGGAACGATGCGCATCATGAAGAACACCAGCGTCGCGACCGCCCACATGACAAAAATNGCACCGATCACGCGTCTGGAGAGATACCGTAACATTGAGATTCNGNGGCTTCTTGNTGAAAGTAGAAGGTCGGACTCCCCAAGGGAGNCCGACCTTTGGACAGGCTTACGAAATGGTAGTCCGATCCAGGTCNACCAGACCCGGGATCCGACTGACTGCCGGAAAATTCACCGACTTGTGATGGACCAGGATGTCCTTGGGATGAAAGAGAAACACGGAGGCGACTTTATCTGAAGTGATTCTGTCCGCCCGACGGACGATGTCACGACGTTTCTCGATGTCGGCCATTGCGCTTTGTTCTGCGATAAGCGCATCGACTTCAGCATCCGAGAAGAATCCGAATGGCATTTTCTCTTTGTCCCGCTTGCGGCCGTTGAACTTGGACGAGGTCTGCATCCAGTCGACNACNCCGTCGTCCGGATCATAGTCGCCGCCACTGCCCACGCGAAGAGCATCGAAGTTCATCGTCTGGAAGTGCTCCAGCAGGACCGGCCAGTCCTGGACTTCCGGTTTGACCGTGATATTCAGGTTCTTCTTCAAGATATTGGATATCACCGTGACTTCACGACGGGCTGTCGCNGTACAAATCAGACTCAGTTCAGGAAACCCCTTGCCGTCCGGATAACCGGCATCGGCGAGCAATTGCCGGGCTTCTTCCAGGTCATAACGTTGGTTGCTGGAATTGGGCAGGTCCTTATCGAAGTAATAGCCCATCGCCGGGTTGATCGAGCCATAAGCGGCGATACCACGGCCGAACTGNGCNTGCTTGATGTANCGCTCACGGTCCAACCCTTTGGCTATGGCCAGGCGCACCTTGAAGCCGTTCTCTTTCATGAGTTCTGAAACCGGCTTGTTGAAGTCGGGGACCTTGAACGGGTCGCGCCAGGGNTTGAGCCACACNGACTGAAATCCGGGTCCTGCGATTTCNCTGACCACAAGGTCAGGATTTTCAACGAANCGATCCACCAGTTCCGGTGCCACAGGATTGCCGCCAACGAGCTGAATGTCACCCGCTTCCAGAGCAGCTGCGAGTGGTTCGGCATCGATGATGGGCTGGATGGTGACTTTGTCCAGTTTCGGGCGTTCCGGATCGTAGTAGTTGTCGAACTTCTCGAGGGTCAGGCCCTGACCGAGTGTATGCTCTGTGACCTTGAAGGGCCCGGTGCCGACTGGCGTCAGGCCGTACTGTGCCGTGCCCATACTGTCGAGCGCACCGCGGCTGACAATTGTCATGGCTCGGCCACTGGCCCGTTCGAGAGTCTTGGTCAGGAACGACGCCTGTGGTTTAGCCAGCTTAAAGCGCACCGTGTGGTCGTCGATCTTCTCAAGCGCATCGACGTTGTTGAGGACCCTGGAATGGATCGAATTTTCCGGGTTCTTCGAGCGGTTGTAGGTGTAGAGAACGTCATCAGCGGTGAAGGTATCACCGTTGTGGAATGTGACACCCTGGCGNAGTTTAAACACATACTGAGTGCCGTCTGCTGTGACTTCCCAGCTCTCGGCGAGGTCGCCACGGGGAACAAGATCCGCATCGATATGAGTCAGACCGCTGAGCACGTTGGACGAGACCTGGAACAACAAAACCATGTTGATCTGTGCCGGGTCCAGGGTCGGTAATTCGGGCGTGCCGGCCCAGCCGCAACGCAGGGTCCCACCGGATTGGCCGGCTGCTTCTGCCCGCCCCGGAGTGAGTATGCCGGGCAGCATGCTTGCTGTTGTCAGCATGCCGGATGCGGCCATAAGCCGAAGCACTGTTCGGCGGCTCATGCCGTCACTCGACAGGTCGGCACCGGTCAGGCCGGCCATCGGGTCACGAGGATCGAAGTCGTAGGCGTCTCCGAGCTCTTTTTGAAGAATCGCTTGAGGATCATCAGGTAGCTTATTACTAGACATGGTTCTCTCCTTGTAAGCTGGTGATTAACGAGCCAGCTGGGAGCATTCAATCTGCCCCGCCTGGCTGATCTTTTTGCAGGCCACCAGATGGCCTGCACCAAGATTCTGTGTTTCCGGCACACCGGTCCGGCATCCGTCATCGGCGATAGGACAACGTGGATGAAAGACACAACCGGACGGTGGATTGATTGGACTGGGAATTTCCCCCTCGATGAGCTTCAGAATGCGCTTGCGTTCGATCGCGGGGTCCGGAATCGGAACTGCCGATAGCAGTGCCTGGGTATAGGGGTGTTGCGGGTTCTCAAACAGTTGATCAGCATCGCCAAGTTCCACAAGGTGGCCAAGGTACATCACCGCAACGCGGTGGGAGATGTGTCGTACGACGCTGAGATCGTGNGCNATNAACAGGTAAGTCAGGCCCAGTTCTTCGCGNAGATCCTCGAGCAGTTTGATGATCTGTGCCTGGATNGAGACATCGAGCGCCGAAACGGCTTCATCGCACAAGATAAAGTCAGGATTCAGTATGAGCGCCCTTGCGATGCCAGTTCGCTGGCGCTGGCCACCGCTCATCTCATGGGGGTAANTGTCCAGGAGNCTCTCGGGAAGCCCNCACAGATCGAGAATTGTTGCAACTCGCTGACGGCGGGTCGGTGCGTCCTGGACAATGCCGTGGACCAGCAGGGGTTCGCCGACGATCTCGGCCACCGTCATCCTGGGGTTCAGGGAACTGAACGGGTCCTGGAACACTGCTTGGGCCCGCCGGCGATAATCGGCTACTTCAGCATTGCCAATCTCGTTGAGATCCCGGCCATCAAAAAAGACACTGCCCTGGGTAGGGTCCTCGAGTTTCAGGATACAGCGCCCGATNGTAGATTTTCCGCAGCCGGATTCACCAACNANNCCNAGTGTTTCGCCTTTGTGAACCTCAAAGGTCACGTCAGCCACCGCTTTGACATCCCCGGTTCGTTTCCGTGTAAAGAAACNACCTGATCCGGCAAAGACTTTGCCCAAGCCNCGGACTTCAATCAGCGGTCCGGCTGTTGCTGAACTTTGTCGAGAGGTTTCCATCATATGCGTGTTTCGGCCGAGATCTCAGCCGTGTANGGGCAGGCGACCTGATGGCCCGATACNGCGCCAGTCAGCTCCGGTATGGTTGCTTCGCAGTTCGGTCGACCGATGTGGCAACGCGGACGGAACGAGCAACCTGGGGGGAGGTCAACCAGGTCTGGTGGACTTCCCGGTATGGGAATGAGGTTCGAGGCGCGTGCCGAATCCAGCCGTGGGACCGAGTTCAGAAGACCATAGGTATACGGGTGTTGCGGGTGGGCATAAATCTCACCTGCGTCACCTTCCTCGACGATTCGCCCCGCGTACATCACACTGACCCGGTCTGCGTAGCGTGCCACCACACCGAGGTTGTGTGTGATGATGACCAGCCCGACGTTCATTTCCCGGCACAGGCGCTGCATGAGCTGCAGGATNTGTGCCTGGATGGTGACGTCCAGGGCAGTGGTGGGCTCGTCGGCGATGATCAACTCAGGGTCACAGCTCAGAGCCATGGCGATCATCACCCTTTGCCTCATTCCCCCGCTGAAATGGTGGGGATACTGGCGCAGACGATCCTTGGGTTCGGAAATGCCGACCCGGGTCAGTAATTCGATGGCCCGNTCCCGGGCTNCGGCAGTGTCCAGACCCAGGTGCAGTTTCATCTGTTCAGTGATCTGACGACCGATCGACAATACCGGGTTAAGCGAGGTCATCGGCTCCTGAAAGACCATACTGATCTTGCGGCCACGAAATTTCCGGATCTGGTCCTCGGAAAGGCGCAGAAGATCGGTTTTCCCAAACAGTACCTGGCCGCTGACAATCCGGCCGGGCGGAGTCGGGATCAGTTGCAGGATCGATAATGCGGTCACTGATTTCCCGCTGCCAGACTCACCGACAATCGCCAGGATCTGGCCGGGAGAGACAAGCCAAGAGACNTCGGTGACGGCTTTCACGGTCCCCAGTGGTGTGGAGAATTCGACCGAGAGATTATTGACTTGAAGCAGCGACGAGTCAGCCAAGGCACCTCCCACGGTAGTGATTCCAGCGCGCCTTCGTGATATGACTGTGCCCGCCGGACCCCGAAACGTCGCGTTTGAACGCGGGAACACAGTCGAATCGAGGTCATTTGTTATGTGCGGAGAGTTTACACTTAATATATTATAAATATGTAACCCAGCTGTCTGAGGGAATTGCCATGTCAGCGTCACACACCATTCATTCAGCCCATCACCATTTTGGCTGGGACAATTCCTTGGCACCCGTGATGACGGTCGCACCTGGCGATTCGNTCGAAATTGAAACGGTCGACTCGTCAGGTGGACAATTGACAGTCGACTCAGACGTTGGCNACGTTGTTGCGATGGATTTTGGCAAGGTCAATCCAGTGACCGGCCCGATAAAGGTCGATGGAGCCGANGCCGGTGATCTGCTCAAGGTGACTCTCGAAGCTTTTGAGCCCTCGGGCTGGGGATGGACCGCTGTCATTCCCGGTTTNGGTCTGNTGGCCGATCAGTTCACTGATGCGGCACTTCACACCTGGACGTACGACGCCAGCGCTATGGCACCGGCCGTCTACGGTCCTGCGGGCCAGGTTCCGCTCAAGCCGTTCTGCGGCACCATCGGTCTGGCGCCGGCTGAAACGGGACTGCACAGTGTGGTGCCCCCACGCCGTGTTGGCGGCAACATGGATATACGCGATCTGTCAGCCGGAACCGTGTTGTATCTGCCGGTCGAGGTCGACGGTGCCCTGTTGTCTGTTGGGGATACCCATGCGGCTCAGGGTGACGGTGAGGTATGTGGTACCGCGATCGAGAGTCCGATGACGGTGGGTTTGACTTTTGACCTCGTCAAGCAGTCACCGATCAGATTCCCCCGCTACGAGACACCGGGCCCGGTGTCGAGTCACTTTGATCAGATGGGATATCAGGTTACGACCGGAATCGGCCCTGACCTGATGCAGGGGGCCCGGGATGCCGTGAGCGGCATGATCGATCTCCTGGGTAGCCAGCATGGCCTCTCTCCGGCCGAAGCCTACATGCTCTGCAGCGTCTGTGCCGATCTTCGGATCAGTGAAATTGTTGACCAGCCCAACTGGGTGGTCTCGCTGTACTTCCCGAAGATCGTCTTCGGTTGATTTCAATCTTCCTGGTTGAATTCAGGAAGGAGATCATCCGGTGCGTCGGCAGAGGCGGACCTTACGCGTACCCTTGCCCGGCTTGTAATTGGGCATCATCAACAGACAGTTGTCGTAGGGTGTGACAATCGGTACGTCGCCGTCATTGGCGATCAGGGTTCCCGCTTTCTCGATCACTTCCATACCAGCGAAGGGCTCAACGAAGGCGAAGTCGTCGGTCTGAGCCGTCACACCGTCTGTGACATCCCACATTTCGGCTGTCGGCGGATCACTGGCNGCATCGGACAGGTGCTGCTGGATGAATTCGGCNGNCACAGCGTCTGCTGCNCGCAGAAAGTGCAGCGCCGTGTCCAGTGCTGCAGCCCCGGTCGCAGNTGCCCAGTGCTGGCCNCACTCGACCAGCATGGCGACTTTATNGTTGGAGNCNTCGTGAAACGGTGTGTANTCGATCAGCCTTTTGCCAACGATATGTCCCGACCCGCACATGATGAAAGCCGGAAAATTGACCGCCGTGGCAAATTCACGCTCCTTTTCCAGCCCGTTGCAGATCATCAAAGCCGCCGAGCGGGTTCCCATGGAGTGAATATCCAGCAGCAGATCAACAGAATCAAAGACCGGGCGCAACTCGCGGGCGCGACGAAGTTCAGCAGTGTCTTCGTCTGAGTCCAGCCGGTCCTCGACCCAGACCCGGTTGAAGTCTTCNTCGACGAAGCGCGAGTCGTCCGGATTCAGCGGATCAAAATTATGAAAAGCCCTGTGGTTGATGAATCCCAGGGTCAGCTGGCCCCGGAGTGGTCGAACGTCGGCTTTGAGTAACGTGTCCAGTGCAATGGCGCCGCAGATCTCGTTGCCGTGNGTGANNGCATTGATCATCACGTGCGGACCAGCTGCGCCGCTGTCAAATGTGGTGANGAATTCAACNCCGGTNTTNCCCTTGCGGTAGGGNTCNATGTCCGGTGCACTCAGTTCGACTGGGTAAGTGTTCTGGGTCATCGGGTATTTTCTCCAGGTTTCATCTTGATCTTCGGGGGCCGACCCGGATGGTCGGACGGATCGCTACACTGCCAGCTCACATCAGGTCTCTCGGAATCGAACGCAGCCACTCCCGGTTGCTGACAACCTGATCGTTCTCAAAAGCCGTCACCTTGGCCCGGATATGAAAAGAGTCTTCATCACACTCGATTGAGCTGTCCGATTCGGTGCGGATCGTCCAGTCGCCACGGTTCATCCAGCAGATGTAGCGACTGGTGGCGCGGGCACTCAACGGGTCGTCGAGGTCGATGGTCCAGCAGTCTTCGTGGCGGTGTCGGGTGTGCAGGCCATGACCTGGGATCTCGATCTCACCCGTGTCGTCGATCACCTGCAGCCGGGTCACCTGGTTCTGCAAGTCGCGCTCGACCCAGCGCTGGTAGTCTGCCTTGCTGTGAAGCGGGTATTCGGGCAGTGGGTCAGCGACTGTGGGGGCGGTGACAGTGATGGTGTCGGTACCGGCCCGCTCGGGCAGTTCCAGCACACAGTGTCGGCCAAGATGCACCGTGGCTGTTGTGATCTGCGGAGGCGGCATCACCATTGGCCAGTAGGCCGTGGAGATGGCGATGCGAATACTGTGGCCTGGCAGGAACCGGTAGCCGCATTCGTCAAGGCAGACCTGGATATCGACGGCTTCATTCGGGATCATCGGTTCGGGTCTGTCGTTAGCCTTGCGGTGGGTAAGATTGATCACGCCCCAACTCACCCGGAAACTGGTGCCGTCGGGATGTACGTCGAGCAACCGGATCGCGAGCAGGCCTATGGGTCTGTCGATCGAGACCCGAAGACGCATCACGGGCCGNCCCAGAATCTCGACGGCACTGGTCAGTTTCTCGCTCTCAAAGAGCAGTGATCCGGCGTCGTCGGGGCGTTGATCGCCGGCAAGCTCCGAGTCGGGTTTCAATGTGAAATACTCGCCGGATGCCGTGCCACAATCGAGCGGTGAACAGATCGANGCTGTGGCCTCCTCCGCCAGGGCCAAGCTCAGTCGACCGCCGATATCCGGGTAGTAGGTTTTTGCCTGTATTGTCTCTGACGGCCAGGTGTTTTCGGCGATCCAGCGGCCCGCTTCATGCTCGCGCCACGGGCCCGGGCGCACGTTTTCCGAGATGTATGCGCGGTAGGCNGGTAAGGATTCAGCATCNTTTTCGNTCCCCTTGAGCCATCGGTCCCACCATCGCCGGGCTTCGGCAANGAAGTCCATGCGNGGATGCGGATAAGCGAAATGCGGGTACTGGTGAACCCATGGGCCATTGATGGTCTTGGTCTTGCCAGGGAAATGTGCCGCAGCTGCNGGCGGTGCGTTGACATAGCCGTCAGCCCAGCCGCTGATGACCAGTGCCGGTACAGTCATCGCTTCATAGCACTCGCAGACCGAGCCGTGCCGCCAGTAATCGTCACGGCGCTGGTGCGCCAGCCACTTCTCGAGTGGAAAGGGCTGCGTCTGAAGCCGCTTTAGCCAGGACCTGCGCCAGTTGTCGCCGACCAGAAGCGGGTCTGGTGGTTTGGAGGCGTAACACAGCATCACACTCGACCACCAGAAGTTGGAATACAGCAGGCAGCCGTTCTTGTAGTGGATGTCATCGTTGTAGCGGTCGACTGTGGCGCCGATCGCAATCACCGCCTTCAGGGCCGGCGGCTTGAGGGCCGCGATCTGGAGGCTGTTGAAGCCGCCCCATGAGATGCCCATCATGCCAATGTTGCCATCACACCAGTCCTGCGCAGCGATCCACTCGATGACCTCAACGCCATCTGCGAGCTCACGGGGGGAATACTCGTCATCGAATTCACCGTCGGATTCACCGGTGCCGGAGATGTCCACCCTGACGCCGGCATAGCCGATGGCAGCGAGCTCCGGGTAAGTGGCTTCATCGCGTTGACTGGTGCCGTCGCGCTTGCGGTACGGGAGGTATTCCAGTATCGCGGGNACCGGTGTGCTTTCAGATGAGTGCGGCAGCCACAGTCGGCAGGCGAGGCGTCGGCCGTCGCTCAAGGGTATTAAACGATGCTCCACTACCGAACAGGATTGTGTGGGATCGTCTGTCATGGTCGTGCGTTGGGTTGCAGTTGGCCGCTGGCAGTGGACTGGGGCCCAGAAAGCATCAGCAAAGCCGCTTTAAGGCGCGCTTGACCAGGTNCTGCTGAAGGCTCCTGGACCAGCAGGCTGTAGATGACTNCGGGCGGGCTGTGGCCCGCCACAAAAGAGCTTTCGACGGGATGCCACCTGGCTAAACTGTGATGTTTTCTCAGGATGCCTTTCCGACAGCCGGTACGTAAGGCTTGGACGTGAAGTGTTCAATATCGCCGGAAGCGAATTTCAGCCCGGCTTGTTTGATGGCTTCGTCGTCTACTTTCTCGAGCGGTACGTAGTAACGGTCGTCATCCTTATTGAAGGTATCGTTGCTGACGGCGTTGTAGCAGCAGATGAAGGTCCAGCGCCTGGTTGCCGAACGGTTCTGATCCGAGCGATGCAGTGTGTTCCCATGAAAGACAACTGCATCTCCAGGATCCAGCACACAGTCGACCACTTCGTGTGATGCCAGGATGTGTTCTATGCGTTCGGGATCAGCCGTGTTCTGCTCGGGNGTGACCTGGACGTGATCGAGCCGTCCCAGCTGATGAGAGCCTCTGACCAGTTTCAAGCAGCCGTTCGATGCGTCGGTGNGGTCCAGCGCGATCATAAAACTCAGCATCTTGGGCTCCAGGCAGCCGTTGTAGTACCAGTAGCCGTAGTCCTGATGCCACTCCCAGGCGCCACCCACGTAGGGGTCTTTTGCNGTCAGCTTCGANTGAAAGTGATAGACCGGCTCNCCAATCAGTGCTTCGGCGATGTCAACGATTTTCCGGCTGCGAGCAGCAAGGCCATAGACGCTGTCACCTGCGCGGTTCCACAGCGAGATCCGTGTCGCACCGCCCTCTTGATCTGCACGTAACAGTGAGTGCGCAGCGATGGCAGGGTCTTCTTCCATGGCGCGTCTGAGAAGGTCGGTCTCCTCAGCATCAAACAGGNCGCGGATAAAAATCATCCCGTCTTCGTGGTAGTCGGCGATTTCTCGGGATGTTAGGTGGGCCACAATCACATGTGCTCATTTTTCGCGATAGGCGCGTGCATCATAGCAAAATATTCCAGCGGTTTTTCTGCTCAATATAAAACTGTGTCGGTAACCTGGCCGTCACAATTCTGGCAGAAGTAGCAGCATTTGGCAGGCCGTACACTGNGACGGCAAAATCGATAGCAGCACGGGCAGTGGCAGGCACATTGGGCAACCGATAAACCGCATTCGGTATTTGGTACAGATCTCCAGTTCCGGTTCTCCAAACTATCGGATCAACCGCTCTATCAATTGACTTGCGATCATGCAGTAAACTCGACAGCACGACCGCTGTCTGATCACCGGCAGGCATACATGGCAGATACAACGATCCGTATTGGAGGAGCCAGTGGTTTCTGGGGCGAAGCTGCCTTGGCGACTCCTCAGTTGCTAAAGGCCGGTGGGCTGGATTATCTGGTCTATGACTACCTGGCCGAGATCACCATGTCGATCATGGCCAGAGCTCGTGACAGGGATCAGAATCTTGGCTATGCGACGGACTTCATCGGGTCCACGCTTTGCCCGAATCTTGCTGAGATCGCCAGCCAGGGTGTGAAACTCATCTCGAATGCAGGAGGCTTGAACCCGGGGGCCTGTGCCATTGCTGCAAGTGACGCCATAGCCCAGGCCGGGCTCGACCTCAAAGTCGCGGTGGTGACCGGTGATGACCTGACCGGGCACAAAGCGCAGTTTGCAGATCGAGGTCTGACCGAGATGTTTTCCGGGCAGTCGTTTCCTGTGCCCGAGAGCGTTGCGAGTGTCAATGCCTATCTCGGAGCGTTTCCGATTGCTGAGGCGCTTGACCTTGGTGCCGACATCGTGATCACCGGACGCTGTGTGGACAGTGCGGTGACACTCGGGGCGTGTATCCACGCTTTCGGATGGCAGGCCGATGCACTTGATTGTCTGGCCGGTGGATCTCTTGCCGGACATATTCTTGAGTGTGGTCCGCAGGCAACCGGTGGAAACTTCACCGACTGGCATGAGGTCGCCGATTCGCTGGTGGATATCGGTTATCCCATTGCCGAGGTTTCAAACGACGGTTCGTTTGTCTGTACCAAGCCCGAATCGAGCGGGGGAGTNGTGACAGTCGGTTCGGTGGCAGAGCAAGCGCTCTACGAAATCGGTGACCCCCAGGCCTATGTGCTGCCTGACGTTGTCTGTGACTTTTCGGCTATTAACATTGATCAGTCAGGGCCCGACCGTGTGCGGGTCAGAGGAGCACTNGGCTATCCAGCACCGGAAGAGTNCAAGGTCTGCGNNACCTACGCGGACGGGTTCCGNGGNGGGCTGNTGCTGACNTTCAANGGATTCGATGCCAGGGCAAAAGCCCTGGTTTTTGCCGAGGCCGGCATTGCCCGGGCGACAGAGCGGTTGAGTGCGATGAATCTTGCTGAATTCAGTGAAACGAGTGTCGAAGTCTTTGGCGGGGTGCCGCAGGAATACCAGCAAACCCCGCTCGTGGACTACCAGGAAGTCGCGCTGAAGATCGCGGCTCGTCATCCGGCAGCCGCGGGCGTCGCGATCCTGTTGAAAGAGGTGACGGGTCTGGGTTTGGCAACTCCACCGGGCCTGTCAGTCTTCGCCGGGGGCCGACCCCGGCCCTCACCGGTGATCCGCCTGTTCTCATTCCTGATATCCAGGGCGGAAGTCAGGATCCAGATCGAGTTTGATGGTCAGAGCATTGTGCATCTCCCGGGGGCTGCAAAATCGCCGGCAGTAACTGTTGCGGTGCCGCACCCGGAACCGGCAGAACCTGAACAGGGTGTNCAGATGACCGAGGTGCCGCTGGTCAGACTGGCGTTTGGTCGAAGCGGTGACAAAGGCAACAAGGCCAACATCGGGATCATCGCGCGCCGNCCAGAGTATCTGCCTTTTATTTGGGCGGCGCTCAGCCCGGACACCGTGGCCCGGTGTTTCTCAAATTACCTCAAGGGCGAGGTAGAGCGATTTTTCCTGCCGGGGATTCATGCGATCAATTTCGTATTGCACGATGTGCTTGGCGGCGGCGGTATTGCAAGTCTTCGAAATGATGCTCAGGGCAAGGGTTTTGCACAGATTCTGCTGGCGCAATCCGTGAGCGTGCCTGTGCAAATGATCGGAGAGCGGACATGAGCGTTTTCCGTTCGCGGATCGATGTGAATGCGCAGGTCTTTGCAGAGAACCGGACGGAGATGCTTGCACTGATTGAAAAACTGCGCGGACTCGAAAAGCGCGCTGCCGAGCTTTCAGAACGCCGCCGACCACGATTTGAGGAGCGCGGGCAGTTCACCCCGCGGGAGCGTCTGTCGGGACTGCTGGATCCCGGCATGCCGTTTCTGGAACTCTACAACATGGCCAACTATCTGGTAGACGACGATGATCCCCAGAGCAGCATCCCCGGGGCCAGCATGATCTGCGGTATCGGATTTGTCAGCGGGGTCCGGTGCATGGTGTTTGTCGATGACAGCGGCATCAACGCAGGTGCGTCTACCACCACTTCGGTGAGTAAGGCGCTCGGTGTCCTGCANNTGGCGATGACGCAGAAGCTGCCGCTTATTCACNTGGTTGAAAGCGCCGGNGCCAANCTGATGCAGTACACGGTAGAGCTCTGGGCCAATGGCGGTGGGATGTTCCACGGGCTCGCCCGCCTCAGCGCCGCGGGTATTCCGACCTTTGTTGTCTTGCACGGCCCGTCTACTGCCGGTGGCGCCTACCAGCCTGGAATGAGCGATTATGTGATCGGGGTACGCAAGAACGGGATGGCCGCGCTCGCNGGTGCGGCGCTGGTGAAGGCGGCAACCGGTGAGATCGCTGAAGACGCCGAGCTTGGTGGTTCAGAGATGCATGCCTCGGTCTCCGGCCTGGTCGAGTATCTTGCCGAGGACGATGCCCACGGTCTTGAGATCGCCCGCGATCTGGTGGAGCGGCTGGANTGGAATGCAGCCTGCCCCAAGTCGCAACCTCATTCATTCGGTGAACCGCATTACAGTGCCGACGAGATCGCCGGTGTTGTGCCGGTTGACTATCGCAAGCCCTACGATGTACGCGAAGTTGTCGCCCGCATTGTGGATGACTCCGACTTCGTCGAATTCAAACCGCGATACGGAGCCTCCACGGTCTGTATCCAGTCCAGAATCTTTGGCCAGGCGTGTGGCCTGATCGGAAATAACGGGCCGATCGATCCGGCCGGCGCGACCAAGGCGGCTCAGTTCTTCCAGCTTTGCGATCAGTCCAACATGCCCTTGGTTTTTCTGAACAACACGACCGGCTATATGGTTGGAAGCGAATACGAACGGGCCGGCATGATCAAGCATGGCTCGAAAATGATCCAGGCAGTCTCGAATGTTCAGGTCACAAAGATCTCGCTTTATATCGGCGCCAGTTTCGGGGCCGGTAATTACGGCATGTGCGGCTATGCCTACGAGCCCGATTTTCTGTTTGCATGGCCCAATGCGACCACCGGTGTGATGGGTGGGGAACAGGCCGCACTGACNATGGAGTACGTCATGATCAACTCGGCCAGGAGACGGGGAAAAGAAGTGGACCGGGCGGTGCTCAAGGCTCAGAAGAATGCGATTATCGAGCACTACGATCGCCAGTCTGATGCCTTCTACACGTCCGGGCGTCTGCTGGATCATGGCATCATCGACCCGCGGGATACCCGCAAGGTGCTGGGATTTGTCCTTCAGACCTGCTGGGAGTCACGCCGGCGGACGCTCCGGCCCAATAGTTTCGGTATCGCGCGGATGTGAACAATGGTTTCTCTACCCGACACCGAACAGCTTTTGCTTGTGGCCGACAACGGCTGGTTGACCATCTGGCTCAATCGACCTGAGTCCCGCAATGCGCTGTCCGAGCAGATGAGTGCCGAGCTGCGCAGCACTCTTGAGGCAGTTCACGATGAGCGCTCGGTCCGTGGAATCACTCTGCGGGGCAGGGATGGTGTGTTTTGCGCAGGAGGTGATCTCAAAGCTTTCCGTGCAGACTTCCAGGCCGGCAGCGCCGGGATCGAAGCCGTGGCTGCAGCCAGCCGCAAGGCCGGGGAGCTGTTCGATCTGGTCTACAACATGCCGCAGATCGTGGTCATCCTGGTGGAGGGCGCGGCGATCGCAGGCGGTCTGGGTCTGGCCTGTGCCGGGGATGTGGTGGTGGTGACCGGTGACGCCCGTTTCTCGCTCACTGAGACTACGCTCGGTATTCCACCGGCGCAGATCGCACCGTTTGTCGTGCACCGTCTGGGCACAGCCNCCGCCCGACGGATCATGCTGACCGCCGCCCGCTTCGACGGTCAGGAGGCAGGGAAGATGGGGCTTGCTGATTACGTTGTCGATGATGCGGAGGAACTTCAAAGAGTGGAACAGCAGATCAGGACAGCCGTAATGCGTTGTGCACCCGGTGCCAATGCTGCCACCAAAGAAATCCTGCGGGTGTGCGGAGAACTCGATCGGCAGTCGCTGATCGACTTTGCCTCCCGGTCATTCGCCGAATGTCTGCTGAGCGATGAAGGCCGTGAAGGCATCTCGGCATTCATTGAAAAACGCCGGCCTGGCTGGTCTGAATGAAGTCCAGCTATGTTTGACAGCATATTGGTAGCAAACCGGGGCGAGATCGCGGTCCGGGTCTTGCGCACGGCAGCATCGCAGGGATACCGGACGATTGCTGTCTATTCTGAGGCAGACGCTGACGCTCCGCATGTCAGACTCGCAGACGAGGCCCTCTGTATCGGCCCGCCGCCTGTGGCAGCGTCCTACTTGAATGTCGACCAGCTGATCTTGGCTGCCCGTCAAAGCGGTGCCGGCGCCATACACCCAGGCTACGGGTTTCTGTCCGAGAACGCCTCGTTTGTTAGGGCCTGTGAAGCCGCTGGCATTGTTTTCATCGGGCCCAGCGCGTCGGCGGTGGAACTGATGGGAAACAAGGCAAAGGCCAGGCAGCGGATGCTGGCGGCAGGGGTGCCGTGTGTTCCGGGTTACGAGGGCGAGGACGTCTCAGACGAGGCTTTGCAGCGGGCAGCGAACGAAATCGGCTTTCCGGTCATGGTCAAGGCCGCTGCCGGTGGCGGTGGCCGCGGCATGCGCCAGGTCGATGATCCCGACGGGCTGGCCAAAGCACTGAGCCGGGCGCGGTCGGAGGCGCAACACGCCTTTGGCTGTGATCAACTGATTCTCGAGAAAGCGTTTATCGGTCCCCGGCATGTCGAGATTCAAGTGATGGCCGATTCTCATGGCCATGTCATCCATCTGGGGGAGCGGGACTGTTCGATCCAGCGGCGCCACCAGAAAGTCATCGAAGAATCACCGTGTCCGGTGATGACCGATCAACTGCGCCAAGATATGGGACATACCGCGGTCAATGTTGCGCAGAGCATTGGCTACCGCGGTGCCGGCACCGTCGAATTCCTGCTGGATGACAACGGCCAGTTCTATTTTCTCGAGATGAACACCCGGCTGCAGGTCGAACACCCGGTCACCGAGATGATCACAGGGATCGATCTGGTGGCTCTACAGATCAACATCGCCCAGGGCAGGCCACTGACTCTGAAGCAGGACGACGTTACCTACGATGGCCACGCGATCGAGGCGCGCTTGTACGCCGAAGATCCGGCACGTGGTTTCCTGCCTTGCACAGGCAAGGTGGCGCGCTGGCGGCCACCGGTTGGCGACGCTCTCCGGGTCGACAGTGGGATTACCGCGGGGCTTGAGATCACACCATATTACGATCCCATGCTCGCCAAGGTGATTGCCTGGGGACCTGACCGTGAGACGGCGCGCAGACGGCTGGCCGAGGCCCTTAACAAGACCGTGTTGTTCGGTTTGACGACCAACTGCAAGTTTCTGGTTGATGCCCTGAGAAAACCGACTTTTGCTGCCGGTGAGGCAACCACGGCATTCATCGATAACGAGTTCTCAGAAGATGATCTGGCCAGGGCAGAGCCGACCTTTGAACAGGCTGCAGCAGCAGCTGTCGTGCACTATCGTGCCCAGCGCGACCTTGCGTTGAGGCGGGCTGTTTTGGTCCCGGAGGCGCTCCTGGAGTGGTCGAGCACTGGCTCTTTGGTGTCGTGTTACCGCTACGCGAGCGGTGAGGCCAGTTTCGATCTGACCGTCTGCACTGACGGCGGCGGGACCTACAGTGTTCGTTGTCATGAGCAGCAGATTGACGTTCGGGTCGTCACAACTGAAGCGGGTTTGACCCGCCTTGAACTCGCCGGCCATGTCACAGAGGTCTTCAGTGCACCGATCGATAGCAAGCGAATGCATCTGTCTATGGCCGGTGAGAGCTGGGTTTTCGAGGATCTTTCCGGGAGACCCGGGCCGGATGACATCCAGGGTGCCGATGGCCGGGTTCTGGCGCCCATGCATGGCCGGGTCACGGAGATCTCTGTCAAGAAAGGTCAACNCGTCCAGCAGGGTCGCCGTCTGGCGATACTCGAAGCCATGAAAATGGAACATGAAATNCTTGCGCCGGTAGATGGTACGGTGCAGCAGGTTGCCTGCACAATTCAAGGGCAGGTCGGTGTTGATGACCTGCTGTTCGAAATCACACTCGAGAAAAATTGATCCCAAAGCGGGGCACATCCGTCATCCAAGGGAGAACTTCATGAATTCGACGGTCTGTGAGATGTTAGGCATCGAGTTTCCGCTACTGGCCTTCAGCCACTGCCGGGATGTTGTTGCCGCCGTGTCGCGTGCCGGTGGCATGGGGGTTTTCGGTGCGGTGCGCTATTCCCCCGCACAACTGCGCGAAGAACTGACCTGGATCGACGAGCATTGCGGTGGCAAGTCCTACGGTGTCGATCTGATCGTGCCGAACCGATTCGAGGGCAAGGGTGAAGAGATCGAAGCAGAGCGCCTGCTCGAATCGCTGCCGGGCAGCCATCGCGACTTTATGAGCACCGTCCTGGAAGATTACGGAATCGACGGTTCTGAGCTTGAAGAAGAGGAAAACGGGCGACTCAATTTCGTCCGCAACCTCGAGGAATCCGGTGCCGCAGAGATGCTGGAAGTGGCATTTTCCTTTCCAATTCGGCTGATCGCAAATGCCCTGGGCACTCCACCGCCTGTCATGATCGATCAGGCCAAGGTGCACGGGGTACCGGTCGCGGCCCTGGTCGGTACCCGGGCCCACGCAGCGATACAGATCGCATCTGGTGTGGATATTCTGGTGGCGGCCGGTGGTGAGGCGGGTGGGCACTGCGGTGACGTGTCGACCATGGTTCTCATTCCGGAAGTCGTCTCAGTGGCCGGTGAGACGCCGGTGCTTGCAGCCGGTGGGATCGTGACAGGCCGTCAGATGGCAGCGGCAATGGCCATGGGTGCAGCAGGTGCCTGGTGTGGCTCGGTGTGGCTGACCACGGTCGAGGCTGAGCCCTCACCCGCCGTCAAGGAAAAACTACTGGCGGCGAGTTCCAGTGACACTGTCCGCAGCCGTTCGCGCACCGGTAAGCCTTCGCGGCAGCTGCGCTCACCGTGGATCGATGCTTGGGAAGCCAACGGGCCCACACCGCTGCCCATGCCGCTGCAGTCCCTGCTGGTGGAGCCGGCCCTGCTGCGCATCGACAAACTCGCACAGAGCGGTCATGCGGGTGCCCGGGATCTTGCCACCTACTGGGTAGGGCAGGGGGTGGGACTGATGAACCAGGAAATGTCGGCCGCTGCCGTCGTTCAGGAATTCAAGGCGGATTTTCTGCTGGCCTGTGAACGTCTGGCTGAAAGCCTCGGCGAACCGTAACAGGAGACCTGGACGATGTTCCAGCAACCTCTGGATTTTCTTGACGAAAGCAATGCGTTGTACGCGTTACTGGCACCGCTGGGCGATGATGATCTTGGCCGTGAGACCGGGTTCAAGAACTGGTCCATCAACGATATCATCACCCACCTGCACATGTGGAACTGGGCCGCTGACCTGTCGCTGACGGACGAAAAAGCGCTACTCGAATTTATTCAGAAGGTCCACGCGGCAATTCCTGCCGGGGGGATGCGGCAGTTTGAGGACAAGTGGATCGACGGGCTGACAGGGACGGCACTTGTAGAGACGTGGCGCACGTACTATGCTGAGATGGCACAGCGTTGGATGCTGACTGATCCCAAGGCCAGGCTCAAGTGGGCGGGTCCGGACATGAGTGTTCTCTCCAGCATTACCGCCCGACTGATGGAAACCTGGGCACACGGGCAGGCGGTCTACGATCTGTTCGGGATCGAGCGGATCGACAGTGATCGGATACGGAACATCGCCGTATTAGGCGTCAATACCTTCAAGTGGACGTTCATCAATCGGCAGTGGGAAGTCCCGGAGAATGTGCCGCAGGTTCGGCTGACTGCGCCATCCGGTGGATCCTGGTGCTGGAACGAATCCAACAGTGACGACCGTATTGCCGGTTCTGCAACCGAGTTCTGCCAGGTCGTCACCCAGACCCGCAACATTGCCGATACCGGCCTGACGGTCACGGGTAAGGTCGCCGGGCGCTGGATGGCCAACGCCCAGTGTTTTGCCGGCCCACCGGAAACACCACCTGAGCCCGGAACGCGTACTGTCGCGATGTNGCACTAGCATGGAACCGGTTCTTCTCAACACCCAGCTGATTTTCAATGGTGTCGCTGTGGGTTGCATCTATGGGTTGGTAGCGCTGGGGTTNGTGCTCATCTATAAGGCCACGGAAGTGGTCAACTTCGCCCAGGGTGAACTGCTGATGCTGGGGGCGTTCTTCGCCTATACCTACATCGGAATTCTGGGGCTGCCGTACTGGCTGGGTGCGTTGCTCGCAATAGCTTCGATGGCGATTTTCGGGGGGTTGCTCGACCGGGTGGTGATGCGCCCGGTCGTTGGTCAGCCGACCTTTGCCTACGTGATGCTGACCATCGGGCTTGGAATCATTATCCGTGCCGTAGCCAGCATGATCCCGGGCTGGGGAGTAGAGACCTATTCGATAGACACGCCGTACAGCAACGCTGTGATCAACGTAGCCGGCCTGGTGATCAGCGTGGAGTATCTGTTTATCGTGATCGCAACCTGTCTGCTGGTGGCGGTCCTGTACGGATTTTTTTCCTTTACCCGGCTCGGTGTTGCCATGCAGGCATCCTCCCAGAATCAGTTGGCCGCCTACTACATGGGGATCCCGGTGAAGAGTATGTTTTCGATGATCTGGGGAATCAGCGCTTCGGTGGCGGCGATTGCCGGTATTCTGTTGGCGCCGGTCAGTCTGATCGACACCTCGATGGGATTTATCGGCTTGAAAGCGTTCCCGGCAGCGGTGCTGGGTGGATTCGGCAGCATTCCAGGTGCCCTGGTCGGGGGTGTGATCATCGGCGTCATCGAATCTCTGTCCGGTTTCTANCTGCCGGCCGGATTCAAGGACATAGCGGCCTTTCTCGTATTGCTGGTGGTCCTGATCGTGCGGCCGGAAGGGTTGTTCGGGACCTCTACCCGAAAACGTGTCTGAGGATCAGTTGCCATGCGCTTCATATTCAAGACTAGCTACCAACAGGACATTCGCCTGTATCGCCACGGCGGTGACATCTTTTGGTACGGCCTGCTGCTCCTGGCGCTACTGACGGCACCTGCCGTGCTTGATGTGTATTACATCGGGGAGTTGACGCTGATGGCAATCTTTGCCATTGCCGGGGTTGGACTGATGCTGCTGACGGGCTATACGGGCCAGATCTCACTGGGGCACGCTGCCTTTTTCGGGGTCGGCGCCTACACCGAGGCGGTGCTTATCGAAGCCGGCTGGCCATTTCTGTTGTCTTTTCCAACTGCCGGCCTGCTCGCCGGTGCGGTCGGTGTGGCTATCGGTCTACCGGCGCTCAGGTTGACCGGGCTATATCTTGCGATCGCCACACTGGCCTTTGCGTTCATCGTTGAGGAGGTGCTCGCCCGCTGGGAGTCCGTTACCCACGGGCACGAGGGTATGGCAGTGGGCGACATCTCGCTGCTGGGCATGGACATCGACACGGAATGGAAGCTTTATTACATTGCTATCGCGGTGCTCATCCTGGTGATGCTGGGGGCACTCAACATTCTTCGCTCACCGACCGGCCGCGCGTTCGTGGCTATTCGTGATTCAGAGCATGCAGCGCAGTCCTTGGGAGTTAACCTGGCCACGTACAAAACTCTGGCCTTTGCGATCTCGGCAGCCTTCACCGGGCTGGCCGGTGCGTTGTACGCTCACAAGCTGCTTTACATCAGCCCCGATGCGTTTACTATTTATATGTCAATTGAACTGCTGCTGATGGTGGTGATCGGCGGTCTGGGTTCTCTGCACGGAGTCGTATTCGGGGCAGCTTTTGTCATTCTCCTGCCCCAGGCGATCGCGATTTTCCGCGACGAACTGCCGTCGATGGTGGCCGAACAACCGGGGTTGGAATCGGCCATCTTCGGGCTGATCCTGGTCCTGGTGATTTTGTTCGAACCACTNGGGATTTATGGACGCTGGCTGAAAATCAAGCATTATTTCTCGGTTTTCCCGCTTTATCGAAAGGCGACTTTCAAGCGCCAGAAAACCTACAGCCGAATGACACAGCGCTGAGATGGCACTGGTCGAAGTCAACAACCTGGCGATTCAGTTCGGTGGTATCCGTGCCGTGGATGGCGTCAGTTTCGAGATCAGCGCCGGCGAGATCTATACCATCATCGGGCCCAACGGTGCCGGTAAGACGACTATCTTCAACNTGATCAGCCGGATCTATGACCCCCTAGACGGCACGATCGTATTCAATGGCCAGGACATCACCCATGAACAGCCCCACCGCATTGCCCAACTGGGAATTGCCCGGACCTTTCAGAATATTGAGNTGTTTGAAAATGCCACCGTCCTCGATAACCTGCTGCTCGGTCGCCACAGGCACCACCGGACACAATTCTGGCAGGAGATCGTGTTTTTTCCCGTCGTACGGCACCAGGAGCTGGAAGATCGCGAGAAGGTCGAAGAGATCATCGATTTTCTTGACCTGCAGCACTATCGCGAACAGTTTGTCCGCAGCCTGCCCTATGGTGTCAGAAAGGTGGTGGAGCTGGCCCGGGCGCTGGCGACCCAGCCTGAGCTGCTAATGCTGGATGAACCGAGTTCGGGGCTTAACGTGGAAGAGACCCGGGACATGTCGTTCTGGATCAGGGATATCCGCCAGCAACTCGGGATCACATTGCTCATGGTCGAACACGATATGAAACTCGTCGCCGATGTCTCCGACCGGGTGCTGGCGCTGAATGACGGCAGGGTGCTCACCGAAGGGTCGCCGTCTTCGGTCCAGGGCAATGCCGACGTGGTTGCCGCCTACCTGGGAGAATAGCGAAAGATGGCCGCAGCTTTGCTCAAAGTCAGCAATATCGAGACCTACTATGGTCCGATCACAGCGATTCGTGGCGTCAGCCTGGAAGTGGGTGAAAATCAGATCGTAGCGGTCCTCGGCGCCAACGGTGCCGGCAAGACGACCATACTGCGTACCATCTCCGGGATCATGGATCCCCAGAAAGGGAGCGTGACTTTCGACGGCCAGGCGATCCAGAAACGCGAGCCGGCCGATATCGTGGCGCGAGGTATCTCGCATGTACCGGAAGGCCGCGAGATTTTTCCACTGCTGACGGTAAAAGAGAATCTCATGATGGGCTGTTATCTCCGTCGTGACCGTGCAACTGTTGCCAGGGATCTTGAGCTTGTGTACGAATATTTTCCCGTAATAGGACAGCGGGCATCCCAGCAGGCNGGCCAGCTGTCTGGCGGTGAACAGCAGATGCTGGCGATCAGTCGNGCACTGATGCAAAAGCCACGCTTGTTGCTGCTCGATGAACCATCGCTGGGGCTTTCGCCCAGGCTGGTCAAGGATATCTTCGATATTGTTCGCCGGCTTAACGAAGAACGCCGGATGACGATCCTGATCGTTGAACAGAACGCCAACATGGCACTGCAGGTCGCACACTATGGCTACGTTCTGGAGGTGGGNCGAATCGTGATGGAAGACGTGTCTGCCAGTTTGCGTGGCAACAAGGACGTCAGGGAGTTTTATCTCGGTATCCAGGAAGAAGGCGTCCGGGGCACCCGGCGTTGGAAGCGTAAAAAGGTNTGGCGTTGATGTTTTTCTAGGGATGGAATTTATCGCATGAATCGGACACCGCCGGCGGAAACAGATGGGCATGATCCGGGTCCCGGTCTCGTGATTCGGACAGACTCCGATATCGGTGGCACGCTCTGCAGCCTGTTTTGGACCCGNGTCCAGCAGTGGTCCAGTGAGATCATCATCCGCGATAAGCACCTGGGGGTTTGGAGAGCACTGACCTGGCACGATCTGGGCCAACGAGTAATGGAAGTGGCTCTGGCTCTGGATGCCTGCGACTTTAAAGCAGGTGATATCGCATGCATTTTGTCGAACACAAATAAAGAATGGCTCTTTGTGGACCTTGGCATCCTGTGTAGTGGTGGTGTTTCCACCGGTATCTATCCGACGGATGCCCCGGCTCAGGTGGAGTACCTGATCAACAATTGTCAGGCCAGCGTGATTTTTGTCGAGGACGAGGAGCAACTCGACAAGGTACTGCTGGCCAGGTCGAACTGCCCTTCCATTCGGAAGATCGTGATCTTCGATACGGAAGGGCTGCAGGCCTTCAGCGATCCTATGGCCGTGAGTCTTGCNGANTTCAGTGATCAGGGTCGGCAACTTGCCCAGAGCGACAGTTCGCGCTGGGACGAGATGCTGCAAAGGCCCACGCCTGACGATCTTGCTATTTTGATCTATACATCAGGAACGACCGGTCCTCCTAAAGGCGCCATGATCAGTCATCACAACGTAGTCTTTCAGTGTGTTAATGGCTGTAGCCTGCTGGATCAGAAACAAGGTGATGAGCGACTCGCCTTCTTGCCGCTGTGTCATGTGGCGGAACGGGTCATCGGTGCGTACTACTCCCTTTACACGGGCACGGTGATCAACTTCTGTGAGGGACCCGATACGGTGGTGGAGAACGTCCGCGAAGTACAGCCGACCGTGTTCGGTGGAGTACCGCGAGTGTGGGAGAAGTTCTATTCCGGAATCCAGATCGCGATTGCCGAAGGGACCGCGTTCCAGAAATGGGCCTGTGCCACGGCGCTTAATGTTGCTTTTCGGGTCGTTGACCTGAATCTTGCTCACAAGCCTGTACCCTGGATTTTGCGGGCACAGTACCAGTTGGCCTCGATGCTGGTACTGAGGAATATCCGCAAGTCGGTGGGGCTGGACCGTTGTCGCTGGATGCTGACCGGAGCAGCGCCGGTTTCACCCCAGCTCGTTCGCTGGTACCTGGCACTTGGACTTCAGTTGCTGGAGATCTATGGCCAGACCGAAAACGTCGGTATGGCAACGGTGACTTATCCTGGGGATGTAAAACTCGGCACCGTGGGCAGGCCTGTGCCCTATGGCGAACTCAAGATCTCTCACGATGGCGAGATTCTGCTGCGTGGTGATCATGTGTTCATGGGTTACTACAACATGCCGGAGAAAACAGCCGAGGCGATCAACGATGGTTGGCTGCACACCGGCGATGTCGGGCGCATTGACGAACAAGGCTATGTCTCGATCACTGATCGCATGAAAGACATCATCATCACTGCAGGCGGTAAGAACGTCACGCCGTCGGAGATCGAGAACGAGCTCAAATTTTCACCCTACGTGTCTGATGCCGTGATCATTGGTGATGGACGCAAGTACCTGACCAGTCTGGTCATGATCGATCATGACAACGTGGCGAAGTTTGCTCAGGACCAGGACGTGCCNTTTACTAACTTTGCCAGCCTGTGTCNCGCCNCGGAGGTAGTCGANCTGATCCGGGGTGAGATCGACCGGGTGAATGAAACGTTTGCACGGGTCGAGCAGATCAAGGATTTTCGGCTCATCGACGTGTTGCTGACNCCAGAAGATGACGAGCTGACGCCGACCATGAAGCTCAAGCGGTCATTTGTCAGCAAAAAGTACAAGGATGTCGTGGAAGAGATGTATAACTGAGGGAAGCTTAACTAATCGGTGCTCGGCGTTGACTCTGCAGTCGGTCTGGTCGAGACTCTTGAAACGCCAGACGATGGCGATAATGGATGAAGGAGAGTGTTATGAAAAAGTCTCAAATTTTTGTAAAGACCCTTGGCGCGCTTGCCGTCAGCCTCGGGATGAGTGTTGCAGCACAGGCGGGCCCCCAGGGTATCAGTGACACTGAGATCGTGCTTGGTAGCCATCAGCCACTGAGTGGACCTCTTGCCGGTTGGGGTGTGCCAGTGGCCAACGGATTGCGCATGCGGGCAGAAGAGATCAACGCCGCAGGCGGGATTCATGGGCGCAGCATCAAACTTGTCGTGGAAGATACTGCCTATTCACCGACCAAGGCCGCACAGGCGGGATCCAAGCTGATCAACAAGGACAAGATCTTCGCCATGATCGGTGCCCTGGGCACACCCACGAACATGGTGACGATCCCCATGCTGCAGAAAAAAGGATTGCACAACCTGTTTCCGCTGTCGGCGGCGCGGCAGATGTACCAGCCGCTTGATCCGCTTAAGTTTTCAATTTTTGCGCCGTATTACGCGGGCGCAAGGCAAGCGGTCAAATATTTTGTACAGCAAAAGGGCAAAAAGACNATCGGCATCCTCTACCAGGATGACGATTACGGCAAGGAGGTCCTCGCTGGAGTTGCAGATCAGCTCGGGGAGATGGGTATGACTCTTTCAGCTGAAACGACCTACAAGCGCGGTGCCAAGGATTTTTCCTCGCAGATCGCCAAGCTCCAGGCCGCCGGCTGTGACTTTGTTGTGCTCGGNACAGTGATCCGTGAGACGATCGGTGCCGTGGTAACTGCTCGTAAGATGGGCTGGAAAGTCGACATGCTGGTCAGCGGTGCCGGTTATACCCCTCACGTGGCGTTCCTCGCCAAGGGTGCAACCCACGGACTCTATGCCTCTTTNCAGGTGCCGATCCCTTATGCAGACACGGCGAGTTCCGAACTCAAGGCGTGGATGGGCAAATACAAAGCGAAATACGATGCCGATGCCAATATCCAGGCAGCTTATGGCTACCGCGCCATGAGTTTGTTTGCAGTAGCTGCTGAACAGGCGGGGCACCACATTGATTCGCCCAAGCTGACTGCCGCGCTCGAATCGATCTCTGGTTACACGGACATGTTTGGTGGNCCGGCACTCGGTTTCTCCAGCTCCAGTCACGTCGGTACGACTCAGGGTGGGCTGGCCCAGATCGANGGAACGCGCTGGGTGACATTGATCGACATTCTGGAGTAGCTGTAAGCGCTGTTTGCTGAGGGCCGGGTAGTTCTACCCGGCCCTCAACCCGGTAGGGCTGCGCGACCAGAACGAGTATTACCAGGCTCCGGCTGCGCCCGTTTTTCAACGGTTGTACACTGGCGTGTTATTGATACACGCGGTGGAGGATAGGTTGTGGGGCCATTAAAAGGGTTGAAAGTTGTCGAGATGGCAGGGATCGGACCCGGGCCGTTCTGTGCGATGCTGCTGGCCGATATGGGTGCCGATGTTGTGCGGGTGGATCGCAAAGGTACTAAAGCTTCTGCCGGGCCGAGCTACAACATCCTTAACCGGGGCCGCCGGTCGATCGCGCTGGACCTTAAACAGTCGGAAGACGTTGAGATCG
>PBDS01000024.1 GCA_002718155.1 Pseudomonadota bacterium
TAGATGTGCCGCCACCACCACACCCAGACAAACATAGCAAAGAAAAGAGAAAGAAGGCAGGCAAGAAACGCTTGGTTGGACCAGTCACTAGATACTCTCCTTAAGACAGACAACTAACTAATGACTCTCCAATAGTACGCCTGTGTCCGAATGGTTGCCATTTAGGGAAAAAGCACTGTTTCAAGTCAATTTTGGCGGAATATTGCAGTGTAGATACGGCCTAACGGACTTTGAGCGTGATCCCCATCACATGACCCCACCCATAGGGGTATCTCGGGTGTTCCGCGTCACATACAGCCTGTCAGTTCATCTTCAAAATGGCACTCACTGGAATTAACCAGATGAACACGGAACAGGGTGCACAGAGATGAAAAAGGAAAGCATGAATGTTGAGAAAGGCTTTACTTTGATGGAACTGATGATAGTGGCTGCGATCATCGGTGCGCTGTCGATTATCGCAATCCCGTTCTATAGAGGCTACGTGATTCGAACAGAAGTATCGGAAGGGATGAGCCTGATATCTAGCGCCAAAGAGGCCGTTGCCGAATCACTCCAGGAATCGGATTCTTTCTGTGGAACAAACGAAGAATGCGGAGTTCCGGCCGATATTGTGGGTAGTTTCGTTTCAAGTATTGCTATCGGCAAGGGCGGTGTGATCACGGCTACTTTTGGCACTAATGCCAACAATCAGTTACGCGATAAGACGTTGGCTCACACTCCAACGAATACCGGCGGCAGCGTGTTATGGAAGTGCAGTGGCACAATGGCCCAACAATACTTGCCCCAAGGGTGTGAAGACTTAGTAGCTGAAGAAGTAAAAGCTCATTTGCCGACACAAACTTTCGCAACCTATAAACCACCTGAGGAAGTCTGTACGAATGACGACCAATCAATATATGACAATGCAGAATACATGAGCGGTAATTGGGAAGGGGGTCTCTGGATTCTGGTTGGCTCGGATGGGCGACCAGTAAAAATTAACGGAGAGACGGGTCATGGCAGACATAAATTTTTTAACTGCGACCATGTGAGAAGATACACAAAATCAATAATGAGAGGATCTCATGGAATAAAAGGACATGTGAACCACGGTGGTGAACACTTTTGTATTGTCGAGGAGCAGTGCGACACCCCCGAAATTGGGGAACGCGCCGACCCGGCGTTGTATAGGCTAGACCGAACCTATCCGCGTGCCAAGTATGTGTATGCACATCCAAATACACGAGGGTATTATTCAGAATATCCTGATATTAGACAAAAATACCAACGTAACCCAGGCGAGAGCAATTACTTCAAATATTACAACTTCGAAACAGGAGTGTGGAGCAACGACCAGGGGGGAAAATTCAAAAACGGGATACGCGTTGAGTGACTATGCAAACCCATCTGCGCCCGGTCTTGTGCCGGGCTTTTTTTCTTGTGCTCAATCCGACCAAGAAAGATTAATGGGGGTAGGAGAGGGGCTAGATTGGCCCTAAAAAATATTTTCTCTCAAACACCCTTTAGAAACAGACTAAAATAATTAAATTGACTCCGGCCTCAGCCTCCAACAACCTCAGGAATCCTTAGTCAAATCCTGACTTCCCGCAGGCAGCGGTCTGGTTATGTAAACAATATAACTTCAGTCGCCAAAGCGCAGTTGATCCCAGGACAGGCGGCCGGTCGGTCCGCCTCCGAAGGGTGCGAGTACGTTGACTACGTTATCGCTCGGGTCTGGGCTTAGTTTGGAAGCGTCATCTATCCCGGTACCCGCTGTCACCCGCCGATTCCCGATGAGCATCGAGGCGGCAGGGACACCGCCCGGTTCCAGTCAGCACTGTGTATTCACTGCGGGTAGGCGAGCATGCTTAAGATTATCGCCACACTGTTATGGTGCCGAATGTGACGGGCATCACACTCAAACGTTAGGAGTAACCTTAACTACAACAAGGTTGTCCCGCCGTCCACCATAATCGTCTGGCCGGTGATGAAACGGGATGCGTCCGAGACCAGGAACAAGATTGTGCCCACCATGTCCTTGGGTTCGAGGTTTGCGCGTAATGACTGATTTCCCGCAATCACCGCCAGCGCCTTTTCTCGCTTCTCGCCCATGTAGTCTTCGGTTCCTTCGGTCAGGACCGCTGAAGGGGCCACCGAATTCACCCGGATCCAGTCTCGGCCGAGTTCCCGCGCTAGACTCCGGGTCATGCCGATCACGGCGGCCTTGGACATCGCATAATCCAACGCATAGGGCATGCCGTAGGTCGCCGCCAGAGAAGAGATGTTGACAATGGTGCCACCCCCGGCAGTGCGGATATGCGGAACACACGCTTTGCAGCACTGCCAGATCCCCTTGATATTGACATTCATGACCTTGTTCCACTGTTCATCCGGGATCTGGTCAAATCGCCCGCCGGAGATATCCCCGTAAAGTGCGGCATTGTTGATCAGTGAGTCGATTCCGCCAAACGACTCGACCGCGGCCTGGGCCATCGCCTCGCAACTGTCCATCTGTGCCACATCGAGGTCTACGCCAATGGCGCTGCCGCCCGCCGACATCACGCTGTCAACGGTCTCTTGGGTATCTCGAATATCCGCTGCGACCACGTTTGCTCCCTCAGCGGCCAGGGCCTCGCAGTAGGCCCGGCCGAGGCCTCGCGCCCCGCCTGTGACGACCACCGTTTTATCATTGAGTTGCATGGAATCTCTCCAATTGTGTAAGGGCCATGTAATGTCCCTTATCGGATGGTGACTTCAGAATCGGCATCTCACGAGGCCACTTCTGGGCCGGACCGCCACGAATAAAATAATTCAGACCGGTCGCAGCTGACTGTATAGTAGCGTGACAGTTGAGTTAACAACAACTCAAGCGTGACTTCTGCAATGGCCCACCACAGCGAGCTGCCCAATGACCGCCACGGTTGATTATTACTTCTCTGTTGTCTCGCCCTGGAGCTATCTCGGTGACCCTCGCCTGAGGGAGATGGCAGTCCGTTGCGGGGCGGCCTTGAAGTACAAACCGGTCAACACCACGCTGATCTTCTCGCGCACTGGTGGTCTGCAACTCAAGGATCGGTCGGATCAACGTAAGGCGTACCGAATGCAGGAGCTCAGGCGCTGGAGGGATCACCTGGGCGCCGAACTGACCCTTGAACCCCGCTATTTTCCAACCAACGACCAATTGGCGGCCCGCACGGTCGCTGCAGCGCTCCAGTCCGGGGAAGACCCGTCAGAGCTGGTCCATGCGCTGATGCGCGCCTGCTGGGTGGAGGACCAGGATGTCGCGGAACCCTCGGTGGTCAGCGCTGCCCTGGCGACAGCCGGCCTCGATGCCGATAAGCTGATGAGCCTGGCCGAGAGCGATGCGTGCCGGAACGAAATCGACGCCAATACGGAAGAAGCCATTTCCCGGGGCGTGTTCGGTGTGCCCGCCTACCTGATCGGCGACCAGCTGTTCTGGGGACAGGACCGCCTCGACTTCGTCGAGCGGGCGCTCGCCAAGTAAGTCCCTTTTATCTTTCTGACTGGAGCACCTGGATCCATGCCGAAAAACACCCTTGACTTCAATGTGATCGCCACGGGGCTTGAATTCCCAGAAGGGCCCGTGGCAATGCCCGATGGCAGTGTGCTGGTGGTTGAGATCAAGCGGGGGATCATCACCCGGGTGCTGCCGGATGGGAGTACAGAAACCGTGGCGACGCCTGGCGGCGGTCCGAACGGCCTTGCCATGGGGCCCGCCGGGCGGTGCTTCGTCTGCAACAACGGCGGCTTCCAGTGGCATGTCGATGAGATGGGGATACGACCGACCCTACAGCCAGCCAACTACAGCGGTGGGCGGATCGAAGTGGTTGACCTTGAGACCGGACGGGTGGAAGTCATATATACCGAAGCGGACGGGGTGCCGCTGTCTGGGCCCAATGACCTCGTCTTCGATGCACATGGCGGGTTCTATTTCTCGGATCTGGGCAAGGTGCGGCCCAACGACCAGGATCGCGGGCGGGTACTCTATGGGCTTGCCGATGGCAGTGGCGTCAAAACCGTGGCGCAACCGGTGGAGATGCCCAATGGCGTGGGCCTCTCGCCCGACGGCAAGACCCTTTATGTTGCAGAGACACCGCCGGCAAGGCTGTGGGCTTTCGACCTGTCAGCCCCCGGGGAGATTACCGCCGAGCCTTGGCCTTCGCCGCATGGNGGGCGGTTCGTCGCCGGGTCTGCGGGCTATCAGCGTTTCGACAGTCTGGCCGTGGAAGCNGATGGGCGGGTCTGCGTCGCGACCCTGATCAACGGCGGTATCAGCGTGATCTCTCCCGATTCCGGCGACGTTGAGCATATTGCGTTTCCGGACCGCTATACCACCAACATCTGTTTTGGCGGGCCAGACCTTAAAACGGCGTACATCACACTCTCGCAAAGCGGACAGCTGATCGAGGTGCCCTGGCCGAGAAGCGGCCTGGGACTCGACCACTTAAACACCTGATACTCGTTTCAGTCGCAACCCGTGTATCGGGCCGAATCTAGGTCAAGTTTTCAGGACAGCAGGGCGCGGAAGCAACGGTTCAAGGCACCCACTTCAGGTTCTATGGGACTTCCAGTCGGTGCCGTGGTAGAGAATCTGGCGCCGAACCTCTTCAGTCTTCCGGTGAAACTCGACCGCAACCGGATCAAAGTCATAACGTGGCTCCGGCTCGGGCTCAAAGCTGCCGAAGCGATCCGTGCCACGGACCAGGGCGGCACTGTCCTGGTCTGAATGGGCCTGGCGTGTATTCGGAGGAATATAACGAATGGCCAGCCCGATGCGCCGGTCATCGGTCTGGTTGGGATGCGACGCATGGGCGATCCGGAAAGCAAATAATGTCGCCTCACCGGTGTCGACCTCGAGGTTTACCGCCTGGTCCTCATCGATACCGGTGATCTGCTGTCCCCGCGTCAGCATGTTGTCATCGTGATAGGTCTCTTCATGCTGCAGATCAGGACCGGTGTGACTGCCTGGGAGAACACGCATGCAGCCACTTGCTTTTGTAGAGGGCGAAAGCGCGACCCATACGGTGACTAGCTTGTCCGTATCCAGACCCCAGTACTGGCTGTCCTGGTGCCAGGAGACAAACTGTGAAGAGCGGGGCTCCTTAATCCACCAGTCAGTCGACCAGACCAGGATATCGGGTCCAATAATGTCCTCGACGGTATCCAGGATGGTCGGCGTACGGATGAAATCCGACAACCACTTGAAGAGCAGGTGGTTCTTGAAACGGTTCGAACCCCGCAGTACGCCGCCGTTGTCCTTCTCGAATTCTTCAAGTTTGGAGCGCATGGGTGCGATCTGATCTGGTGACGCCACCGGGAAGGCCGGCAGGTACCCGTCTTCGTTAAACCGCAGGATCTGTTCTTCGGTGAGGTGTTTGCCCATAAGCCTGAATCCCTGCAATGATTATGCGCCGGAGGCGATCAAAGGTACTTTCCGCCGACTGAGGAATCGGATAGATTTGCCCATCATTATCGTCAAGTCTACCTTTATGATCCAAAGAATCCAGCCCTCGGCCGTACCCCGCTCAGCGGCTCCTTTCAGCCAGGTCGTCCTGGATGACCGCTATGCCTACCTGGCAGGCCTGGTGGCTGCTGATTTTCCAGCTGGTAATGCCGTTCTGGGTGATGTCGGTCAGGAGACCGAGACCGTCATGAACACTATTTCGAGCATTCTTGACGAACTGGGCCTGTCGATGGCGGACATTGTGCGGGCAGATGTGCACCTCTCAAACCTCGACGATTTCGACGCGATGGACGCTGCCTATAAGCTCTTTTTCGAATCGGCTGAGTACCCGGCCCGTACCACCACCGAGTCGCCGCGGCTTTTCGGCGGCAGCAAGGTGGAGATCACCATCCAGGCCAGGCTCAAGGCCTGAGCCAACGGGGGCGATATGGGCATCGACTGGCGTATTACGATTCTTCTGATCGCACTGCTGTGGATGGGCTATGCGATCGTCCAGTGGATCCAGGGCTGAAAAACCGATTCCAGATCAAGATGGCCAGAAACGAATCAAATCCGCCATTTGACTGGCAAGCCTGGTATGGCGCCTGCGGGGGACGGGTGGATCACACGCCCGGTGCCAGCGAGATCGTCGCCGAGATCTATACCAAGCAGTCCCTCGAGTTCCAGGGCCCTGCAGCCGAAGAGAGAACACCGTTCGATACCGCTGAGCAGGCCGCCCGGTTCGTTAAGACCGCTGCCCGGGCCGCCGGTGCAGCTGCTGTGGGCATTACCCGGATAGAACCATCGGATATCTACCACGGCAGAACGGTCTCGGAGACCTATGCCATCGCCATCGGACAGCGGATGCGCTGGAAGCACTTTCAGACCGTGCCTTCGATCGACAGCGGTGTGGAATGCTGCCGGGTCTACCAGGACCTGGGGGAGATCTGTATCAGCGTTGCCAGGGCCCTGCGGGACCGGGGATTCCCGGCCAGGGTCGAGGACCCGGTCGGTGATTCGGACCTGATGCACGTTCCGATCGCCCTTAGGGCAGGTTTTGGAGAACTCGGCCGGCACGGATCCATCATTCACCCGGAACTGGGACCGTTGTTCCGGCTGGGTACCGTGGTCACCGATCTGCCGATGACTTGTGATTCGCCGGTCGATATCGGTATTGCCGCCTTCTGTGACCGCTGCAAAGCCTGCCGGAAGTTCTGCCCGGCCGATGCTATTCCCGATGACCGAGACCCCCGGGCCGGGATTGACCCAATCGGAAAGCCCCGTTACGTGATCGATACAGGCCGCTGTTTCCCTTACTTTGCCAGGCAGCATTACTGCTCGGTATGTCTTGCCGTGTGTACCTATAAACACAAAGTATGGGCCAGAGACCTCGGCGGTGCCCAGACCAAACTTAGGCCACAGACTGTACTGGCAGATCCACCGCCGACCGTGGACCCCGATCCCCCGGCCAAGGTCCACGACTACCCTCGGTTCAAAGTGCTGTACAACCGTAAGCACCCCGACAGGGAAAGACCGGCCTGATGGTTTTGGCCGAGGCGGTTTCGGCCAATTTCGTTACAGCTCTGTCAATCTGGCTTCCCCCTGACACCTTCCGGACGAGTCCGGTCTTTTGAATCGCCATCATTTCTTTGCTTTAGCAGCACCTGTGTTCTGGAGTATCTCGGGTGTTACGGTTCGCTTGATGGAGAGCGCCACGGAGTGGCAGATCAACTTCTACCGCTGTGCCTCGCTGGCTGGATTCGTTGCCGTCGTACTACTTCTGCGTTACAAGTACCGCCTGTTTCAGATCATCAGAGCGGCCGGTATAAAAGGGCTGGGGGCCGGCGTGCTTTTAAGCGGTGCGATGCTCTGCAACATCGTCGCGCTGATCCACACCAGTGTTGCCAACGCGGTGCTTCTGATGGCAACCGGCCCGATTTTTGCCGCGGTCCTGGGCCGGTTTGTTCTGGGTGAGAGAACATCGTGGAGGTTGTGGATCAGCATCGGGTTGGCCCTCACTGGCATTGTGGTCATGGTCGGTGGGGGAATTGGACGCGGCAGTCTTTACGGTGATCTGATTGCCCTGGTCGGTGTTGGCTTTTTTGGCTGTTACGCCGTCACGCTCAGGCTTGGTAAGGCGACCGACATGTCCCCGGCGGTTCTCCATGCCGGACTCAGCGGGGCGCTCGCAGCGGGGTTGATCGTTCTGATCAGCGGGCAGGGTTTTAGCGCGCCGACGACAGACATCGCTCTTTGCATCATGCTCGGCATCTTTCAGGTGGGCATCGGGAGTGTACTCTTTGCTGTCGCTGCGCAATCCGTGCCGGCCGTCAATCTGACACTTTATGCGCTGGGTGAACCGGTGCTCGCACCCCTGTGGACTTTTGTCGGGGTTGGAGAGATACCGGCGACCGCCACGTTTCTAGGCGGCAGTATTTTATTCGTGGCATTGCTTTTCCAGGTACTGACCGACTCGAAGAGCGCTCGGTCAGATACTTGAACCTGCTGTTATGTGCTCAGATCAACTAAGGAACTAGAATGTATAAAGAATTACAAGGAATAAACTCTCGCCCAGCGCCATTTCAGTTTTATACAGCAGATGAGCTATGGACCACTGAGCATACCTCAAAACAAATGCTTGAATACCACTTAAATGGCGATATTGACTTCTCCTCTAAGAATAGCGGTTTTATCGAAGATGCCATTGAATGGATGACTTCTCACTTTAACATCAACGAGAAAACGACTATCGCTGATTTTGGCTGTGGCCCAGGGCTCTATACAACAAAGCTAGCAGAAAAAGGCGCAGCCGTTACCGGTATAGACTTTTCAGAGCGGTCTTTACAATATGCAAAACAGATTGCAGAGAAAAAGAAACTCGACATCAACTACATACAGGCAAATTATCTGGATTTTGAGACTGATCAGAAATTCGACCTCATCACGATAATCATGTGTGACTTTTGCGCACTGAGCCCACACCAAAGAAATATCCTCCTGAAAAAATTCAACGTCATGCTAAAACCTCATGGTTCAATACTCTTTGATGTGTTTTCTTTTAATGGCTTTGAACAACGAGAAGAGTCGGCACGCTATGAGTTGAATCAATTAAATAGCTTTTGGTCTGCCGAGGATTATTACTGTTTCGTGAATACCTTTAAGTACGACACCGAGAAAGTCATTCTTGATAAGTATTCAATCATAGAAAAGTCACAAACACGCACTGTTTATAACTGGCTACAGTACTTTAGCAAGGGCTCATTAAGAAAAGAGCTTGAAAATGCTGGGCTAAGCCTAAAGCAGCTCTATGGTGATGTCAGAGGCAATCCATATAACCCTGACTCAGAAGAGTTCGCTATTGTTGCCAGTATAGGGTAAAACTTGACACACATAACAAGTCAAAGCAGCGGACAAAAAAATGCCTGCGGTCATTTTTGGTCCGCTGTTTGAGGCGTTCAAGCAGCCGTCAGGCCACCGTCGACCACCAGTTCCGAGCCCGTCACATGGCGTGATTCGTCAGAGGCCAGAAATAGGATGCACTGGGCCACATCTATCGGTTCCCCGGTCTCACCGATAGGCACCCGCTTGCGCGCCGTCTGCCAGTTGGTCTCGATGTCAGGGCCGTCGATATAACCTTTGAGTCCCATCAACTCGTCCCCCATATCGGTTCGAATGGGGTCCGGGTGAACGGAATTGCAGCGAATCCGATACTTTTTCTGACCGCAGTGAATCGCCACGGACTTGGTCAACTGCCGGACCGCTGCCTTGGAGGCGCCGTAGGCCACCAGGCTTGGCGTAGCCACCAGGCCAGCGACCGAGGAGAGATTGACGATCGACCCCCCGGAGTCTTTCATCGCCTGCACACCCGCCCGGCACCCGAGAAAGACCCCTTCGACATTCACCGACTGAATCGCCTGCCACTGCGCCAGCGAGGTCTGTTCGATATCCTGAAACGGCTCGGTGCTCAGGATGCCAGCATTGTTCACCAGGATATCCAACCTGCCGTGCAGATCCTGCACGGCCTCCATCACTGCATTCCACGATCCTTCATCGCAGACGTCCTGCTGAACGAAATGCGATCGCGCCCCCAGTTCGTCCCCAGAAACTTCACCGGCTGCGACATTGCGGTCAGTGATGACCACCTGGGCCCCTTCATCGATCATCAACCGTGCCGTACAGAGCCCGATGCCGGTTGCAGCGCCCGTGATCAGCGCCACCTTGTCATTCAGTCTTGCCATGATATCTCCAAGTCTTAGATTCAGGTGAGGCGGCAGAACTGTTGCCGAGATCAGATTCTATTAGAATCGGTCGCCGCTCGAGTCCGCCCATGCGCCCCGTGTGTCAGATTCCTGCCGTTGTGCCGAGGTACTTAATCGGGATTCTTCCAGAAAGCCGCAGCAATGCTTCCAGAGGACCGATGCCCCATGCTTCAGCCACTTCAGATAGAGTGATCTGCTCCTGCCGATCACGGCCAATGAGTGTTACGGAATCCCCGGTGGCCGCATGANCAACACCGTCAAGGTCGATCGTAGTGTGCTCCAAGGATACCGACAGCACCTGGCAGCGGTGACCATCAACCAGGGCCGCCAGATCCTTGCCAGGGATCGGNCGGCAAAGGCCGTGTGCCAACCCGAGNGGTAGAACGCCAACNGTACGTGGCGCCTTTAGACCGTAGAGCCCGCCGACTGCGACATCAGAGCCTGCGTTATGATGCCCGATATGGATCAGTGTTGACTGCAACCCCTCCAGCACTGGTTTCAGATCAAGGGCACCTTCAGGAGTACCAGCTGAGAAGGGCGACAGCCCGTAGAGAATGTGCCCGACACACACTGCTGTGCAGTTGTCTTGCAGTCCGGCAAGCAGGCAGCAGCTGGCCATCGCCTGGGTGACCGGAAAGGCATAACCGGCCCTGTCGAGCGATGCAAGAAANNCGTNAAAAGCGNTGAGCTTCTCGGNAGCCCAGTCCGATCCCGATACTTGTGCAAACGGCACATGGGTATAGANGCCGTCAATCTGCAGTTGCTTGAGAGCCGATGCTTTCTCGATAAATTCCCTGGCTGTGGCGAGAGGCTCGCCCAGACGCCCGAGCCCGGCATCGATTTTAAGATAGACCGAAACCGGCTCTGTGACTGCACTGGCGAGCGTCTCAGCTGCCGGGAAGGACGTCAGGGTAGGCACAAATCCTTCCCGCGNGGCCTGTACGGTGAGCTCGNTNGTTGAAAACGCAAACAGCAGGACAGGCAGCGTGACCCCGTGGGATCTCAAGACTCGGGCNTCATCGAGACTGCCGGTGGCCAGGGCATAAACACCGGCTTCCTGGAGCGCTTGGGCCACGGTCAGCACACCGTGCCCGTACGCGTTGCCCTTGATCGAGGCGATAACTTGCTTATCTGGGCCCGCAAGCTGCTGTGCGTGGCCGAGATTATGAATCAAGGCATCGAGATCGATCTCGACATGGCTGGGAGGCCCGGTGTTCATTATTCTCGAATGTTCTGGAAGTCGCTGTTGAGTCAAAACCGAAAACAAGTCAGATATTGTACGATCATGGCGACTCTCTACAATCAATTCCAAACAGAGCATATTTGGTGGGATTGTTGACTGTGACCGTTCCCTGCAATGCAAAACAGTACATTACCACTCCAGGAACCGATNTTAGATACCCGAGTTCAGTCGGTTTGATTGCAGTACTACCACCGGGTGTTTATTCTTAAGTGATTTGATACCTACTTGAACGGAGGGGAGAAACCATGCGACTTAAAGGAAAGACGGCAATTGTTACTGGCGCTGCTTCGGGTATGGGCGCGTCGACCGCGGAAATTTTTGCCAGTCAAGGAGCCCGGGTGGTTCTGACAGACATTCTGGAAACCGAGGGAGCCGAGGTCACCGAGCGGATTTGCGGAGCAGGGGGGCACGCCCAGTTTTTTGTACACGACGTCACCAGTGAATCAGACTGGGAAAAAGTAGTCTCCGGCACGGTTTCAGCTTATGGGCAGGTCGACATCCTGATCAACAACGCCGGGGTCAGCGGCAGTCATCCCGATCTNCTCAACACTGAGACCTGGGATCAACAGATGAGTATCAACGCTCGGGGTGTTTTCCTCGGAATGCGTGCCGTAATNCCCCTGATGCAGGAATCAGGNGGCGGCTCGATCGTCAATACCTCATCGATCTCGGGGGTGACGGGACAGAGCTTCGTGCACATGGGCTACAACGCGGCCAAGGGAGCCGTTCGCATGGCGACTAAGGCAGCCGCCGTACAGTTTGCGCCGGACGGGATCCGGGTCAACTCTGTACACCCCGGGCTAATGCCTGCGATGCGNAGCTCGATGATGACGGCGGACCCGGCGGTGCGGGAGAAAATGCTCTCGGCAGTCCCGGCCGGGCGCGTTGGGCGGGTTGAAGAGGTGGCTTATGCGAACCTATTTCTCGCCTGCGATGAATCCTCTTATGTCACCGGGGTCGANCTNCCCGTGGACGGNGGTTTCCTGGCCATGTAAAAAACTTAAGAATTATCCTTACCTGAGANGTCCCNGGCTAGTTCGATAACATGGTGACCTCGGTGGACTCGAGAATATGACCTGACTTTGCAACTTCGGCTCCGGCTTCAGCAAAGAAGCTATCCATGGCTTCTTTTGAAGGCACATGGCATAGAACGAAGCAGGTTTGCGGGTCGTCTTCGGNCATCCCGTGAAACAGTTCAATGATCCCAGCGCTCCTTGCCATGGGCTGCGCAGCATAGAAAGCCTGTTCCCACTCACTGAAGTCATTGCTGATCTTAAATTTGATTAAAGCGTAAGAAGCCATGCCGATTCTCCGTTGTAGAGGTTATGTCGTGTAAGACCAAGAAGCCCGAAAGTATAGGAAGTGTCTTCTTTTCTGCGCAAGGTCTCTGAAGACCCCTTGTCATCAGGGTCGGTTAGGCGATATCAACCGGTGCAGGGTATCGACTCCCATAGCAGTGGTAAAATCACCAGTAGATCAAAAGGTATTTCGACTCAAATACGTGCATCGATAATGCAACTGCATTCTTCAGTTTCCAAACCGCCGAAGATTTGCTTTGAAACGACGTTGCCCGGGTGGCGAAACTGGTAGACGCAAGGGACTTAAAATCCCTCGGCCGAATGGCTGTGCCGGTTCGACTCCGGCCCCGGGCACCATTATCAATCGAAAAAACGTCATTGCCGGCAAAGACGATCACTCCATTAAAGCTGAATTAGATCATCGGGAGCAGCTATGAGAACTCGCATGATGATTTTTTTGATTGCTCTTTGGATCCCATTGAATCTTGCTGCTGCCGATTACAAGGTGACACACCTTGTTGAAGACAAAGTCTTCAAAGGCACAACATTGCTCGCGGACATGTCCGATCCTAGAAACCCGAGGGTTGTCGAGGTTGATTTTAGTGGCAACATCTTGTGGAAATTTATCCCACCCAGTTCGATCCGTGGCGCAATACTCGATGCCGCTAAACTTCAGAACGGCAACATACTGATCACTGTGCACGACTCCGGGATCTATGAGATCAGCCGCAGCCGCAAGATTGTCTGGCAACACAAAGACCCCGGTGCCTCCCATGATGCCGACCGATTGCCAAATGGAAATACTCTTTACAATTTGGGCTGGGGGAAGAAAGGCGATGATGTGGTGCGAGAGGTGGACCCGGAAGGAAAGATCGTCTGGTCCTGGAATGGGCTCGCTGATTACGACCGCGACCCCTTTGCGAATATAGAGGCTGAGGGTTGGATGCACGTCAATGCTGTTACACGGCTGAAAAATGGGAATACTTTGGTCAGTATCCGCAACTTCAGTACGATTGCAGAAGTGGCGCCCAATAAACGGGTGGTTCGAGACTGGACCTTTAAAGGAAACAATAAGCGGGCCGGCTTACGCACCAAGGGCAGGATTGAAGGTCAAAGAAATCACGAGCCGGAGATTCTAGACAACGGCCATATGCTGGTAGCATTACGCGGACCGAACCGATTTGTTGAGTTCGACCTCGACACCGAAGAGATCATTTGGAGCTGGCAACATCCTGGCGGTAGGCGGGAGTTGCGAACCAATCGTGATGCAAACCGGCTTCCCAATGGGAATACCCTCGGTACTGCCGGCAACAAACTGATCGAAATCGCTGCGGATGGAACCATTGTCTGGCAAATGATGGCCCCCAATATTGGCGAAAATCGTCGGAAATTTCACAAAGCGATTCGCATCGGGATCAACGGCACGAGCTTCGGAGGCTAAGACCAAATGGACGGCAATGAATTGATTGCGCAGATCCTGCAAAAGGAAGGGGTTGAATGGCTGGCGTGCTTTCCAAACAACCCGCTGATCGAAGCTGCGGCGAAGGCAGGGATCCGGCCGATCGCGTTTAGGCATGAGCGTGGGGCCGTGATGGCCGCAGACGGCTTCAGCCGCACCAGCCATCGAAAGCGTTTTGGAGTTGTCGTGGTTCAATCTCAGGCGGGTGCTGAGAATGCGCTGGGAGGCATCGCCCAGTCTTTTGCCGACAATATTCCCATTCTCGTACTGCCGGGCGGTGTCGACTTATCCGAGATCGGTGTGCGACCTAATTACTCGGTGACCCAGAATTATTCCGGTGTCGTAAAACGGGTCGAGGCGATCTACCACCCGGACCAGATCCCGGCAGTCATGCGCCGGGCCTTCAGCGCACTGCGCAACGGCGCCTCGGGCCCAGTAGTGGTTGAACTGACCGGTGATGTCTGCAGCCAGAGTCATGCGGAAACGATCGGAGGGTACACGCCCCCGGCGATGCTGAGGCAAGCACCTGATCCTGGCGACATCGCAGATGCCGCCGGCGCTCTGATCAGGGCCGAACGGCCGATGTTATGGGCCGGCAGCGGCGTTTTGTTTGCGGGAGCGACCGAAGAACTCAAGACGCTCGCAGAACTCCTGGGGACGCCGGTTTTCACCACGATGGGGGGTAAATCTGCATTTGATGAACGCCATCCGCTTGCACTGGGCGCGGGTTGCGGAACCACCACAGGCCCGGCACACCATTGGATTCAGCACTGTGACCTGCTGCTGGCGATCGGTTCCAGTCTGTCCCGTTCACCCTATGCACAACAGATCCCGAACGGGCCATTGCTGATTCAAAATACCAACAATCCGGATGAGATCGGCAAAGACGAAAACATCAACATTGGACTCGCCGGTGATGCCAAGCTGACCCTCCAGGCCCTTATCGATGCGGTGAAGGGCGAGATTGGAGATTCCCCAAGGGACTCTAAGACGACCCAGAAGGATATTGCCCAGCTGCGCTCGGACTGGTTCGCAGAGTGGACACCTTTACTGGAATCTGAATCCCTACCTTTGAACACTTACCGGGTCATCAGGGAAATCGATCACAATCTGGATCGAGAAAACAGCATCGTGACGCACGACGCCGGTGCACCGCGCGATTCGATCGTTCCGTTTTACACAGCAACCACACCGCACAGCTACATTGGCTGGGGCAAGACCACGCACCTTGGTTTCGGCATCCCCTTGATGATCGGTGCCAAACTGGCTCATCCCGAAAAATTCTGCCTGAATCTGATGGGCGACGGTGCGTTTGGCATGTCGGGCATGGATATCGAGACCGCCGTCCGGTCCGGGGTGCCGATCACCACGGTATTGCTGAATAACGGCGGCATGGCGACCTATCCTGGAGGGTTCCCCACGGCACGCGAACACTATGGCGTGTCCTCCATGACTGGAGACTACGCCCAGATCGCCCAAGGCATGGGCGCGGTTGGCATTACGGTACGCACACCATTGGAACTGGTCGATGCCCTAAAGACCGCGCAGCGACTCAACCAGGAAGGCAAGACCGTGCTGATCGATACACATTCGGATATGGAAAGCCGCCGTTCTCGCTGGAACTGATCGATCGACTGAAGCGTCACGGTGCTAATAGTAATCTTTGATCTGGTAATTAGCTGGGTGCCCGAGGTTCAAGGAACTTCCAAAACAACGCAAAGAGCATCAGTCAAAGCTCTGGTTGACTGCATCAGGTCGGATTCCACTGCTTTCAACAATGCAGGCCGATGGAAAATCAGCTTAACGTTTGGGATGGAAGAGCCACGACTTTACAACTAAACGGAATTACACCATGAAACGCTTTCAGCGCTTATTAATAACCGGTGCCGCTGGCAACCTCGGTAGGCAGTTGCGCCAAGGCCTCGCTCCCCTCGCGGAAATAGTGCGGCTCACAGATCACGTCGAGATGGCACCAGCCGGCGTCGGAGAGGAAGTGATCGAATGCCAACTCGGTGACTTTGACGCAGTGATGGCAGTCGTCGAAGGTTGCGACGGGATCGTCCATTTTGGAGCGGCCTCAAACGAACGACCCTGGGCAGAGATTCTGGATTCCTCTATCAAGGGTGGCTATAACGTTTATGAGGCCGCTCGCCGGCATAACATCAAGCGGATCGTATACGCCAGTTCTATCCACGCCGTCGGGTATGTGCGCAGAGAAGATGGTGCAGATACGGATACGCCACATAGACCCGATAGTCTGTATGGGCTCTCAAAGTGCTTTGTCGAGGACCTCGCCCAGTTGTATTTTCACAAATTCGGAATCGAGTCAGCATGCCTGAGGATCAACTCCTGCTTCGAGAAGCCGATCGACCGACGACAGCTTTCAACCTGGATCAGCTTCCGCGACCTCGTTCAGTTAACCGAGCGGTGCCTGGTTTCGGAAAGAATCGGGGTGACTGTGGTTTACGGTATATCCGACAACAGAGAAGCGTTTTTCTCCAACCATAAAATTAGACACCTGGGCTACAAACCGTTGGACAGCAGTGAGAATTACCGGGCAGAAGTCGAATCTGAAACTCAGCCCGGTGACCCGTTCGACCCGGCAGTCGAATATGTTGGGGGTATCTTTACACGCTATGGGCACCCAGATGAAGGAGAAAAGTAGCCAGGACGCACCAGACAACCCTCAGGAAGCGAATGAGAAGCCCTTGTACCCGTCTGCGACGACTTCATCGCATTCTTTCTTATAGGCGTCGACACCACCGACGTAAGGCATAAATACCAGCGGCTTGCCCGGGATGTTGGCGCCCATGTACCAGGAGTCGGCCCGGGGGTAAAGAGTCGATTCGGCGACCGCCTTGACGTGTGACACCCAGGCCTGTTCCGCGGCCGGTTCCGCCTCGACCTGACTCATACCCCTGGAACGCATGTGCTGCAGACAGGCGGCGATAAAGTCTACGTGCTGCTCGATCGACAGGATCATCTGGCTTTTGACCCCAGGGCTACCCGGCCCTGTTATCGTGAACAGGTTCGGGAATCCGGCTACCATCAGTCCCAGATAGGTCTTTGGACCATGCTGCCAGGCATCTGCCATCGATGCCCCGCCCTCAACCTGGATATCGATATCCAGCATCGCCCCGGTCATGGCATCGAAACCGGTTGCAAATACAATCGAATCGAAGGTGTAGTTGGTACTCGCGACCCGCAACCCCTCGGGGGTGATCTCTTCGATCGGTGACTCGCTGATGTCAACCAGGGTCACATTGTCGCGGTTGTACGTCTCGTAGTAATTGGTGTCCAGTATCAGCCGCTTGGTGCCTATCGGATGGGTTTTCGGCGCGAGCAACTCAGCCACCACTGGATCATTGACTGTGCGGCGGATCTTCTCACGGACAAACTCAGCAGCCGTATCATTCGAGGCCTGGTTCACCAGCAGGTCGTTGAAGGCGTACAAAAAACTGATCTGACCCCCCTCGGCCCACTTGCTCTCGTAGATTGCCTGGCGTTCTTCGCCGGTTGCTTCCAACGCAGATCGGGTCGGTGGTGGATAACCGGAGATTCCGAACGGTGTCTCATAAGCTGCCTTTCGCCTGGCTGGATATTCAGCCTTGTGGCGGCGTTCCGTAACGGGGTCTAAAGGTCCGTTGCGTGCCGGTAAAGTGAAATTTGCGGTGCGCTGAAACACGTACAGGTGACTTGCCTGACTGGCAATGTGGGGAATCGACTGAATCCCGGAGGAACCAGTCCCGATAATACCGACCCGCAGTCCGGTGAAGTCCACACCTTCGTGTGGCCACAGTCCCGTGTGATACCACCGGCCCTGAAAACTTTCGAGACCTGGGAAATTGGGGCGATTTGGTGTTGAGAGATTGCCCGTTGCCATCACGCAGAAAGGTGCCCGAATAACCTCCCCACGGTCGGTCGACACGGACCACAGTTTTAACTCCCGATTGAAGAGGGCCGAAACAACCCGGGTGTTGAACTGTATATCCCGGCGAAGGTCAAAGCGGTCGGCGACATGATTGACGTAGCGCAGAATCTCAGGCTGGGTACCGTATCGTTCCGGCCACTTCCATTCCTGTTGCAGGTCTCCGGCAAAGGAATATGAATACTCGAGACTCTCCACATCACACCGGCAGCCGGGGTACCGGTTCCAATACCAGGTTCCCCCGACATCTGAACCGGCCTCAAAGGCGAGGGCCTCAAGACCAAGGCCCCTGAGCCGATAGAGAAGATAAAGGCCTGCGATGCCGCCACCGACCACGACCACATCAGCATCCAGGTGGGATCGAGCATCGGCTGACGGCCATCGGGTGTTGTTCATCTTCCCCGCCCCCCGGGCTGGAACATCGTCATGGAAGTTATACCGGAATCAATCACGCCTGCTATTTTGCCACCAATACAGCTCTCACGTCGGGGTCGACAATCGAGTTTGATCCCATGTTAGCATCGGAAGACAAGACGGCTGGGCACATCAAAGGAAACCTGGCGAGGAGGAAGGTGGGATGCAGTTCGGTATCACATTCAAAGGGGACGGGAGCGCCGATCGAACCCGATATCTGGTCCGTCAGGCAGAAGCCGCAGGGTTTGAATATACCTGGTTCTTCGATTCCCACATCTTGTGGCGCGACCCATATGTGGCGATGGCAATGTGCATGGAGCACACCCGGACCATGCGCTTCGGTCCCTGTGTGACAAACCCTGGAGTCCGTGAATGGTCAGTGGCCGCGAGTCTGTTCGGCAGTCTCGCTTTTCAGAGCGGCGGTCGGCTGGATATCGGGGTCGGCAGGGGAGACAGTTCCCTGCGTGTCATGGGAAAACCGCCGGCCGACCTCGATGAGGTCGTTGCATTTTCAACGAAAATCAAAGAAATGGTGAAGGGCAACGAGACGACTTACGATGGCTGCGCCGAACCAGTACATCTGGAGTGGTGTCCCGGCTATGAGGTGCCGATCTGGATCGCGGCTTATGGCCCCAAGGCCATCAAAGTCGCGGGCGAGGCGGCCGACGGCCTGATTCTCCAGATTGCTGAGCCGGCGATCTGCCGGTGGCTGACGGACCAGGCGTTGCTGGCGGGCGAAAATGCCGGCCGGGATATGAGCGCCTATCAGGTGATGGCTGCTGCACCAGCCTACATCGGACCCATGGAGGTGTGCGTCGAGAGAACCAAATGGTTTCCGGCCATGGTCGGCAACCACGCTGCTGATATCGTGGAGCGCTACGGCAAGGACACGGACGCGGTGCCCCGTAGTCTGATTGAATATATCGAAAACCGGCGCGGTTACGACTATCGGAAGCATGGCCGCAGCGATAACCCATTTCTGGATTTCATCACCCCGGATGTGGTCCAGAGTTTTGCCGTTCTGGGCAGTGCCGAGGACCACGTTGAGAAGCTGACCCGACTCCAGGAGTCAGGCGTCACGCAGTTCAACATCTACCTGGACAACGGCGAAGAGGAACGACTCATTGCCGACTACGGAAGCCACGTGATCCCCAGCTTCAGATAAAGCGAGATATGCAAGCGGCCTGCTAAATGATCATCGCTGATCAGTGGAATAACTGCCCATGACATACCAAACCATGCTCTATGCAACAGACGGGCCCGTGGCGACCATTTCTCTCAACCGGCCAGAGCGCCTGAATACAATCGTGCCGCCGATGCCTGAAGAGCTCGCGAGTGGTGTGGATGAAGCAAATCTTGATCAAGCAATCAAGGTCATCGTATTGCGGGGGATAGGGCGCAGTTTCTGTGCTGGATTTGATTTCGGACCTGAATTTGCTGAAGGGTACGGGGAACGGTTTTACACAGATGGCGCCTGGGATCCCGGCAAGGATCTGATCGGCGCAAACAGTCACCAGCTGGGCTACGTTTCCAAGTTCATGAGTCTGTGGCACAGCCCCAAACCAGTGATCGCTCAGGTCCACGGTTCACGATCTTGCCCTGAAACTTGCCCGGCTGCCGGCATCGCAACTTGCCGCAATGAAACTGGTAGTCAACAAGACTTACGCGGGTCTTGGTATATCCAACACACAAACGTTGGGTCTTGCGCTCGACGGCTACATGAGAAACACACCGGATGCCCAGCAATTCATGAAACTGGTCCGGGAGAAAGGCGTTGGTGCCGCGATCCGGCAACGTGACGAGCACTTCGTAGACTACAGTTCAGGGCCGGCGGCGATGCAGCCAGACGCCAGCCATGTGATCAAACCCTGAATGGCCGGAAGCCCAGAACGATGCGACTCGAGCCCAGACAGATCGAAGCGTTTAAGCGTAACGGGTTTCTCGCCGGCCTGCCGCTTCTCTCGGATGATGCCTGTACCCGCTTTCAGCAGCGAACAGAAGCATTCGAGCAGCAATACCCGGACGCCGCCCAGTGGGCGTTTGATATCAAGGCCAATCTCCTCTTCGACTGGGTCTACGAGATCAGTGTAACGTCCGCACTGCTTGATGCAGTCGAAGATCTAATCGGCCCCAATATTCTGCTGACCAATTCAATATTTCGGATCAAGCCCCCGGGCTCGAACACTCACTATGGCTGGCATCAGGACGCGGCTCGTATCCAGGTTGAACCGCCGTTCATCCTGGCCTACCTGGCGATCAGCAACGCGACCCGGGCAAACGGGTGCCTGCGTGTCATTCCGGGGTCTCACCGGACGGTTGAACCCTTCAGATTGATCAGCTATGCCTGCAACCGGAAGGTGGCCCGTACTATCGACGTTGACGAACGACTGGCGGTGGATCTGATTCTGAATAAAGGAGAAGTCGCGCTATTTCACTGCAACACCATTCACGGTTCTGGAGAAAACCTCAGCCACCGGCCTCGAGTCGCACTGATTAACGACTACACCCCGGCTGATGCTCGCCAGTCCACCGGTACAGGTTCCGGTCAACTGGTCAGAGGCGTTAACAAAGGGACAGGATTTATGTCCGAAAAAGTACCGGTCGGCGCCTTCACGCTGGATAATATTCTTGCCCGGCGCCGAACGCTGATGCGTTACCCAGAAAATGTTCTGATGGGACCTCTGGAATCGGGCGAACAGCCCACCTTTGCCGATGACCTCCCCCAATCCGGCTGATCAGACGCCAAACCAGTCACACAACCCGTTGAAGTCATCAACCGTGATCTCAGGTTGGAGCGGCGACTCATCATAGGGCAGGTCATAGCGGTTGATATATGCGCCGCGATAACCACTCGCCCGAGCCCCCAGGATGTCGAACGAATGCGCGGCAACCATCATTATCTGTCCCGGTGGCAGGTTCAGTTGCTGCGCGGCAAACCGATAGACCGCTGGATGGGGCTTAAATTGACCCACCGATTCCACAGAGACGATCTCGTCGAATGGGATCTTGATTCGGTTGCGGGAAAGATGCGCCAGATAGTCCTGTTCACCGTTGGATAACATGACCAGGCGGAAACTTCCCGCCAGTCTTTCCAAGCCTGTTACGGCATCTGCAAAAGGTTCGAGTTCTTGATACGCCAGCATAAAGTCATCGATCTGGCTTTCAGAAAACGTCACCTTGAAGGTGCGCAATGTATAGAGCAGCGACCGGCGCATCACGGCGAGGTAGCCGCTGTGCCCGAGCATCAGAAGATTGTCCTGGTATTGCTCGATCCGCTGGCGCAGTCGCCAGTAGGACCACACTGTTGTTGCCTTTGCCTTTGCCCCGCAGTCATCAAGCAACTCGGACAAACGCGGCGTCAGGCTTCCGGCAAGGTCCAGTACTGTGCCAAAGATATCGAATGCGAGAGCCTCGGGTCGATCGTGAATACCGAACTCCATATGCAATACTCTCCCGAATAGATCAGGTCTACAAAGCGATGAGCAGGCTCGGGCTGGGACCGGTTGCCTCGAACAATAATAACCGGTCAATAACAGGCACGGGGCACAATTCTCCTCAGCCCAGTTATCATTCAGTCTCGAGCACTCGGCATATGACCGGGTCGAATAAGCGCAGCAACTAGACAAATTACATCATATTTCAGGATCACATCTAAATGAAATGTTTTTCCGAGGCCTGTGATCGAAACCAGGATCCAATTCTTGCAGTGTTGAAAGAGATTCTGCCAGGGTCGGGCAGGGTTCTCGAGATCGGCAGTGGCACAGGCCAGCACGCCGCATATTTCAGCCGCGCGCTACCTGACCTCAACTGGCAGCCCAGCGACCTTGCCGATGCCCATCTCAGTATTAAAGCCTGGCGCGAGGAATCCGGTGCACCGAACCTGAGCGCCCCCATTGTCATTGATTTACTCAGCGACAACGGCAGTCCGGGTGTGGTCGACGCCATCGTGTGCATCAATACGATCCACATCGTGGCCTGGGCAGGTGTAGAGCGTCTGTTCAGCTTGGCTGAGAGTATCCTGAAACCACACGGGGTATTGTATTGTTACGGCCCGTATCGATATGGCGATCGCGCACTCGAGCCCAGTAACGTGGCCTTCGATCACTGGCTGAAGGCCCAAAATCCGGTGAGTGGAGTCAGAGACTATGAAGTCATCAAGGCATTGGCCGAGTCCACTGGTTTTTACCTTGGCGGTGACAGATCCATGCCCGCCAACAACCGATCGATCTGGTGGGTCCGAAGGACAGCCCCCAATGTGTCCGCCCTCAGCGCCGCTTGACCGGTGTCCAGCTTTGCACCCGGCAGAGCGGTAGATAGCCCCCAGACACCAGCATGATCGCACTGATTCAGCGGGTTGCCGAGGCCCGGGTCCTGGTTGATGAGTCGGTAATCGGCCGCATCGGGCTCGGGTTGCTGGTTTTCACGGCAGTTGAGCCTGGTGACACCGAAAGCCTTTGTGAACGATTGTGCCGGAAGGTCACCGGTTACCGTGTTTTCGCCGACCAAGATGGAAAAATGAACCTTGATGTCCGCCAGGCCGGTGGGACATTGTTGATTGTCTCCCAGTTTACCCTGGCCGCCGACACGACAGGTGGGTTGCGGCCGAGTCTCAAAAGTGCACCACCAGAACAGGCAGAAACCCTATACAACAAGTTTGTCGAGTGCTGTAGGTCGCGGGGCATCCCGACCGAGACAGGATGTTTCGGTGCCAATATGCAGGTTCACCTGGTCAATGACGGACCGGTGACCTTTCTACTCAGAACCTGACTGCGCATGGCGGCTGCCAGTGATCCAGGACAATGCGGCAACCGCAGTACCGACCAGTGCCAGGCCGGCCGCGACCCCATAACTGATTCTGAAGGCGTAGATATAGGTCTCTGGTGGGACCTCAGAGCCCCCAACTCCTGCGACCCCATCTGGCGACCCACCCTGTAAAGTCGCGAACAAAGAGCCCAGCACCGCAACACTGGTCATCGCACCGAGGTTCCTGGAAAGGCCGGCCAGCGCACCGCCCATTCCAAGTTCAGAAGTATTAACACCGCCCATAACCAGACTGAGATTGCTGCTCTGAAACACACCCATCCCCACACCCAGGATAGCCATTCGAATGGCAATCTCGAAAACCCCGGTCTGTTGATCAAAAAACAAAAATGAGACCAGACCTCCGAACACGAGCATTATCCCAAAGGTACTGATCAGGGCCGGATTTGTTTTATCCGCAAGTAACCCGCCCAGGGGTGAAGACACCAGCAGACACAGCGCCGGCAGTGCGAGCAGCAGCCCGATCACCGTTGCACTCGCGCCTACAACTTCGGAGGTAAAAAAGGGAAGAATGAACCAGCACACAAAAATAGATAGGTACAGAAAAAAGTTGGAGATCAAGCCGAGTGCAACCTGGGTGCGGCGCAGGATCGCAACGTCCAGTAAAGGCTGTTCAGCGCGCAGCTGCCTCCAGACCAGCCGGTAACACATCGCCAGGCCAAGAACCGACACGGCAATGGTTGCAGGGCTCAGCCAGCCGAGAGTCCGCGCGAAGTAGAAGACCGATAGCAGGACTGGAAAGCCGGTAACCAGTAATGTGGTGCTCGACCAGTCCAGTGTGCCGCGGTGTTCGGGTGTCAAAATGGGCAGCGTGCGAACAGCCAGCAACAAAGCCAGAAGTGTCAACGGGACCCGCCCGAGGAATATCCAGCGCCAGCCCAGCAGATCGATAACCAGACCTGCTCCCAGAGAGCCTACGATCATGCCACCCATACCGATTGCGGTCATCATGCCAAGGGCGGTCCCTCGTACCCGGGCCGGAAAAACAGCTGTGATCAGTGCCGGGGAGGTTGCCAGAAAGATAGCGTTGCCAATGGCCTGTACCCAACGAAATGCCAGTACCGATTCGAGAGCTGGTGAAAACGCGATCATGGATACGGCTATTCCGTATGCCACGAGGCCGACCAGATATACTCGTCTTAAGCCATAAAGATCAGCGACTCGCCCGACCACCAGCTGCAGGCTTGCTGTTGCGCCGATGTAAACCGTGATGATCCAGTAGATCGACTGAAGACTCACATCCAGGTCATTTGCGATATCCGGCAACCCGACGTTGACACTGAAATCCAGGCTGCTGAGAAACATCCCGGCCGATGCCGCGCCCAATAAGAGCCAGTTCTTGCCCCCAAACTCTTGCATGTTAAGCTGACCTGTCGCCGTTGAGCCTGGAAAGCAACCCCCCAACTTCTGTCCTCCTGACCTTCATGTGGATATTTGGCTACGGCTCATTGATCTGGAACCCGGGTTTTCCCTTCGTCAGTCGACAGCCTGCCCGAATTGAAGGCTGGGTACGCAGATTCTGGCAGGGTTCAACGGACCACCGCGGGTTGCCGGGTGCTCCGGGCCGGGTTGTCACCCTAACCAGAAGTCCCGGTGCGGGCTGCATGGGAATGGCATACCAGTGTGCAGGAAAAGAAGCAGAAAATATTCTCAAGGTGCTGGATATCCGGGAGAAGGGCGGTTATCACCGCGAAGACGTGCGCCTTATTTTTCAGGACGGATCCGCTACCGACGGAATCGTCTATATGGCCGGACCGGACAATTCGGACTACCTGGGTGAGGCGTCGACCAGTGACATTGCAGCCCAGGTCAACTCGGCCCGCGGGCCCAGCGGTCCGAACAGTGAATACGTCCGGCAACTGGCAAACGCGCTGAGGTCGATGGGAGCCGATGAGCCGCATCTCTATGAAGTCGAACAAATGCTGGCCGACGAGGTTGCCGAAGAAGCTTGATTCCGACCGGCCCCGCTGGTCCCCACTCCGAGTCCAGCACCGCACCCCGTCAGGCGGGCTCCAATACCTTCAACGAGACGCTCTGAACGATATCTTTGACTTTCTCTCGATAATCCAGCATATGCGGCGCAATTGCGTGATCGTGCAATGCTTCCATGGTTTCCCACTTCTCGAGCATGATAACCACGTTGGAATCGTTGACCTGGGCGGCCATCCCGGATTCTGCATCCACCATTGGTAGGTATTCGATACAGCCGTGCTCTGCCCGCACACTGGGCAAATTATCGTTGATATGCTCAAGCAACTCCGGCAGGCCGCCTTCCCGAGCTGTGATTGTTGCGACTACGCTGATCATAGAATTGTTCTCCTGCATGCGTTGACTTCAGCTGAATGGTCTCCAAGAACCCAACCTGTTGATTGTGCCCCAAGGCACTGGCCGTACCAGCAATTATTTTGCGGTTCGGACACAATACACGCATTACACACGAATACGAAATGGACGGTCCTGGCGGGGGTAAGCGATGAAACTGGGTCTGACAGGCCAGCGGGTGCTGATCACCGGAGGTTCCCGAGGCATTGGCCTGGCCGCGGCGCTGGAATTTGCCGCCGAAGGCTGCATCCTGGATCTGGTATCCCGAAACCCGGACCACCTGGCTGCGGCGAGCGAGGCTATCGGCCAACGCTGGGATGTGCCGGTAACGACCCACTCGCTGGATCTGTCCACTCAGAAAAATATCGCCAGACTTTTCGAAACCTGCCGCGATACGGACATACTCGTCAACAACGCCGGTGCGATTCCCGCCGGCGACCTGCAGCAGGTGGGCGACCAGCGATGGCGTGACGCCTGGGACCTTAAAGTCTTTGGCTACGTCGGGTTGAGCCGCCTGTTTTACCCGGAGATGAAAGACCGGGGGCATGGCGTGATCGTCAATGTCATCGGTCTGGCAGGCGAACGACCCGATACCAACTACATTGCAGGCTCAGTTGGGAATTCGGCGTTGATCGCCTTTACTCGGGCACTGGGCAGTCACAGCCTTGATGACGGGGTGCGGGTTGTCGGGATCAATCCAGGTCCGGTCCAGACAGACCGTATCGTGGCACTGCTCCAAGCCAGGGCCCAGAGGGAGAAGGGGGACAGCAGCCGCTGGGCGGATTACCTGGAGGCGCTGCCGCTGGGCAGGGCGGCAAAACCCGAGGAAGTAGCAGACCTGGTTGTTTTCCTGGCCTCTGAACGCGCCTCCTATCTGTGCGGTTCTGTGGTTACCCTGGATGGGGGACTGGGCGCCAGGAGCCACTGAGAGGCGTCAGGGGGCATTTTTCGCGCCATTCGACTCCCTCACAGGATGCGAAAGGTGCCCCCAGCCGGACCCGACTGTGTGGTCTTCTACAGGGGACCGGGGTACTGGTCCTCATCCCCCATATGAGCCCGATTCCAGGTCGGGCTGATAACGATCTCATTCAGGCACACGTGGGCAGGCATTTCAGCCACAAAGCGGATCGTCTCACCCAGGTCTTCGACTTGAAGCATCCTCTGGCGATCCACCTCACTGACGGGCACCGGCCGCTGATCCAGGATCTCGGTGGCGACTTCCGCCGGTTCAATGCAGCAGCAGCGAATGCCATACCGCCCCTCCTCAAGATTGAGGGTAGCGCTCATCGACGAGAGGCCATGTTTCGAAGCCCCGTAAGCCGGGCCGGCGATATAGGAGTCATAGCGGCCGGCCCAGGAGGAAATGTTGATGATCAGGCCATCGCGGCGCTCCCGCATGCCGGGCAACACAGCGTGGGTACAGTAAAAGGCGCCGTTCAGGTTGGCTGCGATGACCCGCTGCCAGTCTTCGACTGACATCTGATGGTAGCGCCGGTGGGCGAGGTTAAGTCCCGCGCTGTTGACCAGAATGTCGATCTCCCCCAGTTCCGTCCGGATCTGCTCGGCAGCGGACTGAACCGATGCTGGGTCCGCCACGTCCAGCGGTAACACGACGCCCTTTCCCGGGCCTACCAGTGCTTCAGCCAGAGCTTCATCCAGAACTGCCTTGCGGCGGCCCGATAAGGCCACACTGGCACCGGCCATAGACAGTGCCTTGCCGGCGGCGCGACCAATCCCGGTTCCACCGCCGGTGATCCAGGCTACCTTCCCCTCAAGAGAACCACTCATGCGCAACTCCTCATTACGATATGAACTCATTTGCCGGATCGACTCGGGTGCCGATTTCAGTCAAGCGAGTTGACTGTCTCCAGCATCATCGGTGCTAATACGTCGGCAGTCCGGCCTGCCCAGTCCCGCTCAGATACATGGCCCAGCATCTGTTCCTGGGCGGCCTGAAGGTGCTCCAACGCACTCGCATGATCCACGCTCTGGATGGTGCCGTCTCTAACGACCTGCTCCCCATCGACATAAACATCCCGCACGGCCCGATCAGCCGCCACCACCAGCAGTGTGCGCAACGGCTCGCGCACCGGCCTCATAGCAGGGGGATTCAGATCGATACACACGAAATCGGCCTTGCAACCGACCGCCAGGCGGCCTATATCGTCGCGACCCAGCGCATTGGCACCAGCGATGGTTACCGCGTTGAACAGCTCGAGATAGGTAACATCCTCGACATTCTGGCCGGCAATTCTGGCTGTAATCGCTGCAGTTCGGACCTCGTCCAGCATATTGTGGGGATAGGTGTCCGTGCCGACAGCCAACCGCACTCCGTGATCCAGGTAGGTGCCGAAGGTGTTCAACGCTATGCCGCGGCGCGAGAAAACAGTCGGACAATGGGCGATCGTTGCTTCGGTCTCCGCCAGTAAACCGAGATCCCTCTGACTGGTCCAGTGCAGCCAGGGGTGATGGTCCAGAAAAATACAATGGGCTATTGTGCTTCGCTCATCCAGCACTCCGAGATCATCGAGCCACTGGATGGGCGTCGTGCCGTGACGCCGCTGCATCTCCAGGAATTCAGTGACTGACTGTGCGGCGTGAATGGTCCAGGGCAGGTTGCTTTCCTTGGCGAATGCGTGGCTGTCGCGCAGCAGTTCCTCCCCGCAGGTGTCGACCTGGGAAGGCGAGACCATGCCGGAGATTCTCCCGCACGGATGCGAAATGGCCTGCTCGATCATGCGCTGGGCACGTCGGAAGGCCTTCCTGCCGGCTGCCTCGTCCCAGTCGTATTCCAGTGAGTGTCCGTTACGGGTGTACCAGCGTGCATCTCTGAACAGCGGCGCAATGACTGCACGCATCCCGCTTTCGGCCAGTGCCTCCAACCAGCCCTCGAAGGGCGGTGAAAGATCAGCGACGGTCGTGACGCCTGACAACAGCAACTCCGACATTGAGACATTCAGGCAGGCCATGCGCCCGGCATCGTCAAGCGGGTCGAATACAGGCAAATGCTCATACAATGAGCTATGCCAGAAACCGGGTGAGACGGTCTCGTCGGTAATGCCTTTTCGGATCGCCTCCGATGAGAGGTGGGAATGAATGTCGACCAAGCCCGGAATGACCAGCAAATCCTCGCCATTTAGCTCTCGCTCTGCGCGGTCCGCGTAATCTTCACCGATAAAGACGATCTCACACCCCTCGAAAACCAGATCGGCATCGCGGAGGTACACATGCCGGCTGCCATCCCAGACCACCAGCCAGGCTATGTTTCTTAGAGCGGTTCTTTCAGTCACCGTACCGACCCCCTCAAGGGCAGCGTCCTAGCCTAGAAGATCATCCGCTCGAAGCATCTTCAGGGACTCCTTGAACGCCGCGACCGTATGCTCCAGATCGCTGTCATCGTGGACCGCAGAGATAACACCACCCGGCCAGCCGGCGATATCCACACCATTGACCATCATGGCCAGCCGGAATCGATCCGTCGCGGTCGCCGAATTGGATTTGAGCTCCTGCCAATCAATCTCACCTGGAACAAAAGCGAGGGGATCCAGGTGTCTATTTTTCGGATTAGTGAACAGATGAAAACCCGAAAAGGTCCCATAGGCCGCCCAAGAGACATCTTCGGTTGCCAGAACCTCGTTCAGGCGGTTTCGTAATCGCTCAGCGTATGTGTTGGCACGTTCACAGGCGTCAGTCACCTCGATGATCGACAGCGCGGTGTGTCCCGCCGCCGCCGAGACCGGATTGGCATTAAAGGTGCCCTGGTGTTGGATCTTCTCCCGTTTGTTCGCCAGAGAGACGCCAAAATCAAGGGCTTCGAGCAGGTCTTCGCGCCCGGCCACCGCAGCTCCCGGCAATCCACCCCCAAGGATCTTAGCCAACGTGGTCAGATCAGGACTGATACCATAGTGCGCCTGTGCGCCGCCCCGGGAAACGCGAAACCCGGTAACCACTTCGTCAAAAATCAGCAGCACCTCATGGCGCAGGGTCAATTCCCTCAGCCCGGTCAGATAATCAGCCTGCAAGGGCACCATTCCGAAGGAAGCGCCTGTCGGTTCCAGAATGATGGCAGCTATGTCGTTGTCAACCTGCAGTATCTCGGCGGCGGTGTCGAGGTCACCCGGATCGATGAGCTTTATCCCTTCGGCAATTCCGGGCAATACACCGGGTGTTGGTGAGCCATCAAAATGGGAGCTGTACCCTGAGGTCATGTGATCATTCCAGCCGTGGAAATGTCCCTTCAGGCGCAGGACCTTGCTCCGGCCGGTATGCGCACGGGCCAACCGCAGGGCCAGATGAGTCGCCTCTGTCCCGGATGAGGTAAACCGAACGCGTTCGGCACTTGGTATCAATCGCTGGACGACCTGGGCCCAACGCAGTTCATGCTGGTGGCCAGCTCCGAAATGCGAACCCGCATCCAGTGCCGAATGGGCCGCAGCGATGACTTCAGGATGGCCGTGGCCCAGCAGCAGGGCGCCATGTCCACCAAAGTAGTCAACGTACTCATTGCCGTCTACGTCCCATTTTCTCGAACCCTCGGCCTTTTCGACATAGATCCCATAGGGCCGAAGATAGCGGGAATCGTGGGTTAATCCACTGGGAAATAATTGGCCGGCCGCCTCAGCGAGTTCTGCAGATGTGGGTGAATGTGCCCGGTAGGCAGAGACGATGGATGAATTGTCAAAATCCATGATGGCCCTGGTGTATGCTCATTTTGATGACTTGTGATTTTACCCACATTGGTCGAGGAGTGTTTTCGTTATCAGCCCAGAGGGGTATGATGCACTCTGAGCCGTGCACAGAGAATACCGATCCGGCACGTTGCCGAACCGATATGAACAGAGCTCGAGAGAAACATATAGACCCCTTTAAGGGAGCCACAACATGAAACCGACCATTCTGAGTTGCGCGGTAACGGGCAGCTTTACGACACGGGAACACAATGCCAATCTGCCGGTCACACCCGAAGAGATCGCGAACGAATGCATCGCAGCTGTAAAGCAAGGTGCTGCAATCTGCCACATTCATGTTCGAGACCCGGCCAGCGGCCAGCCGAGCATGGCGCTTGAGTACTACCGGGAAGTGGTCAAGAGGATCCGACAAAGTGATACCGACCTGATCATCAATCTGACGACCGGGCCAGGCGGGCGCTACGTCCCGACAGACGGAGACCCCGCAAAAGCCGCAGCGACCACAACACTGTCGCCACCGGAGATCCGAACCGAGCACGTGGTCGAGCTCAAACCGGAGATCTGCAGCCTGGATCTCAATACCATGTGGTTCGGTGGTGGCGCGGTGATCAACTACCCCGCATCGATACGAGTGATGGCAGAGCGTATTTACAGCGCTGGAGTGAAACCTGAACTGGAGGTGTTCGATACAGGAGACATCCGCCTCGCCCGGGATCTGATAAAAGACGGCACACTCAGGATGCCGTTGCTGTTCCAGTTGGTCATGGGTGTCAATTATGGAATGGACAGCACAACCGAGGCCCTGGTTCAAGCTCGATCGATGCTGCCGGACGGTGCAGAATGGGCGGCCTTCGGAGCAAGCCGGCACGCATTCCCCATGCTGGCGCAGGCTTACCTTTTAGGCGGCCATTGCCGGGTCGGAATGGAGGACACCGTCTACCTGGATAAGGGGGTCAAAACACCCGGCAATGCGGCGCTGGTCGAGAAATCTGTCCAGATTATCCGCAGCCTGGGCGGACAGGTCGCAAGCGTTGCCGAAGCGCGCGAGATACTCGGCCTGACGACTCCCACCGGATAACAACGAAGCGTTATGGTTTCGGGCCCACTGGCATTTGCCTGAAGAGCCAGGACCAACCCACGACCAGGACCTGTCGGAACCCGCGGTGAATTTGAAGAAACTCCTCGAGCAGATACTCCTCTACGTACGTTCGAACCTGCTGGGGATTCTCTGGGTGATCGTCATCGCCGGTTCGATGTACTACTACACCACACTGATGGTCGGGGGGTAATCTGTCCGGCCGGGTAACCGGGAAGTCAGCGTTTATTGATCGGTGCCCTGGCGTAATCCACGGCTCACTCGTCGCGCCATAGCCTGCGCAACTGTTCGATTTCCGTTTCGACCGGAAACGGCAGAGTTAACTGTGGGTTGTACCGCTCGAAGTTGATCCTACGACAACGACGCCTGCGTATCCCGCGTTGCCGGGCTGTCCACCGTCTGCCGTTCACTCCAAATCCTCGATTAACTGAGCCTGGCTTCAGGCAGCCGTATAGCCGCCGTCTACGGTCCAGGCGGCGCCGGTAACGAAAGATGCCTCGTCCGAGGCCAGAAACAAGATCACGTTGGCGATCTCCTCGGGTTGACCCAGTCGTCCCATCGGGTGCATTTTGATGAGCGCCTGGTGCGTCTCAGGCGAGTCGGCGAGATTTTGGGTTAAATTAGTGTAAGCGAACCCCGGGCACACTGCATTGACTCGGATATTTTCCTTGGCGAGTCGAGCACCAAGATCGCGGGTGACCTGCAGTACTCCTCCTTTACTGGGAGGGTAGGGGGAAAACCCGTCTGATAGTGGCAGACTGGGGTCATAGCCCACCAGGCCCATAACCGAGGCCAGGTTGACAATCGCCCCGCCACCCATTCGCTGAAGGACCGGCACTGCAGCATGGCACATCAGCATTGTTCCTTTGAGGTTGACCCGGATAACCGTGTCCCACTTCTCCTCGAAACCGGCATTATCACCAAGTGATCTGGCTGTAATGCCTGCAGAATTGATGACGATATCCAGCCGGCCGAACTGGTCGAGCGCATCATTCACACGAGCAATGCACTCGCTGGCATTACTGACATCGCAAAGTGTGCTTTTGAAAGTCGGCTGATCCAAGGGTAGAGCCGAAAGTCCGGCGTCATCGATATCGAGGGCCAGTACGGAGGCCCCTTCGGCCAGGAGACGCTCGGCGGCAGCCTTGCCGATCCCGGAGCCGGCTCCAGTAACAATCGCGACTTTCTGATCGAATCGCTTGTCAAATGTCGCCATGGTGAAATCTCTCCATCTGCTGCTCGATGATATCGATATATGCGCCTAGTTCAGTTTCGTCCATTCGGATCAGCGGCCTTGCAACAGCGCCATTTTGTTCCATTGTACGGTTCATTGAGCCGATCATGCACGATTCACCTCGGTGCCATTCCGGGATATAGTTCGACCAGTACGATGAAGATAAACAATCCGTGCCGTTTAGAGGTGCCCTATTTAACTCGGATACACATGGGCAATCGCTGATAATCCATTTTCCCAATGATGGCTACAAGCAATAATCTTCTTCATCGCTCAATATTAGCCCTTGGCATGGCCATGCTCTGCCTGTCGCTCCAACCCAGTCTTGGTCAGGCCAGCAATCCGACACGCTTTCTCAGCACCACAGAATGGGGATACCAGGAGGTTGAAGACCCGGCAGGAGCCGGCCAGCGTGAAAAGGTCCAGAGATTCGAAGTCCGGCCCGGCGATTGCGCTATCGAAAGGATCAGCAACGACTGCAAAAGAGAACTGGAACGATCCGAAATCGTCGCAGGGCCAGTGCCTGAAAGAGCTCTGGCACAAGAACAGTGGTATCTGTGGCAGGTCTTCTTTCCCGAAGACTATACCAACGTTTATCCCGCGAGAAGTATTCATGGTCAGTTTCTGAACCACCGGGCGGAGCCTGTCTGGACGTTTGAAGTCGGCAGCACGGGTGTACTGTGGCTGGGCAATCGAGTTGAGCAGGAGCCCAACTATATCTCGCTGATTGACGAAGATCTGCTCCTTGGTCGGTGGCATGAAATCAGCGTCAACGTCGAATGGTCGAAGGATGAGGGGTTTTTCAGGGTCTGGGTCAACGGCCAGCAGCGAGTAGACCATCGTGGACCGACTTGCTCTAACTGCAAGGTTTTTTTCAGCTACGGCATTATGCGTTCGGAGCTCTCCAGGTTTCGCAGCCAGCTCAAAACCAAAAAACTGCCCGTTCAGGTGGTCTACTTTACCCAAGCAGTGAAAAGTGCCAGTGGTATCGGTTTTCCTGGGTACGTGCCTCCGGCTCCCAAAGAGCAACCGGCAGATACGGCCTCCGACAATGAAACAATCAAACCAACTGTCACGGTAGAAACCAACGTGCTTCCGGCTACGGACCCACTGGCAGTGGAAAAAGATCGGGGAGAGGGTGATGACGAACGCCTCTGAGGCCCCAACCGCCTGCAACACTACACCTGGAATATTTTCTGACCATGGTCAATGACAAGGTATTCATCAAGGCCGAGGAACTTCTCAGGGACTCCTTCCTTCTTGCTCTGAGAATTCTGGAGAGCGGTTTCAGACCCGATTACATCGTAGGCATATGGCGCGGTGGAACACCAGTCGGTATTGCGGTGCAGGAATATCTCGACTATGCCGGTGTCGAGACTGATCATATCGCCATACGAACTTCATACTACACGGGCATTGAACGGACCGCCCAAAACGTCCAGGTACACGGGCTGGGCTACCTCATCCGGAAGGTCAACCAGGAAGATTCTCTGTTGATCGTCGACGATGTGTTTGACACCGGAATGAGCATCGAAGCGGTTCTCGATGAACTCAAGAGTCGAGCCCGTTTGAACACCCCTTCAAATATCCGTATTGCGGCACCGTGGTATAAACCATCGAAGAACAAGACCGGTCGGGTGCCTGACTACTATATCCATGAAACATCCCACTGGCTTGTGTTTCCTCATGAATTGAGAGGCTTGTCTGAACGAGAGGTTCAGTCCGGTAAGCCTGATGTGGCAGATATTGTCAGGTCAATCAACAAAACTTAAGCTGCAGNTNATGCGNCATGCGGGACTGCTTCAGNCCNTTTNAGTTCTNGGAAACGTGNCGGCGACCTCAACTCCNGAAGCATCNTTTCGATTCTCNGCAATGGCNCTGCCCCCGTGGAACTCAGCAATNAATCGGACAATGTAAAGACCGAGACCGAGATGTGNCTGCCCNGCATCTTTCGCGCTGGATACCATTGGATCGAACAGTCGATCCTCNAGGTGGGCTGGTANAGTCGATCCTTCATTCACGACCGAGAGACGGATAATATAGGCAGAGCNTTTCAAGCTGACTAGGATCGGCCCCTCNTTATTNCCAAAGCGGAGCGCGTTATCAATGAGTTTGTCGAGCAACTGTGCGAGTCGGTCTGGTACCCCGCTAAATTGCACCTTCCCTGGAAACACTTCTGACAGGATCTCGCGTTCTGGATTGACCTGTTGGTATCCCTCTACACAACCGGTNACCAGTTCAGTCAAATCAAACCACTCGAACTGATCCGCTTCTTGTTCGAGGGCATCTTTAAGGTTTGCGGCCTCGGTCAGGGAGGTGAGAATGCTCCGTAGCCGTTGAATTCCTTTCTTCGCTCGTAGGAGATACTTGTCGTCGTCGAGCTCGCGGTGACTGTACTGNAGATTCTCCAGTGAGGAATTCACCACGTTCAACGGGTTGTGCATCTCGTGCGCCAGTGTGTCTGGCAGTTTCTCGAGGTAGCGAGTGTACTGTGCCAGGTTCTGCAGCATGGATGAAACACTCCGTGTCAGGCTTCCCAGTTCATCCGCAGCATGAGTGCCGGAGCGTATCCGATCCTTCAACAAACGCCCTTCGGGAGTTGTTGCCTGTTCGGTCTCACGCTGTAATTTTCCGACCCGGTAAGTCAGGCGACTTGCGAACAAAAGTATCGCTATGGCCAGGAAGATAAAGACCCCCAAAAATAGAAGGGTAAAACGTCGCAACGTCTCATACTGCAAGGACAGCAATCTGTTGCCGCTCTGCTTGATGAGAATTGCACCCTGTATCTCACCCTCGGCCCAGATCGGAAGTGCACTTACAATCAACTTTGCGTTGCCATAGCGCCGNCGTTCGCTCAANCGGTCGCCGTTGGTGATCACTTTNGACAGAATGCGAAGATCCTCCCCGGAAGAATCAACGGGCATGTCCTTAATACCGCCCATTGGNTGCCTCAGGATCCAGTCATACACCTCAACGGAAAAGCCTTCCAGTCGATCCAGCCACGATGACCCACGCTTGCTCCGGGCGCTGGAGATCAGTCTTTCGGGAAANATACTCCCAAGCTCAGCTCTGAGGCGAAAATCCCGATCCCAGACCCTGATATTGGCCTCAGATANGTAGAGAGGTTCGACGAGCTTGGCCAGGGCCGGAGTCATGAGACGGACCTGGCCCAGACCATGCATGAAGGGGTCCGGATCGGTGCTGATCGTGCCCACAATTTCCCTCTTTTTGGCGTCGTCAATATCGATCACTTCAAATTTGACCCGGGCNCGCGGGCCTATCACTTCCCGTGGAATGCGGATCTTTATCGCGTAACCGCTTTCTGTAAGCGCGATGCTTGCTGCAATATCTTTCAGGGCTTCCCCCGTTTCGGGCTCACGCCAGTCAGTCTTCATCAGATAGACACTCATGCGGCCTTCCTGCCGTGCGGTGAGTAGATAACGGCGGATGTCCATGCCCAGTACCTGTACAGTCAGGCGAAGCTGGTCACTTTTGTCGAGCCTCACCAGTTCCGGATCTCTGAAAATGATCACGTCATCGGAAACGTCGAAAAACGCATAAACGTGCTTATCGTGAATTCCCAGTCCGTGTCGTACGGCCAGCGAGTCAGGGTTATAGTCGACCGTACACTCTAAAGACCCGGCACTGGTGTAGTCTCGAGCNTCCTCTAACGCANCAACCCAGTCCTTTGGGGTTGCGTCGATCGACAGGGAAGCGTCAAGTTCTGTGGGAAGTACGTCGAATGACCTGCCCATGACTTCAGGAACCCCTACGGCTGGGTCGAACAGCTCTTTCCTGTTGCCGAGCAGGCTTGCGATGCCCTCAGTTGTAAGCTCAAGTGCCTGTTGTTGCCCATCGAGCAGGAATTTTTCCATCTCCCGAACCGACTTGTAGCCCATCCATGGGATTGCCAGCAACGATAGAACCAGGAGCAACAGCTTGGTTCTGATCTTGAGTCCCGGCCGGACACGATGCCGGTTGCGGCCACTGGGTCCTGAGGATACGGAAGAGGGCGGACGCTCCAGTGTGCGGGGTGTCAGCGGTTCATTCAGTCTTGAGCCCACTTGTANCCGGTACCGTGGACCGTCTGAATCCGATCAAAACTGCGGTCAGTTTCCCGAAACTTGTTGCGAATTCTGCGAATGTATCCATTAATGGTATTACGCTCGACCAGGCCCTGCCGGGTGACGTCGTTCAGTGCGTCGTAGGTCTTGACATGGCCAGGTCGCCGGGCAAGAGACTCGACGATCCAGAATTCTGTCAATGTGAGATTAATCAGTTCACCCCGCCACTTGACTGACATACTCTTCTCATCGATTTCCATTTCATTCACACTGATCAANGATTCCTGGGACTCGGGCTGCTTTAACTGTTCTGCGATCCGCAGCAATGCATGAACCCGTGCAACCAGGAATTCAAGGCTGACCGGCTTGGTGATGTAATCCCACGCAGTCATGCGCTGGGAGGAGATTCGGTCGGCATCGCTGTCACGGGCGGTGAGAAAGATGACCGGCAGGTTGGGGCTCAGGTTTCGCAATTCCATGCACAATTCGAAACCACCATCCATGTCTTCGCCCAGCATAATGTCAAGGATCGCAAGGTCGGGCAGTATCTCGCGAAAACCGTCCTGCGCTTCCGCTTTACTGCCGAAATCATGGACTTCGTAGCCCTGGGCAGCCAACACGTCGGCGTAGTTCTCCCGCTGGTCGGCGTCATCTTCGACTACTGCAANAATTTTCATTTTTCCGCCTCCGATATCACATATTCATCAGGATCGGTGCNGTCGCGCAGCTTCAAGCCTGCNTTTANACCTANCCCANTAGTCAGAAGAAGAACATGATCCGCCACCTTTTGCCATAGTATTGCCATGACTATCCCCACCCGAAGCCACGCCTTGGCAGTAGATTGGATCCCGTCCCNGGTATACGGAACCACAAGAATGTCGAAAGTAGTGTTCATTCCACTGACCGACGAGATGATTTACGATCATCCCGAGCTTATTCTAGGCCCCATTACGCCGTTCAGAGCGGATGCGAGGCGCCGAACGTCAAATCAGACCCGCCGTGCAATGCAAAGGGGCAGGGGGCTCGCAAGACATATGGNNACCCCTTTCTCAGGCACTCAAAAATCNGGTTAAAAGTTGATATATCAANCGCTCTAGGTAAAGAAAACCGCGCCATCGCGCGGTTTTCTTTTTTGTAGTCTAGAGAGNCTATCAGTTCCGTAATTGGGTNGTTTCCGCCTTTTCCCGACCCGGCCGAACCGGCCGCGTGGAGCTAGGTCGGAGCCGTGGTGCCGATGAACGATCCCCACCGATCGCAAGCTTGTCTACAGCCATGTCAACCGAGCCCTTGAACTGGCAGCCATCCTCAAGCACCACACGAGGTGCCCGGATGTCTCCATTAACCTGGCCACTAGGACTGATCGAGACCTGTTCACTGGCTCTGAGTTCGCCTTTGACTTCACCGTCGACACGAATGACGCGAGCATTGATATTTGCAGTCACTCGCCCGTTCTTACTGACAATGAGATGGTTCTCTTTGAAATTGACCGTCCCCTCGATGGTTCCATCGACAATCAGGTCCTCCTCGCCGGCAACGTCCCCGTGTATAACGATCGACGGNCCGATCTTNGCCGCCTTTTTACTNGNTCCTGTGTCTTTTCCAACCGCGGGTGNGGCTTTACTGGCCGGCGCCTCGTCCGTCTTCGGAGTTTCGGTTATCTCGCTCTGGCTCATGATTAATCCTGTTTTCAATGTTCCGGCAACTCACAGTCGCCACTGGGACTTTTAGATAAAAACCCCAAAAGGGGGGGAGGGATTGTCTACCACTACCGAACCGTCGTCAATTGCGAATGGTTTTGGTGTGGGCCTTGCCATGAATACTATTTAACATAATATACATTATGCGAATAACGAACACACGCAAGTGGTCGGACTGGACTATTCTCTATATTACACTTCACTGNATCCGGATTGCTTTTGGGAACAGGGTGAAAAAGTTCTCGGTGGTCTGATAAGCCAGTTCTTCCAGACTCTCCCCTCGTAAGTCGGCTAAGAATGCCGCCGTGTGGCGAACAAACGCAGGTTCATTGGTTTTACCCCGCCTCGGTACTGGCGCCAGGTACGGGGCATCTGTCTCAACGAGCAACTGGTCTACCGGAACTTTCAGTGCCACTTCTCGGANGGAATCCGCGCTGGCGAATGTCACGATCCCTGAAAATGAGATGTAGAACCCCAGGTCCAGTGCCTGCCGGGCTATCCTCCAGTCTTCGGAAAAACAGTGCATGACCCCCCCAACGTCCGCCGCCCCTTCCTCNGANAGTATCGACATCGTATCGTCACCGGCATCCCGGCAGTGAACCACCAACGGCCTGGACACGTGCCGGGCCACGCGTATATGGCGCCTGAGGCGTTCACGNTGCCAGTCCAGAGCGCCACTGGAGCGAAAATAATCCAGGCCTGTCTCACCGACGGCGACCACACTGAACTTGGCCGCCTGTTCGGCCAGGGCCTCTTCGTCCACCTCGAGGCCGTCTGCTGTCGTATGGTTTGGGTGGATGCCGGCAGTGGCGAAGATGTTTTCGTTCTNGGCNACGATCTGCAGTATTCCTGGTAGATCTTCCAGGTTTACCGCCACACAGAGCATGTACTGGACCTCGGCCTTCGCTGCTCGATCCAGAATACTGGGCAACTCCCCAGAAAGCGGCTCAAAATCGAGGTGGCAGTGAGAATCAACCAGAATCACGTGTCGATTAGGCAAGGACCGCAGGTCCAGCCATCCGCGTTGGTTAGAATGTATGGGTGGGTCGTTGCGGTTGCGGGAANTCAGCAAGTTCCGCTTGTACGTATTCCTTCAGTTTGGCCCCTTCAGCGCCTTGCAGGTGTATCCCCACGCCGGCCGTCCGACTTGCCTGCGCCCCAGACGGCGTGGTCCAGGAAACAACGCCTGCTACAGCAAACTGTGCGTCGTCCAGAAGTTTCAGGATCAGGAATACCTCATCGCCCACCAAATACCTGTTCTCGGTCGGCACAAAAATGCCACCGTTTTTGAGAAATGGCATGAAGGCCGAATGCAGCGTTTTCTTGTCTTTGATAGAGACCGACAATACTTTGGGCCTGACAACCTTAACGTCATCCGGTATCTGCCCAATATTATCTCCTAGTTCCAGTTCTGCCATGTTCTAATCCCCTTCGGCCCCAGACCGGGCCAATCTCCAGGCAATATCCTCCAGAAAGAGCCGCTCGTCAACTGCACCTCTGGGCCAGTGTAGATAACGGCCAATTTTGGTGTAAAGCCGATGACAACCGTCTCGACCAAGGCCGATCCGCAGAACTCTCGCCAACCGATCATTTGGCTCTTCACACCCCACTGAGATCCTGAGTCCCCTGACCAGCTGCTGCTGAATCAACCGCAATCCTAGCCGGGGCCCTATTTCNANCAGCCGCGAGGCAATCAAATCCGACGCCTCCCCACGGCCGACTACGTCCGCCAGTTCGGTTGCGAACGAAGCAAGTTTGTCTGGCGACCCAGAATTGAACATCTGCTGGACCTCCAAAGGTCCGAACCCACAAGTCAGTAGTGATCGAGCGAGATTTGAGTCGATTTCGCCCCCATTCTCAAGCCAGGACGTGGAATCGGCCAATGATGGGTTTTGCAGGTTCAGCACAGAACAGCGGCTTCGAACCGTCGGCGGCAACGTGTGTAGTTGTGAGGTNAGCAGGATAAAATAAGTTCCTGGAAATGGTTCTTCCAGAATCTTAAGCAGTGCATTGGCGGCATTAATATTCAGCGCATCTGCGGGAGTTACCAGACAGACTCTGTTGCCGCCCCGTGCCGAGGTCATTTGCAGCGCTCGGCTGACGCTGCGCACCTGTTCCACGTTAATGATACTACTGGGCTTCGACTTGGTACCTTTTTTGGGCCTGTCGTCGGCACAGTAGCGCTGGACGTGATCCCCGAGAAACGATACTGCAGTCTCATTCGCNGCTTCGGTTGTGAGGAGGTGCAAATCGGGGTGATGCCCGCTGTCCTTCATGCTGCATGACTTGCAGTCCTGGCAGGGCCGGAGTTGGGCGTCGGCCTCACACAACAAGTGCCCCGCCAATCGGGAGGCAAATCCAAGCTTGCCTGTGCCTCGGTTTGCAACAATCAACATCGCTTGGGGTAGCAGGTGCATCCTCTCTCGCACAACCCGCCACTGTGGCTCATGCCAGGCATATTTATCCATCATCGGGTAGCCTGGAATCGAGANCATTGACGATCCGACAGATTTCCTCCTGAACCGACGCGATTGATGCCAAACCATCGATCAGGAAGATGCGTGTGGGTTCTACCAGNTGGCGGTCAAGATAAGTTTGTCGGACGCGTTGTTTGAAAACCAGGTCAAGCATCTCGATTCGATCATGGGAGTTTCCTCTTCCGCTGGTGCGTTCAGCGCTCGTTTCAGCGGGGACATCCAGTAACAATGTGCAGTCCGGCCTGAAATCGCCCTGAACCATGCTCTCTAGTTTTTCTATGATGGATAGCTGTATGCCCCGCCCACCTCCCTGATAGGCAAAAGTAGCATCCGTAAAGCGGTCACACAGCACCCAGCGACCTTCCTGTAACGCGGGTTGTATCACCTGGGCAATATGCTGAGCACGTGCGGCAAACAGCAGTAGGAGTTCAGCGTTATCACAGACCGACTGAGCATTGTGCAAAATGATCTCGCGAAGGCACTCTCCAATCTCTGTCCCACCTGGTTCGCGGGTGACNCAGATATCGAGGTCACGGGACCGCAGGTTCTCTGCAAGCATGCCCAACTGCGTGGANTTTCCAGACCCGTCTATCCCTTCCATTGTGACAAACAGCCCCTGTNCAGCCNTATTGGCGGATTCTTTTGTCATTTTTTTCCTTGGAAGCGCTGAACTGCAGCCAGGTGTTCTTTCAGAGATTTGGAGAACTTATGGGTCCCATTGCCTCTTGATACGAAGTAGTATTCCTCGTGNCGGATTGGATGAACCGCNGCCAGNANTGAATNCCAGCCAGGACAGCTAATCGGCGTGGGTGGTAGTCCTTTCCGCCGGTAAGTATTGTACGGAGTGTCCTCAGCCAGGTGTGCGCGGGTCAGATCTCCCTGATANTTAAGCCTGGTTCCGTAGATCACGGTTGGGTCTACCTGCAGTCTCATGTTCTTTCGTAGACGATTAACCAGAACACCCCCTATTCTGGCCTTTTCCTGNTGATTCCCGGCTTCCTTCTCGATGATTGACGCCAAGATCAAGGCATCGTAAGACCGTCCAAATGGCAGTTGCCCGTNTCGCCTCGCCCANGCTTGGTCTAGNTTCAGCATCATTCTCCGGTGCGCTCTTTGTAGAAGGCTNAACGTACTGTTTCCGCTCGTNTAGTAATACGTATCCGGGAAAAACAGACCCTCTGGAGAACTTTCGCTGATACCAAGCAAAGACAAGATCTTATCGNTCGTGTGATCGTCAGNTAGGGGCTCAAGTTGCGGTGCCCGATGTAGTAGTTCAAGCATGTCACTGAACGTCACCCCCTCAGGGAAGGTAATGGCGTATTGGACAACATCGCCGCGTACCACTTTGTCCAAAATCTGGGCGGTGCTTGCTCGTTCATCAAAAACATATTCCCCGGCTTTCAAGCTCCCGGATATTCCTTTCAGGTACGCCCACAACAGAACAGGTAGCTCACCTTTGGAGCCCCCCATCCGATCGACCTCCACAGCAAAGTCGCGCAAACTGCTCCCGGCGGCCAGCGTAAGGCTGGCGTGTCTTAATTCANATGGAGTGTGTACCGAGCGATGCAATAGATACCCCGCGAGAGCGAGCAACCCGATAATGATCATCAATACGCCAAACGTACTGCGGTAAACCCCACCTCGTTTGGTATTGCCCGGCACTCAGCAGCGGATCCTGGCAAGCGCAGCACGGGACAACAAAGACCTTCCGGCCGTTAGTCTTTGGTACACCTTACCCCTAGCTGTCGAATCGGCTGAAAACAAGTGTTCCATTAGTGCCGCCGAAGCCGAACGAATTCGACAGAGCGATTCTGACGTTCGCATCCCGGGCAGCCCCTGGCACATAGTCCAGATCACATTCCGGGTCCGGTTCATCAAGGTTAATGGTCGGTGGCAATACCTGCTCATGCAGTGACATCACAGTGGCCACCGCCTCGACCCCCCCTGCAGCACCTAGCAGGTGGCCGATCATGGACTTATTGGAGCTGATCATCAGNTCGTAGGCGTGGGCACCGAAAGTCCGCTTCACCGCTAAAGTCTCTCCTAGGTCCCCCTGTGGCGTGGATGTTCCATGGGCATTGACATAGTTGACCTCAGNCACTTCGATTCGACCGTCGCGAAGCGCATTCTNCATACATCGAGATGCCCCCTCGCCGCCCGTCGAGGGCTGGGTGATGTGGTGTGCATCACCACTCATCCCGAAGCCGGATAGTTCAGCAAGAATTGTTGCGCCGCGCNGTTTGGCTGATTCCATCTCCTCAAGAACAACCACTCCCGCNCCCTCCCCGAGCACAAAGCCGTCACGACCGGTGTCCCATGGTCGACTGGCCTGTTCTGGGGAATCATTACGCCGGCTTAAAGCCCGTGCCGCGCCAAAACCGGTCATNGAGGTCGGCGTAACAGCCGCCTCGGTTCCACCGGCAATCATCACGTCACAGTCCCCGAACTGGATCAGTCGCGCCGCCATGCCGATACAGTGTGTGCCGGTCGTACAGGCCGTTACGATCGAAAGATTGGGGCCCCGGGCACCGGTCATGATCGATAGATTCCCCGAGACCATGTTAATGATGCTGCTCGGAATATAGAACGGTGAGACGCGCTTGTGGCCTTTCTCGGCATAGGTCAGAGTTGTCGCCTCAATCGTCTCGAGGCCACCAATTCCAGCGCCCACCAGGACCCCCACTCGATCCGGGTCCACTGCCTCGATGTCCACGCCAGCGGCCTCAAAGGATTCAAGACCCGCTACAACTCCCAGCTGCACAAACCGATCCATTTTTCGCAGGTCCTTTGATGAAAGATAGACCAAAGGATCAAATCCGGTTACTTCCCCTGCGATCGATGAAGGCAATTGTGTGGCGTCAAATCGAGTGACTGACGATATGCCTGACTCACCACGAACCAGGGCTTCCCAGGTCTGTGGAGCGTTGAGCCCAACGGGTGAAACACAGCCGACGCCGGTTACGGCGACTCGCCTCTTGCTCACTATCGTTTTAGAAAGAGAACTGCCGTTTGAAATCAGTACGGCAGCTTTGGGCAGATTGGTAGGTAGCGGTCACCCGCTTGAATTAGCCTGGATAAATTCGATCGCCTGCTTAACGGTGGTGATTTTCTCAGCCTCGTCATCGGGGATTTCGGCGTCGAACTCTTCTTCCAGGGCCATGACCAGTTCCACGGTGTCCAGCGAATCGGCACCGAGGTCATCGACAAAGGAGGCGTCCGGCGTAACCTGATCATCAGCTACACCCAACTGCTCTATTACAATTTTCTTGACGCGCTCTTCTATGGTGCTCATTAGCAGTTAAACCTCCAGGAAATATTAATATCGACCGCAGTATCTGAACATGCGTCGGGGCCTAGGGCAACGAAAAGCATGTATCTCACGTGCGCGAATTAAACAATATTCCCTCCATGAAGTCCATGTGAATTCCAACTCAGATGACCCTTATCAAGATAGGTCGTGGTTCGAGGCATGCTGTCGAGGGTTTTCATAACCTGGATTAGAACATCACTTTAGCTGATTGTTTTTCAAGAACTCATGTACATACCGCCATTAACATGGAAAACCTGCCCGGTAATGTACGATGCCGAATCAGACACTAGAAAAGCGACCGCTGCCGCCACGTCGGCTACCGAACCGAAACGCCCTAACGGGACCGTCTCCAGCATGGCGTTGCGCATATCGTCAGAAAGCTCCGCTGTCATATCTGTTTCGATGAAACCCGGGGCAACTGCGTTGACCGTGACGTTGCGGCTCGCCACCTCGCGAGCAAGAGCCTTGGTGAAACCAATCATGCCCGCCTTGGCGGCCGTGTAGTTACTCTGGCCAGCGTTCCCGATACTGCCGACAACTGAACTAATGTTCACAATCCGGCCATATCTGGCTTTAGTCATTCCCCGCAAAACGGCTTTACTCACTCGATAAACCGATTTGAGATTGGTGTCCAGAATCTCGTCCCAATCCTGCTCCTTCATTCGAAGCAGAAGGTTGTCCCGGGTGATTCCCGCATTGTTCACAAGTACGGTGACTGGTCCATATGTCTCTTCGGCCTCTTTTACCAAACGGACCACAGCCTCACTGTCAGTCACGTTCAGAACAGCGCCGCGCCCGGCAATCTCGGCCTCAGCAAGATAGTTACTGACATTGTCGGCACCGGCGGGTGTCGTTGCCGAGCCAATGACTGTACATCCGTTCCGCCCAAGCTCCAGGCAGATTGCTCGCCCTATTCCCCTTGTGCCCCCGGTAACCAGGCAGACTTTACTCATCGATCCCTCCGACTTAGATCGTGCCCACAGTTTTTGATCTTGAGCAATGTGGATCTTTTCAGGTTACCGATAAAGATCGCACTCCCCAACCCCGTTGTGCATTGGATGGGGCTCAAGCTGTATCCTTCTGTGTCACCGGTTCATCCAGGTCCTTTCGGATGTTCTCCACCAGACCATTTTTTGCCGCAGAGTGAGCGACTTCAATAGCACGGGCAAAACCAACCGGATCTGTACCTCCGTGGCTTTTTACAACGGTGCCCCTCAGTCCAAGGAGAACTGCGCCATCATATTGTCTGTGATCGATCCGTCTGCGAATCGAATCAAGCACAGAACGCGACAGCACAGCGACACAGCGAGACCAAAACCCTCGCCTGAATTCTTCCTGCACGGTTCTAGTCAGCATCTGCGCGAGCCCTTCGCTGGTTTTCAAAGCCACATTGCCGGCAAACCCGTCACAGACGATGATATCGACATGGCCATTGAATATATCGTCACCTTCTACATACCCGACGAAATTCAACGAACTATCCTGAAACAACTCGGCTGCGGCCTTAACCGTGTTATTGCCTTTGATTTCCTCGCTACCGACGTTCAGCAGGGCCACCGTCGGTTCTCGTATCCCTTCGAGGCTGCGTACCAAACTCGAGCCCATCATTCCGAATTGGAGCAGGTGCTGGGGAGTACTCTCGACGTTTGCCCCCAGGTCCAATACGTGCACGTGCCCATCTGCTCTTGGCAATGCGCTGACAATCGCTGGCCTGTCTATCCCTGATAGTGTTTTGAGCACAAAACGAGCCGTCGCCATCAGTGCACCAGTATTCCCGGAACTGACGCACGCATCAGCTGCGCCCTCTGCTACCTGATTGATCGAGACCCTGAGGGAGGAATCTTTTTTGGCCCGCACCGCCATGGCTGCAGGCTCATTCATTTCCACCACTTCGGAGGCGGCAACGAAACACAACCTATCAGCGTTCTGCAACTCCTCAAGGGCCGAGGCCATCGCAGCCTGCTCACCCACCGCAATCACGAACAGATCTGGCATGCGGCCGAGCGCCTGACTGACCGCCGGGGCCGTGACCTGCAGCCCTCGATCGCCACTCATCATGTCAACTGCAACGGTGATGGTCACATTGGCAACACGAAAAGGTCCGGGTCAGACCAACATTTGTGAAAAGCCGGGTCGGAGCCCGGTCTGTTTACTACGATGATTGCGCCTGATCGCTGATTACTTTGCGACCGCGATAATAGCCGTCTGCAGTGACGTGATGACGTCGATGGAGTTCACCAGAGACTGGATCACTGGAAAGCGTCGTACGACTGAGGCCATCGTGGGATCTGCGCATCCCGCGTTTTGATGGAGTCTTCCGATTTTGTTGAACAGCCATACATCACCTCTTGCTCTAGAATGCGTCTGGTGACCACGATCCCGAAGCGGGTTACGCGGGCCAGCTGGCGGACACCGGCCATGCTGTCAGCGCCCATTGTATTCATCGGAGGATATAGTGTCAAAAACTGCTCTAAAACAGTGTCTTGTGCTCGCATCGTCATCACCGTTCCGACGCCGGCTACTGCAACAACTCAACCTTCCTTTCCGTGTCATTCCGGCCGATATCGATGAGTCCCGGATGGGTCTCGAAGATCCCGAAACTCTGGTTACACGATTATCAGTAATGAAGGCTCGCAGCGTGGCCGAATCACAGCCCAACAGTCTTTTAATCGGCTCCGATCAAGTGGCCGTCCACGGCAGTCAGATCCTTGGCAAGCCGAAAGACCGGGACGAGGCCATTTCTCAGCTAAGCTCGGCTTCCGGCTCAACGGTTCGCTTGTATACGGGTGTCGCCCTGTTTAACTCGCGAACTCGTGCACTGCAGGTCAAAGTGGTGCCCTTTGCGGTCGAGTTCCGCAAACTGTCCAAAGAGGCGATCGAGCGATACCTCGAGATTGAACGGCCCTACGATTGTTGCGGCAGCCTCAAAGCAGATGGCCTGGGTATTACCCTACTGGAGAACGTCACAGGTGACGATCCCAGCGCTCTAATCGGCTTGCCGCTTATCACCCTGACTCGAATGCTGGAAACTGAAGGGATGTTAAGACGACCTGTCTGAGGTCTCATTTTGTCTTCGCCGAAGAATTCTCGGGCCTACATCTCGACTCGCACTAAGGTGTAATTATCATCGCTGAAAAAAACCTGACTGCAAGATTCGCTTACCTCCACGGCCTTGAGTCGGGCCCCGTAACAAGGCCCCTCTATACACAATCCGTCGGTTGGATCATACAGGGCACCGTGGGTCGAGCAGATAAGGTGGCGCCTTTGTGAATCGAAAAAACGGCCAGCCGTCCAGTCCAGTTCAAGATCCATGTGGGCACAAATGTTGAGGAAAGCCGAAACACCCGCCCGGCACCGAATGACAAACGCAGGGTAGGACCCGCGCGAACTCGAGACGACAAACCGCAATCCTCTTCCACCGACTACAAGGACCGAGCTCTTACACAGTAACTGGCAACAGTCTTCAGGATTGCCATCCGTTGCTGACTTTCCCCTCCCTTTCAGCCCACTTGAGAATGGTCGACTCATCCGCGCTCAACCAGACTGAGTACCCGACTTAGATCTTCAGGATAAGGCGCGCGGACCACAAGCCTGCGACTATTTTCTGGATGCGGAAAGACCAGTCTCGATGCGTGCAGCAGCTGGCGACGGATACCGAGCCTCTTGACTTCTTTTCGAGAACCTTGATGCCCGTACATCTTGTCACCAACCACTGCATGGCCGACAGCTGCAGCATGTGCCCTTATCTGGTGCATTCGACCGGTACCAAGCTTGATTTCCATGAGAGTGTAATCGCCGAAGCGTTCAACTGGCTTGAAATAACTCAGTGCATTCTCCCCGGATTTGCAAACGATCGAGCGGCGCAGAGAACCTGCCGGACGACGTTTGCTCAGACCAAGATCGATCCGTCGGGTGCCACCCGACCAGTCGCCGGTCACCAGCGCATGGTATATCTTTTGTATACGTCGACGCCTCGCGTTCTCCCTGAAAAGGGTGTGCATATAACGCAGAGAAGCCGGAGTCTTTGCCAGTATCAAACAACCCGAGGTGTCCTTGTCCAGCCTGTGGGCCAGTTCCAAGAAATCACTTTCAGTACGTGTGTGTCGCAGAATCTCTATGACGCCGCCCCGAAGACCCGAACCGCCATGGACAGCAATTCCCGAGGGCTTGTCGAGGATCAGTAAATCGGAATCCTCATAAAGCACGGGGATCTTCAATGACAATAGCGTCTCGGACAACTGGGGAGATCGACCTTTTACGAGCCGGATAGGAGGTAACCGCACCCGATCACCGACCGCAAGCTTGAGGTCGGGTCCTACTCTCGAGCCATTTACCCGGACTTGCCCATCCCGAACGATCCGATAAACGTGGCTCTTAGGCACGCCCTTCAATATCCTGAAAAGATAGTTGTCAAGACGTCGGTTGGCCCCTCGTTCCGGGACGATTAACGTTTGTACGCCGGAGTGTTGTTGGTTTTGGCTGTCGTCGATGTTTTCTGCTCCGATTTGCTGTCGCACGAAAAATTGTTATAATTCACGGCGTTGCAAGCGGAAAATAACGTGCAAGCACCGGAAGTAGCAAGTCAATAAAAGACTCACGTTAGGCGCTTCAAACACTGTTGGTTCGAACGGTTTAACCCACTCGGAGTATAACCACAGTGTCTGGAGTTGGCTCTTGGCGATTGTTTATCGTGAAGGGCTCAGAGCACAGGATACCAGGTCAGGTGGCGACATAAATGTCTATGGCGCGACCGGACGAGAGCACAAGGTTTCGTAGTTGTATTGCGAACGGCTTTTGGATCAACGCATAGAATATGCACAACGTTGAAGACAACGGTCACACCAATCGGATTCAAGTTGGATCCGACCCCAGCGCAGCGGGCCAACTTGGCCTGCCGGCGTTCGCTCCTAGCTCCTGCCACACGCAACCGTTGAGTTCCGACTGACCAGTCAACACGGTTTTTCGCCTGTAACCTGAGTAAGTGAATTGAACCGTCGTGGGACGGTCGGACCTGTCACGCCAGTGCAGGCCAAAACCATCCCGTGACCTGATCAAGAGACCAGATGATGAAAAGAATGTTATTTAACGCAACCCATCCTGAGGAACTCAGGGTGGCGATTGTCGATGGCCAGAGACTTTTGGACCTTGACATTGAATCCGCAGCAAGAACTCAGCTAAAAGGCAACATTTACAAGGGAACTGTCACCCGCGTAGAGCCCAGTCTTGAAGCAGCCTTCGTGGATTACGGGGCAGAAAAACAGGGCTTCCTGCCCTTGAAAGAAATCTCCCGAGCCCACTTCCAGAACTATTCACCCGCCACACCAATGGCCCAGGTGAAGATCCAAGACGTCATCCGGGAAAAACAGACCTTCCTAGTGCAGGTGGAGAAAGATGAGCGTGGGACGAAGGGTGCAGCGCTCACCACCTTTATCAGCCTTGCAGGGCGCTATCTAGTACTAATGCCGAACAACCCAAAGGGCGGTGGCATATCGCGGCAAATCATTGGCGAAGAGCGCGCCGAACTAAGGGATGCTATGGGCAGACTGACTGCACCATCTGAGCACTCACTGATCGCCCGAACCGCGGGCATCGGAAAATCTCCAGAAGAACTGCAATGGGACCTCGATTTTCTGCTGCAGCTGTGGCAGGCGATCGACAGCGCATCTCATGAAAAGGAGGCACCGTTCCTCGTCTATCAGGAAAGCAATCTTATCGTACGGGCTATACGCGACTACCTTCGCGGCGACATTCAGGAAATCGTGATAGATGAACAAGGGATCTTTGAACGGGCGACCAGGTTTATGGAACAGGTCATGCCTGACAACGTGGTGAGACTCAAGCATTACCAGGACACGATTCCGTTATTTTCACGCTTCCAGATCGAGCATCAGATTGAGAATGCCTATTCCCGGTCGGTCGACCTGGCATCAGGGGGTTCCCTGGTTATTGATCACACCGAGGCGCTTGTTACCGTTGACGTCAATTCGGCCCGGGCAACGAAAGGGGCCGACATCGAGGAAACGGCCTTGCAGACCAATCTGGAAGCGGTTGACGAAATCGCTCGTCAGTTGCGCATAAGGGATATGGGTGGCCTGATCGTGCTTGATTTGATCGACATGTCATCGTCCCACAACAAAAAAACGATTGAAATGCGACTGCATGAGGCTGTTAGAAATGACCGTGCCAGGATACAAGTGGGTCATATCTCAAGATTCGGGCTGCTCGAAATGTCCCGCCAGAGACTCAGGTCTTCAATCAGTGAATCCAACTACCAGTCCTGTACCCTGTGTAAAGGGACCGGGCAGATTCGAAACGTAACCTCTTCCGGGCTAAGCCTCCTTCGAATACTGGAAGAGGAAGCACTTAAAGAAAATACCGAAGCCATTATTGCAGAAGTTCCAATCGACACAGGGACCTTCCTCCTTAACGAAAAGAGATATGAAGTCAGCCAGATTGAAGCACGCCTCGGAACTCGGATCGTCGTCCTGCCATCGCAGAATCTTCAAGGACCGCAGTTCAACATCCGCCGTATGCGTAGCGAAGAGATAGACCAGACGGGATACGTACTCAGTCACGAGCTGAAGGCATCGGATGAAGACCCCTCCCCTGCTGAGCCGTACCCCATGAGTCAGAAACCGGCTACACCGGCTGTCAGACTCGATCAGCTCGACGCGACACCGCCCCCAGTGTCACCATCCACCGACGCTACGGCCGGAGAGCCCAGTCAGCCCGGGTTACTTGCCAGGCTCTGGAGCGCCTTGATTGGATCGAGCAGCAAGGATACAGACGAAAAGGTACAGAAGAGTAGTAACCCAAGGCCTCGGAGCACCTCCAACCGGCGACGCAGTAGCGGCCAAGGGCAGCGAAGCGGTGGTAGCCGTAGAACATCTCAGGGTCGGGGTGGTGGCGGTCAGGGGCGTTCCCGTTCGAACGATGGGAACACCAACCGTGACCGAAATCGTCAGTCTCGAGGGGGTAACTCGTCGGGCAGGGGCCGCAGACCGCGCGGTACTCGCCGCCAGGGTTCCCCAAACACTGGCCAAGAGACCAACAAACGCCCTGAAAGTGGCCCGGCAACGGAAACCAAGCAAGAGGTCTCACAAGACAAGACCGGCACCGGAGGCTGACACCGAATTTCTATTCATGTCGACTGATCCAGTCCGCAGCCCCCTGCAGGCCGCTCAGCCCTACCTGCTGAGCTCAAATACAGCCAGCGCCTCCATATGTGCCGTGTGGGGAAACATATCGACCGCGCGCAGTGAGCGAAGTCGATAGCCGCTCCTTGTGATCAATATCCTGCTGTCCCTGGCCAGTGTTGCCGGGTTGCAGGAAACATACACAATAAGTTGTGGAGTCAGTCGCGGAACGAGCCACGTCGCCACTTCGAATGCCCCGGAGCGTGGAGGATCAATCAGTAGCTTGTCGACCCTCCCGGGATCCCAGTCGCGCAGGGAGCTTGCGTAGAGGTCTCGTATTTCAAAATTCGCATTGCTGATGTCATTCAGCTTGGCATTCTTCATTCCGCGGTCTACCAAGGCCGGAACGTTTTCCACACCATGAACTTCAGCAACCCGTTTGGCCAGGGGCAGTGAAAAATTACCTACCCCACAGAAAAGGTCCAGGATACGATCTTGTCCACCTGGCTCCAGTTCCTCGACCGCAGCCTCTACCATCAATTGGTTGACCCTGTGGTTCACTTGAGTGAAATCAGTCGGGGAGAATTGAATCTTTATTTTGCCGTTTTCCAAACCGTATTCCAGCATCGGGACTTCAGTTGGAGTCAGGCACCAGATTGAATCCGTACCACCGGGCTGAAGATAGCATTGGATACGATTGCTTTGACCGTAGTTGACTAAAACCTCCTGATCCCTAGTGCTAAAGGCCTTCAGGTGTCTCAAGACCAGAGCAATATCCCGATCCCCGGCTGCCACTTCAATCTGCGGCACTTTCTCTCGGATGCTTAATGAATTGATCAATGAATTCAACGAGGGTAGCAGTCGCGCTATCCTGTGATCGAGTGTCATACAATTATCAAGATTAGTGATATAACTATTTCTTTTTTCACGAAATCCCACCAGAATGCCACCCTTTTTTGGCACCAGCCTCACGCCCAGGCGAGCCTTGCGCCTATAGCCCCAAGGCGGTCCCTTTATGGACGATTTGAGAGCACCAACATCCACGCCACCGATCTTGTTCATCTGTTGAACCAGCAGTTGCTCTTTGAAACGCAGTTGGGCGTTGGCTTCCAAATGCTGCAAGGAGCAGCCGCCACACTGCCCGAAGTACGGGCAGGCTGGAACGACACGATCGGGGCTCGGTACTAATACTTGCTCGACACGACCCAGTCCATACGCTTTGCGATTTCCGGTCTTGACGAATGTTACCGTCTCTCCCGGAATGGCGGAGTCGATAAACCAAACCTTACCGTCTGGTTTTGTGACACCTCGCCCGTCGTGAGTCAAGGACTCGACATAGCCTTCGAACCGGTCCAAGTTTAAGCTCGAGGCGCCTGTTCGGAAGCGTCCCAGCGTGCAACAAACTCCAACAAGTGCTCTTCACCACTTACACTGAGTGTTGAACGGACCAGCCCACATTCTGATTCGAACCTGTTCTGGGAAAGATTACCTCGTATCAGCTCAAACTGGAGATAAACGAGGTAGGTATTAAGAACATCGGTCTCACAGTAATTCCTGATTGACTGGATATCCCCTTCATGAAAGCGATCCCACACATCGGCACCACTCATGCCCATCTTGCCAGGCAACCCTACCAGGGTGGCCACATCGTCCAGCGGTGCAACTGCTCGCATTTGGAACCCAGCCAATACATCCATAAGGTCCACGTGACGCCAATGATATCGATTGAGATAATTGTTCCATCTGAACTCCCGATCTGATTCACCGGTGTCCCAGTAATGGGCTGCCACAACTCGGTGCAGCAGCGAACGGTAATGAAGAACCGGGAGATCAAAGCCACCACCGTTCCAACTAATCAGAGTCGGTGTATATTTTTCAATTCCCCGAAAAAAGCGATCAATCAATTCCGCCTCATCAGAATCCTCACTACCCAGACTCCATATCCTGAAACCATTCTGATCCCGGAGTGCCACAGATATCGCCACGATACGCATGTGGTGCAGGGCCAGAAACTCAGATCCACCGGTTTTCTGCCGTCTGAGCGTCTGCATGGCCCGAACGACATCCTTCTCATCGCTGTCCTCTAAATTTAGTAACCTTCGACCCGCAGTCACATCTGGCACAGTTTCGATATCGAACGCAAGCAGGTTAGAAGACAACATCTTTATGGTTCCCTAGTTTCTGCTTCATGCCCGGCCCGGAAGTAGTCACCGTCAACTCGATCTCTATTTTCAGCCGCTGATCCGCGGCCAGACCAGAGAGGCGGTCGATGTTCGGTCATGCACTGACCCCAACATCTATTTAGCCGATTGCATCCAGAATGAAGCTCCTGAGCTCTCCTGAGCGATCACTCAACCTGAAAGGATCAGGTGACTGTTGTATCGCCACATTAGGATCCTTCAACCCATGGCCTGTCAGCGTACAGACAACCAGCGAGTCGTCCGGAATCCTGCCTCCGGTCATGTCTACCTGGAGTCCTGCGACAGAGACTGCCGATGCCGGTTCACAAAAAATACCGGATCGGTCCGCCAGACTTTTCTGACTCTTCAATATCTCGTTATCGGTTGATGATTTGAAGCACCCCCGGGACTCATCAACAGCCGCCTGTGCCAGTTCCCAAGATTGCGGATTGCCGATCCGAATTGCTGTCGCTATGGTCTCTGGCTCCTCAATCGGATGACCACTGATGAACGGTGCAGCACCCGCCGCTTGACAGCCGATCATCCTCGGCTTGGTGTCAGAGAGGCCCGAATCAGCATATTCACCATAGCCCATCCAGTAGGCGCTGATATTCCCCGCATTCCCAACCGGCAGAAAATGATAGTCAGGGGCACGCCCTAACTGGTCAATAATCTCAAATGCTGCTGTTTTCTGGCCGTGTAATCGGTAAGGATTTACCGAATTCACAAGTGTGACATCAGCCTCTTCGGGAATCCTTTTCACCATTTCCATTGCAGCATCGAAATCTCCGTCTATCTGAATGACCTTTGCTCCGTGCATCATGGCCTGGGCCAGCTTGCCCAGAGCAATCTTGCCATCAGGTATCACCACGAATGCCATCACTCCTGCCCGGGCCGCGTATGCAGCTGCAGACGCAGAGGTATTGCCGGTTGATGCACAGATGACCGCCCTGCTGTTTTCATGTACCGCCATGGTCATGGCCACAGTCATTCCACGGTCCTTGAATGAGCCAGTCGGATTGAGCCCTTCACACTTTGCATAAACCCGAATATTTCTGGACACATCGGACATGAACGGCAGATGAACCAGGGGTGTAGCCCCCTCATTGATATGAATTAACCGGGCACCAACCGGCACCGGGAGCCGAGTACGATATCTCTGGATTATCCCGCCAGGCTGCTCTTCTATAGGGTCCGTCATTCTGGGTGACTTGCCATGCTTTCCAGCCTGATCTTCACTACCTTCTGAGCGATAGATGGTAACGATTCAAGTTCCGGAATCGAACTTTCGATTCGCGATTCAAGCGTTCTATGAGTGATGATTACGATCGGTACAGGTGTGTCACTGGAACTGGTACCTCTTTGTCGTATGGATTCAATACTGATTCCTCGCTGACCTAGAATTCTCGCCACATCAGCAAGCACTCCCGCCTGATCCAGAGCAAGAAGCCTGAGGTAGTAAGCAGTTTCGACATCCCCCATCGGGCCACCACGCAATGGCGACAGGGAGTGAGGCTGAAACGCCAGGTGTGGAACCCGATTCTCCGGATCAGTGGTCAAAGTTCTAACCACATCGACTATGTCGGCCACAACAGAAGAGGCTGTTGGCTCTGCACCAGCGCCAGCGCCATAGTGGACTGTGGGACCGGCAGCATCTCCGACCACAAGGATTGCGTTCATAACCCCATCAACATTTGCCAGCAGATGTTCTACCGGTATGAGACAGGGGTGAACTCTCAACTCTATCCGGGAGTCAATCCGTTTAGCTATTGCGAGATGCTTAATTCGATAACCAAAATCACCAGCGTAAGCGATATCCTGCGACGTTATACCTGTAATTCCTTCTACATAGACGTTTGCAAAATCAAGCGGGATGCCAAAAGCGATAGATGAAAGGATTGTAAGCTTATGGGCGGCATCCACCCCATCTATGTCAAAGCTGGGATCCGCCTCAGCATATCCCAGCCTTTTGGCTTCATCAAGTTTCTCATCAAATGGGCGGCCACTTTTACTCATACCCGAAAGAATATAATTTGTTGTTCCATTGACTATTCCAATCACTTGCTCGATGCAGTTACCTGCCAGGCCTTCGCGAAGCACCTTGATGATTGATACACCACCTGCTACCGCAGCTTCAAAGGCCACCACCAGACCATTCTCACGAGCCACCCGAAATATTTCGTTACCATGCACGGCTATCAGTGCCTTGTTGGCCGTCACAACGTGTTTGCCATTAGTCAGCGCTCTAATTACGATCTCCCGGGCCAACGTTTCTCCACCCATCAACTCTACGATGACATCAATTGTGGGATCATCGGTTAGCTCAAATGGGTCGGTGCCAAGCTCCAGACTGCTGGTGCTGCACGCTCTAGGCCTGGCCGCGTCTCTTACCGCGGCCCCCTTGACCTTGATATGCCGCCCAGCACGCCGACTGATTTCATTCGCATTGCGTTCCAGGAGGTTGACGGTTCCAGCGCCGACTGTCCCCAAACCTATGATTCCAATGTTGACCGGTTCCATGACCTTCATTGATCTACCTCAGTACAATGGGAGTGGCGGCTCGTCAGTGTGGCCGAATCCAGAACCTTACAGCCTAACTGCGGACAGGGATATTCTGCCTTGCTCAATTCTACCAACCCCCCCGGAGGGTGGATACAGGCTGCAGGTAAGCGGACTGGCGCTACAATTTAGCCTGGCTATATTACGAGCCATTCAGATATGAAATACAACCTTGAGCAGGCGCCCACCATCCATACGGTTCATTCCTTTGGCTGGGATAGTGTACGGATTGGGGCGTCTTTACAGCTGCGAAGTTTCATAGTTACACCAGATGCCCTGTACGCTGATTGGTCGGCACAGGTGGGTGTCCCTTTGACCTCCGAGGACTTGGCGCCACTGCAGCAACTTGGCGCCGATATCATCCTGATTGGCACGGGGCCAGAACAGTGCCTCCCGGATATGGCCCCTTTTCGGGCATTTGTTGATCGCGGGCAGTCGATCGAGTTCATGAGCTCAACTGCGGCGTGCCGCACGTACAATATACTGGCTATAGAGCAACGAAAGGTCGCTGCAGGCATAATCCTGCCTCTTGGAATGAAACCTTGAAAGGATAGTTGCATCATCTCGCCGGCAGGTATTTCAAAGGGTCGATCGGCTTTCCATCCTGGCGTATCTCAAAATGTAGCCGGGTGGACTTTGCCCCGCTGCTCCCCATCTCGGCCACAACCTGCCCCTTCCCGACCTCGTCTCCTTCACTCACGAGCAACAGGCGATTGTGGGCATAGGCGCTGAGATAGGTCTCGTCATGTTTAACGATCAAAAGCAAACCGTACCCTCGTAACCCTGATCCTGCGTAGACAATTCGACCTGGTGCCGCGGCCCGTACCGGGCTACCTTCGGCACCTGAGATGTCGATTCCATTGTCTCCATTGTCTACATCAAAACGGGTAATCACCTCGCCCTCACCCGGCCAGACCCACTTGTGATTCTGGGAAGAGATCGAATTAGATTTGATTTCTGCCGTCGCATTGGCCGACGAAGAATTGTCCTTCGGCTCCAAGCTAGTTGCCCTTGCCCCTGTGGCCGGTTTAACTGGCCTTGCGGCCACTTGGGCCTTGTTGGTTCCGGTACCGGCATTTCGCCCTTCTGGGCTCAACACGACTCGGTCACCTGGCGTTAAGCGAAAAGGCGCTACCAGTTTATTCCAGCGCGCGACATCACGATAATCCAACCCGGCTTCCCAGGCGATCGTATACAGAGTGTCACCAGACCGGACGATTCGGGCAGAGTGTTTTGTTTTAACTCTGGTCAGATCACTGACGGGAATCACCGGGTTCCCCACGCACCCGCTGATCAGCAGCGCCACCACCGTCACCAGAGTGTTTCTTGTTATGGTTTCAAGTATTTTCACATCAATGTCAATACAAAGATCAGCAGGAGCACGATAACCAACCAGCCAGCAGCATCGATGTAGCGCCTTATTGCTTGAATCAGTTCTTCATCGTCTTGAAAATATGACCCAGCGAAAACAATCAACCCGGCAACCAGAAAGAATCTTGCGCCCCGCCCGACGATAGAGGCGAGAATGAAGGGTATTAGCGGCATTGCCATCATACCGGCGCTGATCGTAAACACTTTGTAGGGTATCGGAGTAAAACCAGCAACCAGGATGATCCAAATCCCGTAGTCTGCAAACCAAGTCCTGGCCGTGGTGAAGGCATCCTCAGCGTGATAAATACCGATAAGCCACTCGCCGAGACCTCCCATAAAATATCCAAGGATCCCCCCGAGCACCGATGCCACTGTAGTCAGTCCCGCGCAACGCCAGGCTTTGCGGCGCTGGGCCAGCACCATCGGCGCCAGCATCACATCTGGTGGCACCGGAAAAAATGATGATTCAGCAAATGCTACAACGGCCAGGTAACGCATTGCATGCCGGTGCCGCGACCAGCCTAGCACCAGATCATACAGTCGGGCGAACACTCTCATCTATCGATCACGAATCCCGATTGGCGATCAGTTTGACCCAATCCGACAACGCTTTCAAATTGGCATGGCGGGTCAGATCGATCTGCAATGGTGTTACCGACACATAGTTTTCCCGGATGGCATGAAAATCTGTGCCTGGGCCGGCATCTTCCTCCGGGCCTGCCGGACCGATCCAGTAAATCTCTCTGCCTCTGGGATCCTGGCCTTTGATTACCGGTTCCGCTTTGTGTCTGTGCCCCAGGCGTGTTGGCTGGTACCCCTTAAGGGATTCGAGTGGCACGTCTGGAACATTGACATTCAGGATCGTATCACTGGGCAATGGATTTGCGATCATGGTTTCTAATAGTTGGCTGACTACAACACCGGCCGTCTCAAAGTGAACAGGTTCCGAACCGACAAGGGACACCGCCAGCGAAGGATAGCCTAGAAACCGGCCTTCAGTCGCCGCAGCAACGGTTCCGGAATAGAGCACATCATCACCCAGATTACCCCCATGATTAATGCCGGTTATAACCATATCGGGTTCCTCCTTCATGACGCCTGTAATAGCAATGTGTACGCAATCTGTCGGAGTTCCGTCGATGTAGAAGAATGTATTTGGCGCCCTTTTGACCCTCAACGGTGCGTTCAGGGTCAACGAATGGCTGGCTCCACTCCGATTGCGGTCCGGTGCGACTACGGTTATCACCCCTTTTGCTGCAACCGAGTCCGCTAACACTTTAAGGCCGGGAGCAAGATACCCGTCGTCGTTACTCAAAAGAATGTTCATTCGGTACGCTCTGAAGACCATCGCCGTAGATACAATTCAGGCCCGCCGTTCGACGAGCCTCAAGCAGAAGCCACTGTCATTCCCTTCGAGCTCATCAACTAGCAGCGAAACAGTAGCTTAATCGACTTTCTATCGGGACAGTCTGGGATTTCCCTTCGAACTATCCCCTTTACCCTTACCTACCAGGTCGATTATAGCGCGTCGAAAAAACCCTTCCAGTTCGGAGCACAGGAGGGCACAAACAGTTAATCTGACTGCAAATGGGGTTGAGGTATGCCCGATGGGGCGGCGCCATTCATTATTCAAATTTTGAGTCGATTTATCTTGACAATCGACAACATTCTGGCTCCTGTCAAATCTGATGTTTTTCGACTGGGAGCAAGACAATGCTGAAGAATTCAACGCGATGCACAAGATCTTCAACCTAAGCAAAGCTCTCCGAATAGCGACTGAGCCCCAAAAATCGTTGGTGTTTTGTAATTATCGTAAGAAATCCATAATATCCATCGTACCTTATGTCCTTGTGATCTCGATATGCTCCGACACCTCGCCTTGGCCGAAACAGTCGGACGTCTATACCTGACCAGATGAGGAGCAGCACCTATATGCGGCGACTGAAAATCCAATCGGCCAGCGCTCAACATGCGGTGCCGTTACATATCCTATGAAAGCTGAAGCCGGCGCCCTGAATTACAGACAGATTCGCAGGATAACACTGATTGGCACCTTCATTGACCTTGGCCTTGGATTCACCAAGATCACTGTCGGCTATCTGGCAACCTCACAAGCACTGGTCGCAGATGGAATTCACTCCCTTTCGGATCTTGTGACCGATGTGCTGGTCATCTTTGCCGCCCGGCAAAGCAGCCACGCGGCTGACGACAGGCATCCTTATGGCCACGGTCGGATCCAGACGCTCGCAACAGTCTTTCTTGCTCTGTCGCTGGGTCTGGTAGCGATTTTGATCGGATGGGACGCACTCCGGCGAATGCTCGATCCGGGGTTGTTGTTAGCGCCAGGATTCTGGGTACTGGTTGTGGCTGCAATCTCGGCATTGGCCAAAGAAGGATATTTCCGCTATGCCGTCCGCTACTCAAAGAACCACAACTCTTCCTTACTAAAGGCCAACGCCTGGCACAGTCGTTCCGACGCTATGTCTTCAGTTGCTGTCATCGTCGGTGTGGTCGGTGTTATGGCTGGAATTCCCTGGGCAGATGCCGCCGCTGCTATCGTTGTAGCCATCTTGATACTGATCGTTGCAGTCAGAATCGGTCTGGAGGGCGCCGACGAGCTGATTGACGCGGCAGTCGACCCGGAACTCGAGCTAAGAATTCGTGCGCAGATTATGACTGTAGAAGGTATCCTGGATACGCATGAGTTGCGCACACGGCGCATGGGGCCGAAGATACTTGCCGATGTGCATATCCGTGTGGATCCCAGGATTACCGTCTCTGAAGGGCACAGAATCGGAGACGAGGTAATCAGCCGACTAAAAAATACTTTTATAGAGTTAGATGATGTCGTCGTTCATGTTGATCCGGAAGATGACACTGAGTCCCTGCCAACAGTGTTCCTGCCGCTGCGGCACGTGATAGAGGAGAAGGTGTCCAATTGCCTGTCAGATCTCCAGATTGAACTTGGCTCACGGCCTTCATTACGCCCATTGAACCTGGTCTTGCATTATCTCAATGGCAAATATCATCTTGAGATCTGGCTGGCTATGCCGGGCAACGATTCTGTCGAGAGCACGCAGATGCTCGCGCAAAAAGTCTCTCAGAGGGTCGTGTCTATACAGGAGGTCTCGAATGTACGCGTTCTTTTTACGAGCGACCTGTCACCTCATGATCGGTCGCATCCAGACCTTCTTAAAACTTAAGTTCTGAGTCGGTGGGAATCCAGTCACGGGCTCGCTCCGGGACGTTGACTGGTACTGATCAAAGCCTCCAGTTCTTTTGATTTCAGGGCATCTCACTGCTAGCTGCGGGCTCCTGCAAACGCCTGATGACCACTTCATGAATGCGGCGTTTAGAGGCACTCTTTACCACAACCTCAAGGTCATCAAGGACGAAATTCTCACCGCTGTTGGGAATTCGTTCCGCATGATCCAGCAACCAGCGATTCACTGTATCCGTTGCCTTGCCGGGAAGATCAACCTGAAAGAACTCTTCGACCAGTCTGATCTCTGCGGCACCATCAACGCTGATTTTGTCCCGATCTAGCTGCACAAATTCGTCAGGCCGCTGATCACTCTCATCGTAGATTTCCCCCACCAGTTCCTCGAGGAGATCTTCAATCGTGACCACTCCCTGCATCGTACCATGTTCGTCCACCACGATCGCCAAATGCTGTTGTTCCCTTCTGAATGCGGCTATGGTGTCTGTCACTGGTTGAGCATCTGGCACGAACTTGGGTTCCCGGCCCAGTGAATTTAGACTTACCTCTGTACCTCCATCGGCAACGACCGTGAGTAACTCTCTGACATACAAGACCCGCACCACCTCATCGGGATCATCCTCATGCAGTGGAATCCGACTGAAAGGGGTACTCCGCAGATCACCCAGCGCCTCCGCAACGGACCGCCGCCCATCGTAACTAAATACCTTGTGGCGCGGCGTCATGACGTCGGCGACCGTCAAGTCCGAGAACGCGAATGCCCGCTCGATCAGTTGTCGCTCTCCTTGCTCAATAGTGCCTTCTTCCTCTCCATACCCGATCATGCTAATCAGTTCAGATTCAGTTACGGTTGGATCGTCTTCCGAAGACGGTGCGACTCTACCTACCATCTCCGTTATCCTCTGAAATAACCAGACAAGCGGATTCACAAGCCTTTGGAAAACGAAGATCGTTGGCGCCACCAGGAGCGAGATTCTTTCCGAGTATCGAGTCGCCAGACTTTTTGGTGTAATTTCCCCGAAAATCAGAATGATAATAGTCAACACACCAACCGCAATGCCGGGGCCCATGGCTCCAAATAATTCAGTCGCTATCAGTGTCGCAATCGCCGCGGCGCTGATATTCACGACGTTATTGCCGATCAAAATTGCGATCAGCATTCGCTGCGGTTGATTTTTCAGTACATAGAGGGCTCGAGCGCCCCTGCGGCGCTCCTTCAACAGTGCTTTCGCCCGACCCTTGGACAAGGCGATCAAAGCGGTCTCCGAGGCCGAAAAGAACGCCGACAGAAACAAAAGGACGACAAGCAGGATGAATCCAGTCACAGCGGACAATCACCCAATGCCTTGAAGGTTCGAGGAGACGGAGGTTCCGGATCAGCTTGCATCGCAGTAATTGATCTTTGTGAATCAGCCCCTGGTGGCTGAGCGCCTACTGCGCATTCTAAGCAGCCAGACCAACGGGTTCACTTTTCTCCTGGCAAAGACAGGGTAGCCACGTATATTGAGATCAGCTTGATTTCCTCAACAGTTATCGTAAAGGGTGGATAGTAAGGGTCGGCATCGGACCACTTGTCGTAGCCGGCCATACGAACAAACACGGGGTGCGGTCGTCGTGCATAGAACGAGTCGAACCGCTCCCGCCAGTCATCAGCCTTGACCATCCACTGAAATGACGGGGAATTGCCAATTCCGCCAAGTCGGTTGTAGTCGCCAATGACATGGCACCTGGCGCAAAGTTCCCGAGCCAGGTCAAATCCCTGGAGTACACGATCATCTGCCAATGCGGCTGTTGCGAGCGTGTAGTAAAGATAGCCCCCAAACAGGCAACGAAACATCGCAGAAATTGATTCACCTTCACTAGCACTATAGTCACTACTGCCAATCATCCGTAACAAGGGCCTGTCGAATTGAGATCACCGGTAGAAATCTTCTCAGATGGTCGATCTGCAGGCAATACCCGGGTTAGCCAATGCCCTACCTATCCGTCGACCGTTGTCATCCATTGATGCCTATCCTCGAGTTCACCATGCTGAATACCCAGAATCTGGTCATATAAAGCCGGACATAGATCGTCATTTGACGCCTCAGGTAGGCAGATATCATTGCCTAGATAATTAATTCGCCCGATAGGCACCACCACGGACGCCGTACCGGCCCCAAAGGATTCCTGGAGTGTCCCTGCTGCCTCAGCATCAACCAGTTCCTCCATCAAAACCCGCCGTTCCAGGCACGGAATACCTTGTTCCTTGAGCAGTGTTAAAACACTGTCTCGAGTGACGCCGGGCAAAATGGTACCCCCGAGTTCGGGTGTTACAACTGTTTCCCCCAGGCGGAAAAAGATATTCATCTGCCCGGCTTCCTCTACAAAGCGGTGTGACTGACCATCTAGCCAAAGTATTTGATCGTATCCCTGATTGACACTGTCATTTATTGGCCGCAGTGTCACAGCGTAATTACTGGCTGTTTTTGCATACCCTGTGCCGCCCGGCGCTGCTCGGGTAAAGCGCTCCTCCGCCTTTAGATACAGTCTTGATCTCGACTGGGCGAAGTATTCACAAACCGGGGAGGTAAAGATGACCAGCATATATGATGCGGAAGGTCGAACCGCCAGATGGCCCTCGGTTGCGATCACAATGGGCCTGACGTATAACGCCTCACCGCGATTCGAAGGCGCCCACTCCTGATCCAGTTTCACCAACTCGGTGATTGCATCGATAAATATTCGCCTGTCCAGTACCGGAATGCACAGTCGCTCGCAGGAATCCTGGAGTCGATCAGCATTCTTGTCCATTCGGAATAGTCGCACCCTGCCATCTTTAGTGCCCCGAAAGGCCTTCAGGCCCTCGAAAACGGTCTGCCCATAGTGCAACGCCAACGACGCCGGACTCATCGGGATAGGTTCAAAGGGTCCAATCTTTGGCTCACTCCAGTTGCCCTCTTCGAACTTGCAGGTCACCATGTGGTCAGAAAACACGTCGCCAAAGCCCAGGTTCATAAAATCGGCATCCGCCAATCGGCTTGCCGCTACTTTTTCAACTTGCATATTCCGCCCCGTGGCTTTTCGCTACTGGTTGATTATTACTTAGTCCGAAATGTTTGAGCGTATCGCTTCGATTAACGTGTCTAGCTCGTCGCCAGACAATGCTCCGCCTTTGCTGAAAATCAGCCGTCCGTCCGGATCGAATGCCAAAACGTGGTAGCTTTGGTCGAGCAATCCCCAAGCATTGACCAGCAGTTTGTCTGCGTCTCTGACATATATCGTCTTCGGGTACTTTTTTTGTTTCTTCTTCAGCATGGTATCGATGACAAAATTCGGTTTCCATGAAGCACCTAGGTTAATCATCGCAATCGATTTGAGTCTATCTGCTGGAAAGGCGGCCTCTTTCAAAGCCACCTCGACGTGCTCATTCTCCTTCACTTCGTCGGGATCCACATACATCAATATATGCACGACCCCCGTCAGCTCTGTACTACTCCAAGGGCTACCATCGACTCGGCCACCGGCAGTACCCGACAATTCAACAACTGGTGGCTTCTGGTTGAGTGTGATCTCGGCGGCACTCGCTATCACTGATCCGATCAGGACGAGCAGTGAAATAAAGATTTTCATGTTCACTCCAATTCTTGTAAAAGCACTAGGATCTCGATTCCTATATCTCGAGCCACTGTTTTTTCCGGAATCTACAATACTCATAGTCAGCAGGAAATTCTTGCCTGTTCGAGCGCTCCGTGACCTATTCGTCTCTCCTCTTCCCTTTCACCAAGTACCGTCTCCCGATTACCGAAGCATCATTATCCTGGTAAAAACGTTCGACCCACTTTTCCATCTCATTCGAAAGTACGGCAAACTGACTCATCCTTTCGCACCCATCATAACATTCAGAGAGTTAACCGCACATTTCGGCGCATTTGGCCGCACTTTCGTATGCATACCGGGTTGTTACCGTTTTCCCAGGCAGATCGATAAATACTGATAAAGGGTTCCTCCGTAAGAATCTCCTCCAGTGGTCTTTGAAGAATATTGTGGTTCTCGGGTCTGTGGCTGGCGCGCAGGTACATCTGCTTTTCGTCATCAGAGCCTTGAATCCAGCAACAGGCCGACACACTGCCATCTGCAACTATATAGGGCCTGTTTTGGATCGCAGACTTGCACTTGATGCCATTGACGTGCAAAGAGTCGCGGTTCTCGATGTACGACGTCGCACTGACATCGACATCCGGTTGACCAGTGTTCCGTCTCAGATCAACTGCCGGCATGGTTGACGGTTCGAGGCATCGAATATTACCGTCTGGTGCCTGGTATTCAAACCGTTTCTCTTTTCCAAACCGGATAGTATCGATCAGCTTGAAATTGCTGAAACCCAACTGCCGACTCAAAGTCACGGCTTCTTCCACTTGGTGCTGGTTGTGCCTGAAAACAATAAAATGCCACTCACCTGTTGCGCCGCTGTCGAGATAGTGCCGAGCATTTTCCATGATCTTGGAAAATCGGGTGTTGACCCGATAAAGGTGGTTGGTATCTTCCAGCCCATCGATATGGAACTCCACTAATGAGTCGTTTCTTCTGAATATCTCGCCCAATTGCCGCCACCACTTTGCGTTTCGCAGGCCGCCATTGGTCGAGAGAGTGACGATCACGCCCTGCGCCACGAAGTACTCACAGATCTCCAGACACTGACTCGCGGCCGGTGGATCGCCCAACCCGCCACAGAGATCGATCTGCAGAATCCGGCGACAGATCTTCGGCGTGAAGGCCTTGCAGATGTCGCCGAGAGTGAGCTCGATATTCTTGACCTTTGCCCTGTCAGGCCTGCAACGATCAGCCGGCTGAGTCCGGCCACACATCGGGCAGGCGGCATTACACTTGTCCGTTAGCTCAAGATGGAAAAGTAAAATCCGTTCAAGGTCGAACATAGGCCGCTGGAGCGAAATCGCCGTGTCGAATTGCCTCAAAGCCACCTGAACCAAGTCTCCTATCTAGGGGGGATTCCAGGAATTTTCTGGTACACGTAGTACCGTCCCGCTCGAACACCCTCTGGGAGGTCACACTTCTGCCAGTCCATTACCTCAAAACGCTGATCACTGAGAACAACCCCATATTCGGCCATCAGACCGGAAATCTTGGGGCCTATCTCCCTGGCCAAAGCCTGATCCGCGACCGGGTGGCCACTGCCTATATCACAGTGGGCTAGGACCGCCGAGCCCGCAAGCCGGCTCGCAATTCCCCCAAGAGTCTCCGATAACTCCCCAATAATCATATAGTTTGGCGGTGGTTGGCAATCTGGATGAGCGGCAACCTTTCTGTCAAAGACGAATATATCCCTGTCTGGAGCTGCTTCTCGCAGATGATCGTAGGTCCGGCCGTTACCCAATCCAAGCTCAAGGAATGGTCCTGGCATGTGTTCAACACGCCGTAAAGCATGATCAATACAGCTTCGCTGTGCATTCAGCCGTCTGATGAAGCTGTCTAGTCTGCTCACCGAAGATCACTCAACCCGGGCCGCTGCGAGATTGTGGCTGGGAGATGGAACACGATGGCAGGAAATGTCGATCAGATGGGGGGTGGGATAATGGTCGGGGCGAGAGGATTTGAACCTCCGACCACCGCAACCCCATTGCGGTGCGCTACCAGACTGCGCTACGCCCCGTGTCGCAAGTTCACCGTTATCAAGGCCCCAAGAGCCCTGAAACCTCACTCAACTCGCTGATGATTTTCTCATACAACTCTTTACTATCGTCTGTGCCGCGCTTTCCCTTTTCTTCCTTCAACCGATTGCAGGCACCCCCGATAGTGTAACCTTCCATATAGAGTAGCCGTCTGATAGTCCTGATCAACTCGACCTCGTGACGCTGGTAGTAGCGCCGATTGCCCCGCCGTTTAACGGGTTGCAGTTGTGGAAATTCCTGCTCCCAGTAACGGAGGACATGAGGTTTGACCGAACACAATTCGCTGACCTCGCCAATGGTGAAATAACGTTTGCCCGGAATGGGCGGTAGCTCATCAGCGTTCGGATCAAGCATCGTCATGATCGAATTGCCGTTCCATCCGGTCTGTATTTCGAGTCGTTGTTTGAAGCGATCTTTGCCTTGACTTTCTGGCTGGCCTTGTAGGTTACGACCCGCCTCGGCGACACCGCTACTTCCTCTCCAGTCTTCGGATTACGTCCCGGTCGGCTTCGCTTATCCCGAACACTGAAGCCACCGAAGCCCGACAATTTGACACTTTCCCCCCTTTCGAGGGACTCGCGGATCTTCTCAAAAAAGAGCTCTACAAGTTCTTTAGCTTCTCTTTTGTTCAACCCCAACTGTTCGTACAATGTGTTCGCGAGGTCTGCCTTCGTGACCGTCATCGCACCCATCCTTCATTGCTGATCGTTCTATTGTGTCCTGAGCTCACAGCCCAGTTTATGTTTCAGGTGGTCGAGTATACGTTGGATAATCCGCTCAACATCCTGATCGTTAAGATTGCGTGAAGATGCCTGTAAGGTCAAGCCATAAGAAAGAGATTTTTTGCCTTTTTCAACACCATCACCCTCATATATGTCAAATAACGAGACCCCGGTGAGCATCTGACCCGCAGAGATGCCGATAGCCTGACGAACCGCAGAAGCGGGCACACCCTTGTCGACCACCAGTGAAAGGTCACGGTTCACCACCGGATAGCGAGAGATGGCGTCAAATGCCGGTAAATTCCAGATGCTGAGAGCGTTGAGATCCAGTTCGAAAACATATACCGGCTGCTCAATTGAAAAATTCTTCTGTACCGCTGGGTGAAGCCTTCCTATCCAGCCAATGGTTTTTCTTTTTTTGAAAATTTTCGCCGACTGAGCTGGGTGCAGAGCCGGGTGTTGTCCGGCCTCAAGAACACCGTCTAAGGTTTGGCCAGTTAAATTGAATAGCCCCTCGACGTGTCCTTTGAGATCAAAAAAATCTACGCTACGGCCTGGTGCGTCCCACTGTTGTCTTGCCAGATCTCCTGTTATCACTCCGGAAACACGGGAAATCTGACGTTGCTTGCGAGCACTACCATGAAATACGTTGCCTACTTCAAACAAACGAATTCGACGCCATTGGCGACGATAGTTGGTCGTCAAGCATTGCAGCAGTCCAGGCAATAAGCTGGTGCGCATCACCGACATATTTGATGCAATAGGGTTAACCAGGGCGATTGCCTTCTCTCCTGGATCTAGTAGCCGCTGGGTGCCAAGATCGATAAAACTGTAGGTCATTACCTCCTGGTAGTCGCAATCTACCAGGTAGTCAACGATTCGATCGGGATCGATCTTTGCCTCACGCCGGGAGGCCCAGTTCACGACGTTCACCGGGCTTCGGATCGGTACTGCATCATAGCCATTGATTCGTGCGACTTCTTCCACTAGATCATGCTCGGCCCGGACATCCACACGGTAGCTCGGTGGTCTTACTGTCCAGCCACCCGCTTTAGACCTCACCGTCATACCTAGCGAACGCAAAATTGTGGTGACCGAACCTGCAGGAACATCCTGGCCTAACATTCGCCTGAGCCTTTCCCGGCGTAACGGAATCGAGATAATCTTCGGCAGCGCCTTTTTATCGAGTTCCTCAAATACCGGACCTGGCCTTCCACCACTGACATCCAGCAGCAACCTGGTCGCCCGCTCTATCGCGGTTCTCTGAAGCTCCGGGTCGACGGTCCTTTCAAAGCGGAAGGACGCCTCAGTCTGTAATTCATATGCCCGCGCTTTAGCCGCGATAATGCCGGGTCTGAAATATGCCGCTTCCAGCATAACCGACGTCGTCTCTGGTCCAATGCCACTTCCTAAGCCACCCATTATTCCAGCCAAACCAATTGGTCTCTTGGAATCCGCGATCAACAGCGTGCCCGAAAGTAATGGTATTTTTTTTCCATCAAGTAGTTCCAGGGATTCGTTACGCCGGGAATGACGGACAACGACCTTCCCTGTGATCTTTTCTCTGTCAAATGCGTGTAATGGCTGTCCTAACTCAAGCATCACGTAGTTGGTAATATCAACCATTGTATCTATGCTTCTGAGACCACTGCGCCGGAGCCTTTCACGGATCCAATCCGGGGCTCTTCCTTGAGGGCAGATACCCTCAATCACACGGCCGACATACCGGGGAGCGTCCTGCGGGGTCTGAATCATGAGTGGCACTTTTACCTTGATGGTTGGGTGCACACGATTCAATTCTGGACCTTGAAGTCTTGTTCTAGTCATTGCAGCGACTTCACGCGCGACACCACGCACACTAAGGCAATCTCCACGGTTGGGTGTGAGCTCAATATCGATCAGATAGTCATCCAGAGCCAGGTGATGATTAAGTTCAATACCCTTTTCGGTGTCCGGATCCAGCTCAAGGATTCCTTCAGATCCATCGCTGAGCTCAAGTTCATCAGCTGAGCAGAGCATTCCAGATGATTGGAATCCGGCTATCTCGGTGATCCGGATGATTTCCCCGCCTGGCAGTCGACTGCCAGGTGTCGCGACAGCTACGCACATTTCGGTTCGCAGATTTTTCGCACTGCAGACAACGCTCAAAGCGCGTGAGCGCCCGATATCCACTTCGCAGATCTTGAGTCTGTCGGATTCAGGATGGGGTCGCACTGATCTTATCGAACCTACCTTGATCTTTGGCGATATAGGACTAACCCTTGATACCGATCCGACCTCAAGCCCTATGGTTGTTAAGTTACTGGCTAATTCCTGAGCATCCAGATCGAAATCGATCCACTCTCGAAGCCAGTTCAAACTAATGATCATCTGCGACCTGCTCCTATCGGGCTAACGAAACTGGTTGAGAAACGCCAGTTCATTATCGAAAAAAAGACGCAAGTCGTCGACCGCATAACGAAGCATGGTGAGCCTTTCTATGCCCATCCCGAACGCATAGCCGGTATATTTCTCACTGTCAATTTCAACGTGTCGAAAAACCTCCGGGTGAACCATCCCACAGCCCAGAATCTCCAACCATCCAGTATGTTGGCAGACCCGGCATCCTTTACTGTCGCAGAACACGCAGCCCATATCGACCTCTGCAGAAGGTTCCGTAAAGGGAAAGTAAGAGGGGCGGAATCGAACAGGCAGGTCTTGTTCAAAGAACTCACGTACAAAATAGATGAGAATGCCCTTAAGATCCGAGAACGCAACGTCTGTGCCAACAGCCAGCCCTTCTACCTGATTGAACATGGGTGTATGGGTCACATCGGAATCACAGCGATAAACACGCCCTGGAGCGATCACCCGGATCGGAAGCTCATGGTTCTTCATATACCGGACCTGCACCGGAGAGGTATGCGTTCTCAGCACCAAATCGCTCGTGACGTAGAACGTATCGTGCATCGCGCGGGCCGGATGGTCCTCCGGAATGTTCAAGGCTCCGAAGTTGTGGAAATCATCCTCAATCTCCGGCCCATCCGCAACATCAAACCCTAAGCGACCGAATATGTTCTTGATCCGCCTGACGGAACGAGTAACCGGGTGAATGCTTCCCTGATTGGCGTTCCGCCCCGGAAGACTGACATCGATCGCGTCCTCACTGAGTTCCTCATCCCGAACTCGCTCCCCCAGTTGCCCGGCCCTGGCCTTGATAGCGGCTAAAATCGATGCCTTGGCCTCGTTTACTTTCTGGCCAAATGCTTTTCGTTGAGCCGGTGGGAGTCCCCCAATCTGTTTGAGTCGTTCCGTTACGGAGCCTCGCCTGCCAAGATAAGAGACTCGGAGCGCCTCGAGTTCGCGATTGCTGACCACCTTAGCTATCGCGGCAAGCGCCTCGTCGACTTCCCCTGCAAGATCAGGATCGGAATTATTGTCTTTCAAAGTTGCGCCTGCTGTTACAAAAAAAGGGAAAGGTCGAACGCCTTTCCCTGATATTCAGCGATCCGCCGAGCCGGGGCAATAGTCAACCCTGGCACCTATTTCACGCAGCCAGTGCTTCCTTTGCGCGCTCAGCCAATGAAGCAAACCCGGGTTTATCGTGGACAGCCATATCGGAGAGAATTTTTCGATCGATTTCTACCGAGGCCATGTTCAAACCGTGAATCATCTGGCTGTAGCTCAGTCCCGATTGCCGAGCCGCAGCGTTAATTCGTACGATCCATAGCGCTCTGAACTGCCGTTTACGCTGTCGTCGGTCCCTGTACGCGTACTGGCCCGCTTTCATTACGGCCTGCTTTGCGACCTTAAAAACGTTTTTGCGTGCGCCACGATAGCCCTTAGCACTGGTGAGCACCTTACGGTGCCTGGCTCGTGCGGTCACACTACGCTTGACCCTTGGCATGTTCTTACCTTTCTAAGTGCTATCGCGGCTTAACTGTATGGCAGCATTCGCTTGATGGCAGGTTGGTCGGAAGCAGCTACAAGCAATGGACTACGCAAGTGCCGCTTACGCTTTGTTGATTTCTTCGTCAACATATGGCTCATATACGATTGGGACCGCTTGAACCGACCGCTGGCCGTGGTCTTGAACCGTTTTGCGGCCCCACGGTTTGTCTTCATTTTTGGCATTCTAGATTCTCCATGATCATTCCCGGCTTACCTGCGGGGTGCCAGGACCATGACCATCTGCCGCCCTTCCATTTTGGGCATCTGTTCAACTACTGCGATCTCAGCGAGGTCGTCCCGGACCCGTTCCAGCATATTCATTCCAAGTTCCTGGTGCGCGAGCTCGCGACCACGGAATCGCAAGGTGACTTTAACCTTGTTTCCTGCATCCAGAAACCGCGTCAGATTTCTGACCTTGATATCGTAATCGCCGATATCCGTTCCCGGGCGAAACTTGATCTCCTTGACCGTGATCTGTTTCTGCTTCTTTCGCGATTCCTGCTTTTTTTTCGCTGCAGAGTACAGAAACTTCCCATAATCCATCAAACGACAAACCGGCGGCTCTGCATTTGGCGAGATCTCTACCAGATCCAGATCTCGCGCTTCGGCCATCTCCTTGGCCTCGGACACCGACACGATACCCAGTTGCCCTCCACCATCATCGACCAGACGGATGTTGTCGCCAGATATATCCTCGTTGACGCGCTGCTTTTTTGCTACGACTATGTTATGAGTCCTCCAAAGTATGAATGCCGTGCCTCGCGGACAGGCCAGGCAATGTATCGGTGATCTCGCTGAGCGGGATCGTTCCAAGATCCTGACCATCCTGCGTTCGCACGGCAACCGACTCCCCCGCCTTTTCCTTGTCCCCTACAATCAACAGGTAAGGGATACGGCGGAGAGTCGCTTGGCGGATTTTATAGCCGATCTTTTCATTTCTCAAGTCAGATTCAACCCTTACGCCCTTGTTTTTGAGGTGCTTTTCGAGTTTTGCCAGGTATTCCTGCTGTTTTGGACTGATATTGAGCAGAATAACCTGCACCGGCGCCAACCAGGGTGGCAACTTTCCCTCGGTGTCCTCAATCAAGATGCCAATAAACCTTTCAAGAGAACCCAGAATTGCACGGTGAATCATCACTGGTGCTTTACGAGAACCGTCTTCGGCGACGAATTCGGCCCCTAGTAGCCCGGGCATAGAGAAATCAAGTTGGATGGTTCCACACTGCCACTTTCGTCCAATGGAATCGCGCAGTACGAACTCATGCTTGGGACCGTAAAACGCACCCTCACCCTCCTGGACGGTAAAAGCAATTCCCTTTTCTTCGAGCGCCGTGGCGAGTGCTGCTTCTGCCCGATCCCAGAGATCATCCTCACCGACACGATTCTCCGGTCGGGTAGAAAGCGCAACATCGATATCTGTGAACCCAAAATCCTCATACATGCGGTAGGTCAGGTCAATCAAGGTCGAGACTTCATCGTGCATCTGCTCCTCGGTGCAGAACACGTGGGCATCGTCCTGAGTAAAGCGTCTGGCTCTCATCAGTCCATGAAGCGTTCCGGAGGGTTCGTTTCTATGACAGATTCCAAACTCAGAGATTCGCATCGGCAGATCCCGATAACTCTTTAATCCCTGTTTGAAAATCATCACATGTCCTGGGCAGTTCATCGGTTTGATCGCGTAATCGTGACCCTCTACATGCGTTGTGAACATGTTTTCGCGGAATTTATCCCAATGCCCCGAACGCTCCCACAAAGTCCGATCAAGCACCTGTGGGGTATGGACCTCCTCATAACCGTATTCATCCAGCAGATTCCGCACATAGGTTTCAACCCTTCTGAACAGCAGCCAGCCATTCTGGTGCCAGAAAGCCATTCCTGGAGCTTCTTCCTGAAAATGAAAATACCCAAGCTGTCTGCCAAGCTTGCGATGATCTCTCTTCTCAGCCTCTTCGATCCGAACCAAATATGCTTTCAGCTGTTTCTGATCCGGCCATGCGGTACCGTAGATCCGCTGAAGCATCTCGTTGGATGAATCTCCCCGCCAGTATGCGCCTGCAAGCTTACTTAATTTGAATGCTTTCAGGTGACCTGTAGAAGGCACATGTGGCCCCCGGCAAAGGTCGGTAAAATCTCCTTGACTGTAGAGTGAGATACTCTCCCCTTCGGGAATGTCGCGTATGAGTTCGGCCTTGTAGGTCTCACCAATGTCGATGAACATCTCTACTGCCGCATCGCGATCAATCTCGCTACGCACTACCGACAAATCAGCCTTCGCCAACTCGTTCATCCTGACCTCGATCTTCTCCAGATCATCCTCACCGATTCGCTCCGGGAAGGCAAAGTCGTAATAGAAACCATCCTCGACTACTGGTCCAATCGTAACCTGTGCGCCAGGAAAAAGCTGCTTGACTGCCTGAGCCATCAAGTGGGCGCAGGAATGCCGGACAACCTCGAGCCCTTCGGGATCTTTGCCAGTGATGACCCGAACGCTGGCATCCTTTTCGATCATAAAATCGATATCGACCAGCCGATCGTCAACAACGCCAGCCAAAGCAGAGCGCGCAAGGCCAGAGTGAATATCTGCGGCAATTTCGGCTACGCTGATCGATCCCGGATAGTTCCGGATAGTTCCATCTGGCAGAGAAATATTTGGCATCAAAGGCTAGTCAGTTATCTACACTTCGCGATTAAAACGGGAAGCACACCCAACGTCCAATGCCACATTGATCGTAATGTGGCATTTTCGGTTGGTCATTTTATGGTAGGCGCGAGTGGGATCGAACCACCGACCACTTGCGTGTCGAGCAAGTGCTCTACCGCTGAGCTACGCGCCTGAATTAACTTGTGAACGTTAACAAAAACCACTCTCTTTTTCAATTCAGAGTGGGCCTCGGCCTAGCAATCGGAGGCTCCACAAAGAACCTTCGCTTAAGGTCCGTAATGTCATCCCGCAGGCTCGCTGCCTGTTCAAATTCCAGGGCTCTGGCGTGCTCGTACATTTGTTTCTCCATTTTGTCGATGGTCTTACCGAGATCGTCGGGCAACCTGAAAGAATTGCCAACCACAGCGTCTCTATTTGCGGCACGACTCTTGCCATAGCTTTTGTTCCTTTGCTGGGTACCCGAATAGACTCCATCAATGATCTCGGTTACGCGTTTCTGGATACTGGTCGGCTTAATGCCGTGGCGAATATTGTAGGCGTGTTGCTTGTTGCGCCGTCTTTCGGTCTCATCAATCGCCTTTCGCATCGACCCCGTGATAACGTCAGCATAGAGAATTGCCTTACCGTTGATATTTCGTGCGGCACGGCCGATGGTCTGAATCAGTGAGCGTGTTGAACGCAGAAACCCCTCTTTGTCAGCATCCAGGATGGCGACCAGCGACACTTCCGGAAGATCAAGTCCTTCCCGAAGCAAATTGATGCCTACCAGCACGTCAAACACACCTAGCCGAAGGTCTCTTAGGATCTCCACTCTCTCCACGGTATCGATATCTGAATGGAGATAACGAACCCGCATGCCGTGATCATTAAAATAGTCGCATAGGTCTTCGGACATACGCTTGGTCAGGGTGGTCACCAGGACTCTTTCTGACCGGTCTGCCCGTAATGCGATTTCTGACATCAGGTCGTCTACCTGGCTGGCAACAGGTCGAACCTCGAGTTCTGGGTCGACCAGCCCGGTGGGTCGCACGACCTGATCTACAGTACTGGAACTATGCTCGCCCTCGTAAGGGCCCGGTGTCGCAGAAACGAAAACCGCCTGTGGCATGAGTCCTTCGAATTCATCGAAACGCAATGGTCGATTATCCAGGGCCGATGGAAGGCGAAACCCGTATTCCACCAGAGTCTCCTTTCTAGATCTGTCGCCTTTATACATCGCACCCAACTGCGGAACCGTCACGTGACTCTCATCAATAAACAGGAGCGCGCTAGCCGGAAGATAATCGATCAAAGTCGGCGGGTGTTCTCCGACCTTTCGTCCAGAAAGAAAGCGAGAGTAGTTCTCGATTCCGTTACAGTACCCAAGTTCCTGGATCATCTCCAGATCATAGCGGGTACGCTGTTCCAGACGTTGGGCCTCGACCAGGCGTTGTTCCTGGCGCAGGATAGCAAGACGCTCCTCGAGCTCCGACTTGATCTCATCCACGGCTTTCAGCAATGTCTCCCTGGGTGTAACGTAGTGGCTCTTTGGATAGATCGTAAAACGCGTTATTCGCTCATCTACTTCTCCGGTCAAGGGGTCGAAACGCGACAAGCGTTCGATCTGGTCTCCGAATAGCTCAACTCGAATCGCATACCGATCAGACTCCGCTGGAAACATATCAATGACGTCACCGCGAACCCGAAAGGTTCCACGACGAAGATCCAGCTCATTACGCGTATATTGCAACTCCGCTAATCGCTTCAGAATCTCTCGCTGCTCATAGAGCGCCCCTTCACGCAGGTGAAGGATCATCCCATGATAGGCGAGAGGATCACCTAGTCCATAAATTGCAGAAACCGTCGCGACGATGATCGTATCTTTCCGTTCGAGCAGTGCCTTGGTCGCCGACAGGCGCATCTGATCGATGTGATCGTTGATTGAAGCATCTTTTTCGATATAGGTGTCAGTACTGGGGACATAAGCCTCCGGCTGATAATAGTCGTAGTAGGATACGAAGTACTCCACGGCATTACGTGGGAAAAACTCTCTCATCTCCGAATACAATTGAGCTGCCAGGGTTTTGTTTGGCGCCAGGATGAGCGACGCCCGTCCGGTGGACGCAATCACATGCGCCATGGTGAAAGTTTTGCCGGAGCCGGTAACGCCCAAAAGGGTCTGATACGCCTCTCCTGCACCTATGCCCTCCAGCAACTCACCGATCGCACCTGGTTGGTCACCGGTCGGTTCAAAATCACTTTTCAACTCGAATTGACGAACAGTTCCAGCCATGAGTTCTTACAAAGGCCGAGGGTGCAAGGCACTTCCGCACACAAGGTAGACACAATTCTGCTGCGCATGCCGGATAAACATAGGCCTGGTTGTGCGATATCTCACTGCGCCATTTTCCTCAAAACCCCAAAGTTGGAGTCTCTGAATTGACAGACCTTGGGGAGTTGTCATGTCGGGCCACCGTTCAGCGCCTTGCCGAATTCTGGAAGAATCAGGATTTTCGCTGATTGAACTGATGATCGTATCCGTGATTATTGTAATCCTAATCCTCTCCGGTGGCCCGCAATTGTCCAGTGTGCTCGTTCGGCAGAACCGGAACAGCGCGGCCCACTCGCTGTTCCGGGACCTCAGCCACGCCCGGACTCAGGCGTTGCGCCTGGGTACTCGGGTCTACCTTTGTCCTGGCCACTCAACTGAAGCGTGTGGAGAGACAACCCAGTGGGAATCGGGCTGGACCACTTTTGCTGACTATGATAAGGACCGAAAACCTGCAAAGAACGAAGCACTGTTCCGTCGGGACAAGCTGGCCTCCGAGAATGTTCGCATTCGGTTTCGAAGCCCACAGTATCTCTTTTACAAGGGGGACGGGAGTGCCTGGCCTAACGGCCACTTTACCATTTGCCCCTCTGACGTTCGAGTCAAACCACTCGCGATTATCGTCTATCACACGGGGCGAAGCCGAATCTCCGAGAAAGCGCCAGATGGTCGCTCGATCAATTGTAGTTGAATATGACTGAATGATATTTGCACCGATTATGATGAAGGGCCAACAGTCGCTTGACCCTTGATTCTCCCAACAGTAGGATTCGCTGTCCTGATCCCCGGTAGTTCAGTTGGTAGAACGGTGGACTGTTAATCCATATGTCGCTGGTTCGAGTCCAGCCCGGGGAGCCAGTTTTATA